>NZ_JAWJYL010000004.1:0-384210 GCF_046566945.1 Cobetia sp. SIMBA_158
GGGTGGATGATGGGGTTCGAACCCACGACCACCGGAGTCACAATCCGGGGCTCTACCACTGAGCTACACCCACCACTTCTGGAGGTTGGACAGAAAGCCTGCCGTCTCCATCTCGTTGATACTGCTCAAGCTGACATGCAATGGGGTGGATGATGGGGTTCGAACCCACGACCACCGGAGTCACAATCCGGGGCTCTACCACTGAGCTACACCCACCACTGCATGAACATCTTCACATCGTCTGGTCGCAGTCATCAGGCTCAATGAAGAGCATTCCGACATCCACTTCGATGACAAACGTCATCTCGATGGCACGCCCAGCAGGACTCGAACCTGCAACCTACGGCTTAGAAGGCCGTTGCTCTATCCGGTTGAGCTATAGGCGCAGAAACTAATGCTGCGAGTCAACCTCCGGACAAAGCCCTGAATACTGTTTCAGAAGACCGAAGCCTTGCGATACGTTGTATTCAAGTGGTCGGGATAGAGGGATTCGAACCCCCGACATCCTGCTCCCAAAGCAGGCGCGCTACCAGACTGCGCTATATCCCGAAACCGTCTTCAACCGACCGTCGAACCCCGTCGATGCGAGGCGTATTCTACCGAACTTTCGTCTGCGGTCAAGCCCTTACGTGAATTCTTTCCAAAAGAATCGTTTGCCCCTCGCGCTGTCATGCCAATGTCATGTCGCGGGCTTTCATCCCTGCAGCCTCCAACATCTCTCCTTGCTGATACAAGGCGCCACGCCTTTCATCGCTTCTGCCACTGACGCAGTGATGACTTGCGACGGCTGAGCGCCGCCGGTGGACTGACTATCGTCTTCACGCTTTCTGCCTCTATGCCATCCGCCCTCTCCCATCTACCCCACCCTTCTCCTTACCCCGCTCTCTGCTTCACCCTTTGTCTCTCCCTTTGCTTCTACCTCTGCTGCGCCTCTACAGAGGGAGCGTCAAGGCGACAACCGCATGACATGACCCCACTCTCGCCTGCCTCCTGGCGCCGTCTTCTGCACTGTCGGGCGCCTGCGAAAGACCTGACGCCCATGACAGCTTTCGACCAAGGTCGTCATTCGGCGTTGACTGGAGGGCAAGGCATGCGAAAATTGGCCATCGTTGTCCCTCCTGCATTTATCGCCCACGAGAAGGAATGATCGCTGATGTCAGCACAACTGATAGATGGCAAGGCCATTGCCGAACGCGTACGCCAACAGGTAGGCCGTCAGGTCGATGCGCGTCGTGATGCCGGTGAACGTATTCCGGGGCTTGCCGTCGTGCTGGTCGGTGAAGACGCGGCGTCCGAGGTCTATGTCCGCAACAAGCACCTCGCCTGCGAGAAGGCTGGCATTCTCTCCACCCAGCACCGCCTGTCCGCTGACACCACTCAGCAGGAACTGGAAGCCCTGGTCGACCAGCTGAATGACGACACCAGCATCGACGGCATCCTGGTGCAGCTGCCGCTGCCGGCGCATCTCGATTCACGCCCGATTCTCGAGCGCATCCGTACCGACAAGGACGTGGACGGCTTCCACCCCTACAACCTCGGTCGTCTGGCGCAGCGCCTGCCGGTAATGCGCCCCTGCACCCCCAAGGGCATCATGACGCTGCTGTCCGAGAGCGGCCTGCAGGTGCGCGGCATGGACGCCACCATCGTGGGCGCCTCCAACATCGTCGGTCGCCCGATGTCACTGGAGCTGATGCTGGCCGGCTGCACCACCACCGTCTGCCACCGCTTCACCAAGGACCTGGAGAGCAAGGTCCGCCAGGCAGACCTCGTCGTGGTCGGCGTCGGCAAGCCGGGCCTGGTCAAGGGTGAGTGGATCAAGGAAGGCGCCATCGTCATCGATGTGGGCATCAACCGCCTCGACAACGGCTCGCTGGTCGGTGACGTGGAGTTCGCCCCGGCAGCGGAGCGCGCAGGCTGGATCACGCCGGTACCGGGCGGCGTCGGCCCGATGACCGTTGCCTCGCTGCTGGAGAACACCCTGTTCGCCGCCGAGCTGCACGATGCCCAGCTGGCCGGCAAGTAAGCACGCACCCTCTCGCTGACACCTCCCCTGGCCGCGGGGCATCGCATGACAGGATGCCCCGCAGGCCCTGCTTCAGGATTTCACCATGCCCCTCAAGACACTTGGCATCATCGGCGCCATGGCCGAGGAAGTCGCCATCCTCGCCGAGCTGCTGGAAGACAGCACCACGACTCAACATGCCGGCTCCACCTTCCACGTCGGCCAGCTGCACGGCCTCAAGATCGTGCTGCTGCAGTCCGGCATCGGCAAGGTCAATGCCGCCGTGGGCGCCTGCCAGCTGATCGAACGCTACCAGCCGGACGCCATCATCAACACCGGTTCCGCTGGGGGCTTCGCGTCTGATCTGGAGATCGGCGACGTGGTCATCTCCAGCGAAGTGCGTCACCACGACGTCGATGCCGTGGTGTTCGGCTACGAATACGGTCAGGTGCCGCAGATGCCGGCCGCCTACCCGTCAGACCCGGCACTGGTGAAGATCGCGCGTGAGTGCGTCGAAGCCCAGGGCGAGATCAAGGCGCGTGAAGGCCTGATCTGCACCGGCGACATCTTCATGGCAGACCCGGAATTGGTCGCGCTGACTCGCTCGCGCTTCCCGGACATGCTGGCCGCCGAGATGGAAGCCGCCGCCATCGCCCAGACCTGCTTCGTCTATGAGATGCCGTTCGTGGTCATCCGTGCGCTGTCTGACATCGCCGGCAAGGACAACAACAGCCAATCCTTCGAGGAATTCCTGCACGTCGCCGCACGTCAGTCCTCGCGCATGGTCGAGGCCATGATCAAGCGCCTCGCCAGCTGATCAGCAGCCGCCCGACGGCGACCCCGCCCGACTGGCCATAAAAAACCGCCGCCCCTCTCGGGGCGGCGGTTTTTTTCGCGGTGACATTTTCGCGGCGACAATGCGTCATGCCAACGGCATCAGCCTTCCAGCACCCAGGTCGTCCCCTCGCGGGAATCCTTGAGGATGATGCCCTGAGCGGCCAGCTCGTCACGGATACGGTCAGCACCCGCGAAATCCTTGGCCTTCTTGGCGGCAGCACGCGCCTCGATCTGCGCCTGGATCTCGTCTTCCGACAACGCCAATGTGGCAGTATCGCCCTTGAGGAAGACCGCCGGGTCCTGGCCGAACAGCCCCAGCAGGCCGCCCAGCGCGGTCAGTTCGAAGGCCAGCGCCGGCGCCTGCTGCGGTGCCTCCTTCTTGGCACGGTTCAGCTCGCGAGCCAGCTCGAACAACACCGACAGCGCACCGGCCGTATTGAAGTCGTCATCCATGGCAGCCACGAAGCGTACCCGCCAGTCGCCTGACACCTCGCCCTGTTCGGGCGTGACGTTCTCCAGCGCATTGTAGAAGCGCTCCAGCGAACGACGCGCCTCATCCAGCGAGTTGGCTTCATAGCTGATCGCACTACGGTAGTGGCTGGCCACCAGCAGATAACGCACCACTTCCGGGTTGTGCTGCTCCAGCACATCACGAATCGTGAAGAAGTTGCCCAGCGACTTGGACATCTTGTCCTGCCCGACACGCACCGCGCCGGCGTGCATCCACACGTTGGCATACTGCTGGCCAGTGGCGGCTTCGGACTGGGCGATCTCGTTCTCGTGATGCGGGAAGGTCAGGTCAGGCCCGCCGCCGTGGATATCGAAGGTGTTGCCCAGGCAGCAGGTCGACATCGCGGAGCACTCGATATGCCAGCCCGGACGGCCCGCGCCCCAGGGAGACGGCCAGCTGGCCTCGCCCGGCTTGGCGGCCTTCCACAGCACGAAGTCGAGCGGATCTTCCTTGGCCTCTTCCACTTCCACGCGCGCGCCGGACTGCATGTCGTCGAGCTGACGGTTGTTGAGCTTGCCGTAGCCCTCGAAACGACGCACACGGTAGTAGACATCACCGTTGCTGGCCGCGTAGGCAAAGCCCTTGTCGACCAGCGTCTCGGTCATCGCGATGATATCGCCGATGTGCGCGGTCGCCCGTGGCTCGCGATCAGGACGCAGGATCCCCAGACGCCCCTCGTCTTCGTGCATCGCCTGGATCATGCGCTCGGTCAGCGCCTCGAAGGCTTCGCCATTCTCGTCGGCACGCTTGAGGATCTTGTCGTCGATATCGGTGATGTTGCGCACATAGGTGACGTCATAGCCACGCGCACGCAGGTAACGCGTGATGATGTCGAAGGCCACCATCACACGCGCATGGCCGATGTGACAGAGGTCATAGACCGTCACGCCACAGACGTACATGCGCACCTTGTTGCCTTCCAATGGCACGAAGGGTGCCTTGGTCCGGCTCAGGGTACTGTAGATGGACAGTGTGCTCGCGGCATCTTCGAGTGAAATCATTCAGTCATCGCCCTTGGCTACTTTGCTGACAGTGCGCTGTCAGCCTTGCGAAATGGAGCGGCCCGCAGGCCGGTCATGCAGCTTCGTCATCGAAGGTACAGGATCAGCCTGCGGGCCGTGAAGCGGGTCAAAAGTCATGCCAGCAGACCTCCCGCAGGAGGCCTGGCTGCCATCAACCCTTCTTCTGGGCCTTGGCCCAACCGTCCTTCAGGCTGACGGTACGGTTGAAGACCAGCGCGCCATCGACGCAGTCATGGCGGTCGGCGACGAAGTAGCCGATACGCTCGAACTGGTAACGCGTTTCCGGCGCGGCATTGCGCAGGCTCGGCTCACCGAAGCCCTTGACGATACTCAGCGAGTTCGGATTGAGATGCTCAAGGAAGTCGACATCCTTGTCACGGTCCGGCTCGGCTTCCAGGAACAGGTTCTCGTACTGACGCACCTCGACCGGCACCGCGTGCTCGGCGCTGACCCAGTGGATGACACCCTTGACCTTGCGGCCTTCCGGGTTCTTGCCGAGGGTATCGAGGTCGACACTGCAACGCAGCTCGACGATCTCGCCGGCCTCATCCTTGATCACTTCATCACAGCGGATGACGTAACCGTTGCGCAGACGCACTTCCTTCTCGGGCGCGAGACGGAAGAACTTCTTCGGCGCGTCTTCCATGAAGTCGTCGGCGTCGATCCACAGCTCACGGGTCAGCGGAATCTGGCGCGTGCCCATGTCGTCACGTGCCGGATGGCCCGGCACCTCGAAGACTTCCTCATGACCTTCCGGCAGGTTGGTCAGCACCACCTTGAGCGGATTGAGCACGCACATGGCCCGCAGCGCGTTGTCTTCCAGGTCGGAACGGATGGCGTGGTGCAGCATGCCGATCTCGACCATGCCGCCATCCGCGCGGCTCACGCCGATCATGTCGCAGAACTTGCGAATGGAAGCGGCCGTGTAGCCACGACGACGCATGCCCGAGATGGTCGGCATGCGCGGGTCATCCCAGCCATCGACGACGCCTTCGTCCACCAGCAGCTTCAGCTTGCGCTTGGAAGTGACGGTGTAATCCAGGTTCAGACGCGCGAACTCGATCTGACGCGGCGTGACCGGTACCGGCAGGTTGGCGAGGAACCACTCATACAGCGGGCGATGGTCCTCGAATTCCAGCGTACAGATGGAATGCGTCACGCCTTCCAGCGCATCGGACTGACCATGCGTGAAATCGTAGGACGGGTAGATCTTCCACTTGTCGCCGGTCTGGTGATGGCTGGCATGACGGATACGATAGAGGATCGGATCACGCAGATTGATGTTGGGCGCCGCCATGTCGATGCGGGCACGCAGCACCTTCTCGCTCTCGCCGAATTCGCCCTTCTTCATGCGCTCGAGCAGATCGAGGTTTTCCTCGGGGCTACGCTCACGGTAAGGGCTCGGGCGACCCGGCTCCTTCAGCGTGCCACGATATTCACGAATCTCGTCCGGCGACAGGTCATCGACATAGGCCTTGCCTTCACGCACCAGGTGCTGGGCCCAGGCATAGAGCTGGTCGAAATAATCGGAAGCGAAGCGCACCTTGCCGGCCCACTCGAAGCCCAACCATTCGACGTCTTCCTTGATGGCGTCGATATAGGCCTGCTCTTCCTTGGCCGGGTTGGTGTCATCGAAGCGCAGGTGACAATCGCCACCGAGCTGCTGCGCCAGACCGAAGTTCAGACAGATCGACTTGGCGTGCCCGATATGCAGGAAGCCGTTGGGCTCCGGCGGGAAACGCGTGACAACCTTATCGGCACGGCCGGCCTCGAGTTCTTCGCGGATCTGGTTAAGCACGAAGTTCGGGGCGCTCTGGGTCTCGGTACTCATGAAGTTTCGCTGCACCTCTGTGTGGTTCCTGGGCGTCGTATTGCGGGTCGTCATGTGGTTGAACGAACGTGCGCAAGGACAACAAGACGGATGATCGGGGCTGCATCCACGCGCCTGCCGCCCGCTCAGGCTTTCGTGTCTGGATGCAAAGCCGCTATTATAGCGCGACGCCCGCAGGCGATGCCATGAAGCCGCGCCTGCCTGACACTTGAGCAAGACAGATGACCGGGAAGCCCGAATGATCGTTCTTCACACCAACTACGGCGATATCACCCTCGAACTCAACCACGAGAAGGCCCCGAAGACCGCGGCCAACTTCGAGCAGTACGTGCGTGAAGGCCACTACAGCAATGTCCTTTTCCACCGCGTCATTCCGGGTTTCATGGTTCAGGGCGGTGGCTTTGACACCGACTTCAACCAGAAGCCGACCAATGGCGTGATCGAGAACGAAGCCGACAACGGCCTCAAGAACGACCGCGGCACCGTGGCCATGGCTCGCACCATGGATCCGCATTCCGCCAGCGCCCAGTTCTTCATCAACGTCAATGACAACGACTTCCTGAACTTCACCAGCAAGACCAGCCAGGGCTGGGGTTACTGCGTGTTCGGCAAGGTCGTCGAAGGCATGGACGTGGTCGAGAAGATCGAAGCGGTCAAGACCACCCGTCGCGACGGCCACGCCGACGTGCCGGCAGAAGACGTGATCATCACCAGCGCTGAAATCACCGAATAAGCGATTTCGCCTGATCACGCCGCAAGGCGTGCCTGCCGCCCGGCCTTGCCTCGTGATCGCGAGTGCCAGGCTGGGCGGTTTGCGTTATGAACTCCCACGGCAGTGCGCCCTTGCGATGCCCTGCTGACCGCCCACCTTCGCGGACCCCGACCATGAACACGACTGCCACCACCCTCTTCATCTCCGACCTGCACCTGCAACCCGACACGCCCGAGATCGCCCAGGGCTTCCTCGACTATCTGGCACGCCTGGCTACCTGCCAGCCTGCCGTCGAGCGTCTGTTCCTGCTGGGTGACATCTTCGAGGTCTGGGTCGGCGATGACTATCGCAACGACTTCACCGACAGCATGAGCGCTGCGCTCAAGCGCATCGCCGAGCGCGGCACCGCGATCTTCTTCATGCACGGCAATCGCGACTTCCTGGTCGGCGAGACCTTCGCGGCCGAGGCCGGCGTGACGCTGCTGCCCGACCCAAGCGTGATCGAGCTGGACGGCGAGCGCGTGCTGCTGATGCACGGCGACAGCATGTGCACCCGCGACGAGGCCTACATGAAGTTCCGCGCCATGACCCGCGACCCTCAGTGGCAGGCGCAGATTCTGGCCATGCCGCTGGAGCAGCGTCTGGCGCTGGCCCAGTCATTGCGCATGCAGTCCGGCGAGACCAACAGCGAGAAGGATGAGGCGATCATGGACGTCACGCCCGAGGAAGTGGTGCGCGAGATGCGTGAGCATGACGTGCGCACGCTGATCCATGGCCATACGCATCGTCCGGCGGTGCATGAACTCGAGATCGATGGCGAGCCGGCGCGCCGCATCGTGCTCGGCGACTGGCGCCCGACTCAGGCCTTCGACATCATCGCCCGTGGCCAGGGGCCGGAGCTGCGTGAATTTGCGCTGCCGCTGGTCGATGCGATCACCCACGGCTGATCGCTTGCACACACCAAAAAGCCCCGCTGCCGATCACGGCAGCGGGGCTTTTTTCTTACGCTCTCACAGTATCAGGCGCTTCGCTGCGCCAGACGCTTCGCTCAGGCCGGTGACGATGCCTTGCGGCGCGCACGCCCCTCGGCAATCTCCACCAGCTGATGCCAGCCCAGTACCGCAGGGGCATCGGCGCTCGGCAGCTCTTCCAGCAATACCTTCAGACGCTGACACCGCTCGGCATCATGGGCATCGACCAGACGCAGCCAGGTGGCAAGCCCCATGGCCTCATGGTGAGTGTTTTCCTGCTCGATGGAGTAGGACAGCCCCTGCTCGATCAGGGAGCGCACCTTCTCCAGCGGCAGCCCCTGAGCACTGCGCAGGCTCGCGACCAGATAGCTGACTTCTGACAGGTAGAAGGAATTGCGCTCCTGGGCGACCAGCAGCACCTTCTCCATGTATTCCTCGGCGGCAGCGTGCTCGCCCAGCGCCATCACGGCGTCCATGTACCACAGGTTGGGCCGCTGATGACGCTCGCGTCCGGTCAGCTCCGCGAACTCGTTCATGCTCGACTGCAGCATGGACAGGCCATCGCGGTCGCCATTCATCGCCCGCGCCCAGCCCAGCACACCATGCGCTGCCATGTGCCACAGGTGAAGGTCCGCTGAACGCGTCACTTCCAGGGCCCGCTCGGCGCGCTGGGTCGCCAGATGGGTGTGGCCCAGCTGGCGATACAGAGAGGTGGAGAACATCAGCGCCATCGCCAGCGAACCGGGCTGACCGATCTGCTCGGCCATGCGAATCGCCGCCTCGGCCTGCTGCTCGGCCTTCACGTAGTCGCAGCGCAGGCACGATGTCCAGCTCTGCAGACAGGAGGCCGCCACCTGCGGGTGATCGCTGAACGGCAGCCATTCAAGCACCATCGGATGGTTGACCGGATCGATCTCATCCAGGTGCTCGCCCGCCACACGCACGCGACCGGCCCAGAACTCGCAGTGGGCACGCGCATAATCGGCCAGGCGACGATAGCGATCATCGGAAAGCTCTTCCGCCAGCTCGCTGAGGCCCGAGGCCAGCGCGAAGGCATCGGCGTGGGCATGACGCTCGCTGCAGCCGACCCACAGGCCCCATTTGACGATGAAGGCCTGCTCGAGGTCCGGCTCGTCGTCCTCGACCAGCGCAGGGCTGCTGAGCAGGTTGCGTGCCTGCACGAAGCTCTCGTGGGCGATGCGTGAGCCATGGCCTTCCAGCGCGAAGCCGGACTGGCCACGTACCGTCAGCAGGCTGACTTCGCGCTCTTCCTGACCATCGACATGCTTGAGGCAGGCCAGGCCGTTGTCCGCCATCTTGAGCGCGGTGCGGTTGGCGCTGATCTTGAGCGCCTCACGCGCCGACAGCTCGAAGTAACGCGCGGCACGGCTGAAGTTCTGCGACTTGCGCAGGTGAACGGCGAAGTAGCCGGGGTGACGACTGATCCAGGCGGGATACTTGTCCTCGATCAGCGCGACCACCTGATGGTGAATCCGGCGCCGCACATCCCGTGGACACGACAGGTAGGCCGCTTCCTGGATCAGCTGATGGGTAAACTGGTAGTCGAATTCACTGTCGCTGCTGCAGGCCTCGATGATCTCCAGGCGCTGCATGTTCTCGATGGCACGCTTGAGGCGGCCCTCCTCGAACTCACAGCTCTGGCGCACGAAGCTCAGCTTGAAGACACGCCCCAATACCGCGGCGGCGTGGGCGACATCACGCCCCTCTTCCAGCTGATCGATACGACTGGAGAGCAGACCGATCAGGCCCTTGGGCAACTCGTCGAGCTGCACCGGACGCCCTTCGCGGCGGTCCATGTCGAGACGCCGGCAGATTTCCTGCAGGTAGAGCGGCACGCCATCGCAGCGCTCGATGAGCTGACTGCGCATGCGCGGACTCAGGTGCAGGCGATAGCGACGTGACAGGTGCGACAGCAGGCGCGAGACCTGCATCGGGTCCAAGCGACCCAACGCGATGTGCTGGTCCCAGTTGAGCTTGACCGCCAAGCTGTCGCGACCGTTGTGGCTCGCGGCCAGCATGAAGCCGATATTGATCGGCAGACGCGCCTGCAGGCCAGCCAGCGCCTTGAGCGACGGCTCGTCGAGCCACTGCAGGTCATCGATCATCATCACCAGCGGACGCAGGCTGGCTGACTTCTCGATCACTAGATGCAGCACGCGCACGACACGTTCGACCGTCTCGCTGGACTGGATCAGCACTTCGTCTTCGGCAGTATCTTCCGCCGTGCCGAGCACCGCATGGAAGGAGCGACGCACTTCCTCGCTGATGCCCTGCAACGCCTCGGAAGACTCGAACAGCTGCTCGACGCTTTCGCGATCGATATTGCCGTCCAGACGCCAGCGAATCAGCGCCGTCACGACACTGTAGGGCTCCAGCTGCGAGAGACGCGTGGTCGGCATCCAGCACAGCCCGACATCCTGGCTCTGCTCCAGCTGACGGAAATTGACCATCAAGGCCGACTTGCCCATGCCGGAGTTGCCACTGACCAGCACGCTCTGGCGCAGGCCGATGCTGGCGCGGGCCAGCGCATCGCGCAGACGACGCAGCTCGCCCTCACGACCGATCAAGGTCGGCAGCGAGGATTCGCGGGTGGCGACACTGCTGCCCAGCACCAACGCACGCAGACGCACGCGACCGTCAGCGGCCAACAGGCGCGAGGTCAAGCGGGGCTGCAGGTCCAGTGCCGGCGGCATGTGCTGACTGGCTTCCTGGGAGATCACCAGCTCGCTGCCTTCGGCGGCGGTCATCAACTCGAGGGAATATTGGGTGACCTGACCCAGTGGGTCGGCCAGCTGACGCTCCGGCAGGTAGATGACCTGACCGGAGTGCAGGCCCGCCGACAGCGAGAAGGCCGGCGGCTTGCCTTCGCCGTCCCACAGCTTGGCGATCTCGTCGGGGATCGCCTTGCTGCAGTGCTCATAGAGCGCGACCAGCTCGGCGAGCTGATGCGCCGGGCCGTGGGTGCCGAAGCATGCCAGGCCCACGCCACCCGTGGCGCCCGGCAGCCAGAAGCCGCCCAGGTGATGACACTGCTGCTCCAGCCAGCGCAGCAGCTCGATCTGCAGCGTCAGACAGGCACGCGCCCAGACGCGGTCACGATGACTGTCCTTGACGCTCAGACGAATGGCCATGACCGACAGCTGACGGTGATCGATTTCCTCTTCGCGCAGCGGCGCGCTGTCCAGCGACAGGGTCCGTGAGATGGCGCCCTGCGGCGTCATGGCGCTCATGGTCTCGCTCTTGCCATCGGACCAGTAGCGCGCCAGTTGCAGGAAGCCGGGGTCCGGCTGCTGACCGGAGAGCGCCAGCTGCTGCAGGAAGGCATTGAACTGCTCATGGGCCGCGGCCGACTGGCCGCCTTCGGCCAGCTGACGCACGAGACGCTCATGGAAGGGGCCGTAACCGGAGAAGCGGCTGACCAGCGTACGCAGCACGTCATCGGGCAGCGGCTCGTCCGTGGCCAGCACCCGCTCGGCGAACTGGATGACGCGCTGACGCCACTCGCCACGCACCTTGATCATCCAGCGCTGGAAGTCAGGGCACTGGGTCAAGGAAAGCTCCTCGACCAGGTCGCCACGATACAGGGTGAGAATCTCCCCCAGGGTGGCGACGGAGGGCGGTGCCAGCAGCAGGCCGTTGAGCTCGTCGAGATCAAGCTCCCAGTGCTCCGGCAGCGAGAGCGCGATGGTCTGGCGCGACACCGTCAACAGATTGTCGGCCTCTTCGCCGAGACTCTGACGCAGACAGTGCAAGGCGTGGCGAAGGTTGGTCCGTCCGGAGGACAGCCCCTGATCCGGCCATAGCAACTCCGCCAACCCGGCACGGGAGACGGCCTGATCATGCAGCAGCAGATGCAGAAGTAGCGCCTTGACCTTGTCGTAGCTGAACTGAGTCAGCGTGTCATCACCCAACGTCAGCTGGAAATGTCCCAGCAGTGCCAGTTGAGCTTGACCAGATGTTTCCTGCGTCATGTGTCATCCATTTCAAAGTCGCGAACGAAACGCCAGCCCTGCCACGGCGCCGGTGATCCCCTGTCCTTGATCCTTGCCTTAGTCTCTCGTGCCTTGATCCATCGCGTCCCGACCCACCCTGGCCGAGGCGCGTGCTGCCCGTCGTGCGCTCGGCTGACCACTGTGGAAGCGGAAGACAGCATCGGGGGTTTCGATCAGCTCTCGTTCCACTTCACGTAGCACCGCGAGACGGGGTTCCAGTGGTTCATTGGTGTATTGCTCCGCCAACATGAGGTAATCCTCATAGTGACGTCCTTCTGACTTAACCAAAGTGCGATAGAACTTTGCAAGCTCTGGTTCCAGATACGGGATGAGGCGCGCGAAGCGCTCACACGACCTTGCCTCTATCAGGGCGCCGATCAGCAGGATGTCCACCAGGCGTTGCGGGTCTTCGTCCCTGACCTGATGGCGCAGGGCTTCGGCATAGCGCGAGGCCTTGATATGCCGATAGACGATGCCCCGCTTCTCCATCAGCCCGACCACCTGCTCGAAGTGCAGCAGCTCTTCGCGCGCCAGCTGTGACATCTTGATCAACAGCAGTGGCCGGTTCACGTAGCGGTACATCAGGCTCATGGCGGTGGAGGCGGCTTTCTTCTCGCACTGCGCATGGTCGATCAGCAACAGCTCCGGATTCTCAAGCGCCGCCTCGACCCAGCTCAGGGGCGTCCTGCAGGGCAGAAAGGCCAGCAGCGACGCCGGCAGCAAGGCATCGGTATCTTCATCGCTTGGCCCCTGCGACGCTGCGATCACGCGCGCCCCAGCCTCACTCTCGCCATACTGCCCAGCATGAACATCATCATGCTGCTTGCTCTGCTCAGGCGCAATCACATTGCGCTCGGTCACGTCTGTCATTGAATTCATTGTCACGTCAGTCTTTTGCCTCGCTCGCTTGCGTCTGCTGCTGACTGACAGGAGACACCTCAACGACGGAGTTCATATCATTATCGGCACGCTTTGCCGCTTCCACCATGATTTCATCGTTTATATGGGCAAAAAGCTGTTCGGGCTCAAGTTCTCGCGCATGGGCCAGTGGTGCGATGCCATAAGCCGACAGGTCCTTGATGCGGGTGCGCCCGACGCGCAGCAGCTCAACGGCGCGTGACAGCGCCGACTGATCGGCACGGAAACGGATGCGATGGCGGGTCAGCTGCTCGGCCAGCATGGCGTCATCGGCGACGCGCAGCCAGCGGGCGGCGACCTGACTGCGCAGCTCGTCCAGTGCCAGCATGCGCTGGGCGCGCTGGTCACTGTCATAGCCGAACCAGGCCAGGATCTCATGATCATGACGCTGGCAGCCGCGACAGACGCTATCGCCGACCGTAGTGGAGCAGACACCTACGCAAGGGGAAAGAATACGGCTCATGTTGCCCTCGGGGGAGGCGGAAAGTGTGATTCGGGGTAACCCCATCATACCGTGCGTACCTGAGAGCCGACAGCATCGCGCCGTCGGTGCCCAAAGGGCCTCGCCTCAGCACCGCGCTGGGCGTCATCAGCGCGTCATCAGGGTTGCCGCATAGTGTTTGCTCAGCGTGATTTCCTGACAATCAGATGAAATATCAGAATGTTATGCCGCAATAGGCGACCAAAGTCTCAGCCCCCGCCACTGGGCGCTCCTTAACATTGTCGACAAAGTTGAGTAGACTCGCATTCGCCCCGTAGCGCCTGATTCGCTCGCAATAAGACGCTTGAATTACCCGCAAGAAGCCTCGAGGTGCCCCGCCCTGCGTCTTCAAGACGACTGGCCCGCGCATTTCGACACGATT
Source organism: Cobetia sp. SIMBA_158 (assembly GCF_046566945.1). NCBI lineage: Bacteria > Pseudomonadati > Pseudomonadota > Gammaproteobacteria > Oceanospirillales > Halomonadaceae > Cobetia > Cobetia sp. SIMBA_158. Next base: position 13,681 of record NZ_JAWJYL010000004.1, read on the forward strand.
ACAGATGAGGGTCTCCCACGTGCTTGAAGCCTACCGTCAACAGGTTGAAGAACGCGCCCAGCAGGGCATCCCGGCAAAGCCGCTGACTGCCGAGCAGACCGCAGAGCTGGTCGAACTGCTCAAGAATCCGCAGGCCGGTGAAGAAGAGTTCATCCTCGATCTGTTCACCAATCGCATTCCCCCGGGCGTTGATGAAGCCGCTTACGTCAAGGCTGGCTTCCTGACCGCCATCGTACGTGGCGAAGCCGCTTCTCCGCTGATCGACAAGACACATGCCGTCAAGCTGCTCGGCACCATGCAGGGCGGCTACAACATCGCCACGCTGGTCGAGCTGCTGGACGACGAAAGCCTGGCCAAGGAAGCCGGCGAACAGCTCAAGCACACCCTGCTGATGTTCGACGCCTTCCACGATGTCGCTGACCGCGCCAAGGCCGGCAACGCCGTCGCCCAGGCCGTGCTGCAATCCTGGGCCGATGCCGAATGGTTCCTGTCCAAGCCGGCGCTGGCCGAGAAGATCTCGCTGGCCGTCTTCAAGGTGCCGGGCGAGACCAACACCGATGACCTGTCTCCGGCGCCTGACGCCTGGTCACGTCCGGACATCCCGCTGCACGCCAACGCGATGCTCAAGAACCCGCGTGAAGGCATCAACCCGCAGGAAGATGGCGTCGTCGGCCCGCTGGCCCAGATCGAGGAAGTGAAGGCCAAGGGCTTCCCGGTTGCCTACGTCGGTGACGTGGTCGGCACCGGCTCCTCACGCAAGTCCGCCACCAACTCCGTGCTGTGGTTCTTCGGCGACGACATCCCGTTCGTGCCCAACAAGCGTGCCGGCGGTTTCTGCATCGGCAACAAGATCGCACCGATCTTCTTCAACACCATGGAAGATGCCGGCGCCCTGCCCATCGAGATGGACGTCGAGAAGATGGCCATGGGCGATGTCATCGACATCTACCCGTACGAAGGCAAGGTCTGCCGTCACGACACCGACGAAGTCATCTCCACCTTCTCCCTCAAGACTCAGGTCCTGCTGGACGAAGTGCGTGCTGGCGGCCGTATCCCGCTGATCATCGGTCGCGGTCTGACCGACAAGGCGCGTACCGAGCTGGGTCTGGAGGCGTCTGACGTCTTCCGCCTGCCGGAACAGCCGAAGGACACCGGCAAGGGCTTCACCCTCGCACAGAAGATGGTCGGCAAGGCCTGCAACCTGGAAGGCGTGCGTCCGGGCATGTACTGCGAGCCGAAGATGACCACCGTCGGCTCCCAGGACACCACTGGCCCGATGACCCGCGACGAGCTGAAGGATCTGGCATGTCTGGGCTTCCAGGCCGACCTGGTGATGCAGTCCTTCTGCCACACCGCTGCCTACCCGAAGCCGGTCGACGTCGAGACTCACCACACCCTGCCCGACTTCATCATGAACCGCGGCGGCGTCTCCCTGCGTCCGGGCGACGGCATCATCCACTCGTGGCTGAACCGCATGCTGCTGCCGGACACCGTCGGCACCGGTGGTGATTCCCACACCCGCTTCCCGATGGGCATCTCCTTCCCGGCGGGTTCTGGCCTGGTGGCCTTCGCCGCCGCCACTGGCGTGATGCCGCTGGACATGCCGGAATCCATCCTGGTGCGCTTCAAGGGCGAACGTCGTCCGGGCATCACCCTGCGTGACCTGGTCCACGCCATCCCGCTGTACGCCATCAAGCAGGGCCTGCTGACCGTCGACAAGGCCAACAAGAAGAACGCCTTCTCTGGCCGCATTCTCGAAATCGAAGGTCTGGAAGATCTGACGGCTGAACAGGCATTCGAGCTGTCCGACGCCTCTGCCGAGCGTTCCGCCGCCGGTTGTACCATCACGCTGTCCGACGAGAGCGTGACCGAGTACCTGAAGTCCAACATCACCCTGCTCAAGTGGATGATCGCCAACGGTTACGGCGATGCCCGTACCATCGAGCGTCGTATTGCGGGCATGGAAGAGTGGCTGGCCAACCCGAGCCAGATGCGTGCCGACAAGGACGCCGAATACGCCGAGATCATCGAGATCGACCTCGCAGAGATCGACCAGCCGGTACTGTGCGCGCCGAACGACCCGGACGATGCCCGTCTGCTGTCCGACGTCGCCGGTCAGAAGATCGACGAAGTCTTCATCGGCTCGTGCATGACCAACATCGGTCACTTCCGCGCCGCAGGCAAGCTGCTCGAGAAGCAGCCGGCCGGTAGCCTGAAGACCAAGCTGTGGCTGGCACCGCCGACCAAGATGGACCAGCACCAGCTGACCGAGGAAGGCTACTACGGCATCTACGGCCGTGCCGGCGCGCGCATGGAAATGCCGGGCTGCTCACTGTGCATGGGTAACCAGGCACGTGTGGCTGCCAAGTCCACCGTGGTGTCCACCTCCACGCGCAACTTCCCGAACCGTCTGGGTGACGGCGCCAACGTCTTCCTGGCGTCTGCCGAGCTTGCCGCCATCGCGGCCGTGGTCGGTCGTCTGCCGACCGTCGAGGAATATCAGGGCTACATGGGCGAATTCGATGCCATGGCGGGCGAGATCTATCGCTACCTGAACTTCCATGAGATCGAAGAGTTCCAGAACGCCGCTTCCAACGTGATTCCGGTCACCCAGGAAGCCTGATCAGGCGGAGAGTCATGCGCCACTGCATGACTCTCCTCTGACATCAGCATTGGCGTCATGCCAACTGGCGTCATGCCAGACAATGAAACGGGCCGCCCCTCAAGGGACGGCCCGTTTTTTCATGCCTGCGACAAGCTCAGTAGGCGCAAGCGCACTGCCTCAGAACTTGTAGCCGACCGAGGCGGTGAAGGCATCCACCTGATAATCGCTGTCGAAGTCATAGCGCTCGTACTCGGCACGGATCAGGAACGGGTCCAGATTGACCTGTGCACCGGCACCATAGACCGGATCAAAGCCGTCGTTGTCCTTCAGATCGACACTGGAATTGCCCAGATTGCCATCGACATCGGTTTCCCACTTGGCCATCCCCGCCTTGGCGAACAGCGAGAAGTATTGACCGATGGGCAGGATACCCACCACGTTGACACCGTAGGCCTTGGACTCGAGATCGGTATTGCTGAAGTCATTGCCCTTGAGCTGGACAGTCCCCAAGTCGGTGTAGAAGGCCTCAGTGGCGAAGTACGGATTATACTGATAGCCCACGAAGGCCTTGTAGACGTTGTCATCATCATCCACATCGAAGTCATCGCTGCCGGATTCGATGAAGTCACCGGCCTCATCGGAATCATCATTCTCCAGACTGGAGAAGCCGGTACCGGCACCGATGTAGAGCCCTTCGCTGGCATTGCCAGCCGCCTGAGCATGACCACTGAGCGCCAGAGCGAGAGCGGCGAAGGAAACGGTAGCCAACGGGGCGGCCAGAAGACGTGACTTGCTCATGTATTGCTCCTTGATCCAATGGGCGGCACAGGCAGCTGCCGGCCAGGTACTGACGGCAAGACCGCGCCTGTCATGGGTTGCAGGAGCATCGTGGTAGATATAGAACAGTGTTTCAAGAGTGGCGTTTTGACTACTTGTGACGTCGCAAGCCGGCAACATTGCCTGCCGCTGCCCTTTTGCACCCCTCTCGGCCAATCACCAGCTCGGCTGACTACCAGCCCGGCTGATCACCTAAACGTCTAGCCACCAGTCCGCTTGCCCACCAGCCAGCCTGTCGAGCCACTGGCGTCACTTTGCCGCCAGGCCTTGGTAGAGATGCAAAGCCCTGGCGTATCGGGCATTCTCGGGGTTGTGGCATTGCAGCAATCAAAGCGCTCCGTCCCTCAAGCGGCCTGCCTCGGCCGCCCAGCACAAGGAATCCGACATGACGCATCCCATCTCCACCCCCGACCTCTGCGATGAGTTCCCCGACGTGCAGGTGCTCGAGCCACTGTTCATCAACTACGGCGGCGTCGAGTCCTTCGGCGGCGAAGTCGTGACCATCAAGTGCTTCGAGGACAACTCGCTGGTCAAGGAAGCCGTCGCGGAGCCCGGCGCAGGCCGCGTCCTGGTCGTCGATGCCGGCGGCTCGATGCGCTGCGCCATGCTGGGCGACATGCTCGCCGAGCAGGCCGCCAAGAGTGGCTGGGCCGGCGTGATCATGTATGGCTGCATCCGCGATGTGGATGAGATCCACGCCACCAATCTCGGCGTGCAGGCACTGGGCTGCTACCCGCGCCCCAGCATCAAGCGCGGCGAAGGCCAGCGCGATATCCCGGTCACCTTCGCCGGCGTCACCATCGTGCCGGGCGACTATCTCTACGCCGACAACAATGGCGTCATCACCGCCAAGGAAGCACTGATCCGTACCCAGCCGACTCCCTGAGTCGCCGTCTCGCGCCGCGGTGCGAGCCGCAATGAAAACGCCCCCGCAACCAGGCAGGTTGCGGGGGCGTTTCGCGTTCAAAATCGCGGACTCAGCGAGTGCTGGCAGGCTCAGCGGTCTGTGAGCCGGCTTGAGCACCGGCCTGAGAGGCCGCAGCCGCATCATCGGCACGCGCGAAGCGGTCCACCACGGCGGCGCAGGCAGCGTCACCGGTGATGTTGAGCGCGGTGCGCGTCATGTCGAAGATACGATCCAGCGCGAACAGCAGCGGCAGGCCTTCGATGGGAATACCGGCAGCCAGCAGCACGGCGACCACCAGGAACGACGGCCCCGGCACACCGGCCTGACCGATGGCACCCAGAGTCGCGGTGAACACGATGGCGGCGTAGGCGGAGAAGCCGAGGTCGACATTGAAGACCTGGGCGAAGAACATCGCCACCAGCCCGTAATAGATGGCATTGCCGCTCATGTTGATGGTCGCGCCCAGCGGCAGCACGAAGGCAGAGGTGGCGTTCTTGAGGCCCAGCTCCTTCTCGCAGACTTCCATGTTGACCGGCAGGGTCGCCATGGAGGACGCCGTGGACAGAGCGACGGCCTGCGGCTTCTTCATCGCGGACATGAAGCGACCCAGCGGCACGTCAGAGCCGAACTTGACCACCAGCGGGTAGAACACGAAGCCGTAGATGAGGATGGCGCCCATGTAGACGAGGAACAGCTTCATCACCAGCGTCAGTACATCGAAGCCGAAGGTGCCGACGGCGTCCGCCATCAGGCCGAAGACGCCGATCGGCGCGATCAGCATCACCACGTTGATCATCCACACGAAGGCTTCGATGACGGTGTTGAGACCTTCGATCAGCGGCTTGCCACGCTCACCGGTCTTGGACAGGCCAATGCCGAGGAACAGACAGAACACCAGAATCTGCAGGATATTGGCATCGGTGAGTGCACCGAAGATATTGGTCGGCACCATGCCCAGAATGGTGTCCATCACGCCCGGCACGCTGCCCTTGTCAGCGTAGGCATTGGAGAACATGCCCTTGGCGCTTTCCAGGTCCACTCCACTGCCCGGCTGGAAGACATGCCCCATCACCAGCGCCAGCATCACGGCCACGGCAGAGGTCAGCATGAAGAAGGCGAAGGTGGAGATACCGATCTTGCCGGCAGAAGGGCTGTCGCCCAGATTGGCGGCTCCCGACACGATGGAGACCGCGATCAGCGGCACGACCAGCATCTTGATCAGGTGAATGAACAGCTCACCCAGTGGCGCGAACATCGAGGCGTCTTCGCCCATGTACGCCCCGACACCTGCACCCAGGATCATGGCGATGACTACCTGGACGCCGATGTTTTTCCATAAAGACTGTTTCACGTTACGACTACCTTGGATTGTGTCTGAAAGGTCGGTTGTTGCGTGCCACCGCAGTGCTGGCTACCGGTGAGGCCTGCCGTCATAGTCACCATGAACTCATAGTCACCATGGATTCATTGCCACCATGGATATTGTGGTCAGCGGGGTGGCTGGGATTATAAATGACTGCCTTTTTTACATAAGGTAGAAAGATAATCATTTAGTCGCGCAATCGAGATCATTTTGTTGCCATTTGTTACTAACTGACGTCTTTGTGCTGCTTCCCCCCCCCCATTGGTCTAATACCTGAACTGACCAATCATTCAGGTTTCAGGCACGCAACGAAAAGCGCCCACCGCACATTGAGTGCGATGGGCGCCCTGGGTGACAACGACCGTCTGCGCCTCAGCGCGTCAGGTCACCATCCTGGGAAGCCTGGGTTACACCAGCTCCTTGTCCGCCAGCATGAACCAGGTTTCCAGCACGGAATCCGGGTTGAGGGAGACGCTGTCGATGCCCTCCTCCATCAGCCACTTGGCCAGCTCCGGATGGTCCGACGGGCCCTGACCACAGATGCCGACGTACTTGCCCTGCGCCTTGCAGGCACGGATCGCCATCGACATCAGCTGCTTGACCGCCGGATTACGCTCATCGAAGAGGTGAGCGACGATGCCGGAGTCACGATCCAGCCCCAGGGTCAGCTGGGTCAGGTCGTTGGACCCGATGGAGAAGCCATCGAAGTGCTCGAGGAACTGATCCGCCAGCAGCGCGTTGGTCGGCAGCTCGCACATCATGATGACGCGCAGGCCGTTCTCGCCACGTACCAGACCATTCTCGCCCAGCAGCTTGATGACCTGCTCCGCCTCGCCGGTGGTGCGCACGAAGGGCACCATGATCTCGACGTTGGTCAGCCCCATCTCGTCACGCACGCGCTTGAGGGCACGGCATTCCAGATCGAAGCAGTCGCGGAAGGTATCTGACACGTAGCGCGAGGCGCCACGGAAGCCCAGCATCGGGTTCTCTTCGCCCGGCTCGTACATCTTGCCGCCGATCAGGTTCTCGTACTCGTTGGACTTGAAGTCCGACATGCGCACGATGACCTTCTGCGGATGGAAGGCGGCCGCCAGGGTCGAGATACCCTCGACCAGCTTGTCGACGTAGAAGTCGACCGGGCTTGCGTAGCCGGCGGTGCGCGCATCGATGGTCTGCTGCAGATCGATGGGCAGGGTGGCGTAGTCGAGCAGCGCCTTGGGGTGCACGCCGATCATGCGGTTGATGATGAACTCGAGGCGCGCCAGGCCCACACCGGCATTCGGCAGACGCGAGAAGCTGAAGGCGCGGTCCGGGTTGCCGACGTTCATCATGATCTTGAACGGAATCTCCGGCATCTCATTGACGCTGGTGACGGTGCGATCGAAGTTGAGGATACCGTCATAGACGTGGCCGGTATCGCCTTCGGCGCAGGAGACCGTCACTTCGCGGCCTTCGGCGAGCACCGAGGTCGCGTCGCCACAGCCGACCACGGCCGGAATGCCCAGCTCACGCGCGATGATCGCCGCGTGGCAGGTACGTCCGCCACGGTTGGTGACGATGGCGGAGGCGCGCTTCATGACCGGCTCCCAGTCCGGATCGGTCATGTCGGTGACCAGCACGTCGCCGACCTGCACCTTGTCCATCTGTTCCGGGTTGTCGATCACGCGCACCGCGCCCTGGCCGATACGCTGGCCGATGGCACGTCCGGTGACCAGAGTGCGACCCTTCTCGCGCAGCTGGAAGCGCTCGAGGTTGCCGCCCTCTTCCTGGCTGACGACCGTTTCCGGACGCGCCTGGACGATATAGAGCTTGCCGTCGTCGCCATCACGCGCCCATTCGATATCCATCGGACGCTGGTAGTGCTTCTCGATGATCATGGCCTGGCGCGCCAGGGCCTCGACATCGGCATCGCTGATGCAGAAACGGTGACGGTCCGGCACCGGCACGTCTACGGTCTCGACGGAGCGACCCGCACTGGTGTCGTCGGTGTAGACCATCTTGATCAGCTTGGAGCCCAGATTGCGGCGCAGTACCGCCGGGCGGCCGGCGGCCAGCGTGGTCTTGTGGACGTAGAACTCGTCAGGATTGACCGCGCCCTGCACCACGGTCTCGCCCAGGCCCCAGGAGCCGGTGACGAAGACGGCATCGCGGTAGCCGGATTCGGTGTCCAGGGTGAACATCACGCCGGAAGCGGCCGTCTCGGAGCGCACCATCTTCTGTACGCCGGCAGACAGCGCGACCAGTGAGTGATCGAAGCCCTTGTGCACGCGGTAGGAAATGGCGCGGTCGTTGAACAGTGACGCGAACACCTCGTGAACCGCACGCTTGATGTTGTCGAAGCCTTCGATGTTGAGGAAGGTTTCCTGCTGACCGGCGAAGGAGGCGTCGGGCAGGTCTTCCGCGGTAGCGGAGGAGCGCACGGCGACCTTCAGGTTCGGGTGCCGGGCCTGAAGCTCGGCATAGGCACGTTCCATCTCGGCTTCGAAGGCCGGCGGCAGCGGCGTGTCGATGATCCACTGACGAATCTCGGCACCGACGCGCGCCAGTTCGACCACGTCGTCCACATCGAGGGCATCGAGGGCGGCATTGATACGCTTGTCGAGGCCTTCGTGGGCCAGGAATTCGCGATAGGCATAGGAGGTAGTCGCAAAGCCGCCGGGCACGGTGACACCGGCATCGGCCAGATTGGAGATCATCTCACCGAGCGAGGCGTTCTTGCCGCCAACGCGATCAACATCGTTCATGCCGAGCTGATCGAAATCGACGACGTATTCGGATGTGGCTTGCTGTGACAAGGGAACCCCCTGGTACCAATGGATGGAAACGAATGACCGATGGAGGACGATGAACCGCCTTCCGTTCAGCAATGACGCCACCCTAACAAGCTCTCTCTAGTATTAGCCATTGGTCTAACCGGCTAGTCAGTGGAGGAGGACTACAACCCTGAGCCTGTTTCAGACGTTCTGTCGCCATCGTCGGCGAACATGTCGACAAGCCAGAAACGGCCGCTACAGGAATGTAGTCATGCGGCGCTTTTGTAGAGAACGGGAACACGGGATTTCTCATATCGCGCCACTGGCCCTGTGCCGGATATTGCAAGCTCGACAGTGAACACCGACACTTGGGGTCTTCACGGGGCAACAGCCTGAGCGGGCTGGTGTCTTCGATTCGTTCTTCACGAGTGCCCGTCATGACCCGAACCGCCTTCTTCATTTCCGATGGCACCGGCATCACCGCCGAGACGCTGGGACGCAGTCTGCTCGCCCAGTTCGAGAATACCGACATCCGCATGGTGACCAAGCCCTACATCGATTCGGCCGAAAAGGCGACGGCACTGGTCAAGGCCATCGAGAGCGCGCATGCCAATGACGGCGAGCGCCCGATCATCATCGACACCATCGTCGACCAGAACATCCGCGACATCATCTCCGAATCCTCCGGCTTCAAGGTCGACATCTTCTCGACCTTCCTCAAGCCGCTGGAAGAGGAACTGGACACCCACTCGTCCTACAGCGTCGGCAAGACCCATTCCATCGGGCAGGACGACGTCTACATGAATCGCATCGACTCGGTGCATTTCGCCCTCGACAACGATGATGGCGCGCGCACGCATCAATACGACAAGGCCGACGTCATCCTCATCGGCGTCTCACGCTGCGGCAAGACGCCGACCTCGCTGTATCTGGCGCTGCAGTTCGGTATCCGCGCGGCCAACTACCCGCTGACCGAGGATGATCTGGACGAGTCCGGCACCCTGAAGATGCCCGCCTCACTGGCGCAATATCGTCACAAGCTGTTCGGGCTGACCATCGACCCGCGCCGTCTGGCGGCCATTCGTACCGAGCGTCGCCCCAACAGCCGCTACTGCTCGATCGATCAGTGTCTGCAGGAAGTCGAGCAGACCGAGGCGCTCTTCCGCCGCTCCAAGGTGCCCTACATCGATACCACGCGTTTCTCGATCGAAGAGATCTCGACGCGCATGATCGCCGAGACCGGCCTGGCACGCCGCTTCTCACCGCGCTGATCCCGACGCCAGATCATCACAAGTCGAACACAACAACACACGTCGACCACGTCTAGACACATCGACCACAACAACAGCGCTACTCACCCAGGAAATCCTCCCATGTTCAACACCAACCACTACTTCGACGGCCAGGTGGCCTCCATCGCCTTCCAGAGCGCAGACCTTCCTGCCACGGTCGGCGTGATGGCCATCGGCGAATTCGTGTTCGCCACCAGCCAACGCGAATACATGACCCTGATCAGCGGCGACATGCAGGTACTGCTACCGGGCGCGGAAGAGTGGTATCAGCTCGCCGCCGGTGAAAGCTTCATCGTCGAAGCCAACCAGAGCTTCGAGGTTCGCACTACGGTCGAATCCGCCTATCTGTGCAAGTACGAAGACGCTTAAGGCACTGGAAAACAGCCGCCTAAGGCACTGGGAATAAACCGCCTAAGGCACTGGGCAACAGCCGCCCAAGGCGCTGAAAGCCAGACATGAAAAAGCCGCCGTACCCTCTCGGGTCACGGCGGCTTTTTTTCGTCACGACGACTGTCTCTCGCTACCAGGCTCAGGCGCGCTGCCTGAGGACCGAGCGCAGTGCCAGATAACTGATGCCGCCCATCAACAGGTAACTTGTCGCTACCCCGGCAAAGATGCCGATCACGCCATACAGGGCGCCGCCCAGCCAGGCCAGCGGCACCAGCAAGGCGAACAGACGCACCAGCGAGAGCATCATCGCGCGGCGCGGCTTGTGCAGCGCATTGAGGCTGGAATTGGCGAGAATGATCACGCCCTGGGCCCCGAGGGCGGCGGGAATCAGCCACAGATAGGTGCTGACCAGTCCCGCGACCTCCTGACTCTCGGCGAAGCGCGCCGCGATCCACTCGCCGCCCAGCCCGAGCCCCAACCAGACCACCAGCTGCCAGACGAGAATGAAGCCGAGTATGCCGTGGATGGCTCGCCATACCCGCCGGTGCTGCCCGGCACCATCGTTCTGGCTGATGAAGGGTGACAGCGTCATCGAGAGTGCCAGCACCAGAATCAGCGCCAGTGACTCGATGCGTGAACCGATGCCATAGGCCGCGACGGCGGCATGACCATGCTGACTGACGGTCCGCGTGACCAGCGCCGTGGCGATCGGCGTCATCACGCTGGTCATGGCCGCAGGCAAACCGATGGCCCCCACTTCTCGCCATGAGGTGATCAGACGTGTCAGCGACAGCTGATGCAGATCCAGCCGCGCGCGCAACAATGGCAATGCCAGCAAGCCCAGCGTCATCGCCAACCACGACAGCACCGTGGCCAGCGCCGCCCCCGCCACGCCCATGCCCTGCCAGTCTCCGATGCCGAAGATCAGCAGCGGGTCGAGCAGCGCATTGAGCCCCCCTGCCGCCGCCATCACCAGCGAGGGCACCAGGGTATTGCCCTCGGCGCGCAGCACGCTGCCCAGCACGCGTGGCAGCAACACGAAGGGCGCCCCGAAGTACCACACCTGCATGTAGTCCTGGATGTGCGGCATCAGGGTGTCATCGGCCCCCAGCAGCCCGAACAGCGGCCCGATGCTGACAAGCCCCGCCACGATCATCACGACGCCCAGCAGCAGCCCCAGCAGACTGGCATCCGTGGCCCGCGCCTTGACCGTCTCGAACTCGCCACGCCCGAGCCTGCGCCCCACCACGGCGGTGGTGCCGATGGACAGACCGATGGCGATGCTGATGACGGCAAAGGTCACCGGAAAGGTGAAGGTGACCGCCGCCAGCTCCGCGGTGCCCAGCTGGGCGATGAACCAGGCATCCACCAGGTTGAACAGCATCATGGTGACGATGCCGCCGATCACCGGCCCCGTCATGCGCGCCAGCGTCGAGGCGATCGGGTCGCGCACCAGATCGCGCGTGCCACGCCGAGACGAGGCACGTCTGGGGGTGGCAGGGGTATCAGGGTCAGACATACAGGCTCCGGACAGAAAACGACCCCGACCGGCGAGGCGCCAGCGGGGTCGAACAGTGTAAAGCATCAGCGTGTCAGGTGAGGGGCAACGCTGGATCGCGCCGAGCCTCCCCGCGCTGCGTCAGTTGCCCTGCATGAAGGGCGAGACGACCTCTCCGCCCGCCTCACGCCAGGCCGCGAAGCCGCCACCCAGATGGGCCACCGGCCCGAACCCCATGTCCTTGAGCGACTTGGTGGCCAACGCCGAGCGCAGCCCGCCGGCACAGAACAGCACATAGCGGCCCTCGCGCGCGAAGTCGGCACGGTGATAGGGCGAGGCCGGGTCGACCCAGAACTCCAGCATGCCGCGCGGCGCATGGATGGCGCCGGGGATGCGCCCTTCGCGCTCCAGCTCACGCACATCGCGGATGTCCACCAGCGTCAGCGGCGTGCCGCCGGCGCGGGCCTCTTCCAGCGCCTCGCGCAGCTCGCGGGGCGACAGGGTCTCGATCTCCGTCTCGGCGGCGGCCACCAGCTCACTGACCGGTCGAATCATGGGGTGCTCCTTGCAGATGATGTTGTCCTCGGGGTGCATGCCAGCGGCTGACGGCGTGACAGCTCACGCATCCGCCTCGCCACAGCGATAGAAGCGCTGGATGCTCGAGAAATCGAGACGGCCTGCGCCCTGGGCGGCATGCTGGACGAACAGATTACGCGCCTGGGAGCCCATTGGCACCGCCGATTTCGAGCCCAGCGCCATCTCCCAGGCAAGGCCAAGATCCTTGGTCATCAGATCGACCAGGAAACCACCCTGATAATCATTGGAGGCCGGCGCGGCTTCCATCACGCCAGGCCAGGGATTGTAGACGTTGAGTGCCCAGTTGCCGCCGGATGACTGCTTCATCACCTCCGAGAGCACGGCCGGGTCCAGCCCGTTCTTGACCCCCAGCGCCAGCGCCTCGGCGGTGCCGCTCATCAGGATGCCCAGCAGCATGTTGTTGCAGATCTTGGCGACCTGGCCGCTGCCGGCCGGGCCGGCATGGAACAGATTCTTGCCCATCACTTCCAGCAGCGGCACGGCACGCGCATAGCCGTCGGCCTCGCCGCCGACGATGAAACTCAGCGTACCGGCACGCGCGCCACCGACCCCGCCGGACACCGGGGCATCCATGAAGGTGATGCCACGCTCGGCGGCGTGGCGCGCGACCAGGCGGGCGTCATCCGGCGCGATGGTCGAGGCGTCGATCACCAGCACCGAGGCATCGAGCGTGGCCAGGAGGCCACCCGCACCGTCTTCCTTGTCACCCAGATAGAGCTTTCGCACGTGCTGGCCAGCCGGCAGCATGCTGATCAACACCTCGACACCCTCGGCGACCTCTCCGGGAGATGCCGCACGGGTGGCGCCCGCCTCGACCAGCTCGTTCATGGCCGACTCGACCAGATCGAAGACCCTTACCGCATGGCCAGCCTTGACCAGATTGAGCGCCATGGGACCGCCCATGTTGCCGAGTCCGATGAAACCGATGGATGTCATGGCAATGCTTCCTTGTGAACAGATTCTTGTTGTCATTGGCGTCCGGCGGCATGGCCGCGCCTGCCGCCTGAACTGAAAAGTGCGCTCAGAGGTCCATCAGCGGATGCTCATCCTCTTCCCACAGCGGCGCGAAGAAGCCGTCGATGTATTCCTCGGAGACCTGGGCGATCGAGGCATAGGCCCACTGCGGTTGTTTGTCCTTGTCGATCAGCAGGGCGCGCACCCCTTCGGCAAGCTCGGTGCCCATGCAGCAGCGCACCGACAGGGTCAGCTCGTCGCGGAAGGCCTCCGCCAGCGAGGAATGGCGATGGCGCCCCAGCATGCGAAATACCAGATGCGGTGAACTGGGGCAGCCGGCCAGCAGGCGCTCGCGGTTGGCGTTCAGCCATGCATTGCAGTCACTGCGCGCCTGGGGGTCATCGATGATTCGCTGGCAGGCCTGCTGCACTTCACGCCCGGCGACCAGCTGCTGAAGATGATCGAAGAGCGGCAGCACCTGCCCCGGCGGCGCCAGTTCACGACGCTCGAACTCGCTCAGCACCTGGCTCAGATGACGCGACGGGTGACGGCCGAATTCTCCCTCGCACAGCGCCTGCTTGAGCGCCTCGCGCTGCTCATCGGGAATCAGGCGTGTCGCAAGCCCCAGATCCAGCGCATCGCGGGCATTCAGCTGCGCGCCGGTCGCGCCGAGATATTCTCCGATGCCACGCGGCAGGCGATTGAGCAGCCAGCTGGCACCAACATCCGGGTACAGACCGATGCTGACTTCCGGCATCGCCAGTCGCGAACTCTCGGTGACCACACGCTCACAGCCGCCGGCGAACAGCCCCATGCCGCCGCCCATCACGATGCCGCCACCCCACACCAGCAGCGGCTTGGGGAAGGTATGCAGGCGGTGATCGAGCCGGTATTCGGCGGTGAAGTAGCGGGTGGCGAAGAAATCATCCAGCGCCTCGAGGGGGTCTGCGCCTTCGTTGGCAGGCGCCGTGGTCATCGCCTGATAGAGCGCCACGATATCGCCACCGGCACACAGCGCACGCTCGCCGGCGCCTTCCAGCCACACCATGGCGATGCTGCTGTCCAGCTCCCAGGCATCCAGCTGTGCCTCGATGCGCTCGATCATGGCCAGCGACAGCGCATTCAGCGATCGAGGCGCGTTCAGGCGCACGATTCCCAGCTGCTTGCCGTCGCGGGCGCGACGCGTCTCGAACACCACGGGTGCCTCGACATCGGTCGCGGCCTTGGCGGTGACACCTTCTATCTGGCTCATGAGCGCCCTCCTCCCTTCACCTCTTCCTGACGCGAGACCCACTGCGGGGCGCGCTTCTCGAGAAAGGCACTCACGCCTTCCTTCTGGTTGGGGTCATCGAACAGCTCGACGAACAGCTCGCGCTCCATGCGCAGGCCATCGCTCATGCCGCGATGGCGCGACGACATGATCAACGCCTTGCAGCGTGCCACTGCACTCGGGCTCTGGTTGGCGACGCTCTCGGCAATCGCCAGCGCTCGCTCGAAGCTCTGGCCGGTCTCGACCACCTCTTCGGCCAGCCCGATGCGACCGGCGGTCTCGGCATCCACCTGTTCACCACACAGGATCATGCGCTTGGCCCAGCCTTCGCCGACCAGCCACGGCAGGTGCTGGGTGCCGCCCGCACACGGCAACAGCCCCACCTTGGCCTCCGGCAGCGCCAGCCTGGCCTGCCGCTCGACGATGCGCATGTCACAGGCCAGCGCGCACTCGAGCCCGCCGCCCATCGCGTAGCCATTGACGGCGGCGATCGTCACGCCCGGGAAGTTGGCCAGCCGCTCGAAGGCCAGCCCGAAGCGACGCGCCATGGTGGCGGCGACGCCCTTGTCACCATCGGCGAAGGTCTTGAGATCAGCGCCGGCGGAGAAGAACTTGTCGCCCTCACCGGTGATCACCACCGCACTCACGCTGCCATCGCCCTCCAGCTCGTCGAGCAGCTGCTCCAGCTCGATCAAGGACGCTTCCGTCCAGGTGTTGGCCGGCGGGTTGTTGATGGTGACCCGGGCGATATGACGATCCTTCTCGAGAACGAGGCATGGCCCTTGACTGGATGACATCATGTAACTCCCTGAAAGATGGTAACCAATGACGAATTGAAGTGGAGGCGGCGTTACGCCAGCGACTCGATCATGCCCGGCGTCAGAAGACGACGCGCGATGATCAGACGCATGATCTCGTTGGTGCCTTCCAGAATCTGGTGCACACGGGTGTCACGCACCAGTCGCTCCAACGGGTACTCGCGGATATAACCGTAGCCGCCATGCAGCTGGAGTGCCTGATTGCAGACCTCGAAGCCCATGTCGGTGGCGAAGCGCTTGGCCATCGCACAGTGGGCGCTGGCCTCGGCGTCGCCCTCATCGAGCTTGAAGGCCGCAAGCCGCACCAGGGTGCGCGCCGCGGTCAGTTCGGTGGCCATGTCGGCCAGCTTGAACTGCAGGGCCTGGAACTGGGCCAGTTCGCGCCCGAACTGCTTGCGCTCGCCGAGATAATCCCGCGACAGCTCCAACGCCTTCTGGGCCGCGCCCAGTGAGCAGGTGGCGATGTTGATGCGACCGCCATCCAGCGCCTTCATCGCGAAGCGGAAGCCCTCGCCCTCCTCGCCCAGACGATTGGCCGCCGCAACCCGCACGCGATCGAAGCTCACCAGCCGGGTCGGCTGGCTGTTCCAGCCCATCTTGTCTTCCTTCTTGCCATAGCTGATGCCCTCGGCGTCAGCCGGCACCACGAAGGCCGAGATACCCGCCGCGCCGCTGTCCGGCTCGCCGGTACGCGCCATCACCACCAGCACGTCCGTGGCGCCGGCACCGGAGATGAACATCTTGGAGCCACTCAGATAGTAGTCATCGCCCTCACGCTCGGCACGGGTGCGCAGGCTGGCGGCATCACTGCCGCTGCCCGGCTCAGTCAGGCAGTAGGAACCGAGCTTGTCGCCCGCCACCATCGCCGGCACCCAATGCTCACGGCAGCTGTCCGTGGCGAAACTGGCGATCATCCAGCCCACCATGTTGTGGATGGTGATGTAGGCGGTGGTCGAGATGCAGCCGGTCGCCAGCTGCTCGAGAATGATGGAGCTGTCGAGACGTGGCAGGCCAAGGCCGCCGTGCTCCTCGGGGACGTAAAGTCCCATGAAGCCGGCCTCGCCTGCCTTGCGAAGTGTCTCGATGGGGAAGTGGGCCGTGGCGTCCCACTCGGCGGCATGCGGGGCAAGCTCGGCATCTGCGAAGGCACGCGCCCCCTCCTGGAGGGCACGCTGGTCATCGGTCAGCGAAAAGTTCATGCAGCTGCCTCCTGTTGTCCTTGTTCTGTCGGCCCGGGGCTATCGCCCGGGCCTGTCAAAGCGGCTCAGCGCATCTGAGGAGCCATCAGCGCATCTGGATCGAGAAGTTGGGCTGATTGCCCTCGGCCGGCGCGTCATCGAACCAGCGCGCCGTCACCGTCTTGGTCTCGGTATAGAAGCGCACCGCCTGCTTGCCATAGGCATGCAGATCGCCGAAGAAGCTGCCACGCCAGCCGGTGAAGGAGAAGAACGGCAGCGGCACCGGAATCGGCACGTTGATGCCGACCTGACCGACCGCGATCTCGTTCTGGAAGCGCCGCGCCGCGCCGCCGGAGCGCGTGAAGATGGAGGTGCCGTTGCCGTAGGGGTTGTTGTTGATCAGCTCGATGGCCTCGGACAGATCCGCCGCCTCCATGCAGCACAGCACCGGCCCGAAGATTTCCTCGCGATAGAGCACCATCTCCGGCGTCACCCTGGAGAACAGACACGGCCCCAGCCAGTTGCCATCCGGATAGCCCGCCACCGAGACGCCGCGACCATCCAGCAGCAGCTCGGCGCCTTCCTGCTCGCCCTGCTGGATCCAGCCGGTCACGCGCTCCAGCGCCTGCGGCGAGATCAGCGGCCCGTAGCTGGCGCCCTTGTCATCCCAGGCGCCCGGGCGCACCTCGGCCAGGGCGTCGCGCACCCGCTCGATCAAGGCCTTCGAATCACCGACGAAGACCGCCACCGAGATCGCCATGCAACGCTGACCCGCCGCGCCGACACTGGCACCGACCAGCGCGTTGACCACCTGGTCCGCCGGGGCGTCCGGCATGATCACCATGTGATTCTTGGCCCCGGCGAAGCACTGGGCGCGCTTGAGGTTGTCAGTGGCGGTGCGATAGATGTGCTGCCCCACCGGTACCGAGCCGACGAAGCTGACGGTGCGCGGAATCTCGTGGGCGAGCAGATGATTGACCTGATCGCGCCCGCCCTGCACCACGGTCAGGATGCCCTCGGGGGCACCTGCTTCCATGAACAGCTCCGCCAGCCGCAGCGTGGTCAGCGGCACCTGCTCGGACGGCTTGATCACGAAGGCATTGCCACAGGCGATGGACAGCGGGAACATCCACAGCGGTATCATGGCGGGGAAGTTGAACGGCGTGATGCCCAGGCAGACACCCAGCGACTGGGTCACGGAATAGCTGTCGATGCCGGTGGCGACGTTCTCCACCGTCTCGCCCATCAGCAGGCTGGGAATGTTGGCAGCGTGCTCGACCACCTCGATGCCGCGCCACACATCGCCCTTGGCGTCCTCGAAGGTCTTGCCCAGCTCGTGGGAGATGATCTCGGCCAGCTCGTCATGATGCTGCTTGAGCAGATGCTGATAGCTGAGCATCAGCCGGGCCCGGGTCGGCACCGGCGTGTTGCGCCAGCGCTGGAAGGCCTGCTCGGCGTGGCCCAGCGCTTCATCCAGCTCACTCAGCGGTGACAGGGGCACGTGGGCGATCTCGCCGTTGGTGGCCGGGTTGGTGACGCTCAGGTGCTGATCGGCGCGACTTTCGACAAACTGACCATTGATCAGCTGAGGCAGCACCAGCGGCGCGCTGTCACCGGCGACCACGGCGCGCAGGCGTGACAGCAGCTCCAGTGAACCGGTAGAGGGCGCGGCAGTAGAGGGCGTGAGAGACGTCGAAGACATGGCGTGGCATTCCTGTGGCTGTTGTTATTGGGAGGAAGACAGTGTGTCAACAGAGCCGAAGTCGTCAGGCGAGCCGCCTTGCAGAGCTGAAGACGTTCTGCAGAACCAGGCTGTCCTGCAGAAAACGGCAAGCCGAGACTGTGATCTGATTCAACCTAGCATCTGCTTGGTTGGCTGCAAATACTATTACCCTTTACGTTAACGTAAACAATGCTAGTCTGTAGAAAATTCACGGCCAGACGCCGCTGGCACCCACTGCGCCAAGGAGCATTCCCCTCTCCTTGGCGCGCACAGCATCCGGAGCGGCAGCGCCCATGACAGATACGATGATGACCCCAAGTCCTGACCCCAAATCCCGGGCAACGCCTGATGGCACGACGCACGATATCGGTGTGGAGTCCCTGCTGAGCACCACCAGCACCAGCGACGCCATCCGTCCGACCCAGCGCACCTGGAGCATCGGCGAGCTGGCACGGCACTTCGACGTGACCACGCGCACCATCCGCTTCTACGAGCAGGAAGGTCTGCTGCACCCGGAGCGACGCGGTCAAACGCGCGTCTATCGCGACAAGGACCGCGTGCGTCTCAAGCTGACCCTGCGCGGCAAGCGACTGGGCTTCTCGCTGGCCGAGATTCGTGAAGTGGTCGACCTCTACGACGCCGCCGACGGCGGTGGCGAGAAGCAGCTCACCCGCCTGCTTGGCATCCTGAGCGAAAAGCGTGAGGGCCTTGAACGACAGCTGCGCGATCTCACCGCCATGCAGCGCGAGCTGGATGACGTCGAGACGCGTGCCCGCGAAGCACTCGCCCGCCTGGCCGGCGACAGCGAGAGCTGATTGGAGTCAACAACGCCAGAACCCACTCATGCCAGCAGCAGCTATATAACTGCCGGCTACACAAATGACAGCAACTAGACTGACTGTAGAGAACTGTCTGTCGAAAACTGACCAGCACCTCGCGAGTGCGGGCGACAAGCAGACTGCCGGAGAGCAGCGCGTCGCCCACTGACCTCACGACAAGAAGAGCAAAACGACAACACTGCGTCACCGCCTCCCTGAGGCGGCTCCCCCTGACAAGCCTTGCCTCACCAATAACAACCAAGGACACAGGAAAGCACCATGTCACAGGACGCCATCGCCACACGCCAGCCTGCCAGCGAAATGGCACACGCAAGCCAGTCAGCCAGCTATCTCAGCGCTACCTCCGCCACCCCACTGATGGGAGAAACCATCGGGGATTGCCTCGATCGCATCTGCGCGCGCTGGCCCGAGCGCGATGCCCTGATCAGTCGCCATCAGGGACTGCGCTACACCTGGGCCGAACTGCACGCAGAGGTCGAGCGCGTGGCGCGCGGCCTGCTGGCGATGGGCATCGAGCGCGGCGACCGCGTCGGCATCTGGGCGCCCAATCGCGCCGAATGGACGCTGATCCAGTACGCCACCGCCAAGATCGGCGTGGTGCTGGTCAATCTCAACCCGAGCTATCGTGGCCATGAACTGGCCTACGCCCTCAAGCAATCCGGTGCGGCGACGCTGATCTTCCAGTCTCGCTTCAAGGCGTCCGACTATGTGGCGATCCTCGAGGAGCTGTTCCCTGAGGCCAGGGAGGCCCGCGGCCGTGATGGCATTCACAATGGCGCGCTGCCGGACCTCAGGCGCCTGATCTGCTTCGAGGCCGAGGACGCCCTGCCCGGCATGCTCAACTGGCAGGATGTGCTCAGCGGTGCCGATAGCGTCCCCGTCGAGACACTCAGCGAGCTGCAGGCCAGTCTGACCTTCGATGACCCGATCAATATCCAGTACACCTCAGGCACCACCGGCGCCCCCAAGGGCGCGACCCTCTCGCACCACAACATCCTCAACAACGGCTTCTTCGTCGCCGAGCGCATGAATCTCAGCGAGCACGACAAACTGGTGATGCCGGTACCGCTCTATCACTGCTTCGGCATGGTGATGGGCAATCTGGGCTGTCTGACCCACGGCGCCGCCATCGTCTATCCGGAAGCGGGCTTCGATCCGCTGGCCACCCTGCAGGCGGTCAGCGAGGAGAGCGCCACCGCGATGTTCGGCGTGCCGACGATGTTCATCGCCGAACTCGAACACCCGCGCTTCGCCGAATTCGACCTCACCAGCCTGCGCACCGGCACCATGGCCGGTTCCATCTGCCCCATCGAGGTGATGCGCCAGGTCATCGAGCGCATGCACATGCGCGAGGTCACCATCGCCTACGGCATGACCGAGACCAGCCCGGTCAGCCTGCAGACCACGCGTGAGGCGCCGCTGGACAAGCGTGTCTCCACCGTCGGCACCCTGCACCCACATCTGGAGATCAAGATCATCGACCCTGACAGCGGGCGCGTGGTGCCAGTCGGCGAGAAGGGCGAGCTGTGCACGCGGGGCTACAGCGTGATGCTGGGCTACTGGAACAACCCGGAGGCCACCGCCAAGGCCATCGATGCCGGCCGCTGGATGCATACCGGCGACCTCGCTACGCTGGATGAAGACGGCTACGTGACGATCGTGGGACGTATCAAGGACATGATCATCCGCGGTGGCGAGAACATCTATCCGCGCGAGATCGAGGACTTCCTCTACACCCACCCGGCGGTGTCGGACGTACAGGTGATCGGCGTGCCCGATGAGCGGTATGGCGAGGAAGTGATGGCGTGGGTCAAGCTCAAGGAAGGCGAGCAGCTCGATGAACCGGCGCTCAAGGCGTTCTGCCAGGGACGTATCGCTCACTTCAAGGTGCCGCGCTACATCAAGTTCGTGGAGGAATTCCCGATGACCGTGACCGGCAAGATCCAGAAGTTCAAGATGCGCGAGGCCGCGACGCAAGAACTGGGCCTGGCCAGGTGAGCACCTCACGTGAGGAGGAGGATGACGCCCCCGCCACACGCCACCTGAGCACCGCTCGTCAGCAGGTCGCCCACTATGCGGCGAGTCACCATCATGCGGCCCTCGACGAGGCGCTCGAGACGCTGATCGATGCCCACCCGAGCGGCGCACTGCCGATCATGGCACTGGCCGGGCTGGACCAGCTGCATCTGGGTGGCGTGACAGGCACCCGCGAGCTGCTGGCCCTCGCCCGGCTGGAGCCCCAGTCGCGGGGGCTGGCGATGCTCGAACTCGGCGCAGGGCTTGGCGGGCTGGCACGGCATATTGCCAGCCAGTCGCGCGACGCAGGCGCTGACCACCACATCACCACGCTGGATCTCTCGAGCAGTCTCTGCGAGCTGTCGATCGCCCTCAACCGGGCCACCGGACTGCGCGAGTCGATTCGCGTGCTGGAAGGCGACGCCTGCTACCCCGAGCTGCATCCGGCACTCTCGGGCCGCCGCTTTGATCGCCTCTTCAGCCAGCACCTGCTGGTGCATCTGAGCGACAAGGTCAGCACGCTCACGCAGTGGCATGACTGTCTCGAGCAGGATGGCTATCTCCTGCTGCACGAGCCGGTGCTCAGCGTGCAGGCGCAGGCGTTTGGCGAGCGCCCTGCCCTGCCACTGCCGTGGGCGCTGTCACCGCGTGGCGACCAGCTGGCCAGCTGCGAGGAGCTGCATGAGGCGATGGCCAGCAGTGGCTTCGAGGTCGATGCCCATGTCGAGTTGACCGATCAGGTGCTGAGCTGGCAGGCGCGGCGCATGCGCGAGAGCACCAGCGAGCAGCCCGGTGCCTACCGGGATGATGCGCCTGCGCCCTCGCCGGCCATGCTGGCCGCCCGCGGCCTGACGCCGGAACTGGTGTTCGGCCCGGCCTTTCCCCAGATGCAACGCAACCTGATGCTGGCCCTGGAAGCCGGCTGGCTGGAGGTTCACCTGTGGCGCCTGCGCAAGCGTCCTGCCAGGCAGTGAAAGGCGCGATGAATCAGCAGAACTCATCGCAGGGATGCGGCGAGGAAAAAATTAGGAAACAGCGCTCGCAAATGACTGGCATCCGCCTGCCTCAACCGTTATTCTTGCCAGTACAGTCCCGTTCGGGGGATAAGCCGTTCGTTACCCGTCAGCATGTGAGGGTAATGTGCCCGACATGATGACCGCATTGCTTCGTGTTTCATCGATACCCACGAGTCAGTGCAACGTTTCCCGATGCTCGCGCAACGTTTCTCCGGGAATCTGTTCATCAAGGGCGTGATCTGATCAATCACTCCCAACAGCATCAAAAATTCCCTCACGGGAAAACCGAAAGGGCCTCCACTTGGAGGCCCTTTTTTTGTCTGCACGCTTCGATCCAGTCGCTCAGGTCTGCACGTTCAGATCTAGACGCTCTGGCCTGCAGGCGTCGAGCTGACAGCTTCGCTGAAGCGCATCACGACTGCCAACCGGCCAGCACCTCGAGGTGATCACGACGCGCCTGACCCGGCGTCACGGCCGCCAGTCGCACCCGGGTGCCCGGCACACATTGCCCGAGCTGTGCGCAGGCCAGTGGCGTCAGCGCGCCAAGGCGCGGGTAGCCGCCGATGGTCTGGCGATCATTGAGCAATATGATGGGCTGGCCATCGGCCGGCACCTGCACGGCGCCCAGCGGGATGCCCTCGGACACCATGCCCGCCCCTTCACGCTCGAGACGCGGGCCGGTCAGGCGCACGCCCATGCGATCGGCGCGCCCATCCACCGCCCATTCGCTGTTGAAGGCGCGATAGAGGCTGTCGCCACTGAACTCGGCGATCTGCGCCCCCACGACCAGCGGCAATTCGAACGCCTCGCCTTCCTTGGCGGCCAGCGACTGCTGCCATGCCTGTGCCGAGGCCGGCAGCTCGCGCAGCGACAGCTCATTGCTGGCAGCCGTCAGCACATCACCGCTGGCCAGGGCCCGCCCTTCGCCATCCAGCCCGCCGAGGCCGTCGCGCACCGTGCTGGCGGCACTGCCCAGCACCGGGGCGACATCCAGGCCTCCGGGGAAGGCCAGATAGGCGCGCAGCCCGGCGACGGGACGCTCGAACTTGAGCTGCTGTCCGCTGGTCACCTCGAAGGCCTGACCCGGCGCGAGCGCCTCGCCGTCGAGGGTCGCGGCCAGATCTGCCCCGCACAGCGCCAGAGTGCCGGCCTGTTCGACCTTGAGCAGCAAGCCGCCGCCCATGGTGATCTCGAGCCCCGGCGCATCATGAGCGTTGCCCAGCAGCCAGTTGGCCCAGCCCAGCGATACCCAGTCCGCCGCGCCGCCCTGGGTCACGCCCAGATGACGCACGCCCAGACGGCCAGCGTCCTGCACCAGTGCCAGGGCACCACTGCGCTCGACGCGCAGCGTCGTCTTCGTCTTCACGTCGCTCATGCGCGTTCCTCCAGCGGGGTGACATCGCCGCCCAGGCGAACGAATTCCTCTCGGCTCACGGAGACAAAGCGCACGCGATCACCGGGCATGAAACGGCTGGACGGTTCACCGGCCTCATTGCGCCCGAACAGCGTGATGGCCGTACGGCCCAGAATGTTCCAGCCGCCGGGTGAGCGAGACGGGTAGATGGCGGCCTGACGGTCGGCGATGCCGACGCTGCCGGGGGCGATCTTCTGGCGCGGCGTCTTGAGGCGCGGCGTGGTCAGCGCCTCTTCCAGCACGCCCATGAAGGCGAAACCGGGCGCGAAGCCGAGGGCGAACACGCAGTAGTCATGCGCCCCGTGGCGCTCGATCAGCGCCTCGACGCTGATGCCCAGCCGCGCGGCGATCGGCGCCAACTCCGGCCCGACACTGTCGTCGTACCAGACGGGCACTTCATGCAGCTGGCCCTGCTGGCCACTGCCCGGCGCGAGATCCGCCAGCGCGGCCTGGATGCGGGCACGCGCCTCGCCTTCTTCCAGCGCGGCCACATCGTAGTGCAGCAGCAGCGTGGTGTAGGACGGCACCAGATCGACCAGCGCCGCGCCAAAGGCCTCACGCAGCGCACTGTCGGCGGCCAGCACCCAGGCCATGTTGGATTCCTCGATGCGATCGAACAGCCGGATGATCAACGAGTCCATGCCGACGGTCTCGAGGCGCAGTTGCGGTGACGTGCCACGGCCGTGGCTGTCAGCCCCCGCCATCAGGCACCCGCCAACGTATCGAAGGCTTCACGGATGGCGCGCACCGCGGCCACGGACTCGGCGTTGTCACCGTGCACGCACAGCGTATCGGCGGACAGCACCAGGTCACCGCCGCTGCTGTCGGTCAGCGCTTCACCACGCGCCAGCGTCACGGACTGGGCGATGATCACCTCGCTGTCATGATGCACGGCGCCCGGCTCACGGCGCGACACCAGGTGGCCGCGTGAGTCATAGGCACGGTCGGCGAAGGCCTCGAACCACAGCGTGATGCCCATCTCGTCGGCCAGCGCCTGCATCGGCGCGGGGTTGGCGGTCGCCATCACCATCAGCGGCAGGCTGGCGTCATAGCGCACCACGGCCTGCATGACAGCGCGCAGCAGCGTCGGGTCGGCGGCCATGTCGTTGTAGAGCGCACCATGCGGCTTCACGTACTGGACGCGAGTGCCCTCGGCGCGACAGATGCCATCGAGCGCGCCGATCTGATAGAGCAGCATGTCCTCGACCTCGGCAGGCGAACACGCCATCGAGCGACGGCCGAAGCCTTGCAGGTCCGGGTAGGCCGGGTGCGCACCGATGCGCACGTCATGCTTGACCGCCAGGCGCACGGTGCGGCGCATGATGGTGGGGTCGGAGGCGTGGAAACCACAGGCGATATTGGCGCAGTCGACGAAGGGCATGACCTCTTCATCCAGGCCGATCTTCCAGTTGCCGAAGCTTTCGCCCATATCGCAGTTGAGCAGGGGGAGGGAGGGAGCAGAGCGGGACATAGCGGAACCTCACAGGTCAGATCTTGTGTGTTGTTATGCCTCCACTCTATGTAAGGGGCCGCCTTGGTATCCAATCGTATTTTATGATTCGTCATATCGGTGAAATCTTTCATCATCTTGCGCCATGAAAGCACCGGCCGTGTATCGCTTGCCCGACAGAGCGCGTCATGCTTCTGTCTTGGGCGAGCCGAGCGGTGATTTCAGGGCCTGTCACCCCGCCCACCGCTTGTCTGAAGTCATTCTTTGCTCAGCCGAATCCCCAACAACAACAGGAGTTTCACCATGGCCGTCAGCGACCCGTTCCACCTCGCCATCCAGGTCCGCGATATCGCCGAGGCACGCCGCTTCTATGGCGAGTTTCTGGGCTGCCCCGAGGGCCGCTCGTCCGACAGCTGGGTCGATTTCGACCTCTATGGCCACCAATTCGTCTGTCACCTGAATCCGGCGCTGGCCGACCCGGCAAGCGCCGTCGCTCAGCACCGCAACCCGGTCGATGGCCATGGCGTGCCGGTGCCGCACTTCGGCGTGGTGCTGGAGATGGACGCCTGGCAGGCACTGGCGGACCGCCTCATCGCCGAGGGCGTCACCTTCGAGATCGAGCCCCATATCCGCTTCAAGGGCGAACCCGGCGAACAGGCTACGATGTTCTTCCTCGACCCCACCGGCAATGCGCTGGAATTCAAGGCCTTCAAGGACCGCGAGAGCCAGCTGTTTCGCAAATGACGTGAGCGACCCGCGCAAGCGAATGAGCCCGCGCCCGGCCTGACGCGGGCCATGCCCCGTGATGAAAGCTGACGCCCCGCGCTGCATGCGGCAAGATGGACGGTCTTCACGATTCATCACGGGGCATCTGCCATGTTCGACTTCAAGGAACTCGAGGCCTTCGTCTGGGTGGTCCGGCTTGGCTCGTTCCGCAAGGGCGCGACCAAGCTTCACCTGACCCAGCCCTCCATCTCGGACCGCATCAACCGCCTGGAAGCCACCGTCGGCGAATCCCTGCTGGAACGCGCCACCCGCCCCATCCAGCCCACCCTGCGCGGGCGCGAGTTCTTCGCCCACGCCGAGCGCCTGCTCAGTGGCCGCGACGAAGCCATGCGCCTGTTTCAGGAAGAAGGCGCCTTCTCAGGCACCCTGCGTCTGGGCGTGATCGAGACCATCGCCAACAGCTGGTTCCCCGCCTTCATGCGCCAGCTGGCCGAACGCTATCCCAAGCTGACGCTGGAAATGACCGTCGATATCTCGCCCTCCCTGCATCAGCGTCTGGCCGACAACGATCTCGACATGCTGTTCGCGATGGACAGCGCCGCCATGGGGCCCTACGCCACCCAGACCCCGCTGTGCACCTTCGAGATGGGCATGTTCGCCTCGCCGACCCTCGCCGGGCAGCTGGCCGAGGATAGCGAGCGCTTCGCCTCCACGCCATTCATCTCCTTCAGCAAGCAGGCGCGCCCCTATACCGAGCTGGTCAGCTATCTGTCGGAACAGGGCATCACCCAGCCCAAGGTGCACTGCACCAGCACCCTGATGACCATCCTGCGCATGAGCAGCGAAGGGCTCGGCATCGGCGTACTGCCGGTCGCCACGGTGGAGGATGTCATCAGCCACGGCGAACTGGTGCGCCTGCCACTGAAGACCCCATTGCCGCCAATGGTCTATGAAGCCATCTGGCGCAATGCCAACTATCCCGATTTCTGCGCCAGCGTGGCACGCCTCGGCCGCCAGTGTGCCGAGACCTACTCGCAGCAACACGCGCATTCCGATCCCTGACCAGGCCGCCTGTCATGCGCTGAGTCAGGGTTGATCGCACCCCGCCCCGCATCAGATCAGCGTCAGACCAAGGTCTAACAATATCGTCAAAGGCTTTCATGCGACGACACTGTGAAAGATTTCATCGATACTACGCATCAGAATTAACGATTGGACGGGATGGCCCGTCGCTTGAAGAATGAAATTGTCTGCCGACAACATTCAATAATAATGAGGAACAAGACATGCGTAAGCCCAACGATTCCCTCACTCGCAAGACCCCGACAGTCAAGTCCTTCGCCTGGCTGGCGACAGTGGGTGCCCTGGCCTTCAGTGGCTCGGCACTCGCGGCACAGTGGAACCTCGCCACTCCGTATGGCGATGCCAGCTTCCACACCAAGAACACCAAGCAGTTCGCCGAGGACGTCACCGAGGCCACCGATGGCGAGCTGACCGTGACCGTGCACAGCGGCGGTTCCCTGATCTCCCACGGCGAGATCAAGCCTTCCGTGCGTCGCGGCACCGTCCAGGCCGGTGAGATCTTCCTGTCGATTCTCTCCAACGAATCGCCGGTCTACGAGCTGGACACCCTGCCGGGCGTCGCCTCCAGCTACGAAGAAGCCTTCGCCCTCTGGCAGGCCTCCAAGCCGGACATCACCGAGCTGTTCGCCAAGGAAGGTCTGATGCCGCTGTACGCGGTCGCCTGGCCGGCCCAGGGCATCTACACCGACTTCGACCTCACCGACGTCTCCCAGCTCAAGGGCCTGCGTATCCGCGCGCCCAACATCAACACCCAGCGCTTCGTCGAGAACGTCGGCGGCAAGCCCACCGAGACCGAAGAAGCCGACATCCCCACCGCCTTCAGCACCGGCCGTGTCGACGCGATGATCACCTCCAGCTCCACCGGCAAGTCCATGTCGGCCTGGGATTACGTCAAGCACTACAACGACGCCAAGCTGTGGCTGCCGAAGAACATCGTCTTCGTCAACAAGCGCGCCTTCGATCGTCTCGATGAGAGCACCCAGCAAGCCGTGCTCGATGCCGCCAAGGCCGCCGAGATCCGCGGCTGGGAAGCCAGCAAGGCCGATGCCGACGAGAGCGCCAAGGTGCTGACCGAGAATGGCTTCACCATCAGCGAGCCTGACGCCAAGCTGGCCGAAGACCTGAAGGCCGCCGGTGACAAGCTGTTCCAGGACTGGAAGTCGCGTGCCGGTGAAGAAGGCCAGCAGCTGCTCGAGCGCTACCGCGCAGACCTGGATGCCTGAGATTCGCTCGCAAGCCTGACTGACCGGCGCTGAACGCTGGTCACGTCGCTGAGCGCATCGACCGTGCACTGCCTGAGCAACGTCTGAGCATTGCCTGAGCGCTGCAGATGTCCTGACTGACCCCAGCTGCAGCGTTGCTATCCCGCCACGCGATACGCCACTCGAGACTCCGACACCTGCCGTCCGCCGGCAGGTGACCCACGGACAAGCCTGTGCGCAGCATCGCGCGGCCACCCTCACCTTCCCTGTGAGCGCCCGTCATGACCTATTTCTTCGACAGACTCTATCGCCTCGGTGCGTGGGGTGCGGCGGCCTGCATGCTGCTGATCTGCACCCTCGTCAGCCTGCAAGTCTTCCTGCGCCTGATCGACGCCATCATGGTGATGTTCGGTGCCGAGCGTCTCGGATTCGAGATCTCCGGCGTATCGGAAATGGCTGCCTTCCTGCTGGTCGGCGCCACCTTCCTGAGCCTCGCCTACACCTTCACGCATCACGCCCATATCCGCGTGACGCTGGTCATCAACCGCCTACCGGCCGCCGTGCGCGTATGGATCGAAAGCCTCGCGCTGCTGATCGCACTCGGCCTGAGCGTGTTGATCACCCATGAACTGGTACTGCTGGTCGGCGAGAGCCTCGAGTACCACGACATCTCCTCCGGCCTGCTGGCGCTGCCGCTGTGGATTCCGCAGAGCGTGCTGGTCGCCGGTACCGGCCTGCTGTGCCTGGCGATTCTCGAGACCCTGATCGCCACGCTGCGCACCGCCTTCACCGCGCCCTCAAGCTACGTGGCGCCCGAGCCCGAAGACGGAGCCGAATGACATGCTGACACTCATCCTCGTCACTCTGCTGGCCCTCGCCTTGCTGCTCGGCAGCGGCGTGTGGGTCGCCTTCTCGCTGATCGGCACCGGCTGGATCGTGCTGACATTCTTCTCCACCTTCGAGACCGGCCCGATCCTGGCCTCCGATTTCTGGGGTGCCAGCTACGGCTGGGACCTGACCGCCCTGCCGATGTTCGTGTGGATGGGCGAGATCCTGTTCCGCTCCGGGCTGGCCGACAACATGTTCCGCGCGCTGGCGCCGTGGCTCAATCGCCTGCCGGGCCGTCTGCTGCACTCCAACATCATCGGCAGCGGTCTGTTCGCCGCCGTGTGCGGCTCCTCCGCCGCCACCTGTGCCACCGTCGGCAAGATGACGCTGCCGGAGCTTGAGCGCCGCGGCTACGACAGCAACCTGGCCATCGGTACCCTCGCCAGTGCCTCGACCCTCGGCCTGCTGATTCCGCCTTCGATCATGATGATCGTCTACGGCGTGGTCACCGAGCAGTCCATCTCGCGCCTGTTCATCGCCGGTGTCCTGCCGGGCATGCTGCTGCTGGCACTGTTCATGGGCTATCTGGCGATCTGGTCGAAGGTCGTCGGTGAGCCGCAGGGCCGCGCCGGCCATGACGAGCCGCACATGGGCTTCATGGCCAAGCTGCGCAACAGCGCCCAGCTGATTCCGCTGCTGGCACTGATAGGCGGCATCCTCGGCAGCATCTACGGTGGCCTGGCGTCACCCACCGAAGCGGCCGCGGTCGGCGTGGTACTGTCGCTGATCATCGCGCGCCTCAACGGCCACATGACCGCCGCCACCTTCAAGGAATCGCTGTTCGCGGCGCTGCGCACCTCGTGCATGATCGCCTTCATCATCGCCGGTGCCTCCTTCCTGTCCTCGGCGATGAGCTTCACCCAGATTCCTATGCAGCTGGCCGAAGGCATCGCTACCCTGGGTCTGTCTCCGACCATGCTGCTGGTGGTGCTGACGCTGTTCCTGCTGATCCTGGGCTGCTTCCTCGACGGCATCTCGCTGATCCTGCTGGTGACCTCCATCATCATGCCGGTCATCGAAGCCGCCGGCTTCGACCTGATCTGGTTCGGTATCTACCTGATCATCGTGGTCGAGATGTCACAGATCACCCCGCCGGTCGGCTTCAACCTGTTCGTGATCCAGAGCCTGACCGGCAAGGACATCATCACCATCACCAAGGCGACACTGCCGTTCTTCCTGCTGATGATCTTCTCCATCGTGCTGATGCACGTCTTCCCGGAGATCGTGCTCTATCTTCCGCAGGCCATGAACAACTGATCATCTGACCCCGATGCCATGGATGGCAGCTGGTAGCGCTTCCAGACTCAGGAACCGCAGCTGTCGGCACCTCTATCGGTCGACCCTTGCCTCAAGGGCGCCGAGCGTCACGGCAGACATACGGTGACGTGCTTGCAGACCTCCCCTCGGGGAGGTCTTTTTTATGCCATCTGCCCGGCGCTCGCCGCTCGCAAAGCACTGCGACTGAAAGCATCGCGACTCAAAGCATCGCGACGGAAAGCACCGTCCTCGCACACACAGCCCAGCCCCACACAGCTCAGCTCAGCTCAGCTCAGCTCAGATCGGCACACGGACACGCAACGAACACAAAAAAGCCGCCCCTTCCTTGCCGTGAGGCAGAAAGGGGCGGCTTCTTCGTCAACTTACAGGCGAGGCTAGATCAGGACAGGTGATCCGCCGGTGCGCTGGCCGGGGTGTCGATCATCGCGTGACCTTTGCCACCACCGCCACCGCCGTGACCACCATGGCCGTGGCCATGACCGAACAGACCACAACCACTCAGGGCCAGAGTCGCGGCGACCAGTGCAATCGGAAACAGATTTTTGATACGCATGAATCTCTCCTTCAAAGGGGGGTAGAGGCTGCTGCGGGACCGAGCCGTACAAGATTGCCCGGCATTGTCTACAAACCTGCCTGCAAGCCCTGTCAGCAAGCCCTTACTTTCCCCTTCACATTACTCTGATCGGCGACCAACGTTAAACCTTCGCAGCAGCCTTCCTTTTTTACTGCACGCCTTGTACAAGAGTTGCGACATGATTGTCGTGTAATGTACTACGCCGTTTTTTTCCGGCTCAGCGCGACTTCAAGCCCCGCATATGCGCCGGTATCACCAGGCGCTCGAACAGCTCGAACAGCAGCTCGGCGCAGATGGCCAGCAATGCCGCGGGAATCGCCCCGTAAAGCACCAGATCATAGTCATTGAGCGAAAGCCCGGTGACGATCGGCTCACCCAGACCACCGGCGCCGATGAAGGCTGCCAGCGTCGCGGTGCCGATATTGATGATGGCGGCGGTCTTGATACCGGTGAGCAGATTGGGCGTCGCCAGCGGCAGGATGACGTGACGCAGCTGCTCGCGACGCGTCAGGCCCATGCCACGTGCCACCTTGACCAGCAGCGGGTCCACCGTCAGCAGCGCGGTGATCGCCGCGCGGATGATCGGCAGCAAGGAGTAGACGAACAGCGCGATCACCGCCGGTACCACCCCGATGCCGAACAGCGGAATCATCAGCGCCAGCAGCGCGATGGAGGGAATGGTCTGCAGCAGGCCAGTCACGTAGAGCACCACCCGCGAGACCTTCGGATTGCGATAGACAAGCAGTGACAGCGGCAGACCGACCAGACACGCCAGCAGCAATGCGGAGAGCGTCAACTGCAGGTGCTCGATCAGATTGGTACCCAGCTTGTCCCACTTGGCGCCGCTGACTTCACGCTGCTCGGTGGTGATGCCCTGCTCCTGAATGAAGCGACTGGCGACCTGGGCGAAGCTCTGCTCATCGGTGGAAACGCGGGCGTTGAGCGCCTGCATGCTGTCTTCATCGAGGCTGCCCGCCAGCTGGTTGAGCGCCGCGACGGCATCTTCCGGCAAGGCAGCGTTCACGAAGGGCACCGCCAGATACTCAGGGAAGTAGCCCTTGTCATCGTCGAGCAGCACGAAGTCGAAGCGCTTGATGTCGCCCTCGGTGGAATAGGCATCGGTGGCGTCGATCTTGCTCTCGCGCAGCGCCTGATAGGCGATGCCGTGCTCGATGCCACGCGGCACCTGGGAAAGCCCGTATTCCGCGGC
The DNA here is from genome assembly GCF_046566945.1 of Cobetia sp. SIMBA_158. Classification (NCBI taxonomy): domain Bacteria; kingdom Pseudomonadati; phylum Pseudomonadota; class Gammaproteobacteria; order Oceanospirillales; family Halomonadaceae; genus Cobetia; species Cobetia sp. SIMBA_158. The sequence goes on from NZ_JAWJYL010000004.1 coordinate 45,562, forward strand.
CAACCCCGGCCAGCCATCCGGACGCTTGATGAACTCATGCGACATCGCGACGGACAGATCCGGGTGATCGGCCATATCGCCGATGGTGCTGATGCCCAGCGACTCGGCCTGATCACGGCGCATGCTGACGGCGTAGGTATTGTTGAAGCCCAGCGGCTCGAGCACGCGCAGGCCCTGCTCGCGGCTCAGCTCATCGAGCGTCTCGAGCGGAGGCACGTCATCCAGCTTGAGAATGGCGTGGGCCAGGGTGCCGGTGTATTCGGGATAGACATCCAGCTCGCCTTCCGCCAGCCCCTGATAGGTGATGATGGTCTGCCCCAGCCCCAGACGGCGCTCGACCGTGAAGCCAGCGTCTTCCAGTACCTGCGCGAAGATCTCGCCCAGCAGATGCCCTTCGCGGTCAGCCTTGGAGCCGACCACGATCGGCTTGTCCTCGGGCCATGCCGCGGCTTCCTCTTCCGCGCTGGCAAGCGGGCTGCTCACCAGCGCCCCCAGACTGGCAAGCGCCAGGCCGGCGACCATCAGCGCGCCGGACAGCCCGCGACGCAAGCGTTGCAGGACGGGAGTCGTCATCAGCGTCTTCATGCGCGTGCCTCCAGCAGTCGGGCCACGCGCTCATCCGCTGGCGCCGTGGTGATGGTGTCGGGGCTGGCGGCCTGCAGCACCACGCCGGGCGCCATCACCACCATGTGATCGGACAGGCTCAGCGCCTCGTTCATGTCGTGGGTGACCATCACCACGCTGCGCGGTTCCTCCTGCTGCATGCGCTGGAACTGGGCATGCACCTCGATGCGTGTGATCGGGTCGACGGCCGAGAAGGCCTCATCGAGCAGCAGCAACGGTGGCTCCAGCATCATGGCGCGACACAGCCCGACGCGCTGGGCCTGACCGCCGGAAATCTCGTGGGGATAGCGGGTCAGCAGCGCCATGTCGAGATCCATCATCTGGAACAGACGCGCGATGCGCGCCTTGACGCGCTCGGCGCTCCAGCCTTCGCGGTCAGCAAGAATGGCGACGTTGTCGCGTACGCTGAGATGGGGAAAGAGGCCGATCTGCTGGACGGCATAGCCGATGCGGCGACGCATGACCGGCAGGTTGGCGTAATCGACGGCGGCGCCGAACACCTTCACCTCGCCTTCATCCGGGCGGATCAAGCCGTTGATCAGCTGCAGCAGGGTCGATTTGCCACAGCCACTGGCACCGACCAGGGCGGTGATACGGTCACGCGGCAGTTCAAGATCAATGCCTTCAAACAGGCGCTGACCGGCAAAGCCCTTGTGCAGGCCGCTGAAGCGGACTGCCGGGGCGGTGTCATCACTCATCGAGTAGGTCCTTCTAGGCAGGTGAGCATGAGTCTGGAATGGTGGAAAGCGCTGGCGAGTCAGCGCACTTGCACACTAAAGAGTGCCGGTGACACCAGGCAGGAGACGGGAATGCTCCCCACTGACGCCCTCACGACTTCCTCAATCAACAGTGACTACAGCGTCTCAGCTTATCAAGTCACCTCGGCGATGCCGGAGCAATTTCGTTTCCTGAGCTGACTTTCTCGACTTGAGTTTCTCTACCTGGCACTCCCCTTCTCGAGTCTCCCTGCTGACCTTCTGCCGCAAGCCCTGCGACCTTGGTCAAAGCGCCGCATAATGACCTTTACGTTAACGTCAACTTTGACCTAGAGTAATTTCCATCACACGCCAAGGCGGCCCATGGCGGGCGGACTTGATAAGCCCTTCGTGATAGACCGTTCGCGACAGACCATTCGCGACAGACCGTTTGCCATCAGGTCATCACAGCCCCTGGCGGGCCTTGCTCATCGCGCTTCACCGATCTACAGGATGCCAGATCATGCACAGCCTCTATTCACCGCTGGATTTCGGACTCGACGAGACACACACCCTGCTGCGTGAGCAGGTCAACGCCTTTGCCCGCGACGAGATCGCCCCGCGCGCCGCCGAGATCGATGCCAGCAATGCCTTCCCCGATGACCTGTGGCAGAAGTTCGGCGACATGGGGCTGCTCGGCATCACCGTGCCCGACGAGGACGGCGGCAGCGGCATGGGCTATCTGGCGCACTGCATCGCGATGGAAGAGATCTCGCGTGCCAGCGCCTCGGTGGCACTCTCCTACGGTGCGCATTCCAACCTGTGCGTGAACCAGATCAAGCTCAACGGCACTGCCGAGCAGAAGGCACGTTATCTGCCGAAACTGATGAGTGGCGAGCATGTCGGCGCGCTGGCGATGTCCGAACCCGGCGCCGGCTCTGACGTGGTCTCGATGCAGCTCAAGGCCGAACTGCGCGGCGATCACTACGTGCTCAACGGCAACAAGATGTGGATCACCAACGGTCCGGATGCCCACACCCTGGTGGTGTACGCGAAGACCGACCCGGGCGCCGGCTCAAAGGGCATCACCGCCTTCATCATCGAGCGTGACTTCCCCGGTTTCTCCACCGCCCAGAAGCTCGACAAGCTGGGCATGCGCGGCTCCAACACCTGCGAACTGGTCTTCCAGGACTGCCAGGTGCCGGTGGAGAACGTGCTGGGTGAGGTCAATCGTGGCGTCAAGGTGCTGATGCGCGGGCTCGATTTCGAGCGCACCGTGCTGGCCGCCGGCCCCATCGGCATCATGCAGGCCTGCATGGACATCGTGGTGCCCTACCTGCATGAGCGTCGCCAGTTCGGCCAGGCCATCGGTGAATTCCAGCTGGTGCAGGGCAAGGTCGCCGACATGTACACCACGCTCAATGCCTGTCGCGCCTATCTATATGCGGTCGCCAATGCCTGTGATCGCGGCCAGACCTCACGCAAGGACGCCGCGGGCGTGATTCTCTACTGCGCCGAGAAGGCCACCCAGATGGCGCTGGATGCCATCCAGCTGCTCGGCGGCAACGGCTACATCAACGAGTACGCCACCGGACGCCTGCTGCGTGACGCCAAGCTTTACGAGATCGGCGCCGGCACCAGCGAGATTCGCCGCATGCTGATCGGGCGTGAACTGTTCAACGAGAGCGCCTGATACGTCTCGTCATCCCCTACTCTTTTTCGTACCCCTTCGCCGCTGGAGCTTGCTCGATGGCCATACTGACCTCCCTGATCAATCCGCGCAGTGACCAGTTCCGCGCCAATGAAGCGGCGATGCAGGCCGAGGTCGATCGCCTGCACCAGCTGCTGGAGACCGTCGCGGCCGGTGGCGGTGACAAGGCGCGTGAACGTCACGAGTCGCGCGGCAAGCTGTTCGTGCGCGAACGCATCGACCACCTGATCGATGAAGGCTCGCCCTTCCTCGAACTCTCCGCGCTGGCGGCCCACGACGTCTACGACAGCCCCGTCCCCGGCGCGGGCCTGGTCACCGGCATCGGCCGCGTCAGCGGCGTTGAGTGCGTCATCGTCGCCAACGACGCCACCGTCAAGGGCGGCACCTACTTCCCGATGACGGCCAAGAAGCATCTGCGCGCCCAGGAAATCGCCCGCAAGCATCGCCTGCCCTGTCTCTATCTGGTCGATTCCGGTGGCGCGCATCTGCCCCACCAGGACGAGGTCTTCCCGGACCGCGATCACTTCGGCCGCATCTTCTACAACCAGGCCACGCTGTCTGCCGAGGGTATCCCGCAGATCGCCGTGGTGATGGGGTCATGCACCGCAGGCGGCGCCTATGTGCCGGCGATGGCGGACGAATCCATCATCGTGCGCGAGCAAGGCACCATCTTCCTGGCGGGGCCGCCGCTGGTGAAGGCCGCCACCGGTGAGGACATCAGCGCCGAGGCGCTGGGCGGCGCCGAGGTGCACTGCAAGATCAGCGGCGTGGCCGACCATCTGGCCGACAACGACGCCCATGCCCTGCAACTGGCTCGCCGCGCCGTGTCGCGCCTCAACTGGCAACGCAAGGGCCAGCTCGCGCTGCGTGAATCGCGTCCGCCACGCCTGGATCCGCAGGAGCTCTACGGCATCGTCGGCACCGACCTCAAGAAACCCTACGACGTACGCGAGGTGATCGGCCGCCTGGTGGATGACTCGGACTTCGACGAGTTCAAGCGCGAGTACGGCGAGACGCTGGTCACCGGCTTCGCGCATCTGCATGGCCATCCGGTCGGCATCCTCGCCAACAATGGCGTGCTGTTCTCGGAAAGCGCCCTCAAGGGCGCGCACTTCATCGAGCTGTGCACCCAGCGCCGGATTCCGCTGATCTTTCTGCAGAACATCACCGGCTTCATGGTCGGCTCGCGCTACGAGCACGAAGGCATCGCGAAGCACGGCGCCAAGCTGGTGGCGGCGGTGGCCTGCGCCAGGGTACCCAAGTTCACGGTGCTGATCGGTGGCAGTTTCGGCGCGGGCAACTACGGCATGTGCGGGCGCGCCTATGACCCCAACCTGCTGTTCATGTGGCCCAACTCACGCATCTCGGTGATGGGCGGCGAGCAGGCCGCCAACGTGCTGGCACAGGTCAAGCGCGACCAGCATGCCCGCGAGGGGCGCGAGTGGCCCGCCGAGGAAGAAGAGGCCTTCAAGGCGCCGGTACGCGATCAGTATGAGCGTCAGGGCCACCCGACCTACGCCAGTGCGCGCCTGTGGGATGACGGTGTGATCGACCCGCTGCAGACCCGCGACATCCTCGGGCTGTCACTGGCCGCGGCCATGAATGCCGAGATCGAGGACAGTCGCTTCGGTGTGCTTCGCATGTAACCCGTCAAGCGCCACAACAATCCTTGTGGCCTGCACCGAATACCGATAGTCATCTTCAAGCTAACAGAATGGAAGAAAGCACGATGACAGAGCCGCGCCAATCGAGTCGACTCGAGATAGATCAACACGGCGTCGCCCGCCTCACTCTGCTGCGTCCCGAGGTGCACAACGCCTTCGATGACCTGCTGATTGCGGAGCTGAATCAGCATCTGGAGAGCCTGCACATCAGGGCGAGCCGCGACGAGGTGCGTGTGGTGGTACTGGCCTCCGAGGGCAAGAGCTTCTCTGCCGGCGCCGATCTCAAGTGGATGCAGCGCATGGTCGAGTATTCGCTGGAGGATAACCTCGCCGACTCACGCGAGCTTGCGCGACTGATGCAGCTGCTCGATGAGCTGCCCTGCCCCAGCGTGTGTCGTGTCCAGGGCGCCACCTTCGGCGGTGCCGTCGGCCTGGCGGCCTGCTGCGACATCGTGATTGCCGCCGAGCGGGCGCGCTTCTGTCTCTCCGAAGTGCGCATCGGCCTGGCGCCGGCTGCCATCAGTCCCTACGTGCAGCGCGCCATCGGCTCACGCCAGATGCGCCGTTATGCCCTCAGCGCCGAGGTGATCGATAGTGCCACCGCGCAGCGCATCGGCCTGGTCCATGAGACCTGCCCCGATGAGCTGCTGGAGGCGCGCATCACGGAGATGGTGCAGACCCTGCTGGCCACCTCGCCTGCCGCCAGTCGCGCCACCAAAATGCTGCTCAGCGAGGTGGCTCAGGCCCCAGCCAGCGCCGCGACCCGTGAACGCTGCTGCGAGGTGATCAGCCAGCTGCGCGTCAGCGAACAGGGCCAGGCCGGTCTGGCCGCCTTCTTCGCCGGCACGCCAGCGCCCTGGGTGCCGACCGAGACTCAAACAACCGAGACGTCGAAATCCTCGTGAACACCAGAGGCTTGATGCCGCTGACGGCGTGTCGACGCTCTCGGCGCTGGTCTTCAATCTCAGCCATCAATCTCGGCCATGAGACTCCCAGACTAACTTCTTCCGGACTAACTTCTTCCGGACTAACTTCTTCCGGACTATCTTCTTCCGGACTTTTCTCTTCCGAGCTTTCCTACTCCTGATTCCCCTTGCCACCTTCGCCACAGGACGCTTGCCATGAACGCCAACCGCGAGACAGACCAGACCCTCCCCGCCGGTTGCGGCGAGATCCGCAAGCTGCTGGTCGCCAACCGGGGTGAGATCGCCGTACGCGTGATGCGCACCGCTCGCGCGATGGGCATCCAGACAGTGGCGGTCTACTCCGATGCCGACGCCGATGCCCTGCATGTGCGCGAGGCCGACGAGGCCGTGCGTCTCGGCCCCGCCAGCGCCCGCGAAAGCTATCTGGATATCGACAAGGTGATCGCTGCCGCACGCAAAAGCGGTGCCGATGCCGTGCATCCCGGCTATGGCTTCCTGTCCGAGAACGCCGCCTTCGTCAGCGCGCTGGCCGAGGCCGGCATCATCTTCGTCGGCCCGCCCCAGAGCGCGATCGCCGACATGGGAGACAAGTCCGCCGCCAAGATGCGCATGCAGGCGGCCAATGTGCCGCTGGTGCCCGGCTACCACGGCGAGGACCAGCAGGATGAGCTGTTACAGGCCGAAGCGGACCGCATGGGCTATCCGGTGCTGATCAAGGCCTGCGCCGGCGGTGGTGGCAAGGGCATGCGCGTGGTCGAGAGCGCGCGGGAATTTGCGGCGGCGCTGGCCAGCTGTCGCCGTGAATCCCGCGCCGCCTTCGGTGACGAGCGCATGCTGATCGAGAAATACCTGACCCAGCCGCGCCACGTCGAAGTCCAGGTGTTCTGCGACAGCTACGGCAGCGGTGTCTATCTGTTCGAACGCGATTGCAGTGTCCAGCGTCGCCACCAGAAGGTGCTGGAAGAGGCCCCCGCGCCGGGGCTGACGCCGTCGCTGCGCCGTGAGATGGGCGAGGCCGCCGTGCGGGCAGCGCGCGAGATCGGCTATGTCGGTGCCGGCACCATCGAATTTCTGCTCGACGCGCCGCAGCCGGGCAGCGAAAGACACGGCGCCTTCTACTTCATGGAGATGAACACCCGCCTGCAGGTCGAGCACCCGGTCACCGAGATGATCACAGGCGAAGACCTCGTCGAATGGCAACTGCGCATCGCGCGGGGCGAACGCCTGCCGCGCCAGCAGGATGAACTGACATTGACCGGTCACAGCTTCGAGGCGCGCCTCTACGCCGAAGACCCGGACAACGACTTCCTGCCCGCCACCGGTGTGCTGGAACGTTTCCGGCTGGATCTGGCAGGGGCCGGGCTGAGCGCCCGGCAGGTACGCCTGGACAGCGGCGTCGCCGAGGGCGATGAAGTCTCGATGCATTACGACCCGATGCTGGCCAAGCTGATCAGCTACGGGCCGACTCGTGAACAGGCCCTCGAGACGCTGCTGCGCGCGCTGGCAGCGCTGGAAGTGCGCGGCGTCACCACCAACCGCGCCTTCCTGTCCCGCCTGGCGGGCCATGCTGACTTCCGCGCCGCCGAGCTGGATACCCGTTTCATCGAGCGCCATCACGACAGCCTGTTCCCCTGCGCGACGCTGGACCACGACAGCCTGGCGGCCAGTGCCCTGCTGGCGCTCTCGCGCCTGAATGAGCAAGCCAGCCACGCATCACCTTCGCGCTCCACATCACATCCGAGCCAACTGCCCTGCGCCAGCCCATGGGAGCGCCGCGATGGCTGGCGCAATGGCCTGCCACACCAGGTGCGCCTGTCGCTGTGTCTGCCCGCTGACGCCGATGCCGATGAGCGCAGCGACAAGGTGGCGCATATCATCGCGCGCCGCCCCGTAACGCATGCCTCCTTGGCGAATACGCACACGGCGGGCACGTCGTCCGGGAGCGATTCGCGCGGCGACTGGCAGACTGAAGTGACCACTCACTGCGGCGATGAAAGACAGACCACATGCCATCTCGGCCGACTTACTCGCCTTGAAGGCAACGCCATCGCCGTGACGCTGGATGGCTATCGTCGTCGCTTCCAGGCCAGTCACGCGTCGGCCCGCGGCGGTGAAGTGCTGGTGCTGTCGTCTGCGCAACACAGCCAGTCCGGCAGCACTCCACAGGGGGAATCACGCCTGCTGTGGCGGCGCGCAGATGCCGTGGACCACGCGCGTCACGAGACTCAGGCAACCCTGAATGCGCCGATGAATGGCACCGTAGTCGCGCAGCTGGTCGCGCCGGGCAGCCATGTCCCGCAGGGCACCCCCCTGATGGTGATGGAGGCGATGAAGATGGAGCACACCCTCAATGCCCCCGCCGATGGCGAGGTCGCCCAGTTCCACTTCTCGGCCGGTGACAGCGTGGTCCAGGGCGATGTGCTGCTCGAATTCACGGCCGCGCAGGTCGAGTCGGACAAGGAGTAGTCAGCATGCACTTTCCCCGCAAGGTACGCATCGTCGAGGTCGGCGCACGTGACGGACTTCAGAACGAGTCGGTGCCCGTCGCGACTGCCACCAAGCTTGAGTTGATCCGGCGCCTGAGCGACAGCGGCCTTGCGCATGTCGAGGCCGCCAGCTTCGTCTCGCCCAGGTGGGTGCCGCAGATGGCCGATCACCGCGAGATCATGCTGGCGCTGCGCGACGGCCACGCCAATTCAACAACTGCCAAGTCAGCAACCACTTACTCCGCCCTCACGCCCAACATGAAGGGGCTTGAGGCGGCGCTTGAGTGCGGTGTGCGTGAGGTGGCCGTATTCGGCTCGGCCAGCGAGTCCTTCTCGCAGCGCAACATCAACTGCTCGATCGCCGAATCGCTTGCGCGCTTTGCGCCAGTGGTGGAACACGCCCTCAAGGCAGGCGTGCGTGTGCGCGGCTATGTGTCCTGCGTGCTCGGCTGCCCCTATGAAGGCGAGATAGTCCCCGCCGAGGTGGCCGCCGTCGCCCGCGAGCTCAAGGCCATGGGCTGCTACGAAATCTCGCTTGGCGACACCATCGGCGTCGGCACGCCGCTCAAGGCCAAGCACCTGCTGGAGCAGGTCAGTCGCGAGGTGCCGATCACGCAGCTCGCCGCCCACTTCCACGATACCTACGGCCAGGCGCTCGCCAACCTCTACGCCGTGCTGGAAGAGGGAATCGCGGTGATCGACAGTTCGGTGGCAGGTCTGGGCGGCTGCCCCTACGCCAAGGGCGCCTCGGGCAATGTCGCCAGTGAAGACGTGCTCTATCTGCTTGAGGGCATGGGCATCGAGACGGGGGTGGATCTGGCAGCACTGGCCCGCACCGGTGACTGGATCAGCCGCACGCTTGGGCGGCCGAATTGCTCACGCGTCGGTCAGGCGCTGATGGCGAGTTGTTGAGGGTGGGTGGCTCAAGACCAGTAGTTTGAGACGCTGCCAAGCGAGGCCGCAATGGCGCGCGCTGATTGCGACCAAGGGCCGCACTGGATGGTCGCTGTCATAAAATCGGTGTAGGCTTGCCGCCGTTCGCGCACCGCTTGAGCCCGATGCGCGCCTTCCAACACCATGTCTCGGCCTGAATCTTCGCCCGTCTTCTTAGCGGGTGAAGCGCGAGACAGCTTTCAGGACACCGTGATGAGCGCCCTCCCGAACTGCCCGGCCTGCAATTCCGAATTCACCTACGACGACGGCATGCAGTACGTCTGCCCTGAATGTGCCCATGAGTGGTCCAAGGAAGCCGCCGTCGAGGAAGCCGGCCCGGTATTCCGCGATGCCAACGGCAACGAGCTGGTCGATGGCGACACCGTCACCGTCATCAAGGACCTGAAGATCAAGGGCACCTCCTCCGTCGTCAAGGTCGGCACCAAGGTCAAGAACATCCGCCTGGTGGATGGCGATCACGACATCGACTGCAAGATCGATGGCGTCGGCCCGATGAAGCTCAAGTCGATCTTCGTCAAGAAAGCCTGATCGATCCGCTCGCCTGACACGACGATGCCCCGCCTGCGCTCTGTGCGCGACGGGGCATCGTCGTTTGCGGACTGTCGTTTGCGGACTATCGTTTCCGGCTTGCCGAGGCGCCTTGTTCAGTCCGCTCTGGCTAGCCCTGGCCCGCGCCAATACGCTCCAGTCCTCTCAAGTCCGCTACAGCCCACCACCACAGCAAGTGCTCACTCACTCTTCAGGCGACGTCTTGTCGAGCGGTGTGACCTTGGAAAGGCGTATGCGGCGCTGACCGCCGACCTCGAATTCAAAGCGGCCACTCACCTGGACCTCGCGCCCGATATAGGCACCGATGCGCTCCGGTGGCAGCAGTTCCAGGCGCTGCTGTCCTTCGCCTTCCAGCCAGTAGCGGTTGGGCACGTCTTCGCTGCGCACCCTGCCCTGCACGGCTACCTGCTCGCCCTGCCAGGCCTCGGAGTGTTCCAGCAGCGTCGCCACGCTGGTAGGGCGCGGGCTATTGACGCCATCGCATCCCGTTGTGGCCATCAGCATCACCGCCACGGCCACCATCGCCAGCCAGTGTTGCATCCCCTTGTTCATCTTCATTCCTCGCGCGACTGATACTTCATCGGGAGCTACCCGCTCGCTCATTCACTCGCTTGCGGCTTGAGGGGACTCGGGCAACGGCCCGGCAGTCGAGTTCCTCGCCCCTCGCATCGAATGGCGATATCTCGTGGTCACCCAGACGCACCTGACGCCTGACGTGGACTCATGCACAGTCTGACAGCTGCCACGCGAGGCGATAACTCCCTGACCAATAGAATCAGCCATCAGGATCAGTCCTCAACGCAGGCCGTGAGGCGCCGCGCCACCCGCCAGCCCCATCACGACTCTGAGGCCTGTCATGCTGAGGCATGGTCGCCGCGTGGCGTCTGCGGGCACCGCCCTTGTCTCGCGCGCCCACCGCACCTATATCATTGCCCGCAGGGACTCACCGCGCCATCGACGAGGTATGTGTGAAGCGCTTCGTCACACCGCCCTGCCGGCACCTCATCAGGAGAATGACATGAAGACAGCCAAGGTGGCCTATATCACCGGCGGTGCTCAAGGCATCGGCCGCGGCATCAGCGACTACCTGCTCGCCCACGGCTGGCGCGTGGCCGTGGCGGATATCGATGCCGAGGCAGGCCAGCAATATCGGGAGATGAAGAAGCGACAGGCGAGCGGGCTCGCTGAAGAACCTGCAGCGCCGTCGGGGGATCCTGCAGAATGCTCGGGAGCGCCGCCTGGTGAGCAGCCCGTAGAAGACATCGGTGAGCGCCTGCGCGTATTCACGCTGGATGTGCGTGACGAGAAATCCGTGGCCGCCAGCATCGCGGCTACCTGCGAGGCCTTCGGGCGGCTGGACGCGGTGATCAACAATGCCGCGATCGCTGATCCCTTCCAGGGCAAGCTTGAGGAGCTGTCACTCGAGCGCTGGCATCAGGTACTCGACACCAGCCTGACCAGCAGCTTCCTGACCGCCAAGCATGCGGCGCGTCATCTGCGCGAGACTGGCGGCAGCATCGTCAATCTGGCCTCCAGCCGCGCACTGCAGTCCGAGCCGCACAGCGAAGCCTACGCCGCCAGCAAGGGCGGCATCGTCGCCCTCACCCACGCCATGGCGATGAGCCTCGGGCCGGAGATTCGCGTCAATGCGGTCAGCCCGGGCTGGATCGACGTCAGCGCCCTGCAGAAAAGCGGCGAGGCCGAATCGCTGAGTGACGAAGACCACGCCCAGCATCCCGTCGGGCGCGTCGGCCATGTCGATGACATCGCCGCGCTGGTGGCCTTCCTGATCTCGGACAAGGCCGGCTTCATCACCGGCCAGAATCATGTCGTCGATGGCGGCATGACGCGCAAGATGGTCTATTCCGACTGAGACGACAACGCCGACTGAGACGACAAGGCCGACCGAGACGACAAGGCCGACCGAGACGACAACGCCTGACGCGATTGCACGTCAGGCGTTGTCAGTTCTTGAGCTGCGTCCGGGTTTCCCTGAATGCTCAACTGCGGACTTCTCTCGCGCGGGCCGTGGTCACACCGCGTGCGGTGCCAGCCACTGCTTGAGCTGACCGGCCTGCATCACGCCTGATTCGCGCGCCAGCTCCTTGCCCTGCTTCATCACCAGCAGCGTCGGAATGCTGCGGATGCCGAAACGACCGGCCAGCGCCTGTTGGGCTTCGGTGTCGATCTTGGCGAAACGCACACGGGTGCCCATCTGCGCGGCGACTTCATTGAAGATCGGCCCCATCATCTTGCACGGGCCACACCAGCTGGCCCAGAAGTCGATGACCACCGGCATTTCACTGCGCACCACCAGAGCCTCGAAGTTGTCGCTGGTCAGTTCCAGCGGCTCCTTGGGCAGCACGGCGGCGCTGCACTTGCCGCAGCTGGGGTTGTCATCCAGACGCGCGGTGGCCACACGATTGAGAGCGAGACATTGCGGACAGGCCAGCACGAGGGATTCAGACATGATCAGACTCCAGAGAAATGGGGATGCGGCGCGCCACGTGACGGTCAACCGTCAGACGCGTACCGATAAGCGCAGATCATACGACTCGTGGGCCAGGAAGCAATTGAGCCACCTTATCGCCCTGATTGGCTGGCTGTATGAGCCCGCCTGATCTGAACGAACTGAACGAATTGAACGCCCGCCTGCCCTCAACCTGAAGGGCCCCACCAGTCACGGCGGGGCCCTTCGCGCTTGAGCACACCCAAGCGTCGCTCAGATGCTGGCCAGCCCGAACTTGATGCACAGCGTCACCAGCACCAGCAGGAAGAGGGTTTCCACCACCATCAGGATCACCGGCTTCCAGCCCACCACCGCCAGCTTCTGGAACGACGTCTTGACGCCCAGCGCGGCAATCGCCGCCACCAGACACCAGCGCGACAGGTCGGTGAAGCCTTCCACGGCGACGCTTGGCACCCAGCCGAGACTGTTGATCAGCACCAGTGCCACGAAGGCGATCAGGAAGGTGGGGAACATCGGCACCTTGCCGCCTTCATCGCCATTGGCCTGGCGCGCACTGCGGAACAGCAGCATGAAGACCATCACCGCCGGCACCAGCATCGCCACGCGCAGCAACTTGACGAAGGTCGAGACATCCCCGGTGTGCTCGGAAATGATGTAGCCCGCGCCCACCACCTGAGCCACATCATGGATGGTGCCGCCGAGGAAGATGCCGGCCTCGGCATCATCCAGCCCCAGCAGCCTGACGATCAGCGGATAGGTGATCATCGCCACGGTCGAGAGGGTCGTCACCCCGACCACGGTCATGATGGTGTGCCGCTCGCTGGTGGCGTTGCGCGGCATCACCGCCGACAGCGCCAGTGCCGCCGAGGCACCGCAGATGGCCACCGAGCCACCGGTCAGCAGCCCCATGTCGCGGTCCAGCCCCATCACGCGGGCCAGCAGCGCTCCGAACAGGATGGTCGCCACCACCCCGAGCACCACCGTGATCACCGGGCCGAGGCCGAGACTCGCGACCTGCTCCAGCGTGATGCGCACGCCCAGCAGAGCCACGCCGAGGCGCAGTACCGTCTTGGAGGCGAACTCGATGCCCGCCTTGCACGGCCCCTCCTCGGAGAGAAAGTGCAGCGACATGCCGAACAGCAGCGCATAGAGCAGCGTCGGGCCGCCGTAATGGTCGGCGATGAAGGTGGTCGCCAGCGCGATGATGATGCAGATCAACAGGCCCGGCATGATGGTGCGCACGCGCCCTTCCAGGGTCCGCCACAGGCTGGTGGGCGGGGTGGGTGTGTCGTGCAGTGATGAACTGTTGTCAGTGGCCACGCGGATTCCTCATCAAGACCAGCAAGCGGTGACGGGCAAGCAGCCCCGCCGCGATGTGTCGTTCAGGCACGAAGGCCTGCTAGCTGGCCTGGGCCATGTTCACCTGGGCGGCCTTGATCATGTCGGCGGCCTTTTCGGCGATCATGATGGTCGGCGCATTGGTATTGCCGGACACGATCACCGGCATGATCGAGGCATCCACCACGCGCAAGCCGTGCAGGCCATGGACACGCAGCTCGTCATCCACTACCGCCAGCGCATCGTGACCCATCTTGCAGGTGCCCGCCGGGTGATAGATGGTCTGGCTGAACTGACGCGCGGCTTCCAGCAACTCCTCATCGCTCTGGTAGTGCGCGCCCGGCACGTACTCCTCGCTGATCACCGAAGCCAGCGGCGCTGCCTGGGCGATGCGCCGCGCCACCTTGATGGCATCGACCACCACGCGGCGGTCTTCCTCGGCGCTCAGATAGTTGGGCTGGATGGAAGGATAGATGCTGGCGTCGGCGCTGGTGATGCGCACCTGGCCGCGACTGTGCGGGCGCAGCTGACACACCGAGGACGTGAACGCCGAGAACGGATGTACGCCATCGGCGGGCTTGTCGGCACTCAACGGCTGCATGTGGAACTGGATATCGGGGCGCGTCAGCCCCTCGCGCGACTGGGTAAAGGCACACACCTGACTGGCCGCCAGCGTCAGCGGACCGGTACGCGTGAAGAGGTACTGGGTGCCGACCGCCAGCTTCTTGAGCGGATGACGCACCTCGTCATTGAGGGTGCGGCACTGGGTCTTGAACACCAGCCGTACCTGCAGGTGGTCCTGCAGGTTTTCCCCGACTCCCGGCAGCGCGTGCAGGCATTCGACGCCGACACTGGCCAGATGCTCGGGCTCACCGATACCGGAGCACTGCAGAATCTGCGGGCTGCCGATGGCGCCGCTGGACAGCAGCACCTCGCGCTCGGCGCGCGCCGTGTGGATCGTGCCCTTCACCTCGTATTCCACTCCCACCGCACGCTTGCCTTCCAGCAACACGCGGCGACAGTGCGCATGCTTGACCAGCGTCAGATTGCTGCGCGTGAGCGCCGGACGCAGGAAAGCCCTGGCCGTGCTGCAGCGCAGGCCCTTGTAGGTGGTCTGCTGGAAATAGCCGACCCCTTCCTGGCGCTCGCCATTGACGTCCTGGTTGAGCGGAATCCCCGCCTCCACCGCCGCCTCGATGAAGCGCTCGGCGATCTCGCGCTTGAGGCGCAGGTCAGAGACATGCAGCGGCCCATCGGTGCCGTGCCATTGGTTGGCGCCACGCGCCTGACACTCCGACTTGCGGAAGTACGGCAGCACTGACGCGTAGTCCCAACCCTGATTGCCCGCGGCCGCCCAGTCGTCGTAGTCCTCGTGCTGGCCACGGATATACAGCAGCCCATTGAGCGAGCTGGAACCGCCCAGCACCTTGCCCCGCGGCCACTGCAGCCGACGACCATTGATGCCCTTGTCAGGGTCGGTGAGATAGCACCAGTCGGTGGCAGGGTTATGCATCGTCTTGAAATAACCGACCGGCACATGAATCCACGGATTCCAGTCCGAGCCGCCGGCCTCCAGCAGCAAGACCTTGATGGAGGGGTCTTCGGTTAGACGATTGGCTAGCACGCAACCGGCTGACCCCGCTCCGATCACGATGTAGTCATAGGCGGCTGATGCGTCGGCATTGGCGTAACGTGTTGTTTTCATTATTTTATATACCATATCGAGACATATTGTCTCATAATCATGGTATCAAAATCTGGATTCGTCAAATACGAAACGTATTGTCTCAATATCTTTGCCAAAGCTGAAAAAGTGCCCTACATTGAGATTTGAAACGCCGGTAACGGTACTTTTCGTCTCGTTATACGACCAACTATGTAAGACGAACTAGCGAGAACGACACAGACTGCCATCAATGGCAGCCACTAGAGAGGCCAGAAGCAGGGCTCATGGGCTCCGGAGAGGTGTTTGAGGAGAGCCTGAAGAGGGCTTGAAGAGACTCTGAAAAGACTTTGGAGTGGCTTTGAAGAAATAGCGGATATGTCTGACAAGCGCCCCGACCCGCTCTAAAAAGACACTCTCTAAAAAGACACTCTCTAAAAAGACACGCTCTGAACAAGCACTGCGAAAACGCCTGACAAATAAAGATGGGCAAATCAGTACAGCAAATAAGGACGGATAAACAAGCACTTGGCTAAAGAAGTAATCAACGAACGGCTTGCCAGACAAACAGCGGAAGCAAGCCCCGCACCGCAAGACCCATAACAACGCCAACACAGGGCGAGTGATACGACATCACTTCCCGGCCGCCAGGCCTGCATCCCACCACAAAAGCAAACACAATACCGGGAGCACTACCATGCCATCGCCACTCAGCAAGCTGTCACGCCGTGACTTCCTCGACATCTCGGGTCGCTTCGGTCTGACCTCGACCCTGCTGGCCGCCACCGGCCTCGGCGCAGGTCTCACCGCGTCCACGCTGGCGCGCGCCGCCGACCAGGAGCAGCAGAAACGCTACAAGACAGCGCCCAAGTTCCAGCTGCGCTTCGGTGCTTCGGGCTTCAATGAGCGCAATCTCGATATCCAGAAATCCGGTCAGCTGTTCTTCGCGCGCGACCTGGAAGAGCGCACCAACGGCGCGATTCGCGTCGAGTTCATGGGCAGCAACGAGGTCTGCAACCAGCTGGACTGCGTCGGCAAGACCCAGCAGGGCATCGTCGATATCTACTCGGCCTCCACCCAGAATTCCTCGGGCAGCGCGCCGTATCTGAACGTGCTCGATTTCGCCTACCTGTTCCCCACCGTCGCCTCGATGTTCCACTTCTTCTATCACAAGAAGAGTGAGCAGCTGCTGCGCGAACCGCTGCGCCAGCGCCACAACCTGCAGTTCCTGTTCACCCACTGTGACCTGCGCGGCATCATGCTCGGCCTCAAGTGGCAGGACAAACCGCTGGTCACCAGCATCGATGATCTCAAGGGCACCAAGAATCGCGTCACCGGCACCCAGATGGGACGCATCGCGATGGAGCAGCTGGGCCTGAACCCGGTGCCGGTCGCCTGGGAAGAGACCCTCGATGGCCTGCGTCAGGGCCTGCTGGATGGCGCCGAGACCTGGATGAGCGCCGTGGCCTACGCCGGCATGGCACCAGTGGTGTCCCAGGCGGTCGACCTGCGCTTCTTCGCCGGTACCGAACACACCGGCATGAGCCTGCCCAAGTTCGACAGCCTCGGTTCCGAGCTGCAGGACCAGGTGATGGAGTCCGCCTACTGCGCGCAGATCTTCACCCAGGGCATGAACGAGGCCGGGCGCTTCGAGATCGTCGGTGCCACCGAGCACCCCGCCGCCGGTACCGTCTTCGCCGAGAACAACGTGCGCGTGGCGCCGCTGTCGGACGCCGAACGCTCACGCGCCGAGCAGATGTGCTCGCCGGAATTCAATCCCGAGCCGTGGGAGCAGTGGCGCGAACGCCTCAACAAGTGGTCCGGCGGTCTCGATATCTATCAGGAAATCCATGATGTCGCGCGCGAGATTCCGCGTGATGTCGCCGCCGTCAACGTCAAGCCGCAGCGCTGGTGGAGGGGGTAATGGGCGATACCACCATCTTCAGCCAACCGTCGAAGCAACCTGCCCTCAAGAAGGCTGCGCCCTGGGCGCGTCCCTTCCTGTGGCTGGACGCCCATCTGGAACAGGTCGTCATTCTGATCGCCTATTCCGGCATGGCCGGCATCATCTTCGTCGAAGTCATCCGGCGCTTCTTCTTCGGCCTGCAGGCCCCCTGGAGCACCAGCATTCCCGTGCTGCTGTTTCTGTGGCTGACCTGGTTCGGAGCCTCGCTCAACGTCAAGAAGCGCACCCATCTGAGCCTCAACGAGATACGCATGAAGCTGCCGCGCGGCGGCCAGTTCGCCTGCCTGATCCTCGATGCCGTGCTATGGATCGGCTTCGGGCTGATGGTGATCTACTTCACCACCACCCAGGTGACGCTGGCCTACGACAACTACGCCATCGTGCCGGGCACCGACAACGTCATGCAGTGGTGGTTCTACCTCGCCACGCCGCTGGCGTGGGTGATGATCATCTATCGCGTACTGCAGAACCTCTACGCCGACTGGGCGCGCTATCGCCGCGGCGATTCCTTCAACCTGCAACCGTCCATCATGGACTGAGGAGGTCAGCATGACAGACGGTATCTGGATCTCCCTGATCACGGCGGGCGTGACCGCCTTCTTCCTGCTCGGCGTGCCCATCTTCCTCGTCATCGGCCTGTGGGTGGTCGGCACCAGTCTGGTGATCGACTTCACGCTGGCCAATGTCGGCGTCACCCTCTTCCAGGGGCTGAGCTTCTTCGGCCTGCTGGCGTTGCCGCTGTTCATCCTCACGGGGGACCTGATCAACGCGGCGGGCATCGCCAAGCGACTCTCCGACTTCGCCTACTCGACGCTGAGCTGGATGCGCGGCGGGATGGGCATGTCGACCCTCGGCGCCTGCGGGCTGTTCGCGGCGATTTCCGGCTCCAACGCCGGTACCACCGCCACCATCGGTTCGATCATGCAGCCCGAGATGGTTAAGAACGGCTATGACGAACGCTTCGCCGCCGCCACGGCGGCCTCCGGCGGCACCGTGGGCATCATCATTCCGCCCAGCATCATCTTCATCGTCTACGGCTTCATGATGAACCTGTCGATCAGTGACCTGTTCATCGCCGGCATGGTGCCGGGCGCCTTGATGGTGGTCGCGATGATGGGGGCCTGCTATCTGGTGGCGCGCAAGAATGGCTGGGGTCAGCTGCAGCCCTTCAAGGCCGGTGTCAGCGCCAGGCTGGCGCGCAAGGCCTATCTGGGCTTCGCGACCATCGGCGTGGTGGTCTACGGCATCTACTCGGGCAAGTTCTCACCGACCGAAGCCGCCGCCATCACCGTGGGCTTCACCATGATCGCGGGGCTGTTGATCACCCGCGAGATCAGTCTCAGGAAGCTGCCGACCATCATGCTGCGCTCGGGTCAGATCGCCGGCATGCTGGCACCGCTGATCGCCATCTCGGTGGTCATGCAGCAGCTGCTGTCGGTGTTGGGTGCCGGTCAGGCGCTGAGCGAGATGCTCAGCGGCATCGACAACTACTACCTGACGCTGGGCACCTGCATGCTGATCATCCTGCTGGCGGGCATGATTCTGGAAAGCCTGCCGGTGACGATCATCCTGGCGCCGATTCTCGCGCCCATCGCCCAGCAGGCCGGGGTCGATCCGATCCACTTCTCGGTCATCTTCCTGGTCGGTGCCGCCATCGGCTTCGTCACGCCACCCTTCGGGCTCAACCTGTATGTGGCCAGCAGCATCACCGGCATTTCCTACGTCAGACTGGTCAAGTACGTGATTCCCTACTTCATCGCGCTGATCGCCTGCTGGCTGGCCATCTGCCTGGTGCCTTCCCTTTCCCTGTTCCTGGTAAACCTGTAACACTAGCCTCATCGACAGCCCCGCGAGGGGCTGTCTTCGTCTCATCATGGCAGCCTTCGCCAAGGGGCCCACTGCCGTGATGAATCGATGCACTGACGCCTTGCCACCCTGCCCCTGTCGGCCCCGGTCATCCCGAGTGACATGCGCCCGACAGCAGGATGAGGACACTAGATGAGCAAAGACACGCCCACCAATTCGACGCTCTTTCGCGCACTCGGCCTGCTGGAAGAAATCGTCACCACCCAGCACGCCGTCAGCGCTGCCGACCTCGAGAAGCGCTTCGACATCCCCAAGCCGACCGTCCATCGCCTGCTCAAGCAGCTGGAAGAACAGCAACTGATCAGCCGTGATCTGGATGGCCGTCACCTGCTGCCCGGCCCGCGCTTTCGGCGCATGTCGCTGGGTGCACTGGCCAATGAAGGCCTCAAGGTGCCGCGCCGCGTCCTGCTGGAACGGCTGGCGAAGGAAGTCGGCGAGACCTGCAACCTGACGCTGCTCGATGGCCACGAGGTGATGTATTACGACCGCGTGGAAACCAACTGGCCGGTGCGCATCCAGCTGGCGCCCGGTTCACGCCTGCCGCTGCACTGCACCGCGAGCGGCAAGCTGTTTCTGGCGCTGATGCCGCTGCATCGCCGCCGCGCCCTGCTCGCCCATCTGGCGCTGGAAGCGCACACGCCCTGCACCCTGACCTCGCGGGCCACGCTGGAAGAGGCACTCGACACCGTGGCGCGCAATCAGTTGAGCACCGATGATGAGGAGTTCATCCAGGGCATGGTCGCCATCGCGGTGCCGGTCTTCGATGAGGTCGGCCAGATCCAGGCGACATTGGCGATCCACGCGCCGCGCCTGCGCCACTCCATCGACTCCCTCTTGGAGTGGGCACCGTTGATGCGCCAGATCGCCACTGAGCTGGAAGGCACGCTCTGAGGCGCGCGCCTTGTGCGCACATGACGCATGAGGTGATCCCGTCCAGCCCCGGGTGACACCTGAGCCACGCTGACGATGGGCCATGATCCAAAACGCTCGCCCCCGCAGACAGTGATTGTCTGCGGGGGCGAGCGTTTTTCATGTGCCAACTTGCTGAGTACCGCTATCCCTCAAGCGTTTCTCTCCACCGGCTCAGGGCGTCGGTACCACCACCACCGGAATGCTGGCGCGCTTGATCACCCCCTTGGTGACCTTGCCCGCATAGGAGGCCACGAAGCCGCGCTTGTTGGTGGCCATGATGATCATGTCGCAGTCATGGCGCGTGGCGTAGCGGATGATCTCCGAGGCCGGATAGCCCTCCACCACATTCAGTCCGGCGATCACCGGGCGCGGGTCGCCGTTGTCATGGGTGCTCCAGAAGTCCTCCAGCATCTTTTCCAGGCTCTCTTTCGCCTGATCGAGCCGCTGCTGCATCAGGCCCTCCAGCGTCGGCTTGTGGCGGATGTTGACCTTGAGGGTGTTCATCACGTCATCCGACAATGACTTGACGGTGTGCAGCACATGCAACTCGGCACCCGTCGCGCCCGCCAACCACACCGAGCGCGCCAGTACCCGCTCACAGTCTCCGCGCAGGCCTACACAACACAGAATTCGTTTGACTGCCGGCATCGTCCTTCTCCTCGTTCATTGCAGAGCTAGCGTTCAGATGGCGCTTCAGTACCCCATCACCCTGGGTAGCCACAGCGAGATTTCAGGCACATAGGCGATCAGGAAGATGGCCGCCACCGAGCCCGCCGCGAACGGCAATGCCTTCAGGGAAATCTCCTCGATCGAGGCCCCGCCTATCCCCGAGGCCACGAAGAGGTTCTCCCCCAATGGCGGCGTCTGGAAGCCGATGGCCAGCGCGCAGACCACCACGATGCCGACGTGCACCGGGTCCATGCCCAACATGTACATGATCGGCAGCAGCACCGGGGTGAGAATCATGATCGCGGCCAGCGTCTCCATGAACATGCCGACGAACAGCAGGAAGAAGATGATCATCGCCCAGATCAGGTAGAGGTTGTCGGTCATCGCCAGCATACCCTCGGCGATATGGGCCGGCACGCGTTGCTCAACCAGCAGCCGCCCAAAGACCGTCGCCGTGAACAGGATCAGCAGCACGCGACCGGTGATCCAGGTGGTGGTCTCCAGGGTGCGCAGCGTCGGCTTCCACTTGAGTTCCTTGTGCAGGAAGATGCCGACGATCAGGGTGTAGACGATGGCGACGATGGCGGATTCGGTCGGCGTGAAGAGGCCGCTGTAGATGCCGCCCAGGATGATGAAGGGTGCCAGCATCGACCAGATACCCTTCTTCAAGGTGGCGCGAATATGGGGCCACGACCAGCTGTTGGTCAGCCCGCGATAGCCGCGTTTCTTCGAGATCACGTAGTTGATCATCAGCAGGAAGCCGGCGATCACCACGCCGGGCATGACGCCAGCGATGAACAGTTTCGGGATCGACAGTGTCTGGAAGTCACCGTGCATGGCCACCGCTTCGGGCGGCGGCTGCAGACCCATGCCGGAAATCCCGAAGATCACCATCGGGATCGATGGTGGAATCACCACCCCCAGCCCACCGGAAGAGGCCGTGATCGCCGAGGCATATCCACGGTCGTAACCGCGCTTGGCCATCGCCGGAATCATCAGCATGCCGACCGCCGCCGTGGTGGCCGGCCCTGAGCCGGAAATCGCACCGAAGAACATGCAGGCAAATACCGTAGCGGCGGCAAGTCCGCCCGTCACCGGCCCGGCGAAGGCCTCGGCGATATCGACCAGCCTTCGCGAGATGCCGGCTGCCTCCATCAGCGCCCCGGCCAGAATGAAGGCCGGCAAGGCCATCAGCGGGAAGGAGCCCACCGAGGTAAAGGCGATCTGCACGAACGCCATCGGGTTTTCATCGATGCTCAGATAGGTCGCCAGCGCCGCGACACCCAGCGAGACGGTGATCGGTGCGCCCAGTACCAACAGTAGGAAGAAGACGCCAAACAGGATGTAGATGATGGTGGAATCGATCATGACTTGCCGCCCTCCTGTCTGTCACTGGGCTGTCCATCACTGCCCTGTGCGTCACTGGCCTGTGGATCACTGGCCTGGCCGTCACCGCCCTGCTTCAATTCCTCCATTGCCTGGGAATCCGGGTCCACGATGTCTTCCTTGCGCACGAACTTGAGATAATTGGTCTGGATGATGCGCACCGTCATGGCGGTAAAGGCCAGCGGCAGAATCAGATAGAAGTACTTCATCGGCACACCCAGCGTCTGTGACTTCCAGAACAGATTCATCTTGTTGAACACGAAGTCGTAGCTGTAATAGATGAACACCGCATTGAAGGCGATCCAGATGATATCGGTCAGCACTCCGCAGAGGGTTTCCACCCAACGCGGCAGGAATCGAAACTGGAAGGTCACGCGGTTATGCGCCGACATGCGTGTGGCGTAGACGGCGCCTAGATAGGCAAACCACACGAAGGCATAGGTCGCCAACTCGTCTCCCCAGGGAATCGAGTAGCTGAAAAGGTTACGCAGCATGATCTGCGTGAAGAGAATGATGACGAACACCACCAGCAGAAACTGGCAGAGATAGTTCTCGATATTATCCAGAAACTTCAACAATACCCGCATGGATACACATCCCCCGACATCGCCAGCGATGACCACTTGACGCCACGTCTCCCCTGCCAGCGATCACATGTCGACGACATGCTCTTGGCATGCTCATGACAGGTGCCGGCAGGCAGGGGAATCCGGGCGGGCCTTGAAAGCCTCAGCCGTTCAGGAGGTCTTCAGGGCGCCGTGGACGGATCACGTCCGAGGGTCTCGAGCACCTCGACCAGCTTGTCGCGGCCGCCGATGCTGTCATAGAAATCCGGCCAGATGCTGGAGGCCTTGGCGATCCATTCCTTCTCGTCATTGGCGGGCTGGGTGATGGTCATGCCGTGCTCTTCCACCAGTGATTTCTTGATGGAATCCTCGGTGGCCAGCAGGTAGTCATAGCTGTGGGACGTCGCTTCTTCACCGGCCGCCAGCACCAGTTGCTGGTTCTCTTCGCTGAGGCTCTGGAAGGTGCCTTCGCCCATGATCAGCGGTTCCATCGAGAACACGTAACAGCTGTCGGTGACGTGGTTCTGCACCTCATAGAACTTCATGGCATCGATGGTGATGTAGGGATTGTCCTGACCATCGACGACGCCCTGTTGCAGGGCGGTGAAGGTCTCGGACCACGCCAGCGGGTTGGGGTTGACGCCCCAGGACTGGTAGGAGGAGATCATGATCTCGTTCTTGGGCACGCGAATGACCATGCCTTCCAGGTCTGCCGGTGATGCCACCGCCTGCTTGGAATTGGTCAGACGACGACAGCCGGAATAGGCCCAGCCCAGAATGCGGATACCGGAATCGCGCAGGGTGTTCTCGCGCAGCTCATCGCCGATCTTGCCTTGCGTCAGCGCCTTGGCATCGTCCGGGCCGTGGATGACATACGGCAGGGTCAGCACGCCGACGGTCGGCGAGAATGGCGTCAGGTTGTTGATCGCCACCACGGACAGGTCAACGAGGCCCATGCTGGCGTTGTTGACGGTATCCTGCTCGCTGCCCAGCTGGCCGTTGGGGAACAAGTCCACCTTGATGTCGCCACCGGATTTCTCTTCCACCAGGCTTGCGAAGGTCTTGCCCAGTTCATACTGGGTGCCACCGGCGGCATCGCCCAGGGCCATCTTCCAGGTCGCGGCATTGGCGCCAGCGGCCATGCCCAGACTCGCGGCAGTCACCACGATGGCCAGCGAGGACTTGAAGGCGCTGGCGCGAGATACGCTGGTGTGAGATACGCCAGTGCGAGTCAGCAAGCGGAGGTCTGAAAGGGTCTGTGTCGAGTCGATCATCTTGTCTGTCCCGTCGTTATTGTTGTTGCGGGCTCCTGACGGCTGCGCGTGATAGCGAGCGGGGTACTGCACCTCATATCGTCAATGACTTCGCGTCTGCACCACTATCTTGCAGCGCCTCATGTCATTCACGATTGCCATCACCTGCTCATCTACAGCCCCAGGAAAGGGAGTGTGAAGTCGCGTCGTGCTTGAACTGTGCTTTCGTTGTACCTGCCAGATCACTTTCTCCCCGTGCGCCATTCCTCGATAGAACCAGTCCGTCGGCATCGATGGGGCCAGTCCCGGCTGGCTATTGCTCTCCCGACGGGGGTCTGCCTCAATGAAGCCGTACCGGTGGCTGCCACCTCAGGGCAGGCAGCGCCCCGCGCGCCACTCACTGACGGCGCACCGCAGGGCAATCAGGTACAGAAAATGCATATAAAACGGGCACTTCCGCTGGAAAGTCCTCGTGACGACACGCTCGCGAAAACAATAGAGAACACGCATGAGCCACCCGCTGTTTCACCTCGATTCCTCGCGCAAGGAAAGCCTGCAATTCCAGATTCGCGAGCAGATTTCCCAGGCGATTCTCGAAGGCCATCTGCCACGTGATGTCGCGCTGCCCTCCAGTCGCAAGCTGGCCCGCGAGCTGAATGTCGCGCGCAATACCGTGATGCTGGCCTATGAGCAGCTGCTGGAAGACGGCTTTCTGATCGCCCGCGAGCGCAGCGGTTACTTCATCAATCCCGAGATTCTCAAGGGCCGCGCCGACACGCCGGTGCGCCTCAATGATATCGATGCCGACAGCCTCGACTGGGATGAGCGGCTGGCCTTCAAGCCCTCTGTGCAGCGCGCCATCGAGAAGCCCGGCGACTGGCACAAGTACGACTACCCCTTCCTCTATGGCCAGCTGGACCCGGAATTCTTCCCCACCCAGCACTGGCGCGAGTGCAGCCGCGACTCGATGAGCGTGCCGTCGATTCGCAGCTGGTCGGTGGACCATCTCAACAATGACGACCCGCTGCTGATCGAGCAGATCCACCAGCGGTTGCTGCCCCGTCGCGGCGTCTGGGCAAGCCCGGAGGAAATCCTTATCACCGTGGGCACGCAGCAGGCGCTGTGGATCAGCTGCATGCTGCTGCTCAAGCAGGGCCAGCGTTTCGCGATGGAGAACCCCGGCTATGTCGACATGTACAACATCGCCAGCACCTTCACCGATGACATCCAGCTGCTGCCCATCGACGACAAGGGCATGCAGCCGCTGGAATCGCTCAAGGACTGCCGCCTGGTGTATGTCACGCCCAGCCACCAGTCGCCGACGACCATCACCCTGCCGCTGGAGCGTCGCCGCCAGCTGCTGGACATGGCCGAGACCGGCAACTTCCTGATCATCGAGGACGACTACGAGAGCGAGAGCAACTACGCCGACAACCCGACACCCGCGCTCAAGAGCCTCGACCGCCACAAGCGCGTCATCTATGTCGGCAGCCTCTCCAAGACCCTCGCCCCCGGTCTGCGCCTGGGCTACATGGTCGCGCACCCGACCCTGATTCGAGAGGCCCGCGCCCTGCGCCGCCTGATGCTGCGCCATCCGCCGACCAACAATCAGCGTGCGGTAGGACTCTTCATCGCGCGGGGCTATCACGACAGCCTGATCAATCAGATGCACCAGGTGATGCAGCGGCGCTTCCTGCTGATGCGTGACGCCATCCAGCGCCATCTGCCGATGATGAGCACGCCGGCCACCTACGGCGGCTCCTGCTTCTGGATGCACGGCCCGAAGAATCTGAATGCCCACCGCCTGGCCGCCCTCGCCCGCGAGCAGAGCATCCTGATCGAGGTCGGTGACCTGCACTTCTTCTGCGATCGCGACAGCCACCGCCACTACTTCCGGCTTGGCTTCTCGGCGATTCCGGAAGCGCGCATCGAGGCCGGCATCCTCAAGCTGGCCGCGCTGGTGCCGCTGGCGATGGAGGAGGCGCCGTCAGTTGCGGTTGCAGAGACTGAAGCACCGGAGACAGAAGCACCGGAGACAGAAGCACCGGAGACGGACGCAACGAAGACGGACGCACCGGAAGCACAAGCACAGCCGTTACCCCCTCAGCCCGCCCTGCCTACGCCCCACGGCGCATCACGTCGGCAGCGCGCCAGCTAGCCTGATCCTTGCGAGGAGATGAAAGGCGAGGAGATGAAAGGCAAGGAGAAAAAAGGCGAGGCGAGCCGCCGTATCGGCCATGGCTGAGGCAAACCCTCACCCCTCCCAAGCAACGACATCCCGAAATAATTATCTTCCGGATAACAAAGATGCTCCCGAACTGATCATGAAATCGATCAATGCGGGAGCATCCGGGTCATCGTGGCATCAGTGGCGAGTCACATTCTATTGCGCTTCATCCTTCATCGCGTACCAGCGATACAGGCAACGCTGGCCGGTGCGGCGGAACGGTGCGAACAGCGGGGATTCGACCTTGTTGAGCACATTGGGATACGGCAGGCGTGACTGGAAGATCGGCAGCACGAGATCCGCCGCGTCCTTGGCGATCCACTGGGCTAGGCGCTTGCCCGCCTGGGCGGAATACATCACGCCGTTGCCGCCATAGCCCATGGCGTAATAGATGCTCTGCTTCGGGTCCGGCTGATGGATGCGCGGCATCATGTCGTGGCTGACATCCACCCAGCCCCACCAGGAGTAATCGACCTCGATGCCGCTCAGCGCGGGGAACTTGCGATGCATGTCGGCGATCAGCAGCTGCTCGTATTGCGCCTTGGGCGCGTCACGCCCCGAGACGGCACTGCGACTGCCGATCTGCAGGCGGTTGTCCGGCAGCAGGCGATAGTAGTGGCGCAGCACGCGGGTGTCGGTGAGCACCTGATGGGTATGGAAGCGGGTCGCCTCGATTTCCTGCGCCGTCAGCGGGCGCGTCACCAGCGAGTTGGAGAGCACCGGCATCAGGCGCTTGTCGAGCTCCGGATGCAGCTTGCCGGAGGTGTAGCCGCCAGTCGCCATGCCCACCGAGCGCGCCTTGACCACGCCACCCGGCGTCGTCAGGTAGTGCACGCCATCGCGGGTCTCCCAGCTCTCCACCGGACTTGCCGGGTGCACCTTGACGCCCAGGCGGCGCGCCTTGCGCAGATAGCCGAAGGCCAACTTGCCCGGGTGCACGCCGATGCCTTCCGGTTCGTGCATCGCGCCGCAGGCCTCTTCATCACCGACCCACTCATTGCGCACCGTGGCGCCATCGATGATGCGGGCATCGTAGTTGAAGGTCTCGCGCAACAGGCGCGCTTCCTTCTCCAGCCCCGGCATCATGCGCTCGCGGTGGGCGATATACAGATGGCCGCCCGGCTGCGGATCGCAGTCGATGTCCTTGATCAGCTCCTTGAAATTCTCCATGCCCTCGACGCACTCGCGGTGCAGGCCGTGGGCGGCCTCGAGGCCGTAACGCTCGATCCACTGCGAGCGCTTGAGGCGACCGGTGGCACACTGCGCCTGCCCGCCATTGCGGGTCGAACAGCCCCAGCTGACCCGATTGGCCTCCAGCACGGTGGCCTTGATGCCGTACTTCTCGGCCAGCACGATGGCGGCGGTCAGCCCCGTAAAGCCGGAGCCGACGATCACCACATCGGCGTCGATATCGCCCATCACCGGGCCATCGTCTGCCGGCGGCTCGCCGGCGGTGGCGACCCAGTAGGTCGGCGCGTAGTCGCGCCCTTCGCCGGGGGTGGCGCTCACCAGCGGGTCATAGGCCGGGTCATACGGCCGCGAGGCCTGAGTGGCCGGGCGCTGCTCTGATTCGTTGCCCATGTCCGACGGCCGGGCGCCGTGCTGCACGATAGTTTCCATCTCGATCACCTCCTCTCACCCACGGGGCGCACGCCATGACCTGACGCCATGACGTGCTGCCCCCGAGGCAAAGACAGCTTCAGAAACCTCTTCCCTGATCGGTGCGCCGCTGGCGCTCAGACGTTGACGGGCGGACGGTTCTTGCGGAAGGCGTTCTTGATCGCGATCTTGCCGTCACGCAGCGTGAAGGCGTCGATCATGCGCGCTTCGCTGCGCGCGCCATCGGCGGTGGCACCGGTGTAGGTGCTGATGACGAAGCCACGCTCGCCATCGGCGAAGATTTCCGCGTCGATCCACTGGGCATCCGGCGCGTTCTGCCAGGCGGCGGAGAGGCCCGCACGCACGGCGTCCTGACCGGCGAAGGTCTTGCCTTCGAGTTCCAGCCCGGCGATGGCGAGGAATTCGCAGTCATCGGTCATCATCGACAGGCAGTCGTCGATGTCGTGACGGTTGAGGGCGTCGCAGAAGGCGGTCAGCAGTTCGATGGTGGCTTGGTGAGTCATGGGTCGGGCTCCGCAGTCTTGTTGTTGGGCTTGTTGTTGAGCTTTTGGCTGAGCTTGTTGTTGAGCTGATGAGCGGCAGCAAGCGCTGCGCCATGACCCGAGACTACGCCGACACTCGCACCGCCCTTTAGCACCAGTTGGCAGCCACCGATTGGGCCAGTTGGCACCAGCGGGGCTGCCTTGGTACCAACTGGTCCCATTGCGCCGCCTTGGGACGACTCAAACTGCAAGGGCCGTGGGCGCTGCCACACCCGGTGGCATGAAGGCCTCCGCTGACATGAAGCTCTCGCGCCCGAGCAGGATGTCACTGAGCAGGCGCGTGGCGGCGGGCGCCAGCACCAGGCCATTGCGGTAGTGACCGGCATTCACGTAGAGGCCATCAAGCCCCGGCACCGCGCCGATGAAGGGCGTGCCATCCGGCGTGCCCGGACGCAGGCCGGCCCAGTGATGCTCCGGCGCCAGCTCACCCAGCGCCGGCAGAATGCTCGCGGCGCTGGCATGCAGCGACTCGCGCGCCTGCGCGGTGGTGGACTTGTCGAAATCCTGATGCTCCAGGGTCGAGCCGATCAGAATCCGCCCATCGGCGCGCGGAATCACGTAGCGGCCATCGCACAGCACCACCCGCGACAGCAGCGGCGCATCCACACTGCAAAGCCCCGCCGCCACCGGATTGAACACCATCATCTGACCCTTCACCGGGCGCACCGGCAGCAGCACACCGGCGGCGGCGAGCAACTTGCCACTCCAGGCGCCGCCACACACCACGACGTTATCTGCGCTGACGGTCTCATCAACAAGCCGAACGCCTGTGACACGCGACGGCGTGGCAAACACCAGCTGGGTGACCTCGCACTCTTCACGCACCCGGATACGCGGATGCGCCAGCAGACGCGCACGCAGCGCCTGACCGAGACGCGGATTGCGGATGCTGCCGAGCGTCGGCATCCACAGCGCCTGTTGATGGCCACTGGCCAGATGCGGCTCGC
Source organism: Cobetia sp. SIMBA_158 (assembly GCF_046566945.1). Classification (NCBI taxonomy): domain Bacteria; kingdom Pseudomonadati; phylum Pseudomonadota; class Gammaproteobacteria; order Oceanospirillales; family Halomonadaceae; genus Cobetia; species Cobetia sp. SIMBA_158. Next base: position 74,596 of record NZ_JAWJYL010000004.1, read on the forward strand.
GCGCGTAGAGCGCCTCACGCTCGATCACCTCCAGCGGCTTGTGCTGGGTGCGTGCCCAGTCCAGCGCCAGCGCCTCATCCTCGACCCGCAGGTAGATCAGGCCCTTCTGGCGGTATTCGGGGTCGATGCCGGTGGCGTCCTTGAGCGCCTCGGCAAGCCTGGGGTATTCGCCTTCTGACCAGCGTGACAGTGACGAGATGGCGCTCGAATAGCGCCACGGATACAGCGGCGAGACGATGCCGCCACCGGCCCACGATGCCTCGCGTCCGCACTGACCGCGCTCCAGCAGCGTGACCGTCTGGCCGGCCTCGGCCAGCTGCCACGCCATCATCATGCCCATCACGCCGCCACCAATGATCAGGGTATCGCTCATCTGCCTTGCTCCTGCGGGGAATGAACAATCACAAATCTCATATTTCGATACGATTTGCATTATTTTTAGAAACAAAGCTATATTCACAGCATTGCCGCCGCCCGGCCTGCCTGTCTCCCCGCGACAGGTCCACCGGGCAGCCACCAACAAGAATGACGAGGGAGACACCCCGTGAGCGACGCCACCTTGACGCCTTCCAGCAGTGATGAAAGCTCTGCCAATGATGCAAGCCCTGCCAGCGATGCAGGCCCCGCCGCCTCTGCCGAGCAGCCGCTGCCCGCCGGTCAGTTGCAGCCCACTGAGCTGCGCGGCGTGCGCGAGCTGTTCGGCATCGACAGTGACCTCAAGGTGCCGGTATTTGTGGAGCGCGACGCCCACGTGCCGGAAATCGATCACGCCTATCGCTTCAATCCCGATGTCACCCTCGCCATTCTCGCCGGCTTCACCAACAACCGCCGCGTGATGGTTCAGGGCCTGCACGGCACCGGCAAATCGACCCATATCGAGCAGATCGCCGCGCGCCTCAACTGGCCGTGCCTGCGCGTCAATCTCGATGGCCATGTCAGCCGGCTGGACCTGGTCGGCAAGGACGCCATCGTGATTCGCGACGGCGTGCAGGTCACCGAATTCCAGGAAGGCATCGTGCCCTGGTCGCTGACCCGCCCCATCGCGCTGATCTTCGATGAGTACGATGCCGGCCGTCCGGACGTGATGTTCGTCATCCAGCGCATTCTGGAGCGCGACGGCCACTTCACGCTGCTCGACCAGAACCGCGTGATTCGCCCGCATCCGCAGTTCCGGCTGTTCGCTACCGCCAATACCGTCGGGCTTGGCAATCAGGATGGGCTCTATCACGGCACCCAGCTGCTCAACCATGCGCAGATCGACCGCTGGAACATCGTCGCCAAGCTGGATTACCTGCCGCGTGAGGAAGAGGTGAAGATCGTGCTGGCGCGTGTGCCCGCCAAGGACAACGAGCGTGGCCGCGCCCTGATTCGCGCGATGGTCGCGGTGGCCGACCTCACCCGCAAGGGCTTCGCCAATGGCGACCTGTCGAGCCTGATGTCGCCGCGTACCGTGATCACCTGGGCGGAGAACTGCGAGATCTTCCGCAACCCGGCGCTGGCCTTCCGTCTCTCCTATCTCAACAAGTGCGATGAGCATGAGCGCCCGCTGGTCGCCGAGTTCTATCAGCGCTGTTTCGCCAAGGAACTGGAGGAATCCGCGGCGCTGATGGAAAGCGACCTGATGGATGAACAGGACAGCGACAAGGGAGCCCGGGCATGAGTGCGGCCCAGCAGGTACGCCGTCGTCAGCAGTATCTCGAGGAGCTTTCGGCGGCGAGTCTCGGGGCGCTCAGCGGTCAGGCCGGCTGGGCCTATCGGGGGCGGCGTCTGAGTCGGCATGCTCAGGCGTTGCCATTGCGCACGCCGCATCTGCGCCTTGAGGAAGATGACTGCACGCTCGACAACTATCGCGCGGTCAGCGATGCCATCGCGCTGCGCTTGATCCACACCGACGAGGCGCTGCATCTGGCGGCGCGTCCGGCGTTGCCGGAAACCCGCCTGATCTATGACCTGCTGGAGCAGCTGCGCGTCGAGGCGCTGGTCGACCCCGACATGCCCGGCGTGAAGGAGAATCTGGCGCGGCGCTTCACCGACTGGTGCCTGGCCTTCTATCACGCGGGCCTGACCGAGACGAGCAGCGGCATCCTCATCTATAGCGTCATCCAGTCGTGCTGGTCGCGCCTGATGGCCTGTGCGGTGATCCACGAGACGGAGGATTACATCGAGACGACGCGCGCCTCCTTCTATCAGGCGCTGGGCGCTGACATGGCGGGGCTGAGACGCACACGTTTCGATCAGGCGGCCTATCAGCAGCATGCGCTGAACATCAGCCTGTGGCTGGAGCAGGAACTGGCCGAGTCGCTTGAGGAGCAGGACGGCGAAGAGGATGACGAGTCTGAGGCCAGCCAGCGCTTCGCGCTGTTTCTGGAAAACGAGGATGAAGAAGCGAGTCTGCTCGAGGAGCAGGCGGCGTCGCAGCTGCCGAGCCATCGGCGTGGCGCGCCGGAGGAATTGCTGCCCTATCAGGTGTTCACCACGGCCTATGACCGCGAGCTGGAACCGGCCAGGCGCATGCGCGCGGCCCTGCTCGATGAGTATCGGCAGGCGCTGGATACGCGTCTGGCGGAGCAGAAGATCAACGTGCGGCGCCTGGCACGTCAGCTGGCGCGCCATTTCAGCTCGCCGCAGCGTGAGGGCTGGCACTTCGGGGAGGAGGAAGGGATTATCGATGGGCGGCGGCTGAGTCAGGTGATTTCCTCGCCGGCCGAGCGGCGGGTCTTCCAGCGCGAGCGCTGGGTGCCCGAGGCCAGTGCCCAGGTCAGTTTCCTGATCGACTGCTCCGGTTCGATGAAGGTGCATGGCGAGGCGGTGGCGATGCTGATCGAGATACTCACCCGCGCGCTCGACATGGCCGGTGTGCCCACCGAGGTGCTCGGCTTCACCACTGGCGCCTGGAATGGCGGCCGTGCCCTGAAGGACTGGCGACGCGCCGGCAAGCCCGCGCGTCCGGGTCGCCTGAATGAAGTGCAGTATCTGATCTTCAAGCCCGCCTCACTGGCGTGGCGACGTGCGCGCCGCAACTTCGGCGCCCTGCTCAAGGCCGATCTCTACCGCGAAGGCGTGGATGGCGAAGCCGTGCAATGGGCCTGCTCACGTCTGGCCGATAACACTACTGCCGACGAAGGCGCGCGCCGTCTGCTGATCGTCATCTCCGATGGCAGCCCCTGTGACAGCGCCACCAACATGGCCAATGATGAACAGTACCTCGACAGCCACCTCAAGCAGGTGGTCGCGCAACAGACCCGCTCCGGCCGCCAGGCCATCCTCGGCCTCGGCGTCGGGCTGGACCTCAGCGCCTACTACCCCAACCAGCTGATCATCGATCTTGAACGCACCCTCGACAACGCCCTCGCCGATGAAATCGTGTATCACATGGCGCTGGCGTGTCGGCATCAGGCTCGAAATAAAACATCAAAATAATCATTAATTGTATTCATAATTAATTTTCTTCAAAACTTCTGTTGGAGGGTAAAATCCAAATTTTCTTTTACGCCCAGCCTCAGAATACAAATATAAATATTTGCGAGCGCGTGAACCTATAACATATAGCAACTTCTTTGAACTTAAATCTTTTTCCTTTTCAGTAAAATGAGGAACCATTCCATCTAATAAACCAAAGGCTATAACCACATCATACTCTCCACCTTTTACACCATGGATTGTAGAGACATTGATGCCTTTATTGGCATCAAAGAAGCTCTTAAAGTATTCAATACCATCTGCACCCTCTATATCCTCTTTTTGCAAACGCTCTATACGTAACCAAGAGCTTTCTAAGAAATATTTTTTCTTGTCAAGAAGGTATTGAAAATCAGCTATATCGATATCGCAAGCACTGAGCGCTTTATCAAAGAAATCTTGCAGATATTCCAGTCCATTAGTTTGCATTATATTTAGCGCATTACAACAACGCAAAAACTTTCTCTCGTTTATTTCTCCTAAATATACACCACACTCGCTTAATTCCGCTAGGATTTCTTTAGCCCATCTCATTCTACGCATATACATTTGGGGTGAAGGATTAGTTAAGGCAATCCTTGACAATTTGTACCAAAAGTTTTCTACATCTCTGGCAATTGGAGACAAACCAGGCCCATTAAACTTATACATTGGCAATTTAGAGGCTAGCTTTCGTGTTATTGATGCTAGATAAAACCACTGTGGGGCAATGATACAAATTTGATCCGGTGAAATATTATGGTCGTCTACACTAGCAACAACTTTTGATGCTATTTCATCCACGATATTATCACTATCTATCTCCTTATTATATCGAACTACACTAGGATATTCCTTGTTATGTCCTTTAGGTATAATATTTGAGCCAAAAACTTTAAAGCATTGATAATAATCAATAATCCTAGAAGAAGATCTATAATTAAAGTCGAGTGAAAATTGTTCGATTTCCATATCCGTAATATGTCGTAATTCTTCAATGGTAATTGGGTACCCCCCCAAAGAACCATATATCGCCTGATTAGGGTCTCCCACTAAAAAAAGTCGTGTTTTATCTTTAGCAGAGCTCAATATTGTCGCTATTATAGAATATTGAATTTCCTTTGTATCTTGAAATTCATCTATCAAAACTATTTCAAATAGTGATGAAAGATGACGAGGTATTTTAGAGTTACTTGCAATAAGATCGTGTGATATCTTAAGCAGCAACTCAAAATCAATCAAATTGCAAGACCTTAAATAATCAAAATATCTTTCTAGAGCTAGTGAGATATTGTCATGTTTCTTTTCATCCTTACATGCTAGAATTATTTCTTTGCTTGTATAGTAATAATCACAATCAAAATTATTTATTTTGGGTGCTTTGAGTTCATTGCACAAACGCTTTAGCAGCTCCTCACGCTGATGCATATCGATAATATTGCAACCGCTACTTATTCTTTCATCATAAATACAATAAGGCTTGAGAATCCACTCCAAACAAAAAGCATGAATTGTACCTATCCATAACCTTACTGTATTAATGCCTAACCCTTCAATACGTTCGCGAATTTCATCTGCGGCTCTATGTGTATAAGTTATAGCAACAACTTTTCTGTTATTTATCGAAGGGCATGACAGCTCGTAAGCAATTTTGTATGTTAACGTTTTTGTTTTACCACTCCCTGGACATGCAACAAGGAAAATATTCCTATTATCTTTTACTGCTCTTGATTGAGCTTCATTTAAATCTTCATCTGACCAAGTGAACATCAATTAATCTCCTCGAGAATTTCATTTATTTGGTCATCTTTTAAATAAAACCTCATTAACTCCTTAAGATTTTTTAAAGTTATACGTCTAGACTTGTAGCTTTCTATATAACTCATTGCTTCACAATATTTATCTTCCTCAACAATGTGGTCAGCATGAAGCTTTTTTAATCTGTAATTATAAATGCTTGCGTATTGCTCAATTGTTAAGCTTTTCTGAGAAGCTAGAATAGCTTTCCAGATATACGCTGGAATTACTGTTCTATAATCAATTTTGCTTCCAAGCAAAATTGCAAACCAACCTTTACCTAAATTTTCTGCCATTGTTAATACTCTCTGCCCGTACAGTTCAATATTGCCTGAAGATATCTCCTGCCTAGATGAGTCAATGGTTGCCTGACTTGTATAAACATCTTCAATAATTTTATCAATATACCTATCATTGCCAGATTTAATGAAATCAACTTCAAAAGTATGTTCAGCATAAAACACTGACAACCAATTGTTACCAGAAACAAAGCCATCTAAATCCTCTTGCCTGCTGGCCCCCTTAGACTGAGAACCTGCATATTTTGATTTTCTTTTTCTTAACGAAGACGTATCGCTTCCACTATACGTAGTATCAATAAAAGCAGCATCTAAATCTGTAACAATACTGCAATATTTTTTTATTCTACAATCATTAAACAGTATAGCAACATTTTTAAATCCAGTACTCCTAATATTTATCAAGCTTATCCCGAGTTCATCCAATGATAAACCAGTGACCTGTTTAAACATTATAGGTATTAAAATCTCTTCTGCATCACCTTCAATAAGAATTGTGCTTTTTGCAAATAACAAGTTGCTGCGCACAGCATCTAGATATCGTTGTAAGTTACGTATTTCACTAGCACTGAGATCATTCGCAGGTTGGTATACCTCACACCCCTTATTTCCTTTGGCTATAATGTTAATATTTTTTATATTAGAGACTTCAGATAGATGTGTAGAATGTGTAGAATATATAATTTGAGTATTATGGTAACCAATTCGATCAAAAAGAGTTTTCTGGATATGTGTATGTATATGTGCTTCAGGTTCTTCAATAATTAAAAATTTGGCTATCGCATCTTCCTCTTTCTTATACTTAAACTCTAACAACTTAAGTGTTAGGAAGATTAAGTTAGCTCCACCAAGACTTAACTCACTAATATTATCTTCGTAGTCGTCTTCTGATTCACCAACAAAGAGCTTTAGCGACTTAAACAACTTGTCAGCTTCTTCAGGTAAATCAGATTTAACAGATAGTGATCGAGGAGCATAAGTTTCTCCTGCAGCATCTTTTATTGTACTAAGTATGTCAGACCTTACTGATTGCACCTCATCCAGCGATTCAATTGATTCATTTAGCTCAAGTACCTTATCAACTATAGGTTGCATAGTTACTTCTGAAATATCACCACTTTTCACCTTCAAAAGTGCTAACAAGGGATTAGTCCTATTGTTTCTGAATTCAGAAACCACATCCCTGAGTGCTTGTATGTATGTGAAAGATATATCTCTCGAAAGGGATAGGTAGCGGGGTAATTTAACACCAGCTAACGAATTTTCAACAACTCCCTTGAACTTACAATTATTAAAGTCTCCTACAAGCATTTTGTAATTAAGTGGATTTGTGAAGTCAATCGAACTTCTCCCTGTATATTCTGTCTCATAATCTTCTATCGTTATACTTTCACGTATTCTTTTTAGTTCTTCAAAATCCCCATCATCGATTTTTGCTAACTTATCTCTGATTGATGCTTTAGGCCTAAAGATCAGATTATATACGGCAGTGTCAGAATCATCCTGGTCTATAACTGCGGCAGAATGATTAAATAGAGCCTGAATAGGCTCATCGTTGGACAACTCACTAAATTCCGCACTGATAATAATCCAATGACCTCTCCAATCTCCTAATCCACGATAGAAGTCTGTGTCATTGAGTTTATGAGCTGCTCGAATAAGGTTATCGTCTAATAACAACCTAATAGCTCGAAATAAATTGGTTTTACCACCGCCGTTCTCGCCAATAATAGTATTAACCCCTTTATGAAAGGTAAAGCTTGAACTATTAAAATTCCGATAATTGACTATTTTTAATGAAGATATATACAATTCAGTCCCCTTAACCTAATACTAGCCAGCATATAAAATAACATGCTAACATTTAGCATGCATATTATTTTCAGTATCTAAATTTTCAACTCAATATTAGATAAAAAATAACTAATCTGTCCAGATAAAAGGGCATAACTGTGCTGGTAATTGTCTTTTATAAGGCAGGCATGCGCCTGCCTAGACATTAATTCATATAAAAACCATAAAAAAGAATTACCAAAATCAGCATTTCAAGATGCGCTGTTGTGCCTGAACAACAGTCACCGCAATGACATTGAGGATGTCGGCGGTGGAGCAGCCGCGCGAGAGGTCGTTGGCGGGTTTGGCGAGGCCCTGGAGCAGCGGGCCGATGGCTTCTGCGCCGCCGATGCGTTCGGCGAGCTTGTAGCCGATATTGCCGGCTTCCAGATTGGGGAACACCAGCACGTTGGAGGTGCCTTTGACGCGGGAGGTGGGCAGCTTGCGCTCGGCGATTTCCGCCACGATGGCGGCGTCGAGCTGCACGTCTTCATCGATGGCAATATCCGGACGTTGCTCGCGTACCCGATGCGCGGCCTGCACCACCTTGTCCACCGAGGCGTGATGCGCGCTGCCATTGGTGGAGAACGACAGCATCGCCACCCGTGGGTCTTCCCCGAGCAGAGCCTGGGCGCTGTCGGCGGCGGCCAGCGCGATCTGCGACAGCTCCTCGGCATCGGGGTCGATCACCAGCCCGCAGTCCGAGAAGATCATGCCGCCCTTCAGATTGTGGAACGGCTTGCACAGCATCATCAGAAAGAAGCTGGAGACCAGCTTGCTGCCCGGCGCCAGCCCCAGCAGTTGAATGGCGGTGCGCACCACATCGGCAGTGGTGAGCACGGCGCCGGCCACCGAGCCATCCGCCAGCCCTTCGCGCACCAGCATGTTGGCGAACGTCAGCGGATCACGAATCTTCTCGGCAGCCTGCTCCGCCGTCATGCCCTTGGCCGCGCGATGCGCGTGCAGCGCCTCGGCAAGCCTGGCGGTGTGCTCGGAGGTGGCGGGGTCGATCAGCTCGAGCCGTGCCAGCGCCTGATCCTCAAGCCCGACTTCTCTGGCGGTGGCGGCGATGACGATGGGGTCACCGACCACCATCACCTGCGCCAGGCCCTGCTCCGCCGCGCTGACCGCCGCCTGCACCACCCGCATGTCCTGCCCTTCACAGAGCACGATACGACGCGGGTCTGCCTTGGCCCGCGCCAGAATGTTGTTGAGTGCCTTCATGTCTGTCTCCTCGCTGCCCTTGCAGGCAGCCGACACATCCAAAAAGCCCCGGACATCTGAAATGGCCGGGGCAAGGGAGAGTTCCAGTCCTGCTTGCGCGTCGCGCTACACCCGCTTCATCGCGCTGCCATCCATGACCTGCACAGCGCGATCAGCGATGGGCGTTACACGTAATCCTGATACTTCTCGAGCAGACGCACCGGCTTCTTGAGGGCGTCGCGGCGGAACGGGTCGCCCAGTTCACGAGTACACATCACCTCGATGACGCAGGTCTTGCCTTCGTTCATCTGCATGTCGATGGCCTTCTTGAGGGCCGGGCCCACGTCTTCCAGACGGTCGACGGTGATGCCTTCGGCCCCCATGGAGCGCGCGATCTCGGCGAAGCTTTCGTTGTCCAGCTCACCGGCGACGAAGCGACGGTTGTAGAACTCGACCTGGTTCTTCTTCTCGGCGCCCCACTGACGGTTGTGGAAGACGACGGCCGTGACCGGAATGTCGTGACGCACGGCGGTCATGATTTCCATCAGACTCATGCCCCAGGCGCCGTCACCGGCGTAGGCGATGGCCGGACGTTCCGGCGCGGCAGTCTTGGCACCCATGATGGTCGGCAGCGCGTAGCCGCAGTTGCCGAAGCTCATCGGGGCGAAGAAGCTGCGCGGACGATCGAAGCGCAGGTAGCTGTGGGCCACGGAATTGATGTTGCCGATGTCGGTGGACACCATGACATCTTCCGGCATGGCCTTTTCCAGCTCGCGCAGTACCTGACGCGGGTGCAGGTATTCGCCGCCGGAGAACGGCTTCTCGTCCTTGGCTTCTTCGATGGCGTCGAGGCTGAAGGCGTCCTTCTCGTGGGTCCAGGCATCCAGCTCGGCTTCCCAGGCGGCCTTCTCTTCACGAATCTGGGTCAGACGCGAATCCTTGGAGGCATCGCATTCCAGATTGCGACCGGACAGGCGCTCGGTCAGGGCGATGGCCGCTTCACGCGCATCGCCGCAGATGCCGACGGAGATCTTCTTCACCAGGCCCAGCATCTTGTGGTCGGCGTCGATCTGGATGATCTTCGCGTCCTTCGGCCAGTAGTCCATGCCGTGCTGCGGCAGGGTACCGAACGGCCCGAGGCGCGTGCCCAGCGCGATGACGACATCGGCCTGGGAGATCAGCTTCATGCCCGCCTTGGAGCCCTGATAACCGAGCGGACCACACCACAGCGGGTGGCTGGCCGGGAAGGAATCGTTGTGCTGGTAGCTGTTGACCACCGGCGCGCCGAGACGCTCTGCCAGTGCCTTGCACTCCTCGACGCCATCGGCCATCACCACACCGCCACCGGAAACGATGACCGGGAACCTGGCGCTGGCCAGCAGCTCGGCTGCCTCATCCAGGCTCTTGCTGCCACCCGGGCCGCGGTCGACACGTGCCGGCAGCGGAATCTCGCATTCGATCTCGCCGTAGAAGTAGTCACGCGGAATGTTGAGCTGGGTCGGGCCCATCTCGGACATGGCGCGGTCGAAGCAGCGACCGGTGTATTCCGCCATGCGCGACGGGTGGGTCACGTGACCCTGGTACTTGGTGAATTCCTGGAACATCGGCAGCTGCTTGCATTCCTGGAAGCCGCCCAGGCCGATGCCGGTGGTGCCGGCTTCCGGCGTGACGATGACCACCGGGCTGTGCGCCCAGTAAGCGGCCGCGATGCCGGTGACGCAGTTGGAGATGCCCGGGCCGTTCTGGCCGATGACCATGCCGTGACGGCCGGAGACGCGAGCATAGCCGTCGGCCATGTGGGCAGCGCCCTGCTCATGCACCACCGGAATGAGGCGAATGCCGGCCGGGGCGAAGATGTCCATCGCATCCATGAAGGCGGAGCCCATGATGCCGAACATGTCGGTGACGCCATTGGCGACCATGGTTTCCACGAAGGCCTCGGAAGGGGTCATCTTCTGCTTGCCCTGCACGACCTTGCGATTGTCTGCGCTGTCTTGAGTGCTCATGGCGTCTCCAACTCTAAATTTTATGTTTATTGATACATTTAGTTCCGATTACCGAAACATGTGACCAAAATTAGCCCTCGCCGCGCGGTCCGTCAAGCCCGATTTCGAAAAATGATCAAAAACACTCCTTTTTTAGAAACTTCTTTCGATGAATGGAGTACTGTTAAAGTAGGCACAGCAACGCAAGGCACTGACGGGCCGAGCGTTTCGGCGCCACACTGCCCAGCGCACGGATTGAAGGAGGGAATAGCCCATGAACAGTGCCACCCAGCCCCAGGCAAGCCTGCCGCGTGACCGCAAGGACGCCGACAGGGACACCGGCAAGGAAGGCAGCAAGATAGAAGGCGATACGCCCGCCCAGCGTCTGCTGGCGCTGCTGGAAGTGATCGCCGCCAAGGACCAGTTCTTCACCCTGCAGGGACTGGTGGAAGAGACCGGCCTACCCAAGCCGACGCTGCACCGCATGCTGCAGCAGCTGGAAGGCAGCGGCATGCTGCAGCGCGAGGCGGACAACCGTCATTACAGCAAGGGCAGTCGCCTGCGCCGTCTGGCGGAGAACCTGCTGCTCAACGACACCGTGCAGGGCGCACGCCACGGCGTGCTCAACCGGCTGATGGAAGAGGTCGGCGAGAGCTGCAACATCACGGCGCTGTCCGGCAGCGAGGTGCTGTATCTGGACCGCGTCGAGACCCAGGCCCCGCTGCGCTTCTATCTGCACCCCGGTTCACGGGTGCCGGTGCATTGCTCCGCCAGCGGCAAGCTGTTTCTGGCCCAGATGCCGCCCGCCCAGCGCCGCCGCCTGCTGACAGGCACGCCGCTGAACGCGATGACGCGCAATACCCTGACTGACATCGAGTCCGTCGAGGCCGAGATCGAGCAGGTCCGCCAGCAGGGCTTCGCGCTGGATGATGAGGAATTCCTGCCCGGCCTGGTGTGCATCGCGGTGCTGGCGCCCAATCCCGATGGGCCTTCCAACATCGGCGTGGCGATCCAGGCACCGGTGATGCGCCAGTCGCGCGAGGACATGCTCAAGCATCTGCCGGCACTCGAGCGCGCCGCGCGCGATATCGCCGCCATCCAGCGCGGTGCGATACCCTCCGCCTGAGGCCAGCGGGCCGGGGCTGGGACTGGGAAAGAAGAGCGACAGGCACAAGGTCGTGCTTCCCGTGACGCGCATGAGGGGCTAGCCTAGCGGACTGCCTTTCACACGCCACGTCGAGAACACCATGTCCGCCAGCGATGCCTTGCGTCTTGTCCTGCTATCCACCCTGTGGGGCATGTCTTTCATCTTCATGCGCGTGGCCGCGCCGGAATTCGGCCCGACCACGCTGATACTGCTGCGCATGGGCATCGGTGCGCTGGTACTCGCCCCGCTGCTGCTGGGCGCGGGACGCCTCAGGATGCTATGGGAGCACAAGGGCCCGCTTGCGGTGCTGGGGCTGACCAGTCAGGCGCTGCCCTTCTGCCTGCTGGCGCTGGCCACCACCCAGCTGGAGGCCGGTTTCACCTCGCTGATCAATGCCACCACGCCGCTGTTCACCGCCTTGCTGGGCATGGCGCTGTTCGCCACGCCGATCCAGAAGCAGCAGTATCTCGGCCTGGCCATAGCCTTCAGCGGTGTTTATGTGCTGTCGAGTGATCGCCTCGACTTCCAGCTCGGCGGTGACGGCTGGTTCATTCTCGCCGCCCTCGGCGCGACCTTCTGCTACGGCTTCGCCTCCAACTTCTCGCGCCAGCGCCTGAATCACCTGCCGGCGCCGGTACTGGCCGCGGGCAGCTCGCTGATGTCGTCCCTGCTGTTGCTGATTCCGGGCCTGTGGATGTGGCCGACGACCAGCGTCAGCCTGGAAGCCTGGGGCAGCGCCATCGCGCTGGCGGTGCTCAGCACCAGCCTCGCCTTCCTGATCTTCTTCCGCCTGCTGGCCAGTGCCGGCGCCACCGCGACCACCTCGGTGACCTTCCTGGTACCGGTCAGCGCGCTGCTGTGGGGCAACATGCTGCTCGATGAGGTGATCGATGCGCGCATCCTCACCGGCATGGGCATCACCCTGCTGGGCACCGCCATCGCCACCCGTCTGATTCGCCTGCCGACACATCAGAAAGTCGCCTGACCGCTTGCCGCATGATGCAAAAAGGCCCGCCCCTGAACACGAGGTTCATGGGGCGGGCCTTTTGCTTTATGGGGCTTTGGTTTTAGAGCTTTTTGGGGCTGGAAAGCTCAGACACGAGTCATTCGGGTCAACCAGCTCAGCCGGTCAATCACATCAACCCGCCGCTTCCTCGGCGGCATCGGCCAGCGCTTCGAAGACACGCGCCACGGCTTCCGCGCCCGGGTCGCTGTTGCCGACCAGATGGGCGGAAGGCACGTAGGCGGAGCGTCCGGCCCGCGCCTTGGCCATCTCGGCGGTGGCATCCGCGCCCTGACGGGCGGCGCGCGCCATCGCGGCCCAGTCGACCCGCCCGGCGCGTATCTCCTGCTGGCTCTGGGCTGCCGAGGTTTTCTGATCAGGCTGCTTCTCACCCTGCTGATCAGGCTGCACCGATGCCTGCTTTTCAGACTGCACCGATTCCTGCAACGCCTCCAGTGCCGGCAACAGCGCATCCAGCAGGCTGCGGTCGCCGCGTGAGGCGCCACCGTAGTGCTGCATGCGGGCGACACCGTGACTCAGGGCGTCGTGCCAGCGCTGGCCCAGCGGTGCCTGGCCATGCGCGTCCGACTGCTCCTTCCAGCGGGTGGCGGCGGCGGTGAACAGCGTCGAGAGCAGCACACCACTGGAGCCGCCCATGCCGTGGGCCAGCTGCTTGCCGATGGTAGACATCAGCTCACCGGAATCGCCACACGCCAGCTCGCAGTCTTCCAGCGCCTCGATCACCGCGCGCGCACCGCTGGCGAAGGTGCTGCCGGTATCGCCGTCACCGCTGATGGCATCGAGACGGTCAAGGTCCGCCTCACTGGCGAGCAGGATTTCCAGCGCCGCGCGCAGGCGTTGCTCGACCTGCGGATCGCCCGGCAGGCCGGCACGCGATTTCACGCCACGGGCGGCACGCTCCTGGCAGTCAGCCTTGGCCTGAGCACGTCTCGCATCCGAGGCCTCATCACTGGCCGTTCTGACGGCGTCCTGACTCGGCGTGAAGTGCGTCAGTGGCGTCACCGGCTGCACGCCCGGCCAGGCGACCGGCGCGCAGCTGGCGCTGAGCGCCTCTTCCAGCAGGCTATCCAGCGGCAGCAGCGTCAGCGAGAAACCGTGCATGTCCAGCGAGGTCATCAGCGGTTGCGGGCCGACCACGGCATGGATGCCCAGCGCCTGCAGCGACGGATGGGTCAGCGCTTCTTCCAGCAGCAGGCTGCGTTCCAGCGCCGAGCAACCGCCCAGATCATTGATCAACAGCAGATGGCCGCTGGCCGGCAGGTCGCCGCCGACATCCTTGCGCGAATGGCCCTGCACCAGCGCCGTGACCACGGTGTCCATGACCGCATGCACGCCGTGGGTGTCCGAGTCGCTGCCAAGCTCCAGCGCCATGGCGCCGGGCTCGCCGTGAATGCCCAGCCCCAGTTCCGGTGCGCGCTGCTCACGCGGCTTGCCGGGATGGCGGCCGACATTGAAGGCCACGCCCAGGGTCGAGCAGCTGTCGGCGACGCGACGCGCGATGGCGGTGATTTCCTTGAGGCCCGCCCCACGTGCCGCCAGCGCACCGGTGACCTTGTGCACCAGCAGCGTGCCGGCCAGCCCGCGCGGCTGCGGGTTGTCGGGCAGCGCCACATCATCGGCGACGATGACCATCTCGACCTTGAAGCCTTCCTGGCGCGCCCGCTCGGCCGCCAGCCCGAAGTTGAGGCGATCGCCGGTGTAGTTCTTGACGATCAGCAAGGCCCCGGCCTCACCGGTCACTTCGCGGATCGCCGCCAGCACGGCATCCACCGTCGGAGAGGCGAACAGCTCACCACACACGGCGGCCGTCAGCATACCCGCGCCGACGAAACCTGCGTGCGCGGGTTCGTGCCCCGAGCCACCACCGGAAATCAGCGCGACCTGATCACGCGCCCAGTCATCGCGTACCACCAGGCGCATGCCACTGGCGGGGTCTGACAGCCGCACGCCACTGCCATCCGGGTGGCGCAGTCGTGCGCAGCCTTCCAGCGCCTCGCCGACGACCTGGCGTGGCTGATTGATGAACTGTCGGCCAGACTCGCTGCTACTCATCCTTCTCTCCTTGAGGACACTCGCCCTGCTGATAAAGGCGGCACTTGAAGCCGCCGTTCATGCCTGTCTTGTGCCACGACGCTTCCCTGACGCTCGGGGGCCTCGACTCATCCTGCCTTGCCGTTCCTCCCCAGCGTCGTTCGCGACTTTGCCGGATGCAATAGTCATATCAGAAAATGATGGCATTCGCGCTGCAGCGTTGTGCCACGCCCATCAGTCGAGTGGCCTGAAAGACAAAAGCCCCCCGACGCCTGCGCGTGCGGGGGGCTTGGAATGTCGGGAGCCAGGAGGAAGCGGGCTTGCTTGTCATGCGAGTCACTTTTCCTCCTTGGCCCTGGCATCGGCAGACTCGGAATCAGCAGACACGCTATCGCCACGCTCGGTATCGGCAGGCTCGGTACCGGCAGACTCAGCACTGGCAGGCTCGGTACCGGCAGAAGCTGCCTGCTGCCTCGGCGGCGACTGGGAGGCTGGCGCGGGCTTTGATGTCGGCGCGGGCTGTGGGTGCAGCCAGGAAGGCAGGCGACTGGCCGAGGCTTCCAGATTCGAGGCCTGGTATTCGCAGGAAGAGTACTCCACCGGCGCGTGCACCCTGAAGCCGTGCTTGCCGTGGTGCTTGACCCGGTACATCGCCTGATCGGCCCGTTCCAGCGCCAGCCCGAAGCGATTGTCGGCATCGCGCCCGAAGCAGATGCCGATGCTCAGACCGATGCGGCCGAGGCCACCGCTGATCTCGAGGGGATGCGCGAAGCGCTCCAGCCAGCGACGGGCGATATGTTCGACACGCGGCAGTGACATGCGGGGCAGCTGAAAGAGGAATTCGTCGCCGCCGAAACGCGCCGAGAGATGATGGTGGATGCCCAGTCGATGCAGCTCATCGTTCAGGCCATGCGCGACCAGCACCAGCACTTCGTCGCCGGCACGATGGCCGAACTGGTCATTGACCTGCTTGAAGCCGTCGAGGTCGATGAAGATCAAGGCACTATCGTCGGCCAGCGGTCGCTGATGCCAGCTGTTGATGGCCTGACGATTGGCAAGCCCCGTCAGCGCATCGGTGCTGGCCAGCGCATTGAGGCGCGATTCGTAGTCCTTCTCATGACTGATGTCGGTATGCGTGCCCAGCAGCCGCAGGGCATTGCCGTGCTCATCGCGTTCGACCACCCGCCCGCGGTCGGCGACCCAGGTGATGCTGCCGTCGCGGGCCAGCATGCGATGCACGACCTGATAGACCTCGGTGCGCCCCTCAAGGTGATCATTGAGGTTGGCGAGCACTTCGTCGCGGTCTTCCGGGTGCAGGTGCTCACGCCAGACATCGAAATGGGCGTTCAGCTCGCCGGGCTGATAGCCCAGCATGCGCCCCCAGCGATAGTTGAAGATGGTGAGCTTGCCGCTGGGCACTTCGAGCTGCCAGAGGCGCAGGCCGGTACCGTCGAGCGTCGTCGACAGTTTCTCTTCCAGCCCCGCTAGTCGGCGTTCAAGGCGAGCCTTGTCGCGTTCCATCTGCTGGAGTGCTTGTTCCAGTGATTGTTCACGCAGACTCTTGCGTGCCATGCCAGGCCCCCGGTCGACTCCTTGTCCTGCATCCTGTTTATCCATCGACACCACGGTGGACTCCCCACTCGCTTGCCGATGCATCGCTCACGGTCTTCTGTTCTGTCTTGTTGTTATGCCATGCCGCTCTGTCTTGACGTTCAGTCTTGACGTTCAGTCTTGACGTTCAGTCTTGACGTTCTGTCTTGACGCTCTGGCTTGCGGTGTTTTTCCGCCTGTCGTGCCTGGCGTCCTTGGCGCTTCGCTGCCCAGCCTGGTGACTGGGCGGTTGTCACCCGACTGCAATCAATAAGCACTAGCTGTAGCTTAGATACCTAAAACAGAACCTATCGATATAACGTCCAGATGTGACAGCCCGAATGCCGAAAGAATCCCGACGAAAGTCTCAATCACATCAATAGCGCAAAAATGCGCAAGCCATATGATGTTTGCGCAGCGCGCCCGGGCATCAGGTCATCAGGGCGCAAAAGCATCAGCGCGTCAGAGCGCCAGCTCGCCGCCCTTGACCACGGCACGCTGAAAGGCTTCGCGCTGACGGATGCGGGCCAGCCATTCCTGGATATTCGGGTGATTCTTGAGCCCCTGGCGCGCATCGAGCGCCTGGATCGGGAAGCTCATCTGGATATCGGCACCGGTCAGCGAGTCCCCGGCAAGCCACTGGCGATGCTCGAGACAGGTATCCATGTAGGCGAGATGCGCCTTGATCTCCGGGCTGATGAAGCTGTCGTTCACCCCCTTGGCCAGCTTGCGCGCGATCGGGCGCACCAGCCACGGCACCGGCGGCTTGTCGAGGCGCGAGAACACCAGTCTGAGCATCAGCGGCAGCATCGCCGAGCCTTCGGCGAAGTGCAGCCAGAAGCGGTAGTCACGCTCGGCCTGGCTGCCGGCGGGCGGGCGCAGATGGCCAGTGCTGCCGCTGCCCTGGCCGGCGTACAGATCGATCAGGTATTCGATGATCGCGCCGGACTCGGCGACCACCACCGGCTCGGCATTCTCCCCCGCCAGCGTGGTGTCGGTGATGATCGGCGCCTTGCCCAGCGGGTGAATCTCCTTCAGCGCCTTGGGCGCGCGCATGCTGTTGCTGTCGCGGGCATAGGTCTGCAGGCGGTATTCAAGATTCAACTCTTCCAGCAGCCACAGGATGCGCTGCGAGCGCGAGTTTTCCAGATGGTGAACCGTGATCATGGGCGTGCTCCTGAAGGTGGGGGCGAGTGCGCAGCGGTCAGCTCCGGGGCGATCAGCGTTCGAAGATGCTGTCACCCAGGTCATCGATGGTGCGCTTCGCCTTGAGCAGGGTCAGCTCCACGGCGCCCTCTTCGCCCGGCACGGTGTCGGAGCGCTCAAAGCGGTGCTCCAGCATCTCGCCGCCTTCCACCGGCTTGCGGATCACGCCCGACACCCGGTATTGACCATCGTGCTTCTGCGGCATCGCCACGATCAGATAGCCCTTGTATTCGGTGGCTTCCGGTTCCTTGACCGGCGCAGGCTCGCCTGCGGCAAACAGTTTCTTCAGCATACCCAGCATGAGACATCTTCCTTGGCCGGCCGCCATGACAGACGCCGACTATCTACGTGCAGAAATGACAATGAAAAGGGGCTTCTGTCAGCATCGCATGCACCCACGGGGGAGAAAAGCACCCAGCAACGCCCCTGAGCGCCATGCGTGCCTTGGATGAGCAGCACCTCATCAGACGAAAGCGCGCCTGACCCTGGTAGCCGACAGCGCGCCTGACTCTGGGCGCCTAAAGCGCGATACGACAGCCGGATAGCACGACGCCGACCCCTATGGCAGCGAATGGCTGCAGCAGGGGCCGGCGTCATGGTGTTCCGAGATCAGGCTATCGGATCAGAGATTACTCGATGCCACGTCCCTTGCTGGCCGCGATACGCAGGCGCAGGGAGTTCAGCTTGATGAAGCCGGCAGCATCTTTCTGGTCGTAGGCGCCAGCATCGTCTTCGAAGGTCGCGATGGACGCATCGAACAGCGAGTCTTCGGACTGACGGCCGACGACGATCACGTTACCCTTGTAGAGCTTGAGACGCACGACGCCGTTGACGACCTTCTGGGACTCATCGATGGCCGCCTGCAGCATGCGACGCTCCGGGCTCCACCAGTAGCCGTTGTACACCAGCTCGGCGTACTTGGGCATCATCTCGTCCTTCAGATGGGCCGCTTCGCGGTCCAGAGTGATGGATTCGATGGCACGGTGAGCACGCATCATGATGGTGCCGCCCGGTGTTTCGTAGCAGCCACGCGACTTCATGCCGACGTAACGGTTCTCGACGATGTCGAGACGGCCGATGCCGTTGGCGCCACCGACCTTGTTCAGGTACTCGAGCACTTCGTGAGCGGCCATTTCCTTGCCGTCGATGGCAGTGATGTCGCCCTTGGTGTAGGTCAGATCGATGTAGGTCGCGTCATTCGGCGCCTGCTCCGGGCTGACGCTCCAGCGCCACATCTCTTCTTCGCACTCGGTCCACGGGTCTTCCAGCACGCCACCTTCATAGGAGATGTGCAGAAGGTTCGCGTCCATGGAGTACGGAGACTTCTTCTTGTTCTTGGCGTAGTCGACTTCGATACCGTGCTGCTCGCAGTATTCCATCAACTTCTCGCGGGAGTTCAGGTCCCACTCACGCCACGGCGCGATGACCTGGATGCCCGGCTTCAGCGCGTAGGCGCCCAGCTCGAAACGCACCTGGTCGTTGCCCTTGCCGGTCGCGCCGTGAGAGATGGCGTCGGCGCCGGTCTCGTTGGCGATCTCGACCAGACGACGCGCGATCAGCGGACGTGCGATGGAGGTGCCCAGCAGGTACTCGCCTTCATAGATGGCGTTGGCACGGAACATCGGGAAGACGTAGTCGCGGACGAAGGTCTCGCGCAGGTCTTCGATGTAGATCTCCTTCACGCCGAGGGCTTCTGCCTTGGCACGCGCCGGCTCGACTTCCTCGCCCTGACCGAGGTCAGCTGTGAAAGTCACGACTTCACAGTTGTAGGTTTCCTGCAGCCACTTGACGATGACTGAAGTGTCCAGGCCGCCGGAGTAGGCGAGAACGACCTTTTGCACGTCGGACATGCTTGACTCCTGAGTTGATGCTTGTAGTTCCCGCGTACCACTGATGAACGCCGTGGCCGCAGGTGGGGTTGGATCGCCCGGTCCAGACGAGCGAAGGCCGCGCAAGCGCAGCCGCTCATCTACCCGAATCACGATGTGACGCCGATTATAGCGAGGCTGGCACCTCACCGATACTGCCAGGAGGGCCAGAGACACCCCGGCACGCGGCCAGCGCCGCGACGCGCCCTTTTCGCCCTGCTACAATTGGCCACCTTGAGCGTCGGCAATACGCACGACGCAGCACGAGATGCTATGACGGGATTGGAGATCTTGATGACCCAGGCGAGCGAGCGCACGCAGATGGCACAGCGCTTCCGTGGCTTTCTGCCAGTGGTGGTCGACCTCGAGACGGGTGGTTTCAATGCCGCCGGTGATGCACTGCTCGAGATCGCTGCCGTCACGCTGACCATGGACGACGATGGCAACATGGTGCCGGATGCGACCTATGCCTTCCACGTGGCCCCCTTCGAGGGCGCCAACATCGAACAGTCGGCACTGGATTTCACCGGTATCGATATCGACAACCCGGTGCGCAAGCAGGTCGCGGTGGCCGAGAATCAGGCGCTGGGCGAGATCTTCAGCCCGGTGCGCAAGGCCATCAAGGCGCACGGCTGCACGCGTGCGGTGCTGGTCGGCCACAATGCGGCCTTCGATCAGGGCTTCCTGAACGCGGCGGTCGAGCGTTGCGGTATCAAGCGCAATCCGTTCCACCCGTTCTCGTGCTTCGATACCGCTTCGCTTGCGGGTCTGGTCTATGGCCAGACGGTACTGGCGCGCGCCTGCCGCGCCGCCGGCATCGAGTTCGACAACGCCTCCGCCCACTCGGCGCGTTATGACACCGAACGCACCGCGGAGCTGTTCTGCGCGATGGTCAACCGCTTCAAGGACCTGGGCGGCTGGGACCTGGCGATGAAGGAACAGGGCATGAATGATGAGGTGCCGGCCTCGCTCGACGCGCCCGCGCCCTGACTGGCAGAGCTATTGCCCCCCTCCGGCTGACAGACTCTCCGAGAGCCAGACATGAAAACGCCCCCGCAGCCAGGCTGCGGGGGCGTTTTTTCTGCTCGGCACTGCTTGGGTCAAGGCGAGCCCGATCAGAGCGACTCCTATCAGAAGACGCCGATCAGAAGGTGCCGATCACTCGGCAGACGCTTCCTGAGCGGCCTGCTTGATCAGCGGCTCCAGTTCGCCGCTCTGATACATCTCGACCACGATGTCGCAACCGCCGACCAGCTCGCCGTTGACCCACAGCTGCGGGAAGGTCGGCCAGTTGGCGTATTTCGGCAGCTCGGCGCGGATGTCCGGGTTGTCGAGAATGTTGACGAAGGCGAAACGCTCGCCGCAGGACATGACGGCCTGCACGGTCTGCGCAGAGAAACCACACTGCGGCAGCTGCGGGGTGCCCTTCATGTACAGGAGGATCGGGTTCTCGCCAATCTGTTTTTCGATCGATTCGATGGTAGTGCTCATGTGCAATCCTCGGACGGTGGGCGCAAGGCCCGTGAGTGTCATTCCCTCATTCTACTGGGGGTAAGCCATGAATTCAGCCCCCGATAGTGCCCGAGTTGTGGATTGCTGTCTGCAGCAGCGCGCATCTGCCCTGCAGCGCGCGTCATGGCCGCCCTGATAACGGCGCGAGCGTTGCACGCTCGAGCCGAGCTGGCTAGGATGGCTCTTTTGACAGGCAGCGCCATCCGGGCGCCGTGATCGTCGGCGACTTCCTTCCCTCCGACGCATGGCGCCCTTTTCGATGGTGCTGCCCGAGACCCTGACAGGAGCCCGCTCGATGGCCACCCGGCACTTTCTGACCCTGCTTGACCTTTCTCCGGAAGAACTCGACTACCTCATCCAGCGCGCCATCACCATCAAGGATGGGCTGAAGAAGGAAGGTCCGGTCTATACGCCGTTCGCCAACCGCACCCTGGCGATGATCTTCGAGAAGTCCTCCACGCGTACCCGCGTGTCCTTCGAGACGGCCATGGCGCAATTCGGTGGCCATGCGCTGTTCCTGTCGCCGCGCGACACCCAGCTGGGCCGTGGCGAGCCGATCGGCGACACCGCACGCGTACTGTCCGAGATGGTCGATGGCGTGATGATCCGCACCTTCGCCCACTCCGACATCGAAGCCTTCGCCGACGCCTCCAGCGTGCCGGTCATCAATGCGCTGACCGACGACTATCATCCGTGCCAGCTGCTGGCCGACGTGATGACCTGGACCGAATGCCGTGGCTCCGTGAAGGGCAAGACAGCGGTCTGGATCGGCGATGGCAACAACATGTGCCACTCCTGGATCAACGCCGCGCGTCAATTCGATTTCAATCTGCGCATCTGCTGCCCGGAAGGCTACGAGCCGGACAGCGAGATCGTCGCGGCGGCTGGCCAGCGCGTCAGCATCCATCGTGACCCGCAGCAAGCCGTGCAGGGCGCGGACCTGGTGACCACCGATGTCTGGGCCTCCATGGGCCAGGAAGAAGAGCAGCTCAAGCGTGAAGCCGACTTCGCCGGTTTCCAGGTCGATGAAGCCATGCTCGACAAGGCCGCCGACGATGTCATCTTCCTGCACTGCCTGCCGGCACACCGCGGCGAAGAGATCAGCATGGGTCTGCTGGATGACCCGCGCGCCGTCGTCTGGCAGGAAGCGGGCAATCGCCTGCACGCCCAGAAGGCACTGCTCGAGTTCCTGATGCTGGGTCGCCACGACTGAGCCTCAAGGCTTAGCCGCCGCCCAGCAAGCCGAAGGGGTGCCCTGCCGCCGCCTGCATCCACGCAGGCGGCGCTCGCGTATGCTCAAGCGAGACGGACACTCCCCTGCTCCGCTGCCTTCATCGCCATCCGGACTGACCTGCCATCATGCAACCGCTCCTTCAGATCGATTCGCTGGAATGTCGCTACGACACCACCGTCGTGACTCGCGACATCAATTTCTCCCTCAACAAGGGTGACATTGCCTGCCTGCTCGGCCCCTCCGGCTGCGGCAAGACCACGCTGCTGCGCGCGATTGCCGGCTTCGAACCGGTAGCGATGGGCGAGATTCGTCTCGAAGGCGAGGTGCTGTCCAGCGCGACTCATCTGACCGCGCCGGAGCAGCGCCATGTCGGCATGGTCTTTCAGGATTACGCGCTGTTCCCCCACCTGAGCGTGGCGGACAACGTGGCCTTCGGCGTACGCCGCATGACGCGTGAAGCGCGCAATGACAAGGTGACGGAGCTGCTGACGCTGGTCGGCCTCGCCCATCTCGGTGAGCGTTTCCCGCATGAGCTGTCCGGTGGCCAGCAGCAGCGCGTGGCCCTGGCCCGCGCGCTGGCACCGGAGCCGCGCATTCTGCTGCTCGATGAGCCGTTCTCGAATCTGGACGTGGAGCTGCGCCGTCAGCTGAGTCAGGAGGTGCGGCGGATTCTCAAGCACCTCGGCATCAGCGCGGTGCTGGTCACGCATGATCAGAATGAGGCCTTCGCGATGGCCGACCAGATCGGCGTGATCCACGGCGGTCATCTGCAGCAGTGGGACACGCCGTTCAATCTGTATCACGAACCCGCCACGCGCTTCGTCGCCAACTTCATCGGCCAGGGCTATTTCATCCCCGGCACGCTGAAGGACAACGAATGCGTGAGCACGGAGCTGGGCGTGATTCGCGGCAATCGTGCCTATCCGTATGCACCCGGCACGCCGGTGGATGTGCTGCTGCGCCCGGATGACCTGGTGCTGGCCGAAGGGGACTCGGAAGCCACCGACCTCAAGGCGCGCGTGCTCAGCGCGACCTTCGCCGGCACCAGCACCCTCTATAGGCTGGCGCTGCCTTCCGGGCGGGAAGTCGAGGCGGCCTTCAACAGCCATCACGACTATCAGCCCGGCGAGCAGGTCATGCTGCGTATCCAGGCCGACCACCTGATCCTCTTCGAGCGTGTCGAAGAGAGTGAAGCAGTGCTCTAGTGCCCCACGCGCAGGATGATCGCCAGCCATGAAAAAACGGCCTCCTTTCGGATGGCCGTTTTTTCTTGCCCCACTGGTGGCGTGTCGCTATTTGAACTGACTCCATTGCTTGGGCGACTGCCCGTACAGACGCTTGAATTCGCGACTGAATTGCGAGGAGCTGACATAGCCCACGGCCATGGCCGCCTCGCTGACAGTCTTGCCATTGGCGATCTGCATGGCGGCGGTATTGAGGCGCATGGACTTCACGAACTGGATCGGCGACATCGTGGTCGCCTGCTTGAACTTGCGGTGGAAGACGGCGCGACTCATGCCGACCCGCCCGGCCATGTCTTCAATGCTGACCGGCTCATCCAGTCGGCTGGAGAGGTAATCGATTGTCCGCGCGATCTCATTGCCCACACCGAAGGCACGTCGCGCCGACTCCCCCGCCTCGCCCTTCAGGACGGCGTAATAAAGCTCCCGCAGCCGCCCTTCTCCCAATATCGCCGCATCGGCGGGGGTCTGCGCCACCTGCAGCAGTCGCAACAAGGCATCGCTGAAGGCGGCATCCCAATGCGCCAGGGCAAGCCCCGGCGGCAGCGGGCCACTGCCCGGCTTGCGCACGAGACCCGCAGCGCTTTCCATCTCGATGGCAAGCTCCGTCATCACCCGCGTATCCAGCGAGAGGTAGACGCCCAGCAGCGGTGTCTCTGGCGAGGCCGTGGGGGCGCCCGCCTCGACCGGCATCGAGATGGGACAGCACAGATACTGGCGGCTGTCGTAGACATGCCGCTCGCCGTCCAGTATCGCCTCCTTGGCACCGCTGACGATCACCACCACGGCGGGTTCATAGACGGCCGGTGCGCAACGCACGGGCTCCGTCATGCGAAAGAGCTGTACACCCTTCACTGCGGTCTCTCGAATGCCTTCCTCGTGGGCGAGGCTCGCCACGAGTCGTGTAATCTCTTGTCTGCTCATGTCGCCAATCTAGCGCCAGGCCTGCCTTTCATCAACAACTTGAGACGATCAGGCAACGATTGACGGCAATTTCAGCCGATCACGAGCCAGGATGAGATTTCTCGCCCATCTCCCTCAGTATTGGCAGACCCGGGCACTGGCGGCTATATATGTGAAGCAGACAGGGTCGAGCTGCAGACAGGGGCATGCTGACAGGAACGAGCTGAAAGCCGGGCACAAAAAAAGCGGCCACCCCGAAGGATGACCGCTTTTTCAAGAATTCTGGTGGAGCCTAGCGGGATCGAACCGCTGACCTCAACACTGCCAGTGTTGCGCTCTCCCAGCTGAGCTAAGGCCCCGAATCAGACTGTCATTTCGCATGTCACTTGCAGGCAAGAGGCACATGAAATCTGGACAGGCTTGTCGTGAATCATGGTGGAGCCTAGCGGGATCGAACCGCTGACCTCAACACTGCCAGTGTTGCGCTCTCCCAGCTGAGCTAAGGCCCCGTCTTCACGATGGAGCGCATGTTACAGAGCGACGAATACGTCGTCAACCTCTTATTTTTGCTGCGCTTTGTGGAGTGCGCGAAGTCTGCGGATCGCATCGCGAGGCACGGTTTCCCTAAGAGGCTCGCTCACGGACTCACGGCCGACGGCAAGGAGCAGGAATCACGCTAGCACTATATCAGTAGTGGTTATCCTGAACGCGACGCACTGGATAACAGGGCATCGACAAGCCCTTGTCCAATGGGTACATTGGATCCCGCATTCACTTCACTGCTTATTGACATCTTTACTGGAGCCGCCTTGATCAAGGTTCTTGTCGCTGACGACCACCACCTGGTGCGTACCAGCATCGTCCGTACCATTGAGCTAGAGGATGGGCTCAAGGTGATTGCAGAAGCCTCGGATGGCGAAACCGCGATCAAACTCTGCCGTGAGCACAGCCCGGATATCGTGCTCATGGACATTCGCATGCCCGGCGTCGATGGCCTGGAAGCCACACAGAAGATCGTGCGCAGCCTGCCCGACGTCAGAGTCATCGTGCTGACCGCCTATCTGGAAGAGTCCTTCGCCAAACGCCTGCTGGAAGCGGGAGCCTTCGGCTTCATCTCCAAGGGCACGCCCTTTGACGAGATGATTCGCGCCATCCATCAGGTGGCCGCTGGCGAACGCTATCTATCCCCGGAAATCGCCCAGCGCCTGGTGTTCTCGGGCATGGACACCCAGCGCAGCAATCCCTTCGATCAGCTGTCGAGCCGAGAACTGCAGGTGGCGACCATGATCGTCAATTGCCATCGCGTCAGCGAGATCTCGGACCGTCTGCACCTGAGCCCGAAGACGGTCAACACCTACCGTTACCGCATCTTCGACAAGCTTGGCGTGACCAGCGACGTGGAGATGACGCATCTGGCCATGCGTCACCAGTTGCTGGATGACTACGTGCTGGACCGTCCTGACGAGGCCTGAACAAGCACACCTTGCTAGCCCGTCACACACTGCAGGCCCGCGCTGCTCGTGACACTCCCGAGCAGCGCCGATAACGCCTCATGCAACAACGCCACCTTCCCCGGGTGGCGTTGTTGTATGAGGCGTTTCTGTCTGAGACGTTCTTGAATGGCACGCCCTGACAGGCGCCGGTCATGACAGCAGGCATTGCAGCATGGCGCCGTCGCCCCCATGCCTGCGAGCAATCGCCCTTGTTTGATAGACTCGAGGCATCTCTGGACGAGGAACCTCATGGCCAAGCAGCACACTGATCCCACGATGACGGACACCACTTCTCAGTCGCCCGAGAATGAGGAGCCGGCAGGCACCGCCAGCCAGCCTGATGCCCAACCTGCGTCCTCAGCGAGCGCGCAGGCTGACAGCCGCGCACGCAGCGACGCCGCGCGTGTCTCCAGCCGTCTGATCACCAGTGACGCAAGCGGTGACTTGCTGCAGGGCAGCGAGGCGACCGGCTTCGATGCCCGCCATTTCCTCAAGCATGTCAGCGACGCGCCCGGCATCTATCGCATGCTGGATAGCGCCGGTGACGTGCTGTACGTGGGCAAGGCCAAGCGCCTCAAGGCGCGCCTCTCCAGCTATTTTCGCAATACCGGCCTGAATGCCAAGACCCAGGCACTGGTCGGGCGCATCGCCGATGTGCAGGTCACCATCACGCGCAGCGAGACCGAGGCCCTGCTGCTGGAGCAGACCCTGATCAAGGAGCTGCGCCCGCCCTACAACATCCTGCTGCGCGACGACAAATCCTACCCTTACGTCTTCATCAGCCAGCATCACGACTATCCGGCGCTGGAGTTCAAGCGCGTGCGCCATAAGCGCAACGATGGACGCTACTTCGGCCCCTACCCGAGCAGCGTCGCGGTGCGCGAATCACTGACCCTGATGCAGAAGATCTTCCGCCTGCGCAATTGCGAGGATTCGGTGTTCGCCCACCGCGAGCGCCCGTGCCTGCAATATCAGATCAACCGCTGCACCGCGCCGTGTGTCGACTACATCAGCAAGCAGGATTATCGCCGCGACATGGAACATGCGGTGATGTGCCTGAACGGCCAGAGCGACAAGGTCACCGACGAGCTCAGCCAGGCGATGGAAGACGCGGCCATGCGGCTGGAATTCGAGGAGGCGGCTCGTCTGCGTGATCAGGTCGCCCAGCTGCGCCGCATGCAGGAGAAGCAATACGTCGACACCGGCACCGGCAACGCCGACATCCTGGCGCTGGCCGAGCGCCCCGGCGGGCTCTGCATCAGCGTGGTCTCGGTCCGTCAGGGTCGCATGCTCGGCGCACGCCACTTCTCGCCCGGCAATGGCCTGGACCTGACCAGCAGCGAACTGCTGACCAGCTTCGTCAGCCAGTACTATCTCGGTCAGGACAGGGAGATGCCCGATGAGGTATTGACCTCGCTGGCCCTCGATGACGCCAACCTGCTGGAAGGCGCCTTGAGCGAGAAGGCCGAACGTCGGGTACGGGTCGCGCATCAGGTGCGCGGCCATCGCGCCCAGTGGCTGACACTGGCGCAGACCAACGCCGAGCAACATCTGGCCACCCAGCTGGCCAGCCGCCAGCAACTGTCCAATCGCTTCCTGTCACTGCGCGATGCGCTGGGCCTCGATGAGGTGCCCAAGCGCCTGGAATGCTTCGACATTTCCCACAGTCATGGCGAGGCGACCGTGGCCAGCTGCGTGGTCTTCGATCATGACGGGCCGATCAAGTCGGATTACCGCCGCTTCAATATCGAAGGCGTGACAGCCGGCGATGACTACGCCGCCATGCAACAGGCACTGACGCGGCGCTTCAAGCGCCTGCAGGAAGGCGAAGGCAAGCGCCCGGACATCCTGCTGGTCGATGGCGGAAAGGGGCAGCTCAACATGGCGCGCGGGGTGTTCGAGTCACTCGGCGTGACCGATATCATCCTGCTCGGGGTGGCCAAGGGCACCACGCGCAAGGCAGGGCTCGAGACGCTGTTCATCGAGACGGTGCATGACACCCTGGACCTCGACAGTCACTCGCCGGCGCTGCACTTGATCCAGCATGTGCGCGATGAATCGCACCGCTTCGCCATCGCCGGTCACCGCGCCAAGCGTGACAAGGCGCGGCGCACCTCAAGCCTGGAGGGCATCGCGGGAGTCGGCCCCAAGCGGCGCCGAGAGCTGCTCAAGTTCTTCGGCGGCCTGCAGGGGGTGAAACAGGCCTCCAAGCCGGAACTGGCGCGCGTGCCCGGCATCAGCGAATCACTCGCCGAGCTGATCCACCAGGCGCTGCATGGCTGATCCACCAGACGCTGCATGGCTGCCCCCGTGCACGACATGGCTGCCTCTGGCACCATCGACTCAACGCTCAAGGAAGAGTGACAGAGCGTTGGCTTGAATAACCTGCCGTTTGGCATGGCTGAATGCGCCGCCGGCAGGCTAGAATAGACGACTTGTGCGGCGCCAATCGATCGGCTTTCTTCAGGGTCTCGACTCGCCCTCGATTGCGCCCAGCCACCTACGCTTCATGCAAGGACTCGTGCCGTCACGATGAGCATCCCCAATATCCTGACTCTGATCCGCATCCTGTTCATTCCGCTGCTGGTGGTATGTTTCTATCTGCCTTATGCATGGAGCCTGCCGCTGACGGCGCTGCTCTTCGCACTGGCCGCCATCACCGACTGGTTCGATGGCTATCTGGCCCGCCTGTGGAATCAGACCACGCCCTTCGGCGCCTTCCTTGACCCCGTCGCCGACAAGCTGATGGTCGCGGTGGCACTGGGCCTGCTGATCGAACGCTACGACAGCCTGTGGATGACCATCCCGAGCCTGGTCATCATCGGTCGCGAGATCGTCATCTCGGCGCTGCGTGAGTGGATGGCCGAGATCGGCAAGCGCGGCAGCGTCGCGGTGTCCTGGGTCGGCAAACTGAAGACGGCCGCCCAGATGCTGGCCCTGTTCATGCTGCTGTTCTTCGCTCCGGGCAGTGTCGGGGGGGATGCCGGGCTGGCCCTGCTGTATATCTCGGCAGTTCTGACGCTGTGGTCGATGATCAGCTACCTGCGTGCCGCCTGGCCGGAACTGGTGCGCTCGGTCTGACACCCCGTTCAGCCACGAGATGCTGCGAATGCCTCAACGCCCACCGCCCCTATGGCCTGTGGGCGTTTTCGTTTCCAGTGACCTGACTCACGAGACAATTTTTCATTAACTGTTTGACAGCATGGGAATTATCCGTATAATTCGACCTCGAGTTCAGCGGGAATAGCTCAGTGGTAGAGCACAACCTTGCCAAGGTTGGGGTCGCGAGTTCGAATCTCGTTTCCCGCTCCAGTAACGCAGGTAGCGCAACATTCACCTGATTTACTGACTCATGTATCTGCAGCAGCATCAGTGGATACTCCTCGGATCAGACATCAGTTGCGACTGACATCTCGATCATTGAGGCTGGATGGCAGAGTGGTCATGCAGCGGACTGCAACTCCGTGTACGCCGGTTCGATTCCGACTCCAGCCTCCATTTCAGATACCGAAACATCCCCTGTTTCCTTCTGGAATGGATATGACACCCACCCCCTTCGGGTCGTCAGATTTTTCCCTTATTGCTCTATCCTCAATCTTCCATTGCGTTTCTCCCCCTATCTTGTCGTCTGCAAGCTTATCGTTTTAAAGTGCTGCTTTACATCTCATCTCTGCACAGCCACTGCCTTTCTCCCCTGGCGACTCAGTCATCTCGATATCGCCATAAAGCTATTGCATAACAATCAGTTGAATCATGCACTCGACATCATTTCACGTGCATTAAAGTTGACCTTGATCTGAAATATGGTAGATTATCGGCCAGTCTGCGCGGCCATGGTGGAATCGGTAGACACCGGAGACTTAAAATCTCCTGCCTTCGGGCGTGCCGGTTCGAGTCCGGCTGGCCGTACCAGATGATGCAAGATCGTATTGAATTCCAAAGCGTCGCTTCTCTCACGAGGGGCGGCGCTTTTTCATGCTCTGCATTACTTTCATACGGACTTTTCTGTGCGCGGACTTTCCTCCCGAAAACCCTTTCTCCCTGATATTCCCATGCTCACCTGCCACCTTTCTTTCTCGCCACCCTTCTTTCTCGCAACCCTCCTCATCTATCGTCTTGTCCGGCTGGGGACCATTTCTAGATCCTTAGCCTACATTTCTAGATCCTCAGCCTACTTTGCCTGATCACTCCCACCAACTTCTCCGTATTGATTGCTGTGCCCCGGCAGGGAAAAAACCCATTGACAGTCGCACTCCGGGTTTTCCTGTAGCCAACAAACCAGTTTGATTGAAACCAGTGCCATCCCCCCAATGTCCATATCTTGTTGAAGGCCGAATTCGCGGTCCTTGACACGTGCTCGGCCCCTTGCACAGACCATCAACAGGAAATGTCCATGTCCAATGACTCTCCCCACCCTGCCGCCCAATTCATCGCATCACGTGATGTGGCGCAGGAGATCTGTCGCGAGACATGCGAGCATATTCACACCCTCTCGGCGCCGCGAATACTGGTATTGGCGACCTTGGGTGGTGCCTTCATCACCATGGGGGCGCTGTTCTCGATCCTGCTTTCCACTGGTGTCGAGACACATGGATTGCAATTGCTGCTGCAAGGTATCGGCTTCTCGGTAGGCTTCTTTCTCGTCATCCTGACCGGTGCGGCACTGTTCACCGAGGCCAATGTCATCCTGCCGGTGAGTGCGCTCAACTGCTCGCGGGGCGACATGCTGCGCCGCGGCCTCAAGTTCTGGGTACTGGCCTGGGTCGGCAATCTGATCGGCACACTGCTGACAGGCTGGGTCATCTCGCTGGCACAAGTCTATTCGGCGGAACACTACCAACTACTGGAAAGCGTGGTGGCCAAGAAGATGCACTATCAGCAGGTGGGTGGCGCCGAAGGCTGGTTCTCATTGGTGCTGTCAGGAATGCTGGGCAACTGGATGGTCGGCATGGCAGCGTTTCTGGCCGTAATGGGCAGAACCATCATCGACAAGTTCGTGCCCATCGTACTGGCGGTCAGTCTGTTCGTGGCAGGCAACTTCCAGCATAGCCCGGCCAACATGGCCTATTTCTCGATGATCATGCCGACAGGGGCTGGCCCCGGCTGGTGGGATGCCATGCGCTGGAACATCATTCCCGCCGGCATCGGCAACCTGCTTGGCGGCAGTCTGCTGGTCGCCCTTCCGCTATGGTACGGCCTGCGACCTCAGCGCAATGCCTGACTGGCTGATATCGCGATAGGCAGCCACACTGGTACGGAGTGATGGAATATCGCTCTCCCTACATCAACCGCCAGGAGCCCATCATGCTGACATTGCTCAAGAGCCCCGCGGATCATGTCGTGGCATTGCACCTGGACGGCGGTATCGACCAGGCAGCTCTGACTCCCATCATCAAGGAATGCGACGAACGCCTGGCGCGCCATGAGCGAATCTCGCTACTGGTGGAAATCGAGCGCTTTGGCCTGATCACACCCGCTGCCCTGCTCAACGATATCGGCTATGCCCTGCGCCACCTGGGAGACTTCGAGCGCGAAGCCATCATCAGCAAGGCCGACTGGCTGCGCCATGTCACCGAGTTCAGCAAGCATCTGGTGCGCTCCATCGAGGTGCGTCACTTCTCGCCCGACGAGCGCGAGGCTGCCTATGCCTGGGTTGCCGAGCCACCGCGTGGTGGCTCTGGCATCGGTGCTGGTGCCAATAAAGCCCCCGCCGGCCGTGATGCCCAGACCCCAGCGGCGAAACACCAACAGGCCTGAAGCACCCGCCATCGAATGAGCCTCCAAAGCGCCCTGCCACCGCCTCATGGCAGGGTGCGCGTCAGCACCAATCCCGCCAGCAGTAGCGCCCCCATCGCCATCGCCCAGAGCGTCATCGCGCGCTCCACTTGCGGACGCTCTGTACAGCGCAGCAGCTGGAAGACCGTGATCAAGGGCAGCATGTAGCGCGTCTCGATCAGCTCCCGCGTGCAGATCATCAAGGCGAGCATCACCAACAGCAAACCACCATGGCCGAGCCGCAGCGGTGCCCTCAGCCACCAGAGCGCCATGCTGGTGGTCAGCAACATGGTGACCCACAGCCCCACCGGGTGCTCATTGAGCCATAACAGCCAGGTATTGCGGATCGTCCAGCGCTGGAAATTGTAGTCATGCGTCACCTCAAAGCTCATCACCAGCATGACCCACACGCCCGCCAGCGCCCCCAGCAGCAGAATGCCCCGCCATGGCCAAGTGCCCCGAGTGCACAGACGCCACAGCAGATGCCACTGCCTCGGCAGGTCGGCCAGCCACAACGGCAGAAACACCACGCCGATCACGCCCAGGTAATAGCCGAGATTGCCGGCGTGCCAACCGGCCTGATGACGGGTGGTATCGCCCATGGCAATGCCGTCGTTCCAGAGAACAAACCCGATGAAGGCGGCCACCGGAATCACGGCAACCCACCACCAACGCACGATCAGCCCCCACCAGACAGAAAGCTGGCACAGCGGCGAGCGCAGCGGTGGCGCCATGCCGACAGCCTGCGACCGAGCCCCTGCCTGCGCATGCGTCATGAACAGCAACAGACCGCCCCACAACCCGAGCAGCACGATGCTGTCCTGTCGCAAGCCGAGACCGGCCAGGATCAACACCAGCAACAGCAGACGCCGCTCACGCACCAGCGCAACGAGCTGCAGCGCGACCAGCACGATGATCCACGGGTCGGTATACACCAGCGCCAGATAGGGAAAGATGATCGGCAGCCATAGCCACTGCCAGCTCTGGCGATTCGCCTGTTGCTGGGCGCCTCTCTCATCGAGCATGGGGTCCAGGCGCCGATAGACGCTCGGCAGCGCCCGCCAGACCATGCACGCCATGACACTGAAGCCGAGCAGCGACAGGCCCCGCACCCAGTTCACCGAGGGCATCTCAGGCCAGCGTCCGGCCAGGGTGTCAGCCGCGAGAGGAAGATTGAGCCACTCCCCCAACGTCTGGAGTGTCATCAGCGCCACCGCCATGGTGGCGTGATACAGGGTCAGGGTGGTCAGCTTGGGGTGCTGACTCCAGTCACCGGCGAGAAACTGGCGAATCTGCGCGAAATGCACTCCTTCATCGACGAAAGGGATCGGCAGGAAAAGACTCACCAGCCACAGGGAAACGCACAGGCACGCCCCAAGTGCGAGCAACACAAGCCCCACCTTCAAGGGCCAGCGATGTCTGGCGCGCGCGTATCCCATGCGCTGATCGAGTGACGACATATCCTTGTCTCCTTGTCAGACCTCCCAGAGAAAGCCGTTCACGGCCCTCTCCAAAGAGAAATCCCGTGTCACCAGTATCGGCAGGCCGGCGCGGATTTTTCCAGTCTGGCCATGCACTTTGCCCCTCCAAGGCTCGCGGCAGTACAATGCGCTCAGTCTGCTTCGTTGATACGCCTGTAAAAGGCGTGCCGAAGACCTGCCTGTTCATGCTTCGCGACTGCGAAGCGTACCGATCAAAGCGACAAGTCGAGGGATCGCTGAGCCCATGCGTGCCAGTCAACTGCTGATTTCCACTCTCAAGGAAACCCCGTCCGACGCCGAAGTCGTCAGCCACCAGCTGATGCTGCGGGCCGGTTTCATCCGTCGCCTGACCTCCGGCCTCTACACCTGGATGCCACTGGGCCTGCGCACGCTGCGCAAGGTCGAGCGCATCGTGCGTGAAGAGATGGACCGCTCCGGTGCCCAGGAACTGCTGATGCCAGCCGTGCAGCCAGCCGAGCTGTGGCAGGAGTCCGGTCGCTGGGAGCAGTACGGCCCCGAGCTGCTGCGCGTCGTTGACCGTCACCAGCGCGACTACTGTGTCGGCCCGACCCACGAGGAAGTCATCACCGACCTCGCGCGTCGTGAGCTGAACAGCTACAAGCAGCTGCCGGCCAACTTCTACCAGGTCCAGACCAAGTTCCGCGACGAGATTCGTCCGCGCTTCGGTGTGATGCGCTCACGCGAGTTCGTGATGAAGGATGGTTACTCCTTCCATCTGGGCGAAGAATCCCTGAAAGAGACCTATCAGGTGATGTACGACACCTACGTGCGCATCTTCACGCGCCTGGGTCTCGACTTCCGTCCCGTCATCGCCGACAACGGCTCCATCGGTGGCACCGGCTCCCACGAATTCCACGTGCTGGCCGCCTCCGGTGAAGACGCCATCGCCTTCTCCACCGGCTCCGACTTCGCCGCCAACATCGAGAAGTGTGAAGCGCTGCCGGCACCGCTGGGCGAGACGCCTGAGCGCGCGGCACCGACCCAGGAGATGCAGCTGGTCGACACGCCGAACGCCAAGACCATCGCCGCACTGGTCGAACAGCACGGTCTGGACATCAAGAAGACCGTCAAGACGCTGATCGTCAAGGCGGCCGAAGGCGTCGAAGGTGGTCTGATCGCGCTGATGGTGCGCGGCGACCACGAGCTGAACGAGATCAAGGCCGAGCACCTGCCGCAGGTCGCCGAGCCGCTGACCATGGCCAGCGACGAGGAAGTGCGCGCCGCCGTCGGTGCCGGTTTCGGCTCCCTCGGTCCGGTCGGTCTCGAGATGCCGATCATCATCGACCGCAGCGTCGCGCTGATGAGCGATTTCGGTGCCGGTGCCAACATCGAAGGCAAGCACCACTTCGGCCTCAACTGGGAGCGCGATCTGCCGCTGCCGGAAATCGCCGATATCCGCAACGTCGTCGCCGGTGATCCGTCACCGGACGGCCAGGGCGTGATCGACATCGCACGCGGTATCGAGGTGGGTCACATCTTCCAGCTCGGCACCAAGTACTCCGAAGCCATGAACGCCACCGTGCTCGACGAGAACGGCAAGGCACAGCCGCTGTCCATGGGCTGCTACGGCATCGGCGTGACCCGCGTGGTCGCCGCTGCCATCGAGCAGGGCAACGACAAGGGCGGCATCGTGCTGCCGGAAGCCATCGCGCCCTTCCAGGTCGCCATCGTGCCGATGAACGCCCACAAGTCCGTGCGCGTCAGCGAGACCGCCGAGCGCGTCTATCAGGAGCTGACCGCCGCCGGTTACGACGTGCTGCTGGATGATCGTGATCTGCGCCCGGGCAACAAGTTCGCCGACGGCGAGCTGCTGGGCATTCCGCATCGCCTGGTGATCGGTGATCGCGGTCTCGACAATGGCGAGTACGAGTACAAGGGTCGCACCGACGCCGAAGCGACCATGATCGCCGTCGACAGCCTGCTGGACTTCCTGGCCGAGCGCAGCGCGAGCTGAACTCGAGCAGCCTGAGCCACTCGCTCCCGGCTGACGCTATCGCAGCACCCAAGACAGCCCGCTCCTCTTCTCGAGGGGCGGGCTGTCTCGTTATGTGCCTTCCTTGAACATCCCATTACCGTCAACGCCGCGGTAACGGCATAATGGCGCCATGACTGATACGCAGGGACTGCGCATGACCATCTCATCGATTTGCCCTTCAGCGCCGCCCGTAAAAGGCGCTGCAGGCGACACCCCACACCGCCGCCTGCGCCCGTGGCTGGCCGCTGTCCTGCTGACGTTGAGCGCCGCGTCTACCGGACTGACAAGCCCCCCGGTGCAGGCCGCCGCCGCGATCCCCGAGCATGGGCTGTCGCCGGGGCTGCGTGACAGCCTGCGCGAGGCCTTGGCCGAGCCCGAGGCCTTCGAGGACCCCATCGATGCCCTGCATTGGGTATTGAGCATGCAGCAGCGTCTGGAGCGCTACATGCCCGACCGTGCCGCGCGCATCGACCTGCTGCGCAAGGTGCGCCGCGAAGCGACGCGCACAGGCCTGGCACCGGAGTTGATCCTGTCCGTCATCCAGGTCGAGAGCGCCTTCAAACCCACCGCGGTCTCCCACGCAGGTGCCCGCGGCCTGATGCAGGTCATGCCGTTCTGGAAGCGTGAGATCGGCGAGCCCGACGACAACCTGCTAGATCAGGACACCAGCCTGCGTTACGGCGCGACCATCCTTGCCCACTATCTCAAACGCGAGAAAGGCGACATCACCGATGCGCTGGCACGCTACAACGGCAGCCTCGGCAAGACCTGGTACCCGGAGCGAGTGATGCGCGCCTGGACCACCCGCTGGTGGTATCAGGCGCCGGCGCCCTTCGTCGCCGAACGCTCGCCCGAAGGCCTTGTCGACACCGCCGACGAAGACGCGTCACGACGCGCCGAGACCAGCAGCACTGAGCCCGGCCAGGAACCGCTCGCCGCCGAGGATACTTTCGACGGCCCTGCCAACCGCTCGCTGGCCGCCGGCGGCAGCCCCTGACACGCCCGACAGCGCCTGACAGGCCCGACAGCAGGTGATGACAGCAGCTGTTGACGAGAAAAGCAGCAGACACGAAAAAGCCTCGCCCGGAACACCGGGCGAGGCTTTTTGCTTACCGCTTGCGATCAATCCCGCTGATCGTCAGACCAGTGTCGGGCCTGCCGCGATGATCGCCTCATCCACGCCGGCGAACTTCTTGAAGTTCTCGACGAACTTGGCTGACAGGTCACGCGCCTTGCTGTCGTAGGCAGCGCGGTCTTCCCAGGTCTCACGCGGGTCGAGCAGGCTGGAATCGACGCCCGGCACGCGTACCGGCACATCCAGGTTGAGCACGTCGATATGACGCGTCTCGATGTCCGCCAGCGCACCGTTCTGGATCGCGCTGATGATGCCGCGCGTGGTCGGGATGGAGAAGCGTGAGCCGCCCTCACCGTAGGAGCCACCGGTCCAGCCGGTGTTGACCAGGTAGACGCGTGAGCCGAAGGCATCGATGCGCTTGATCAGCAGGTCGGCGTATTCACGTGCCGGACGCGGGAAGAACGGCGCGCCGAAGCAGGTGGAGAAGGTGGCTTCGAGACCGGCGGTGGAGCCCATCTCGGTGGAGCCGACCTTGGCGGTGTAGCCGGACAGGAAGTGGTAGGCAGCGGCCTGCTTGCTGAGCACGGACACCGGCGGCAGCACGCCGGACATGTCGCAGGTCAGGAAGACGATGGCATTCGGCTCGCCGGCACGGTTTTCCGGCACGCGCTTCTCGATGTGCTCCAGCGGGTAGGCGGCACGCGAGTTCTGGCTCAGACGGTCATCACCGTAATCCGCGCCACGACGATCATCCAGCACCACGTTTTCCAGCACGGCACCGAACTTGATCGCGCTCCAGATCACCGGCTCGTTCTTCTCGGAAAGGTCGATGCACTTGGCGTAGCAGCCGCCTTCGATGTTGAAGACGGTGCCTTCGCCCCAGCCATGCTCGTCGTCACCGATCAGGTAACGTGCCGGGTCGGCGGACAGGGTGGTCTTGCCGGTGCCGGACAGGCCGAAGAACAGCGTGGTCTCGCCGTCGTCACCGACGTTGGCGGAGCAGTGCATCGGCAGCACGTCCTTTTCCGGCAGCAGGAAGTTCTGCACCGAGAACATGGCCTTCTTCATCTCACCGGCGTAACGCATGCCCGCCAGCAGGACGCGACGACGCGCGAAGTTGATCAGCACGACGCCGTCGGAGTTGGTGCCATCACGCTGTGGCTCGCAGGTGAAGTGCGGCGCGTTGAGGATGGTCCACTCGCTCTTGTCCTTGGCATTGAAGCTGTCCGGACGCACGAACATGGTACGCGCGAACAGGTTGTGCCAGGCCGTCTCGGTGGTCACGCGGATCGGCAGGTAGTGCTCGAGGTCAGCGCCGACATGCAGCTCGGAGACGAAGCTGTCGCGCTCGCCGAGGTAGTCCTCGACGCGCTCCCACAGGGCGTCGAAACGCTCCGGGCTGAACGGGCGATTGACGCTGCCCCAGTCGATGGCGTCCGAGGTGGACGGCTCGTCGACGATGAAACGGTCGTTCGGGGAGCGTCCACTACGGGCGCCCGTCTCCACGACCAGCGCGCCGTTGTCGGCCAGACGTCCTTCGCCGCGAGCCACTGCCAGCTCGATCAGCTCTGCGCTGCTGAGATTGGTGTGAGTGGTCACCGCACTGTCTTGATGCTTGCTCATTCGCGTCTCCGCGGCTCAGGGCCGCCCTCTCTCTTGATGGCTGAAGCCAGATGCCCGAGGTACATGCCACAGGCTTATTTTGTGATCGATCGTTGCTGCCCGATCGCGCATGACGGCATGCCATGACACCGTCGATACCACCAGCACAGGGCATCCGGCCCTGTGCTGGCAAGGCATTATGGCAAAAAGGGTGTCGGGCGGAAACGCCCATTGTTGCAACACTTTGGCGCAGTCGCCGTCGCCTGACGGACGACGATATGTCAGACAATCATCATCCCCGTGGCCAGCCGCCGGCGCGTCGGGAAATGCTCAATGCACGACGGGGCTTTCGGCGTCAGGATCTTCGATGATCGCTTCCACTTCCGCGGCACTGAAGGAATAGCGGGTATGGCAGAAGTGACACTGGGTGGCCAGCTCGCCCTGCTCGGCGACGATCTGACGCAGCTCGTCGGCGGCGATGCTGTGCAGGGCAGCGCCCAGACGCTCGCGCGAACAGGTGCAGCCGAAGCGCAGCGCCTTGGGCTCATAGATGCGCACGGTTTCTTCGTGATAGAGACGATGCAGCACTTCCTGCTGGTCCAGCGTCAGCAGCTCCTCGGCCTTGAGGGTCTCGGCCAGATGCACGACGCGCTCCCAGGCATCCGGGTCCTTGTTGGCGTCATCGTTGGGCAGCTGCTGCAGCATCACGCCGCCGGTGCGCTTGCCATCGGCCATCAGCCACAGGCGGGTCGGCAGCTGCTCTGACTGGCTGAAGTAGCTCTCCAGGCAGCCGGCGAGGCTGTCCTGATCGATGGCCACGATGCCCTGATAGCGCTTGCCTTCACGCGGGTCGAGGGTGATCACGATCTGCCCCTGGCCGACCAGCTCCTGAAGGCTGGACTCTTCCGTCGGCAACACCGCTTCATCGCTGAGGCGTGCGATGGCGCGCAGCTCACCGCCGGGGTTCGACTCGGCCATCAGCTGGCGCACGATACCGGTACCGCGCACTTCCAGCGTCATGGTGCCATCGAGCTTGATGGTCTCGGTCAGCAGCGCCACGGCCGCCAGCATCTCGCCCAGCTGGCGCGAGATGGCCTGCGGGTAAGAGTGACGATCGAGCACCTCGGCGTAGGCCTTGTCGAGTGTGACGATCTCGCCACGCACGTTGGTGGCATCGAACAGGAAGCGCTGGATCTGATCGAAGCTCGGCGCGGCCGCATCGTCAGTGGAATGGGAATCTTGCATGTCGTGTTCGCTCATTGAGGGACCTCAAGGCAGGCGTGAAGGGAGAGCGCACAAGCGCTCCCGTATCAGGCCGCCAACAACGATGTGCTGACACACATCGGTATGGAAATTGTGCCGGTCGGTGCCAAGGCACCCGGCGGTGACTCGCGCTGGCTCAGCTATCGGCATCCTGGCGCTGGAAGCGATGGATGTTGCGACGCTGTTTCTTGTCAGGACGGCCGGGAGGCGGCGTCATGCCCTGATTGCCGAGGCGACGCGTCTCGGCCTCACGCTCACGGCGCTCGCGGGACTCCTGCGTCTCCTGATAGAGCTTCTGGGCCTCCGGGGCGCCACGGCGCTGGTCGCTGAGGGCCAGCACCTCGACGACGAGGCGATCCCAGCCCTGCGGCACCTCGATCACGGCGCCGACCTCGACGGTCTTGGAGGTTTTCACCTTGCCGCCGTTGTACTGGATCTTGCCGCCTTCGATGGCTTTCTTGGCCATGCCACGCGTCTTGAAGAAGCGCGCCGCCCACAACCACTTGTCGATACGTACCTGATCGCTCATGACGCCTCCTTGCCCTCCCCGTCGCTCGAGACTCCGGCATTGGCCACCTCGGGGCCCGCGCCCTCGGTCAGCACTGCAAAGCCGTCCAGGCCGTGCACACGCTCGAAATCACGCGCAGGGCGCTTCGAGTCCGGCTGACGCACGCCCAGCAGATGGGCAATGCCATAGGTGTGGGCACTTTCCAGCACCTGCGGATTGTCATCGATGAACAGGGTACGCGCCGGATCGAAAGGCTCGATCTCGTTGAGCTTGTGCCAGAAGGCCTGCTCTTCCTTGGCGTGGCCCAGATCCGCGGATGACACCACGGCGTCGAAGTAGTCGCCCATGCCGGTCAGCGCGAACTTGAGATCGATGCCATGACGGTCGGCGTTGGTCGCCAGCACCACGCGTTGCGGCTGATCGCGCAGCCAGGCGAGGAAGTCCTCGGCCTCATGGCGATAGCCGATCAGATGCTGCACTTCACGCTTCAGGGCGATGACGTCGAGCTCGAGCTCACGGCTCCAGTAATCGAGGCTGTACCAGTTGAGCGTGCCGGACTCGCTGATGATGCGCACCTTGAGATCGGCCTGCAGCGCCTCATCGAGGCGGTGCAGCTCGCAATAGCGCCTGGGCAGGTGTTCGAGCCAGAAGTGGCTGTCGAAGTGAAGGTCAAGCAGAGTGCCGTCCATGTCCAACAGCACGGTGTCGATAGTGTTCCAGTCAAGCATCGGATTCTGTCAGCCAGAGGGAAATTTGGCCTCATAGTGTAAAGCATGGCCCACGGGCGCGCATGTGCAACGAGGGGCGATGGCGGCTTGTGATTGCCCCGCTCGCGGCGGCCTGCCACGATGAGCGACAGTGTTCTCTCTTCTCATACTGCCTCGCGAGGACTTGCGATGGATGATGCGCCAGATACCGTTCACCCGACCATGAATCATTCAGACGCCAGCCACACGCTGACGCCGCCGCGGATCGACTCACGCCGCGAGGTCGCGCGCTCGCGCCTGTTCGCCGTCGAAGCGCTGGAATTGACCTTCTCCAATGGCGCCACCCGCAGCTTCGAGCGCCTCAAGAGCGGCGGTCACGGCGCGGTGATGATCGTCGCCATGCCCGACCCCGACCACGTGCTGCTGATCCGCGAATATGCCGCTGGCCCTGAGCAATATGTGCTGACCCTGCCCAAGGGACTGATCGACCCGGGCGAGGACCCGGTGACCGCCGCCAATCGCGAATTGATGGAAGAATGCGGCTATGGCGCGCACAACATCGAGCCACTGGCCGAGCTGAGCCTGGCGCCCAACTACATGGATCACCGCATGAACGTGATGCTGGCGCGCGATCTGTTCGAAAAGCGCCTGCCGGGCGATGAACCGGAACCGCTGGTCGTCGAGCGCCACCGCCTCGACGAACTGCCGGCGCTGCTGGCGCGTGAGGACTTCCACGAGGCGCGCGCGATCGCGGCGCTGTTCATGGCCCGCGAACGCCTGCTGGCCGGGGAAGATACCTACAGCCCTCGCTGGTGGTAGGGGCTTGGTGGCAAGCAACGATGACAAGCACCTGAGGGGCCAGCCACCTCTTCCCTGCCCCTCACCCCCCTGCTTTACGTGCTCCCATACGACGACAAGCCCCCGCCAATGGCGGAGGCTTGTCGTTTCACTCGCGATGCGCTCAAGCGGGTCGTGCTGGCGACTCGTTCAGGCACCGCAAGATCCATTGCGGGTCTGGCCTGAGACCAGACCATCAAGACACGTTTATTCGGTCTTCATGCTGCCATCAGCGGTGTTGGACGAACCGGATTCCGGGCTGACGCCCATATGGTCTTCGCCCTTGTCCATGACCTTGCCGTGCTTGGCGGACTCGGACTGGGCCGTGCCACCTTCCACCATCATGGAATCCTTCTTGGTGTTGGCAGAACCACTCTCGGTGTTGCGTTCGGCGTCGTCATGCACCTTGCCATCTTCATGACCCGCAGCAGTACCGCCCTCTACCTTGGTGGAGTGGGCGCCAGTGTTGGCGGAACCGGTGTTGCTGGATTCGTGGTGCTCGGCAAAGGCAGCAGTGGTCGGCAGTGCCAGGGCAGTCGCGAAAAGTGCAGCAGTCAGCTTCTTCATGATCCATCCTCCAGTAGCGGTCTGTTGCAAGAGACGAGCAGATGATTCGCTCGGCCGTTGCCGGTAAGCCTTCAAGAGCCCCGAGACTGGATGTCTCGAGTTCCAGGCTCCACAAGACGCTCCTAACTATCTCAACGACGTCTTGTGGTACTGCGTCAAATCTTTGCGGCGCATGTCTCAAACACTCTCTAGCGCGTCGGCTGCTTGTCGGAGCATTCTTCAAAAAACGTCACCAGAGTTGTACCCGAACCTGCTGGTGTCATTCTTGACGAAAGCGCCAATCTGCCGAGGCGTGTTGCGTCACATGCGCCCTGATGCCTAAAGATATGGAACTACAGGGCCAGACTTTCAAGCAGAGAAGGGAAAGAAAAATATCTTTCTTCCAGATTTCCTATACAAGAGTGAGATATCGGCTCGCGTTTAATTAGCGCCCATATGGACTGCTGGCCGCTCATCAGGCGGCTTGCCGCGCGTCGGTTGCCTGACGCCATGCGTCAAGTGGCGCAAGATGGCTTGCAGTATTTTACTCAACGAAACATTTTGTAACCCTATGACTCCACGACATCGCCCATCTCTGCGGTCATCGGCAGTGGTCGCCACACCTCCCTCTGCAAGCACCGCCATCACCTGAATGACAGGAGACTCACATGCCAGACGTGCTGATCGGGGGACTCGCAGGACAGGGACCCAAGGGCCACATCACGCTAGCCGGGGCACTGGCCAATCGACACGGCCTGGTCGCCGGTGCGACAGGTACCGGCAAGACCGTCACGTTGCAGGTGCTGGCTGAAGAGTTTTCGCGCATGGGAGTGCCGGTGTTCACCGCCGACGTCAAGGGTGACCTCTCCGGTATCGCCGCGGCGGGTGCCCCGCATCCGCGCGTCGATGAACGTCTCGCCAGCCTCGGCATCAATGACTGGCAGCC
This sequence comes from Cobetia sp. SIMBA_158, assembly GCF_046566945.1. NCBI lineage: Bacteria > Pseudomonadati > Pseudomonadota > Gammaproteobacteria > Oceanospirillales > Halomonadaceae > Cobetia > Cobetia sp. SIMBA_158. The sequence continues at coordinate 117,136 of NZ_JAWJYL010000004.1, forward strand.
TCAGGCCGCGCCCGTCAGGCTGTGGGATCTGTTCGGCAAGAGCGGGCATGCAGTGCGCGCCAGCGTGGCTTCCATGGGGCCTGAGCTGATGTCGACCCTGCTGGAATTGAACGACACCCAGAGTGGCCTGATGCACCTGGCCTTCGATCATGCCGAGCGTGAAGGGCTGGAGCTGATCGACCTCAAGGACCTGATCAGCCTGCTCAAGCATATCGAGCGTGAACGCGAGGGCTTCGAGGAGCGCTATGGCAGTGTCAGCCCCCAGAGCCTCGGCGCCATGCTGCGCCGAGTGCATGTGCTGGCCACCCAGGGCGGCGAGCGCTTCTTCGCCGAACCGGCGCTCGACATCAATGACATGCTGGCGACCACGGGCGAGGGAGACCAGACACGCGGCTTCATCAATCTGCTCGATGGGCGTGAGTTGATGCAGAGTCCACGCCTCTATACCACCTTCCTGCTGTGGTTCCTGTCGACGCTCTTTCGCACCCTCCCCGAACGCGGCGATGCCGATCGCCCGGTGCTGGTGTTCTTCTTCGACGAGGCCCACCTACTGTTCGATGCCGCTCCCAAGGCATTGCTTGAGCGCCTCGAGCAGACGGTGCGCCTGATTCGCTCCAAGGGGGTCGGCGTCTACTTCGTGACCCAATCCCCCGCCGACATCCCCGATGACGTACTCGGCCAGCTGGGCAACCGGATCCAGCATGCCCTGCGCGCCTTCACTCCACGCGACCAGAAGGCCGTCAAGACCGCTGCCGAGACCTTCCGCCCCAATCCGGCCCTCGATACGGCTCAGGTGATCACGGAGCTGGGCGTGGGCGAGGCACTGGTCTCGGTGCTCGACAGCAAGGGCACGCCCACCCAGGTGGAGCGCACCTTGATCGCGCCGCCGCGGGGGCGGATCGGCCCGTTGAGTGACAGCGAGCGCACAGCGCTGCTGGCAAGCTCATCACTGGCCGGTCGCTACGATGAAGTGATAGACCGTGAATCGGCTCACGAGCGTCTCGAGGCGCAACTGACGAGCTCGGCGACGGCCCAGGTTCGGCCGGAGGAGACACCAGCGACAACGCCTGACACCACGCCGTCTACCGCAGAACCTGATGGAAGCGCTCAAGCCGCTGCCAGCGCCGCCCGCCGCGACACCGAGCAAACAAGTCCGGTGGCCGAAAGCGCCCCGCGCACAGGCGGCAGGCAGCGTCAGGGCGTCATGGAGACCCTGCTCAAGTCCGTGATGCGCGCCCTGGGATCGCAACTGGGACGGACGCTGATTCGCAGTCTGCTGCGCTCCTTCACTCGCCGTTGAGGCTCGCACCTTTCAGTCTGATACCACGCCAACAGCCTGAAGCGCTCCTTGGCAAGGAAAGGCTTTTCCCGGCAAGCAAGCTCTCGAGACTGAGAGACTCATCCTTCACGAAAAGCAGGACATCACCCATGGTCATTTGACCATGGGTGATGTCCTGCTTTCGCTATCCGAGGCTGCTGACATCATATCGTCGCGCAAACTTCATTCGCTCTCGGCAAGGAGACGCCATACTGATGTTTGCTGCTTACCGGCAGCACACCATGACACACACGCGCTTGCCACTACTCTCGGGGAGACTTGACGATGTGCATGAGCAATGAAGCATTGGAATTGTGGCTGAACGACAACTGGTTCTCGATCGAACTGGCGTTGGAAGCCATCGATATGGAAGCGACAGCGGAACCTCAGCTGGCAGAAGCCGCCTGAGCCAACAACGTTACGCATGACGACAGCGGGATCCTGCCTGCCCCACCGGTGACACCAGGTGTGAAACGGCACAGGACACGGATGACAGGACGAGCAGCACACAGACTCTGCCACGCATGACGACGCATCATGGTGGGCAGAGAAAGAACTTGTCGGGGAGGCCGTCGATCAGCCATCGACCGGCCTCCCCGTTTCTTTTGTACCACCACCAGAGTCATGGCCTGGCGCGTCTCCAATCCAGTCGCACCTCGAAAGGCCCCGTCAGTCTTACGTGTATGAACAGTTGATTTCCTGCCCCGGCAAAACGCCCGTTCATCGCTCCCAACCGCCATACTCTTTTTTGGTCATTCCCTCTCCCCGCAACATGCAAGATAAGGATGTCACATGCTGCCTACTCCGCCCGCGCGACCACCCTCTTCGGGGCACTCGAGTCCAGTTGATACCTCAGAGCTCTCGCCACAAGCCGCCGCCGCGACTGTCTTCCTCAATGAGAATCTCGGACCCGCCCAGCTGCAAGCGTTGTTTGCCCTGACACTCGCCCCTGCGGGAACCTTCAGCGAACAGCTCAGAGAGTACCTGGTGACCGCTTGCCGCCTGCTGGGGATGACCACCGGCATCCTCGGCCACGCTGAGGCCAATCGCTATGAAATCATGGCGGCAGTCAATCCGCCGCCCGACAAGGTCGAGGGCGCGATCGCACCGTTGAACGAGACCTTCTGCAATGAAGTCGTTGAGCAGGCTGGCTGCATCGCCTACGCCAATATCGCGACCACGCCAGCACTCGAGGCTCATCCGGCCCTCAAGTCGATGCCCTTCCAGAGCTATATCGCCACCCCGGTGTGGACCGAAGGCCGTCTGACCGGCACCGTCTGCTTCGGCGACACCTCACCGCGCGCGGCAGATTTCAGCGCCAGCGATCGTGCACTGGTCGAGACACTGGCCAGCCTGCTGGGAGGCTTGATCGATCGCGAGAATGCGCGCAAGCGGCTGACCAGTGAACTGAGCAACCTGCGCCTCGCCTACCAGGAGATGGAGCTGCTGTTCTCGCGCTGCCAGCTCCCGATGGCGATCATGGACTTCCATGGCCATTGGACACGTCTCAATCCGGCGCTGGCCCAACTGCTGGGGACGGAGAGGGGTGAACTGCAGCGTGGCGCGCTGGAGGATGTCTCCCACCCTGCTGACATGCAGGCCTGTCAGGAGGTGCTTCTGGCCATGCAGGCCGGCGAGATCACCCACTTCGAGCAGCCGCATCGCTATCTGGGCAGACAGGGGCAGATTATCGAAGTCATGCTGCATCTGGATGTGATCGACAGCCACTCCGGCGTCATTCTCAGCCAGCACCAGGACCTCAGCGAGCGACGCTCCCACGAGGAGAGCCTGGCCCGCATGCGGCACAAGCTGGCCAGCATGGCGCCCCCGGGCCCGGCCGTGCCGTCGGTGCTGGACAAGCTGTTGCCCACCGAGATCTTCGAGCAACAGCTGGATGGTGAGATCGCGCGCAGTGCACGCCACGGGCAGCCACTGTCGATCCTGCTGCTCAACGTGGATGCCTTTACCGACTTCAATCGCCAGTACGGCCGCGCCGCAGGAGACCGCGCACTGCAGCAGGTCTCCACCATTCTGCGCAACGCGACACGCAAGAGCGACCTGCTCAGTCAGCGCGACGATGGCTCACTGATCGCGGTACTGGGCCAGACCGATTCCAGCGGCGCCATCATCCTCGCCGAGCGCGTCCGTCATGCCACGGCAGAACTGCATGGTCTCGACGGGCCGGTCACCTGCAGCATAGGGCTGACCTGCTATCACCCGGCGCCGGATACGCTCACGCTGGCCAACCGTCTCGAGCTCTGCGAACGCGCCCAGCACGCACTCAAGAAGGCCAAACGCCAGGGACGCAATCGCGTGCGCTTCCTGGAGCTTGAGCCGGTCATCCCGACCGACACCTTCGCAAGCCCCCAGGCCCCGAGCGGCTTCCCCTCGCCCGATCTGCCCTGAGTGCGGTCTTTCGTGTGTACGACCTGCCGCGGATGCCCTTCAGGCACCTCCCCATCAACGACAACGGCCACCCCGAAGGGTGGCCGTTGTCGTTTGACTCACACAGGCTTGCGCAGTGTCTCAGCGCAGAGGCCTGCTCTGAGACCGGGTCAGATATCTGAAGCCGATTCTCAGTCCAGCTTGCTCAGGTCGCGCACGGCGCCCTTGTCAGCGGAAGTCGCCAACAAGGCATAGGCCTTGAGCGCGGCGGAGACACGACGGTTGCGCTGGATGCTCGGCTTCCAGGCATCCTTGCCACGGGCATCCATCGCTTCACGGCGCTCATGTAGCTCGCTGTCGCTCAGCTTGACGTTGATGGTGCGGTTCGGGATGTCGATCAGGATGGTGTCGCCATGCTCGACCAGACCGATGGCACCGCCCGCCGCCGCTTCCGGAGACGCGTGGCCGATGGACAGGCCCGAGGTACCGCCGGAGAAACGACCGTCGGTGAGCAGCGCACACGCCTTGCCCAGCCCCTTGGACTTGAGATAGGACGTCGGGTAGAGCATTTCCTGCATGCCCGGACCGCCCTTCGGCCCTTCGTAGCGGATGATCACGACGTCGCCTTCCTTGACCTTGTCGGCCAGGATGTCTTCCACCGCCTGATCCTGGGACTCGCAGACGTAGGCACGGCCTTCGAAGACGAGGATGGAGTCATCGACGCCAGCGGTCTTCACCACGCAACCATCCAGTGCGATGTTGCCGTACAGCACGGCCAGGCCGCCCTGGGTGGAGAAGCAATGGTCGTAATCGCGGATACAGCCCTGAGCGCGATCACCATCCAGGCTCGGCCAGCGCGCGCTCTGCGAGAAGGCGGTCTGGGTCGGAATACCACCCGGGCCGGCGCGATAGAACTCGACGACTTCATCAGTGGGCGAACGCATGATGTCCCACTCTTCCAGCGCCGCAGACAGCGAGTCGCCGTAGACGGTCGGCACGGAGGTATCCAGCACACCGGCACGATCCAGCTCGCCCAGGATCCCCATGATGCCGCCGGCACGATGGACATCCTCGATGTGATATTTCTGGGTATTCGGCGCCACCTTGCACATCTGCGGCACGCTGTGGGACAGCTTGTCGATGTCGGACATGGTGAAGTCGACACCGGCTTCCTGAGCGGCAGCCAGCAGGTGCAGGATGGTATTGGTCGAGCCACCCATGGCGATATCCAGCGTCATCGCGTTGGCGAAGGCGGCGCGGGAGCCGATGGCACGCGGCAACAGATGCTCTTCGTTGCCTTCGTAGTAACGGCGCGCCAGCTCGACGATGCGATGCCCGGCGTTCTCGAACAGACGACGACGATCGGAGTGCGTAGCCAGCACGGTGCCGTTGCCCGGCAATGCCAGACCCAGCGCTTCCATCAGGCAGTTCATGGAGTTGGCCGTGAACATGCCCGAGCAGCTGCCACAGGTCGGGCAGGCGCTGCGCTCGATCTCGGCGACCGTCTCGTCGTCGACGCTGTCATCGGCGGCGATGACCATGGCATCGACCAAGTCGAGGCCGTGATCCAGCAGCTTGGTCTTGCCGGCTTCCATCGGGCCGCCGGAGACGAAGATGACCGGGATATTGAGGCGCATGGCGGCCATCAGCATCCCCGGGGTGATCTTGTCACAGTTGGAGATGCACACCAGCGCATCCGCACAGTGGGCATTCACCATGTATTCGACGCTGTCGGCGATCAGGTCACGCGACGGCAGCGAATACAGCATGCCGTCGTGGCCCATGGCGATGCCATCATCGACCGCGATGGTGTTGAATTCCTTGGCGACGCCGCCGGCCTTCTCGATCTCGCGCGCGACCAGCTGACCCATGTCCTTGAGGTGGACGTGGCCCGGCACGAACTGGGTAAAGGAGTTGGCAACGGCGATGATCGGCTTCTGGAAGTCGCCATCTTTCATGCCGGTGGCGCGCCACAGGGCGCGAGCGCCGGCCATGTTACGACCTGCGGTGGTCGTACGGGAGCGATACTCTGGCATGGTAAACCTCATTCAATGCTTGGCCGCTCTCCTGTGCGAAGAGGGACTGATTCATGGAATTGCGCCTGGCAGGGTCAGGAAATTGACGCCGCCCTTCTGCGCAATCCGCTGCAGAATCACTCCGTACGGGAGCGGCTTCTGTTTTGGTCAGGCGGCGCCCCGCTCGGGGTACGCACACCTGGTGTCCAGAGGAGACGCGTGCCTCTTGGGTCAACGCTGTCTGCCTAGGTCAATTCTGTCATGTACCGGCCCCGCTTGCCTACCAGATAGCGCCGCCCACGCCACCAGCAGCCCCGAAAGATGCCGACAAGCGCCGAAAGCGTTGAATGAAGCGGCCTCTAGCGTGGGCCTGCGGCGGGAGGCGCTGATTACACTGAAGGACGACACATCAGGCAATGCCAGACACCCCACAAGGAACAGGAGTCACCCATGGCCGGAAAATTCGTCATCACTCGGGGCAAGGACAGCAAGTTCTACTTTGCGCTGAAGGCAGGCAACGGCGAGAAGATCCTGCAGAGTCAGGGCTATGCCGACAAGCGCGGCTGCCTGAACGGCGTGGAGTCCGTGCGCAAGAATGCCGTCGAGGAAAAACGCTTCACCCGGGAAGTCGCCAAGGACGGACGTTTCTATTTCACCTTGCTGGCCGCCAACAGCCAGCAGATCGGTCGCAGTCAGATGTACAAGTCGGAATCCGGGCGCGACAACGGCATCGCCAGCGTAGGGCGCAATGCCGCCGAGGCGGCCGTCCTCGAGCAACTCGACACCGCCTGAGCACGAACCAGGCTGAATAGCCCCTTTCACGATCACCCTCCCGATCGCTCTTCCAATCGCCCTTCCAATCGCTCTCCCAGGCTCTCCCGGAATCGCCAGACCCAAGCCAAGGAAGAAGAAAGCACAGGCAGCAGAAAGCACAGCAACGACAGAGGCCCCGCCAATTGGCGGGGCCTCTGTCGTCCTGCGGCTGATTTCGGCGCTGGTTGAGCTCAACATCTGGCGCTCAGCATCTGGCGCTCAGGGCCTGGCAATCAGCGCTTGTCACTCACGTCTCGCCGCTGATCACACACCACTCAATGACGCTGGGCGCTGTCACTGTCGAAGACCACACGCGAGACATCCGCGTAGCGCGCCGCGAAGTGCACGATCATGCCTTCCTTCAGGTATTCCGGCAGCTCATCGTAATCGCGCTGGTTGGCCTGCGGCAGAATCAGCTCGTAGATATCACTGCGCCGCGCCGCGATCACCTTCTCGCGGATACCCCCCACCGGCAGCACCTGACCGGTCAAGGTCAGCTCACCGGTCATCGCCAGCCCCTTGCGCGGCGCCTGATGCTTGGCCAACGACATCAGCGCCGTGGTCATGGTCACGCCGGCGCTGGGTCCGTCCTTGGGCGTCGCGCCTTCAGGCACGTGCAGGTGAATGAAGGACTCATTGAAGAAATCCGCCTCGGCATCGTAGGCCTCGAGATTGGCCAGCGTGTAGGAGTAGGCGATGTTGGCCGACTCCTGCATCACGTCGCCCAGCTTGCCGGTCAGCTTCAAGCCACGTGTCAGGCCATGCACCCGGGTGGCTTCGATGGGCAGGGTCGCACCGCCCATGCTGGTCCAGGCAAGCCCGGTCACCACGCCTTCGCCGGCCAGGACCTTCTCGCGACGGAAGATCGGCGCACCGAGGAATTCCTCGAGATTCTTGACCGAGACCTTCACGGTCGGAAGCTCCTCTTCCAGCAACTTCACCGCCGCCTTGCGCACGATACGGTGCAGCTGTTTCTCCAGCTGACGCACGCCGGCCTCACGGGCATAGCCCTCGATGACCTGACGCAGCGCGGCGTCACTCAGATTGATGCGTTTCTTGGGGATGTTGTCGCGGGTCAGCAGCTTCGGCCACAGGTGGTGCTTGGCGATCGCCATCTTCTCCTCGGCGATGTAGCCGGAGAGGCGAATCTGTTCCATGCGGTCCAGCAGCGGGCCGGGGATGCTGTCCAGCGTATTGGCGGTACACACGAACAGCACCTTGGAGAGATCGAGGCGCACATCGAGGTAGTGATCGAGGAAGTCGACGTTCTGCTCCGGGTCGAGCACCTCGAGCAGCGCCGAGGCCGGGTCGCCCTGGAAGGACTGCCCCAGCTTGTCGATCTCATCGAGCATGATCACCGGGTTCTCGACCTTGACCTCCTTGAGCGCCTGCACCAGCTTGCCGGGCATGGCGCCCACGTAGGTGCGGCGATGGCCCTTGATCTCGGACTCATCGCGCATGCCGCCGATCGAGAAGCGATAGAACTCACGACCCAGCGCCTGGGCGATGGAGCGCCCGATGGAGGTCTTGCCCACGCCGGGCGGGCCGACCAGCAGCAGGATCGAGCCGCCGACATCGCCCTTGAAGGTGCCCTCGGCCAGAAACTCGACAATGCGTGACTTCACATCATCCAACCCATCGTGATCGCGATTGAGCACGGTACGCGCATGCGCCAGATTGAGCTGATCGGTGGAGGTGATGCCCCACGGCAGCGAGGTCAGCCAGTCAAGATAGTTGCGTGTGGTGCCGTATTCCGGCGAGCCGGTCTCCAGCACCGACAGCTTGTCGAGCTCATCATCGATGCGCGACTGGACGCGCTCCGGCACCTTGAGCTCGTCGAGACGCGCGCGGAAGGTATCGACGTCGTTCTCGCGATCATCCTTGGAGATGCCCAGTTCACGCTGGATGACCTTGAGCTGCTCGCGCAGGAAGAATTCACGCTGATGCTTCTCCATCTGCGCGTTGACCTGCTGGGAGATCTCGGTCTGCAGCTGTGCGACCTCGATTTCCTTGCGCAGCAGGGGCAGCACCTTCTGCATGCGCTCCATCACCGGCAGAGACTCCAGCACTTCCTGAAGCTCAGCGCCCTTGGCCGAGGTGATGGCGGCGGCGAAATCGGTCAGCGGGCCGGGCTCATGCGGGCTGAAGCGATTGAGGTACTGCTTGAGCTCCTCGCCGTACAGCGGGTTGATCGGCAGCAATTCCTTGATGCCGTTGATCATCGCCATCGCGTAGGCGCGCGCCTCATCGCTCTCGGCATCGACCGGCTCACGCGGATAGATGACCTCGACCAGATAGGGAGGCTTGCGCGACAACCAGCGCGTGATGCGGAAGCGGCGCAGCCCCTGGGCGATGAACTGTACCTGATCATCGCCGTCTTCAGGCTTGTGGACGCGCACGGCGGAGCCGATCTCGGGGAAGTGCTCGACCCCCAACTCATCGACCTCGACATCGCCGACGAAGGCCAGACCGACAGCATGATGCGGCGTATTGCCGACCAACTGCATGGTCTCGGCCCAACGCTGCTTGTTGATCACCAGCGGCTGAACCTGGGCCGGGAAGAACGGGCGATTGTGAATCGGCAGCAGGTAGATGCGCTCCGGCAGCTGGTCACCACTCGGCACCAACCCACCCGAGGCGGAAGAAGAAGGCTCTTGTGACTGGCTGTCATCCTCGAAGCCGGCAAGAATATCGTCGTTATCGGAAATCTCTTCGTGACGTGGCATGCAACCCTCATGAAACCAGGCCTCGATTGAGGCGATCATCTCCACCAATGCGGCCAGTGAGCCACTTTATCAAGGCAGGCTTGCCGCACCGGGGGCGCAACACTGCGTGTTCAGGGTGGCACCTGATGCGCCCCCTGGAAACGACAATGCCCGCCATGAGGCGGGCATTGTCGTTTCCAGCATACTACACGGTGCTGGCGTCACTGAGCTCTCGTGACACCAGCGCCGCGCATCTCCCTCAGTAGATCGGGGTGCCGTTGATCTTCACGCTGTCACCATCGATCTCGACCACGAGGTTGCGGTCAGCGGCCTGCGGAGAGACACCCGCCATCATGGCCATCATCGGCGGCACGTTGCGGAACTCGAAGCGCCCGCTCAGACGATTCAGGAAGGCCTGCTGACCCGGCACGGTCTGTAGTTCCTGAATGGTCAGATCGGTGATATCGGCACCATCGAGAATCATCTGGCCATCACCCTGCATGTCGACACCGAAGGCATCGCTCTTGGCATTCAGCGATTCCAGCGTCATGCGCGGAGAGGTGCTCAGCATGGTGAACAGCGGCGCTTCGACCTTCTCGAGGATGGCGACCTGCTGCTCTTCGCTCAGCTCCTCGAACGGCTTGCCCGCTTCTTCCAGCAAGTCCTGCAGCTGGGTGATGAAGTCATAGACGGCCGCGCCCTGCAGACGATCGATCGAGATGGACACATCGCCGCTGGCCATTTGCTGATCACCCGCGCTGACATCCTGCACCGACAGCTTCATCAGATAGCGCAGCTCGGTCGGGTCCAGACGCGTCTCGCCGCTGTAACGGATATCGCTGGCGACCACTGGCGGCTGACCGGTGCCGTTGTCGATGGTCAGGGTGTCCAGCACGATCTTGTCGTCCTGGCGGAAGTCATTGTCCGCCCCACGATAGATGCCGTTGAGGCTCAGGGTGCCGACGCTGACCTTCTCGGCGCCATTGGTGATATCGAACGGCGTGATCTCGCCATCCACGGTAATTTCCGGCGTGTCACCGCCATTGTGGGAGGCCAGCAGCTCGCCACCCTGGAAGTCGATGCGCGTACCGCTCTCCGGGTCCTGCCAGTCAAAGGCCGGCAAGGTCAGGGTGGTGTCGCTGGCGCCGCTGAAGTTGTCGACGCTGCCATCGAAGGCGATCGCCTTGCCATCGCCGAGCACTTCGGCGAAGACGTCGCGTGACGGCGTACCGTACAGCACCTTGACATTGCCCTGCATGGTGGTCGACAGCAGGCCGTGGCCGGCTTCATAGGGCAATACGATGCGCATGGGACCTTCACCGTCCCCGGTGGCGAGTTCCATCTCCACCCGGCCCGTGGAGCCGAACCAGCCGCTGTCGACATCCTCACGGGTCGCCTTGATGTCGGAGCTCCTGTCGAGCTCTGCCACCATGCGGGCCATCTCATCTTCAAAGCGCTGGCTTGAGTAAGCCACGCCGCCGACATAGCCGGCTGCCCCGATGACGACCACTGCCGTCGCGGTTACCAGTCCCTTGCCCATCGCATTAACCCTTGTCCGTTATTGGAGCATCACACCGTCTGCGCGGTGCCTCTTGTCGCATCTGCTTCCATCAGTGAAACATGTGCGTGAGCCTCGCCGCCAAGGCAGCGAAGCGTCAGTGCAACCACAGCCACAGATGCATCGTCGACCAGGCATAGATACCGGCGAAGACGTCATCCAGCATGATGCCGAAGCCACCGGCAACCCGGCGGTCGGCCCAGCGAATCGGCCATGGCTTGAGAATATCGAAGACCCGGAAGACCACGAAGCCCCATAGCGCTGCCTGCCAAGAGAATGGCACGGCGGCCATCGTGATCCAATAGCCGACGAATTCGTCCCAGACGATCCCGGAGTGATCATGCACACCGAGATCGCGCGAGGTGCGATCACAGATCCAGATCCCGACCAGCGACGCGACCAGCACGATGGCCAGATACGGCCACAGCGTGAGGTTGGTCATCAACCAGTAGAACGGGATTGCCGCGAGAGTACCGAAGGTGCCCGGTGCAAAGGGCGCGGTACCACTGCCCAACCCGAAGGCCAGGAAGTGCACGGGGCGCCGCCAGACACTGGCGGGTGCGCGATTCATGGTGCCACCCCGTTCGCGTTACGTGGCGACGCATCACCGCAGGAGCCGTCTGACCCAGAGGCCTGCGTGGCAGAGCCCTGTGTGTCAGAGCCCTGTGTGACAGAAGCCTGCGAGGCAGAGAAATGCTGCCAGCTCTGGCCCGTCGCTGCCTGTTCAACGCCATTGTCCATCAGCATCACGCGCGGCGCATCGCTGCCCGCCGCCTGCATGCGACCGATGACATTCAAGGACAGATTGAGCGAGCGCAGGGCGAGCCTGGCCGTCTCGAGATTCTCTTGGGGCAGCGTGAGCAACAGCTCGTAATCGTCGCCGCCATTGAGGACTGCCTCGCGGGCGCCCTGCTCGCCAAGCGCCGTGATCAGCTCGGGCGCCAGCGGCAGTTCGCCAAGCTCCAGCGCCGCCGACAGCTGACTGGCACGACAGATGTGTGCCAGATCGCCCATCACGCCATCGGAGACATCCAGGCCCGCACTGGCAAGCTCACGCAGCGCCAGCCCCGCATCGACCCGCGGTTCTGGTCGCAGGTAGGCCGCCAGGCAAGGATTCAGCACGTCGCGTACGCCATCCTGCCAGGCCTTGAGGCCAGCATGCGCCAGCCCCGGCAGGCCAGTGACCGCGATGAGATCCCCCTCGCGGGCACCATCACGCCGCAGAATCGGGCGGGCCACGCTGTCGGCCTGCTGGGCAGGCTCGAGCACGCACGGCAGCTCGCCATGCACAGTGATCGTGATGGCGAGCGGGCCGCGCGTGACGTCGCCGCCTACCAGCGCGATGCCGTAGCGATCCGCCAGCGCATGGAAACCGGCCGCAAAACCATGCAGCCAGTCTTCATCCACGTCCGGCAACGTCAGAGCCAGCAATGCCCAGCGCGGGGTCGCGCCCATCGCCGCCAGATCAGACAGATTGACGGCCAGGGCGCGATGGCCAATGGACGCCGCAGGCGCATCCGGCGGGAAGTGCACCCCCGCCACCGAGGTATCGACACTGACCGCCATCTGCATGCCATCACTGGCGGCAAGAAGTGCACAGTCGTCACCCGGCCCCAGCAACACGCCCGGTGCCCCGGACAGATCGCGCTGGAAGTAGCGGGCAATCAGCTCGAATTCACCTGGCATGTCAGCGCAGGCGGGCCTGGGTCACCTCGGCACTGCGCAGCTTGACTGCCAGCTTGTCGAGGATCCCGTTGACGTACTTGTGCCCGTCGGTGGCACCGAAGGTCTTGGCCAGCTCGACCCCTTCGTTGATCGCCACGCGATACGGCACTTCCATGCGCTTGGACAGCTCATAGGCGCCCAGACGCAGGATGGCCAGCTCGATCTCGTCGAGATCCTGCAGGCGACGGTCGAGCAGCGGGCTGATGCTGGCATCCAGTTCTTTCTGGAAGCGCGGCACGTTGTGCAGCAGTTCGTGGAACAGCGCCTGGTCGGCGATGCGCATCACCTCGACCCAGTTCTCGTGCAGCTCGACGTCATCGTCGACCTTTTGACCACGGAACTCGGCTTCGATGGTGGTCATGTTCTTGCCGGTCATCTGCCACTGGTAGATGCCCTGCACGGCCAGCTCGCGAGCGGCGCGACGCGCCTGCTGCTGCTTGGACGGCTCGCGCTCGGTACGTTCCTTGCGTTCGCTCACGCGTCACCTCCCATGGCCTTGAGCAGGGAGACCATTTCCATCGCCGCCATGGCCGCTTCGGTACCCTTGTTGCCAGCCTTGGTGCCGGCACGCTCGATGGCCTGCTCGATGGAATTCACCGTCAGCACGCCATTGGCGACCGGGGTGTCGAATTCGAGCTGCAGACGCGACAGCGCGGAGTTGCACTCACCGGCGACGTATTCGAAGTGCGGCGTACCACCGCGGATCACTGCACCCAGCGTGATGACGGCGTGCGGCTTGACCTTGGCCAGCACGGCCTTGACGGCCAGCGGAATTTCCCAGGCACCCGGCACGTGGATCAGGTCGATGTTTTCCTCATCGACGCCGTGGCGTACGAGAGAATCGACCGCGCCTTCCACCAGGCTGTCGACGACATGGTGGTTGAAACGCCCGACGACGATGACGTAACGGCCATCGACATTGGTGAAAGTGCCTTCGAGTTGAGCAATCGGTTGCATGGTCAGTCCACAATGCTAGCGCCCCGGAGAACCGGGGCGGGGATATCAATCATACCGGGGAAGGCCGCCAGAATTGCGCGACCTCCCCCGCCATTTGGGGTGCCGAAGCGCTTACGCGCCCGCGGCATCTGCGCCTGTCTCGCCTACCGTGTCATCACTGCCGACCAGTTCGACCACTTCGAGGCCAAACCCGGACAGGGCAGAGAATTTCCACGGCGAGCTGAGCAGACGCATCCGGCCGACACCGAGATCCCGAAGGATCTGGGCACCGGTACCGGTGGTCAGATAATTGCCCGCACCATCGGATTCGTTGGTGCGCGGCGTACGACGTCGTCCGAGGAAGACATCGAGACGATCCTTGTAATCCATCGCGTCGCTGCCGGTGTCCAGCAGTACCAGCACGCCGGCATCGGCGGCGGCGACTTCGGCGAGCGCATCATTGAGCGCCCAGCTGCTGCTACCCGGCTGACGCAGGGTCAGCAGGTCGCGCATCGGGTCCTGCACGTGCACGCGCACGGTGGTCAAAGACTCGGCGTCCGGCGTGCCCTTGACCAGCGCCAGGTGGTGACGGCCCTGGATCCGATCGCTGAAGCAGTGCAGCGTCAGCTCGCCGAAGGCGGTCTCGACCTGCTCGCTGTCCAGCACTTCCACGGTCTGCTCATTGTGGATGCGATATTCGATCAGGTCCGCAATGGTGCCGACCTTGAGGTCGTGCTCGGCGGCGAAGCGCTCGAGCTCTTCACGACGCGCCATGCTGCCGTCGTCGTTCATGACCTCACAGATCACGCCGGTCGCGCCAAAGCCCGCCATGGACGCCAGGTCACAGGCCGCCTCGGTATGGCCGGCACGACGCAGCACGCCACCCGGTTCCGCCATCAGCGGGAAGATGTGCCCCGGCTGGACGATGTCCTGCGGGCGCGCATTGCGCGCGGCGGCAGCCTGCACGGTACGGGCGCGGTCAGCCGCCGAGATACCGGTGGTGACGCCTTCGGTGGCCTCGATGGAGAGCGTGAACTTGGTGCCGAAGCCGGAACCGTTGGCCTGAACCATCAGTGGCAGCTGGAGCTGTTCGCAATGCTCACGCGACATCGGCATGCAGATCAAGCCACGCGCGTGGCGTGCCATGAAGTTGATGTGCTCGGCTGTCACGGCTTCCGCGGCGATGATGATGTCGCCTTCATTCTCACGATCCTCGTCATCCATGAGGATGACCATCTTGCCTTGCCGGATATCCTCGACGAGTGCTGCGATGCCTGATAGCGCCATGCTTGCTCCACTTTACGGGCTGCGCCGGCCCATGCCGGACCCACGCGTATTATCAAAAAGTCGGGCGTCAGGGTACCCCGCCACCCCGTTTTGCGCCAGCACCCAGCGACGCCGCTGTCGCCAGACGGCGGCAAGTGCTTGCGTGACAAGAAGAAATCAGTCGCCGCTCTCCTGCGGGTCTGGCGATGCTACTGGCACTGCGGTGATACGCCAATCACGCCCCACCGCCCGGATATCGCGAATCTCGACCCGGCGCTGCTGCGCCATGTGATCCAGCCCCGGCAGCGCCAGCAGCGGGCGAGCCTCGCCGCCCAGCAGCGTCGGGGCCATGAAGAGTTGCATCTCATCGACCAGCCCCGTATTAATCATGGCCCCGGCCAGTACCGCGCCGGTTTCCAGCAGTACCTCATTGGCCTGCTCGTGCTCGGCCAGATAGTGCAGCAGGGACTCAAGGTCCACGCGGCCATCCGCGCCGGCCGGCAGCGCCAACACTTCGGCACCGGCCGCCTCCAACAAGGTACGTCGCTCAGCCTGCGCCGCTGTCTCATCCGCGACACATACCAGCAGCGTACGACCGGGTTGCGCCAGAATGCGCGCCGCCAGCGGCAGACGCAGGTGGCTGTCCACCACCACGCGCAACGGCTGACGCGCCACCAGCGCCTCGAGCCCCAGCGGATGGTCTTCGAGCCCGAGCTGGTCGGCGCGCACATTGAGACGCGAATCATCGAAGATGACCGACTCGATGCCGCTCATCACCACGCTGGAGCGCGCGCGCAGACGCTGCACGGCGCTGCGCGCTTCGGGGCCGGTGATCCACTGGGATTCGCCGGAGGCCATCGCCGTGCGACCGTCCAGACTCATGGCCTGCTTGAGGCGCACGAAGGGCCGACCGCGCTCCATGCGTGACAGGAAGCCGGGATTGAGCGCTCGCGCCTCCTGCTCCATCACCCCGACCGTCACCGCGATGCCCGCGCCCTGCAGCAGCGCGATGCCGCGCCCGGCAACCTGCGGATTCGGATCACGCATCGCGATCACCACCCGCGAGACGCCCGCCGCGATCAGCGCCAGCGAGCAAGGGCCGGTACGCCCGGTGTGGGAGCAGGGCTCCAACGTCACATAGGCCACGCAGCCCAGCGCGCGCTCGCCTGCCTCTGCCAGCGCATTGACCTCGGCATGCCCTTCCCCGGCACGCACGTGAAAGCCGCTCGCGATCACCTCGTCGGTCTCGGCCTCTACCAGCACACAGCCGACACGCGGATTGGGCTGCGTCGTGTAGCTGCCCAGGCGCGCCAGGCGCAGGGCGTGGGCCATGTGGCGCGCATCACGCGCCGAGGGAGCACTGCGGTCGCGAGAGTGGCTGTCGCGAGAATGGCTGTCACGGGGAGCATGAGAAGCATGAGGAGAAAGAGACATGCGATACCTTGGCGTGAAACGAGAGAAGGTCAGGCGTAGCCCAGGCGGTGGCCAATACTTCGAGGCCTGAGCCACGCAGCGTGACGCGACAGGACCAGCAGGCGCAGGCCTCGAGGGCATCTGCAAGGATGCCTGTGTCGAGATATCAGGGTCGCGCGTCTTCCTCGCCCGGCAGGAAGCTGGGCTCCTGGGCGAGACGGTCGATCTCGGCGCGGAACTCATCAAGATCCTGGAAGCGACGATAGACCGAAGCGAAGCGGATATAGGCGACCTGATCCAGCCGCTTGAGCTGCTGCATGACCTCATCGCCGATGCGCCGCGCCTCGATCTCACGCTCGCCGGTGGCACGCAGACGCTGACGAATGCGCTCCACCGCGGCCTCGATCAGTTCGGAGGATACCGGGCGCTTTTCCAGCGCGCGCAGCATGCCGGCACGCAGCTTGTGCTCATCGAAGCTCTCACGCGAGCCGTCGCCCTTGACCACGCGCGGCATGACCAGCTCCGCCGTTTCGTAAGTCGTGAAACGCTCACCGCAGGCCGCGCACTGGCGACGCCGCCGCACCTGGTCACCCTCGACCACCAGTCGGGAATCCGTGACCTTGGTTTCATGAGTTCCACAGAAGGGACAGTGCATGTTGGAGAGCCTGCTTGGGTGCGAGGTGGCTGCGGCCCCGCGCGAAGCACAGCGAGGAAGTGGCGCAGCGCAGCCGAATGACAGCGAATGGCGGGTATTGTAACCGTTAAGGCCCCGCCACGGGAGCCTATGTCAGCCTCGACATGACTGAACTAGCCTTGGGGAGCGACCAAAGGGAGGCAGGAGTTTCCTGCATTGTCGCCTCGGGTGGCGGGCACCGCGGCGAAAGCGTCAATCAACCTGCCCAGCAGGCTTGAAATCCCCGCCCGATAACCGAAAGATGACATCAGGGTGCAGCGCCTCACAAGGACGCTTGCCCGAGCCGTGAAATCCTTTCACGACTGGCGGCGGATGATCTCTGCCGCGAGATTGATCACGATGACGCAAGGAGCTGCGACATGGGAATCATTGCATGGATCATATTCGGTCTTATTGCCGGCATCATCGCCAAGGTGATCGTGCCCGGCAAGGACCCGGGTGGCATCATCGTCACCAGCATCATCGGCATCCTGGGGGCTGTGGTCGGTGGCTGGGTCGGCACCCTGATGGGCTTCGGTGAAGTGACGGGATTCAATCTGGCCAGCTTTGTCATCGCCGTGCTCGGCGCCGTCATTCTGCTGATTCTGTATCGCGTGCTGCGCAAGTAAAGCGTGTCATGAAGCGCAGTGGCGTCAGCTGGCCGCAGGCCACATGACGCCAGACAGGACGGCCAGCCGGCACATGCAGGCTGGCCGTCCTGCCTTGCAGGCTTGACGAATCTGGCCCAAGGCGTGCATGACTCATGAGTAAAGGCGCCAGGCCGTCACCCACGGGCGCCGCTCAGCGATGCGCTGTTCAGGGATTTCACCAAGCGACGGCCAGCCGACTTCATCTGATAAGTGATTTCCAGTCTTGCCACCGGCCCCGCAGGATTGCGCCGGCGGGCTTCCCGAAGATCACCCGCGACACGCTCTGCCCATTGCACCTCACGAGGCAGAGTCTGACCGCTTTTGCTGCCACGAGGATTGCCCATGTCCGATACGTCATCTCCCGATCACTCGACATCCACTGCCTCCGATCCTGCGCCGAGCGAGGGCAACGCCAGACCACGGGCCAGAGTCTCTCTCGCCAAACGCCTCTCGCAAGCTGATTTCCAGGCGCATGCCACACGCCTGCTCGCCGAGATCTACCCACAGCGTCATGAGGAAGTCCTCAGACGCCTGGAGACGGTGCTGGATTTCCATCGCACGCGCCTCACCCCCCGCGTACCGGAAGGCGAGCCGCTCTGGAGCGAGCGCGACCAGTGGCTGATCACCTACGGCGACAGCCTGCAGCAGGAAGGCGAGGCACCACTGGCGACCCTGCACGACTTCCTCGCCAGCCGACTGGACGACAGCCTGTCCGGTGTCCACGTGCTGCCCTTCTTTCCGTGGAGCAGCGATGACGGCTTCAGCGTCATCCACTATCGCGAGGTCAATCCGGTCCTCGGCGACTGGCAGGACATCCGGCGCCTGAGCGAGCAGCGCGACCTGATGGCAGACCTGGTCATCAATCACTGCTCACGCGAGTCACTGTGGTTCGCCGATTATCTGGCCGGCGTGCAGCCCGGCCGCGACTACTTCATCGAGATGGACCCCGACACCGATGTCTCCGAGGTCGTGCGCCCGCGCCCGTCTGCCCTGCTCACGCCGGTGCATACCCGTCGTGGCCTGCGCCATCTTTGGGCAACCTTCTCGGATGACCAGATCGACCTGAACTTCGCCAATCCCGATGTGCTGCTCGAATTCATCGGCATCCTGCTTTACTACCTCGAGCAGGGCGCGGGCATCATCCGCCTCGATGCAGTGGCCTTCCTGTGGAAACGCCAGGGCACCTCCTGCATCCACCTGCCGGAGACACACGCCGTGGTGCGCCTGCTGCGCGCCATCGTCGACCATCTAGCGCCGGGCAGCCTGTTGATCACCGAGACCAACGTGCCCCACGCCGAGAACATGTCCTACTTCGGGCTCGACCGCCTGTCACAGCACGACCTCACCGCCATCGAGGGCAGCGCCCAGGCCGATGAAGCGCACCTGATCTATCAGTTCACGCTGCCGCCGCTGACGCTGCACACCCTGACCTCCGGCGATGCCAGCGCCCTGACCCAGTGGGCCACCAGCCTGCCGTCCCTGCCTTCCGGCTGCAGCTACTTCAACTTCACCGCCAGTCACGACGGTATCGGCGTTCGCGCCCTTGAGGGCCTGCTGCCCGACCACGAGCGCGACACCCTGGTGCGACTGGTGCATGACTTCGGTGGCTACGTCAGCATGCGCGCCAACCCCGGGCGCGCCGACACCCCCTATGAGCTCAACATCAGCTACTTCGATGCGCTCAAGGGCACGCGGCGCGGCCAGGACCCGTGGCAGATCGAGCGCTTCATCGCCAGTCAGACCCTGATGCTGAGCCTGCAGGGCATCCCGGGGATGTACATCCACTCGCTGACCGCGACCCCCAACCACCAGGAAGGCGTCGAGCGCGATGGTCACCTGCGCGCCATCAACCGCCGCAAATGGCAGCGCGATGAACTGGAAGCACTGCTGGCAAGCCCCAACACCGCGACCCATGAGGTCTTCCACGCCCTCAAGCGCCGCATGGCACTGCGCCGCAACGAACCCTGCTTCCACCCGGATGCCGACCAGAATGTCTTCGATGTCGGCCCGGACTTCTTCGTCTTCGAGCGCGTCACCCATGAAGGGCGTCGCCTGCTGTTCGCCCTCAATGTCACCGATCAGCCGCGCGTGCTGCCGCTGCCGGCAAGCTGGCAAGGCGTCGCGCTGACCGACCACCTGTGCCACGACAAGGCCTACGATCCCACCATGGCCCGCCGCCCCTATCAGGCGGCCTGGCTGATGGAGCAAACCGTGCGCCCGCCCGCCATCGAGGTTGTCTGACGCCCTCTTTTTCTCCTCCTGCCAACGACAACGGGGCTGCCAGTGGCAGCCCCGTTGTCGTTGGTCTTGCTGTTTCCCGCCGCGAGCCTTACTGGTTGTCCAGCTCCACCGCTTCGTGCATGCGCTCGAGCAGGTCCGGCACGGCTGACTGCACCCGGTTCCAGCTCGGAATGAAGGGCTTGTCGCGTGGATTGTCGAGGAAGGCGCTGCCGGCATCCATGATGTTGGCGGCGAACAGCTCCACCGCCGCTTCCTCGCTGTGGCGGTCCACCGTCAGGCCATTCATGACGGCATCGTTGTAGTAGGTCTCGATCAGGTCCAGCGCGATACGGTAATAGGTCGCCTTGATGGTGCGGAAGGTCTCGCCGTGCATCTCGACGCCCAGCGTGGCCAGCTTGCGATACATGGCCTTGGCGATATCCAGACTCATGCGATTCAAGCCGCCCAGCGCATCTTCCTCGGACAGCGGCTGGTGCTTGTGATCGTAGGCATCGGCGATGTCCACCTGACACAGGCGCTTGGTGGAATAGTTGCGATGGACCTCGGACAGTACGCCGATCTCCAGCCCCCAGTCACTGGGAATACGGATGTCCGCCAGCACGTCGGTGCGCATCGAGAATTCGCCGGACAGCGGGTAGCGATAGCTGTCGAGATAATCCAGGTACGGCAGCGGGCCATAGACCTTCTTGAGCGCACGGATCAGCGGCGTGACCATCAGGCGTGCCACGCGGCCGTTCAGCTTGCCCTGGGCGATGCGCGAGTAGTAGCCCTTGCAGAACTCGTAGTTGAACTGCGGATGGGCCACCGGGTAGATCAGGCGCGCCAGCAGGCCGCGATCATAGGTGACGATATCGCAGTCATGCAGCGCCACCGCCTCGGCGATGCCCGAGGCCTGCACGTAGCCTGAGCAGTACCAGACATTGCGCCCCTTGCCGGCCTCCATCGGCGCCAGGCCATGCTCGGTCAGCTCCTCATCCAGCGCCCGCAGGCGCGGGCCGTCGTTCCACAGGATGCGGTGATGCTGCGGCAGATGTGAGAAGAACTCCTTGGCATGCTCGAACTGGTCACGGTCGGCGCGGTCCAGCCCGATCACGATCTCGCTGAGGTAGGGCACCTGGGCCAGCTCCTCGACGATATGCTTGAGCGCCGGGCCTTCCAGCTCGGAATACAGCGACGGCAGAATCAGGCTCATCGGTCGCTTGCGGGAGAAGCGCATCAGGTCCGCTTCGAGATCTTCCACCGGACGATCGGTCAGGTTATGGAAGTTGGTGATGATGCCATTCTGGTAAAAATCGCTCATGTCAGCTCCTTGTCATGCCGAAGACACGCATCAGGCAGGCGTCAGGCGCCCAGACCTCTGGATGTCCATTCTTCCGGCTGGCCATTGGCCAGCCAGTGACGCAATCCCTCGACCCATCCCTGCGGTCCGGGGAGATTGGCGCGAAAACAGCGGCGTTCATCCGCCAGTTGCGGATAATCGGCAAGCTCCCGATCACGCTGAGAGGTATCACCGACGCCGGGGATCAGCACAGCGTTATCGACGGCGGCCAGCAGCGGCAGGTCATTGGCGCCATCGCCGAAGCCCAGCGTCCAGGGGCGCACCCGCTCGCAGAGCCGGTAGCGGGCGATCAGATAACGCGCTGCCGCGCCCTTGTCGCTGTCCCCGGTCACATGGTGAAAGCGCCCACCACGTGTCAGCTTGAGGCCATGACTGGCCAGACGCGCACGAAAGTCCTCGAGACGCTCCGGCGCGTCACGCCATACCAGCGGTTCACTGGCATCACGCTGTCCCGCCAGGGCCGCGTCGCCCTCCCCCAGCCCCGTCAGCTCACTGATTCTCGCCACCGACATCGAGGCGAAGCCCTCGAAGGCGAATTCCCCGCTCAGCTCTTCCAGCACCGCGAGAATCCTGGCGCGGGGCATCGCCACCGCGATACGACACAGGCCGTGTGCGTCCGGGGCGCTGGCCTCTTCCAGCGGGTAGGCGCTCAGCCAATCGGCCGGCAGCGCCACCACGCCGCCGTTCTCGGCGATCCACGGCTGGCCCGCCAAGCCCAGCGAGTCCATCAGCGGTGCCAGTTCGGCCGCCGTCTTGGAGGTGTTGGGGACGACCCAGGCACCGCGCGCGCGCAGGCGGGTCAGCCAGCTGCGCGCCGGGCCCGGCGAGTAATCGTGGTGATCCAGCAGCGAGCCATCCAGATCGGTCAGCAACAACAGCGGTGCTTGAGTCTCTGACATGTGAACTCTCCTCGTGAAGTGCTGCAGCGTGTCGGGGGTCACCTCGACAGGATCTCGTGGCACCGGACAGGCATTGCAAGAGCATTGCAGGGAATGTGCCAAGATGGTGCAGCTGCCATGACCACCTGCCCCTTCTCACCGTGACTGTGTTTGTGCGCCCATTCATTTGCACCATAAAAGAGCACAAAGCCTGCCTTGCATGATGCCTCGCCACACGACGGCGCAAATCTTTCGTCACCAACGACGACGCCCTCGCAGATGCGAGGGCGTCGAGTCTTGGGCAAGCGGGCAACGTCTGTTGAGACTAGACCAGCCACAGCGATAGTTGCGGCCACAGCAGCAACATCGCCAGCACGCACAGCTGGATGGCGATGAACGGCAGCAGCGAGACGAAGATATCCTTGAGGCTGATGCCTTCCGGTGCCACGCCTTTCAGATAGAAGGCGGCAGGCCCGAAGGGTGGCGACAGGAAGGACACCTGCATGTTGACCGCGAACAGCACACCGAACCATACCGGGTCGTAGCCGAGCTGCACGATGATCGGTACGAAGATCGGCAGGGTCAGCATCGCGATGCCGATCCAATCGAGGAACAGCCCCAGCAGCAGCAGGATCGCCATCATCACCATGATGATCGCCAGCGGCGGGATATCCAGGCCGAGAATCATGCTCGACACGAAGCGGTTGCCGCCCATCAGGTTGTAGACCCCGACCAGCGCCGCCGCGCCGATACCGATCCAGATGATCATGCCGCAGGTGTTCATGGTCTGGGACAGCGCACGCTGCATCAGGGTGATGGAGAACTCGCCACGCAGCATCACCGCCACCAGCACGCCGAAGCTGCCCATCGCCGCGGCTTCGGTCACCGAGGCCACGCCACCGTAGATGGAGCCCAGCACCAGCCCCGCGATGACCGCTGGCACGCCGATGGCCTTGAGCAGCTCACGCTTGCTCTGGAAGCTGGCGCGACGCTCCTCCTCGGGCATCACCGGCCCCAGCGAAGGGTTGCGCAGACAGCGGATCAGCACGTAGATGATGTAGCTAGCCATCAGCACGATGGCCGGGGTGATCGCCGCGGTGAACAGGTCCGCGATCGACTGGTTGGCGATCAGGCCATAGATGATCAGCACGATGGAGGGCGGCATCATGGTGCCCAGCGAGCCGCCGGCACACACCACGCCGATGGCGATGTGCTTGTCATAGCCGAGTCGGAGCATCTGCGGCAGCGCCAGAATCCCCAGCAGCACGATCTCGCCGCCGATGATGCCGGACATCGCGGCAAGGAAGAACGCCACCACGATGGTCTGGATCGCCACGCCGCCGGGCAGTCGCCCTGCCATCACGCGCATGGCATTGAACAGGTCCTTGGCGATCCCCGAGCGATCGAGCAGCGAGGCCATCAACACGAACATCGGCACCGCCACCAGCGAATACTCGGTGACGAAGCCATAGACACGACTGGTGACCAGCGGCAGCGCCATCGGGCCGAACCAGCCGAAGGTGTAGGCCAGCGCGACCAGGCCGGTGACGAAGGCCAGCGGCAGGCCGGTGACCAGCAGCGCGAAGATGCCGCCGACCAGCAGCATCGTAGCCGTTGCGATATCCATCAGCGCGGCTCCTTGTGGTCAACTGTGGCGTCGGGAGTGGCGTCGGATGCGCCACTTCCCTCACTGCCGCCCTCGGGCGGGCGGGGCGAGAAGAAGGTCTGGTAGAGATGCCACAGCGCCTGCAGGGTCATCACCGCCAGCGCGAACAGGATCACGCCCTTGGTCAGCGCCGGAAACGGCGGATTCCATGAGGTGCCGGATCGCTCCAGCTGCCACTCGCCCAACGGACTGTGCGAGGCACGCCAGAACATCACCCAGCCCGCATAGCTCATCGCCAGACAGAAGACGAACGTCATCACGTCATTGAAGCAGTCCAGCACGTAGCGAAAGCGCGTGCCGACCAGGTCGTAGAGCACACGCACGCGAATATGGCGATTGTTGGCCAGTGCCGCCGGGCCGCCCAGCGCGAAGCTGGTCGCGACCAGGAAGATCACCGTCTCGTGCACCCAGGAGGTCGGCGAATCGAGGCCGTAGCGCATCACCACCTCGAATACGCTGATCGCCATCGCCAGTAATACCAGCCACGCCGCGGCGCGCGTGCCCTTGCCCACCAGGCGGTCCAGCGGTGTCCGCGTGCCCAGGTTCGGGTCGTGGTCATCCGACGCCTCGGGTAGCCCCGGCGACGCCACATCATGTTCTGCCATATCGAATTCCTTGCTGACTCGCTGCCTCAAGGAGAATCGGCGCGCCCAGTGAGCACGCCGACCTTGATCTCCCGCGTCTTTATCGTTCTGCGATCGTGTGGCCAAAAGCGTGGCTAGCTGCTTCTTGCCACACTGCGGCTGGCGCCCATTCCGCGCGCCAGCGGGCTCACATCAGGTTGCGGTCGGTCAGGAAGCTGACCACGGACTCGTAGACCTTGCCGGTCAGCTCATTCTTCTCGGCCCACACCTTCCACTCCTGCTGCGCGATGCGACGGAACTTGGCGCGCTCCTCCGGCGCCATGTCGATCACCTCGATATCCGGATTGGCACGCGCCGCGCTCACCGCCTTGATGTCACGCGCCTTGAGGGTGAAGACCATGTCGTAGGCCATCGCGTCGGTGGCGGTCTCCATGATCGCCTTGAGATCCGCCGGCAGGCCGTCCCAGATGCCCTTGTTCATCGATACCGCCACCATCGGCAAGGAGTGGAAGCCCGGATAGGACGGGTACTTGGCGAAGCTGTGCAGGCCCTGGTCATCATTGGTGGCGAAGACGGTGTAATCCGCCGCGTCGATCACGCCCTTCTCCAGACCGGTGTAGACCTCGGAACCCGGCAGGTTGACGGGCGCCGCGCCGGCCTTCTGGAAGATGTTGTAGACCATGCCTTCCGGCGCACGCACCTTGAGGCCCTTGAGGTCATCGACGGTGCGTACCGGCTTCTTGGAGACGAAGGATTCAAGCCCGGTGGCACCCGCGCCGATCAGATGCACGCCGTAGGGCTCGACCAGCTCGTTGTAGAGCTCCTCACCGCCGCCGTGCTGCATGTACTCGAGATATTCCAGCGGGTCACCCCAGGCGCCCACCAGATTGCCCAGCATGCCGAAGGCCGGATTCTGGCCCGAGAAGTAGGACGGATCAGTCAGGTGGCCCTGCAGGATGCCGGCGCTGACGGCGTCCAGCGTCTGGTTGGCCTGCACCACGGCATTGACCGGCAGGATCTCGATGGCGATGCGGCCATCCGACATGGTCTTGATGCTGTCGGCCCAGGCCTTCTTGACCTCGAACTGCGGCTCCCCGGCCGTCTCGGAGGTCTGGAAGGTCCATTCGTACTCGGCGGCCCAGCTCGGTGTGGCGATCAGCGTGGCGGCCACGGCGGTGGACAGGGCCAGCGCCTTGAGCGTGACACGGGCGGGAGCGGCAGTGGTGCGCGGCGAGGTAGTGGTGAGCGGCGAGATAGTGGAACGCGGCATGGTGAAACTCCTGGCTTGTTGTTATGACGTTCTAGGGTCAGTGGAAGACGTGCAGGCACTTCCCGGCGTGGCGAAACGCCGCGAGGTGCCGTTCACTCGCTTGATAGCGGTGCAGACAGGCTGGGCAGCTGGCCGAAGCGGCGCAGCAGCTCCAGCGGTTCCTGGGCGCGCCCGGCGGGATGGCTGCCTTCAGAGGCCGCAGGCATGGCAAGCCCGAGGTCCTGGCCGGTGCGGTCCAGCACATGCAGGGTCGCGGCGTGGGCGGCATCGGGCTGGCGCAGACGAATCGCCTCCATCACCGCGCGATGGCGGCCGAGGCTGTCGCCCAGCTCCGAGGCATTGTGATTGGAGGTCGCCACCAGCAGGCTGATCGACGGCTTGAGCACATGGCCAAGCTGCGCCCAGATGACGTTGTGGGTCGCGGCGAAGATGGCGTCGTGGAAGGCGATATCGGCGCGGTCGAACTCCTCCATGGCGCTGCCGCCATGCACCGCTGCGGCCATGCCGTCATAGGCCTGCTCGATGGCGGACAGGTCCTGGGCGGTGGCCTCGGTGGCTGCCAGGGCGGCGACGAAGGGTTCGATGGAGATACGGAAGGCGTAGATGTCCCGTGCCAGCTGCGGATGCGGCATCGCGTAGCGCGTCATCCAGCCGGTCACGCGCGGATCGAGCAGATGCCACTCGCTGAGCGGATTGACGCGGGTGCCCTGGCCGGTGGTGCGGGTGAGAATCCCGGCATTGACCAGGCTCTGGATCGCGGTGCGCACGGTGGCGCGGCTCTGGGCGTGCTGATCGCACAGGTCCAGCTCACGAGGAATCAGGCTGCCCGGCGGGTAGCGATTCTCGAAGATGGCCTGCGCCAGCCATTCGGCGACATCGACACGCGCGGTCGAGGTGTCGCCGGCTGAGGCAGACGTTCCAGAAGAGGCATTGGCGCGCGGGCTGCCGCCAGCGGCACTCGTGGTAGGCGTGGTCATGATCGAACGTTCCTTGATGGCGTGGCGCGTCATTTGTAGCTCGCGCACATCCTTCATGGGATGCATCGCGGCGCGCTCTTGTCCGTCAAGGAATAGACCATGTCAGACATGCCAACAAGACACCCTAGACCAAGGGTGAGACCCGACTTTGGTCACACCTTTACGCAACTCCATGTTGCGAAAGGACTATTCAGGTACTGGCAATCCCCCCGTGTGCTGGCGTCAGGCCGTGAATCGCACGCGGCCGATCGACACCGTACGCTCGGCACCGCTGTCCGCGACCACCGTTCTCAGCGCTTCCTCGCCTGCCGCGCCGAAGCTGGCCGACAGCTCGATCTGGCTGACGCCCTGGGCGACCAGCTCACTGACCAGCCGCTCGGCCGCCCTCAGCGTCCCCAGCGTGGCGACGGAAATGCGGACCTCGCCGCTGCCCTGGCTGCTCAGTGAGGTATTGCCGCTGTTCTCGACCAGGATCAGAAAGGCATGGTGCTGCATGACGGCCATGAGAGCCTCCTTGCACGAAGATGAGCAGAGTGTGTCCGGCATCGAGAATAGCGTAGCGCGTCCGCTCCCAGGCACAGGCTGATCTTTCTGAGCGTTGGTTGACCACTCTCCCACCCCGCTGTGCATCACACCACTCGGCCTCGGCTGGCCGTGGTGCGGGCACAAAAAAACGCCTGCCGCTTGCGCGACAGGCGTTTTTTTGTCTGGTGCATGACAGCGTTACGCCACTGTCAGCACTGCTACGGTGAGGGCCAGCCGGGCTGGCACCTCGTCACGCCTCAGGCGTAGACCGGCAGACGTGCACAGACGGCGGAGACCTTGGCCTGCACCTCGGCTTCGGCAGCGGCGGAATCGCCGGCGACCATCGCATCGAGGATATCGCAGATCCAGCCGGCCAGTTCCAGACACTCCTGCTCCTGGAAGCCACGCGTGGTGACGGCCGGAGTGCCGATACGCAGACCGGAGGTGACGAACGGCGACTGCGGGTCACCCGGTACGGCGTTCTTGTTGACGGTGATGTGGGCACGGCCCAGCGCAGCGTCAGCGTCCTTGCCGGTCAGGCCTTGCTTGACCAGAGACAGCAGGAACAGGTGGTCTTCGGTGCCGCCGGAGACGACTTCGAAGCCGCGCTCCAGGAACACGGACGCCATCGCCTTGGCGTTCTTGACCACTTGCTTCTGGTAAGTGGTGAAGGCCGGGTCCATCGCTTCCTTGAAGCACACTGCCTTGGCCGCGATGACGTGCATCAGCGGGCCACCCTGGCCACCCGGGAAGACAGCGGAGTTCAGCTTCTTCTCGATGTCGGCATCGCCTTCGGCGGACAGGATCAGGCCGCCACGCGGACCGCGCAGGGTCTTGTGCGTGGTGGTGGTGACGACGTGGGCGTGGGGCAGCGGGCTCGGGTAGACGCCAGCGGCGACCAGACCGGCCACGTGGGCCATGTCGACCAGCAGGTAGGCACCCACTTCGTCGGCGATCTTGCGGAACTCGGCCCAGTCGATGATCTGGGAGTAGGCGGAGAAGCCGGCGATGATCATCTTCGGCTTGTGCTCACGCGCCAGACGCGCGACTTCGGCGTAGTCGATCAGGCCGTTCTCGCCCAGACCGTACTGCACGGCGTTGTAGTGCTTGCCGGAGAAGTTCGGACGTGCACCGTGAGTCAGGTGGCCACCCGCGTCCAGGCTCATGCCCAGAATGGTGTCACCCGGCGAGACCAGCGCCTGGAAGACGGCACTGTTGGCCTGTGAACCGGCGTGCGGCTGAACGTTGGCGTAGGTGGCACCGAACAGTTCGCAGGCACGATCGATGGCCAGCTGCTCGACCTTGTCGACGAACTCGCAACCGCCGTAGTAACGCTTGCCCGGGTAGCCTTCCGCGTACTTGTTGGTCAGCTGGGAGCCTTGCGCCTGGATGACGCGGGGGCTGGCGTAGTTCTCGGAGGCGATCAGCTCGATGTGAGCTTCCTGGCGAACGACTTCGTCGTCCATGGCGCTCAGGAGCGCATCATCAAAACCGGCAATCTGCATGTCACGGGTGAACATCGGGTGTCCTCGCCTGAAGGGTGATGACGACAGCGAATTCCGGCGCGGCCGGCTCGCCATCTGGGGGTAAGATCAGGACCAGCATGATACCTCAGCCAGCGGTCCGATTCACATGAATCAGCATCATTGTTAACGCAAGACGGCCCCATGACCGAGACAACGATCATGAGGCCGCAGGTTGAGGTCGTCAGGCGTCATCATCCGGCGCTGCGATGACGAGGCCTGATGGCGCTCACTGCAGGGCGCGCAGCCCCGCCATCGGCGGCTGGCGCCTCACTTCTCTCGACAGCCAGAAGCCCAGCCCGCCGATCAACACGCCGCCCGCCAGCGGCAGCAGCACCCACAGCCACGGATGCAGCACCACCGGCAGCCCCAGCCAGCCGGAATAGAGTCCGACCGCCGCGCCTTCGGCGAGCATCGCCGCCAGCAGCCCACTGAGCAGGCCGAGCAGCACGAACTCAGCGGCCTGCAGGCGTGCCAGCAGCCCCTGACCGGCGCCGAACACCTTGTACAGCGCGCCTTCGTGCTCACGTGCCGGACGACTGGCCACCAGCGCCGCGTAGAGCACGCTGGCCCCCGCCAGCAGCACCAGCCCCAGAATCAGCTCCACCGCGCGCGACACCTGGGCGATCAGCTCCTGCACGCGGGTCAGGATGGCGTCGATATTGATCAACGACACGCTGGGGTAGTCACGCACCAGCGGCGCCAGCTTGCGCTCATCCTCGAGATGAAACGCCGTCATGTAGCTGTGGGCGAAACTCTCGAGCGCACCGGGCGGGAAGATGACGTAGAAGTTGGGCAGGAAGCTGTCCCAGTCGACATGGCGCAGATTGACCACCTGCGCCTTGACGGTCTCGCTGCCGATGGTGAACGACAGGCTGTCACCGATGACCAGCCCCATGCGCTCGGCAAGCTCCTCCTCCATCGACACCGGCACGCCCTGCGTGGCGGCGCGGCGACTGCGCATCTCGCTGTCTGCATCGGCGAAATCACTGATCGGCGCCCACTCGCCCGCCGACAGGCGGTTGTGATCCGGCAGATCACGATGCCAGGTCAGGTTCAGCTCACGCTGCGGGACGCCCTGCTGCTCGCCGTCCCCCTCGTCGCTGCGTCCTTCCTGCATGCCGCCTGCCGCCGGCTGATCCGACTGGGCTGCCTGCAGGCGCTGCTGGGTGCGTCCCAGCAGGGCTTCGCCCTTGAGCGCCGTGATGCGACCACGCACCATCGGGTAGAGCTCGCTCTGGCTGTCACCGGCCTGCTCATCCACCATCGCGGTCAGCTGCTCGCCGAAGGCCTGCTGCTCTCCGGGCTGGATATTGATCGCGAAGTGATTGGGCGCATCGGTCGGAATCTGCGCCTGCCAGCGGGTGATCAGGTCACCGCGTACCAGCGCGATCAACGCCATCGCCGCGAAGGTCACGGCAAAGGCGACCAGCTGGCCGAGGCTGGCACCGCGCCGCCTGGCCAGCATGCCGCCGGCGAGGCGAATCGGCCGGCTCCAGCCGCCCTGACCGCGCATGCGTGCCACCACCTTGAGCATCAGCGACAGCAGCAGCTGCCCCACCACCATCAGCAGACCCAGCGCGATGATGCCACCGACCAGCAGGCCGGCCGCCAGCATGAGGTCACCCGAGTAGAGCCACATCAAGGCGCCGAACACCAGACTGGCGATCGCCACCACCACCCACGCCGAGGCAGGCAGCGGGGCCAGTTCACGCCGCAGTACCTTGAGCGCGCTGACCTGACGCAGACGCAGCAGCATCGGGCCGGCGAAACCGACCAGCACCGCCAGCGCCGTCAGAATTCCCAATGCCAGCGGCAGCGGCCCCGGTGCGGGCAGCTCCAGCGGCAGGAAGCGCTCCAGCAGCGCCACCAATCCCATCTGTCCCAACAGGCCCAACACAGCACCCCCGGTACTCGCCAGCAGGGCCAGCCAGCCAAGCTGGGCCGCGAACAGCCGTGACAGCTGACGCTGAGAGGCACCGAAGCAGCGCCACAGCGCGGCGCTATCCAGGTGGCGCTCCACATAGCGGCGCGTCGACATCGCCACCGCGACCCCGGCCAGCAGCACCGCCACCAGCCCGGCCAGACTCAGGTACTTGTCGGCACGCTCCAGTGAGCGCCCCAGGCGCGGGCGGTCTTCGCGCACGTCCTTGAGCCGCACCTCGGCGTTGTCGGCACTCGCCAGCAGCGGCGCGATGGCGTCACGCGCCTGCTGCACCGCCGCCGGATCGCCCGCCGCCAGCAGGCGATATTCCATCCGCGAGCCGGGCTGGATCAGACCGGTGGCGTCGAGATCTTCCATGTTGAACATCAGGCGCGGACTGAACTCGGAAAAGCCGCCCTGCTGATCAGGCTCACGCGTGATCAGGCCACTGATGGTCAGCTGCTTGCGCCCGACCGTCAGGGTATCGCCAACCTCGGCCGACAGTGCCATGGCGAGGCGCGGCACGATCCACGCCTCGCCCGGCGGCGGAATCTCCGCGCGCGAGCTGGTGCCTGGCGCCTGCGCATCCTCGCCCGAGGCATCCGACTCCAGTTCCACCCGGCCGGCGAGCGGATAGCCCGGCGACACCGCCTTGAGACTCGACAGCACGAAGCTGTCGCCGTGCGAGGCCATCGAGACCATGCCCAGCTGCGGCGACATCTCAAGCCCCGCCGCGCGGAAGGCCTCGGCGAAACGCGGGTCGAGCGGGTTGCTGGACTCCAGTACCAGGTCCCCGCCGAGCAGCTGGCTCGCCTGGCGATTGAGGCCACGGTCGAGACGGTCAAGGAAGAAGCCGATCATGGTGGTCGCGGCGACCGCCAGCATCAGCGCCAGAAAGAGCGCGCGCACATCACTGGCGCGCAGGTCACGCAGCAGGCCACGCAGCGCCAGCGGCAGGCGCGCCCCACGCGGGCGCTGCGCGTTGGCGGAAGATGTCGCCGCGCGGTCAGACACCCGGGACTCAGACATCGTCGCCTCCTTGTGGCGTCGCCACGGCCGGCGCACTCGCCTCATCCTTCCACTCCACCAGCTTGCCGGCCTCGAGATTCAGGCAGCGATCACAGCGCCTGGCCAGCGTCAGATCATGGGTGACCAGAATCAGCGTGGTGCCACGCTCGCGGTTGAGGGTGAACAGCAGCTCCGCGATGCGCTCGCCGGTGGCGGTATCCAGATTGCCGGTCGGCTCATCGGCGAACACCAGCCCCGGCCCCGCGACGAAGGCGCGCGCGATGGCCACGCGCTGCTGCTCGCCGCCGGACAGATGACGCGGCAGGTGATCGAGTCGCTCCGCAAGCCCGACCCGCGTCAGCCAGTCACGCGCCTGCGCCTCGATATCGCCCTGCGGGGCCAGCTCCAGCGGCATCAGCACGTTCTCCAGCGCCGTCAGCGTCGGCAGCAGCTGGAAGTTCTGGAACACGAAGCCGACCTGTCCCGCGCGCAGCGCCGCACGGCCATCCTCATCAAGCCCCGCAAGCGAGCTTCCGAACAGGCGGATATCACCCTCGCTCGGGCTGTCCAGCCCCGCCAGCAGGCCCAGCAGCGTCGACTTGCCGGAACCGCTGGCCCCGATGATGGCGACGCTTTCCCCGGCCTGCACGGCAAGCTCCAGGTCCTCGAGGATGGTCAGGCGCCCTTCGCCACTGGTCACCCGCTGCGCCAGCCCGCTCACTTCCAGCACCGGCGCAGGCGTTGCGCTGGCCTGCGCGTCTGACGAGGTTTGATCCGACGCATGCGTCGCGTCGTTAATGGAGGCGTTATGTGACATCGTGTCTGCTCGCTTATGGTAGAGAACGGGGTGGGCACGAACTCCAGACCCCGAAACGGGTATGAATAGTGTGCAGATGATGGAGATGATGAATGCAGAAATGGCTAGTGAATCGCCGTGGCACCCAGTGCCTGGCGAGCGGCGGCAAAGCCCTCGGCACGCCGGGACTCAAGCGGCTGCGCAATGCCCTCGCCAGTTCGGCACTGGCCCTCGTGGCCGTGCTGACGCCTCAGGTGGCGCTGGCCGATGCGCCGGCCCCGTGGCTGGTGGTCGGTGACTCCATCTCGGCCGGTTACGGCATCGACAGCAGTCAGGGCTGGGTCGCGCTGCTCGACGAGCGCCTCGAGGACAACCTGGGCAGCGATGCGCCAGAGGTCATCAATGCCAGCATCAGCGGCGACACGACCGAAGGCGGCCTCAACCGTCTGCCGGCACTCCTCGAGCGACACGACCCTTCACTGGTGATGATCGAACTGGGCGGCAACGACGGCCTGCGTGGCCTGCCCCCCGCCCGCATGCAGGCCAATCTGGCCAGCATGATCGAGGCCGTGGAGGACGCCGATGCCCAGCCTGTGCTGCTCGGCATCGAGATTCCGCCCAATTACGGCCCGGCCTACACCGATGCCTTCCGTCAGGTCTATCGGGACTTGGCCGACGAATATTCCGTGCCGCTGGTGCCCTTCATCCTCGAGGGCATCGCCACGGCCCCGGCCAGCGAGAAGCTGATGCAGCAGGACCGCATTCATCCCACCGCCAAGGCGCAACCTCAGCTGCTCGACACCATCTGGCCGACACTCGCGCCACTGGCGCAACACACGGCATCAGCAGAGTGATCCATATCAGGCGCGGCTCATGTCACGACAGCTTGCATGCGCCTACCTTGCCGCGAGATGACAATCCGCGCCTGCCTGATCAGTGCCTGTCAGGCAGGCCATCTGGGCCATGAGGCCTTGCAGCGCTGACGTCATCAGCCCGATTCGTCGGTCGTCGGGGCCTGGCCCCATCCTCACAGGGAGTACTGCCATGAGTAAATCCAACAACAGGAAGGCGGATGCCGGCAAGGCGCATTCGAAGGCCAAGGATGCCAAGAGCAAGGATGCCAAGCGCAAGGACGCCAAGGGCAAGGCCAGCAAGAAGCACGCCACTGGCGATGCCCCGCGCATGACGCTAGGGCCGGTCTCCAGTGACGCCTACCCCTACGACGAGCGCCTCAAGCGCAAGGTCTATGAGGCCGAGAAGCGCGCGCTGCAGATCGAGCTGCTCAAGGTGCAGCATTGGCTGCGCGACAGTGGCGGACGCCTGGCCATCGTGTTCGAGGGGCGTGACGCCGCCGGCAAGGGCGGCACCATCAAGCGCTTCATGGAGTATCTCAATCCGCGTTTCGCGCGCATCGTCGCTCTCGACAAGCCCAACGAGACGGAAAAGGGTCAGTGGTATTTCCAGCGCTATGTCTCGCGCTTTCCCACCAGTGGCGAAATCGTGCTGTTCGATCGCAGCTGGTACAACCGCGCGGGGGTCGAGGCGGTGATGGGCTTCGCCACCCCGGAGGAAGTCGAACGCTTTCTGGTGCAGGTGCCCCAGCAGGAGCGCCTGTGGGTCGAGGATGGCCTGCACCTGGTCAAGCTGTACTTCTCGGTGTCCCGCGAGGAGCAATCGATCCGCTTCGCCAAGCGCGCCGCCGACCCGCTGACCCACTGGAAGCTGTCACCGATGGACGCCGTGGCGCAGAAGAAATGGGATGAGTACACCGATGCCGCCGAGGCGATGTTCGCGCGCACGCACAGCGATCATGCGCCCTGGACGCTGATCCGCTCCGACGACAAGCGCCGGGCCCGTATCGGCGCGCTGCGCCATGTGCTCAGTCAGCTCGACTACCCCGGCAAGGACAAGAAGATGATCGGCACCCCGGACCCGCTGATCGTGGTGGATGCCGATCGCCTCATCCTGCCCGACGACTGACGATCGAGTCGCGGGCTGTGCGCCGACGGCGCGGCTCGCTCAGGTCGATTGTGACAGCTCCGCCGGTGCCTTCTGCAGCTGCTGCAGGCCGAGTCCGGCCAGAATCAGTACCAGCCCCGCCAGCGTCGAGGTCAGGATCGGCTCGCCGACGATGAAGTGCAGCAGCGTCAATGAGATGGGCGGCGACAGGAAGATCAGGTTGGAGACCTTGGCGGTGCGCGACACCTTGTGCACCGCCAGCTGCCAGAGCACGAAGGCAATGCCCATCTCGCACAGGCCGACATAGATGCCCGCCGTCAGCGCCTGAGGATTGGCGCTCTCACCGATGAAGTTGCCAAAGCCCGGCCCGAAGGCCACCAGCAGCGTCAGCACCGGCAAGGCGATGCTGAAATTCTGCCACTGGGCGACCAGCGGCGCGCGCGGGTCACGTGCATTCAGCAACCAGTAGAGCGCCCACAGCAGGGTCGAGCCCAGCGCCAGCCCGACGCCCAGCGGGTCGGCGAAGGCGACATCGAATATCTCGCCACGCGTGGCGATGGTCCACACACCGGCGTAGGCGATCAGCCCCGCCGCGACATCGATGCGCGTCAGACGCTGCGCGAGGATCGGTACGGCGAGAAAGGCCATCGCCAGCGCCCAGGTGTAATTGAGCGCCATCGCCTCCTGGCCCGGCAGACGCGCGTAGGCGCCGAACAGCACCAGATAGTAGCCGACCGGATTCATCAGTCCGGCCCAGAGTGCCGTACGCCAGCCGCCCCGCCAGCCAGTGGTGAGCGCTTCGCGCAGCTTGCCCTGACGCCACATCAGCACGCCGATCAACAGCCACGACACCAGTGCCGCCAGCCATACCAGCTCCAGCGGCGACATCTGCTCAAGCGCCAGCTTGAAGGCGGTCGCCACCGTCGACCACAGGGCCACGGCGCCCAGACCGTAGAGCATGGCTTCCCTATCCTGACTCATGGCATCCTTCCTCGCATTTCGGGTATCGCCTTCCTGGCGATGAGTGTCATGGCGATGGCAGCGACAATGCCCACGGCCTGACATTCGAGCATCGCGTGCCCTGCCCGCTGCTGCAAGCCGCGCCACCAAAAAGGAATTTCGTGAATGACTGATGCCACCGATCCGCAAGCCGCGCCGGCACCTGTGCTCCCCGCGGGAGATGCCCCGACCACGGCACTGGTCAGCGCCTATCGCCTGGATGGCAAGGGCGGCGCCAGCCTGCTCGATGATGACAGCCTGCGCGAGCAATGGCAGGACCCCGAAGCGCTGATCTGGATGCACCTCGATTACACCCGCGGCGACGTCAATGACTACCTGGACGACCTTGCCCAGCTGGATGAGCCGAGCATCGAGGCCCTGACCGAGCTGGACACCCGCCCGCGCGTGGCGCGCTTCGGCGGAGGCATGGTCACCACGCTGCGCGGCATCAACCTCAATCCCGGCGCCGCGCCGGAGGACCTGCTGTCACTGCGCCTGTGGATGAGCCCGACCCGCCTGATCACCCTGCGCCGCCGGCCATTCCAGTCGATCACTCAGGTGCGAGAGCAACTGGAAGCCGGCCAGGGCGCGGAAAGCATCTCCTGGCTGCTGGCGATGCTCAGCGATGCGCTGGTCGATCGCGTGGCGGAGCTCAGCCATCGCCTCGATGAGCAGCTCGCCATCATCGAGGAAGACCAGCTCAATGATGTCGAGATCGACCCCGATGACATTACCCGCCTGCGGCGCCCCCTGATCACCCTGCGACGCTTCATGGGGCCGCAGCGCGACTGTCTGGCACAACTCTCCCAGGGGCCGTTGTGGATCGATGAACAGGCGCGTCTGGACCTGCGCGAGATCGCCAACCAGCTGTCGCGCTATGTGGAGGATTTCCAGGCCATGCAGGAGCGCGCGCTGATCATCCATGAACAGCGCATGAGCGAGCACAACGAGCAGCTCAACCAGCGCATGTATCTGCTGTCAGTCATCACCGCCGTCTTCCTGCCGCTGGGCTTTCTCACCGGCCTGCTGGGGGTCAACGTCGGCGGCATACCGGGCAGCGACAGCCAGTGGGGCTTCGCTGCCTTCGTCGGCATCACGCTGGGCGTGGTGGCGATGCAGATGTGGCTGCTCAAGCGCAAGAAGTGGTGGTGAACGAACCCATGGCGTAGCGGAGCTGCTTGCAAGCGCTACTTACAAGCGCTGCTTACGAGCCCTGCTCGCGGCTGGCGCGGTCGATATGGCCCAGATCGCGCTCAGGATCGAGCACATCACGCACGCGCTGCTTGAGGTCACGACTGTAGGGGAAGCCGCCGTCGCGCTTGCGCTCCCACAGTACCAGCCACTCCGAATCAGGAGTGGCCTGGCACAGCACCTCGAAATGGCCGCCGTGACTCGGCGCCAAGGCCACCTCACCGAGGTCTTCTCCGAAGGTGGACAGCAGTTCCTGTGCATACCAGGCCGCTCGCAACAGCCAGTTGCAGCCGGTGCAGTAGTGAATCCGGACTTTCAGCGTGGATGCCTGATCCATGGTGGTGCCTACTCCAATCAATGATGTAATGATCACTTCACTGCACTGTCGCGCAATGGTCAACACCAAAAACCTACACACAAACTATACATAAACTATACTCGGCGCAGTCATTCCTTCAGTTGACGTCGCACTGCGATCGATCCTTCTTCAACCGGCGACACGGGCGTGATCTGCATCACGACTTCCCGTACATGACGCCGATAGCGGAGCCCTGGCCACATGTCACCCCTGTCTTCCTCTACCGAGGCCTCCTCACCGTCAGACGCTCAAGACCGCGAGACTGAGCGGGAGTCTGCAGACAAAGCCCACGAGAGGCCGTCGGGCAGCGGTCAGAGTCGCTTCTTCGAGCGCATGACCGGCGATGAAGATTCGCGCATGTGCAAGGACATCTCCGAGGATGCCTGCCACCAGCAACCCGGCAATTTCTGGCGTCACCTGCTGGCCTCGCTGGGCACCAAGCTGGCCGACGAGATGGCCAGTGCGCGGCTGGTGCTGCCGTGGCTATTGGGGTTGATCGGGGCGCCGGTGTGGATGGTGGGGCTGCTGGTGCCGATTCGCGAGGCGGGCGCCCTGCTGCCTCAGCTGCTGGTGGCAGGCTTCATTCGCCCACTGCCGCAACGCAAGTGGGTGTGGGTCGCCGGGGCCTCCATCCAGGCCTTGATGGCACTGGGGCTGGTGATGATCAGCCTGCTTGCCGAGGGCAACTTCGCCGCGCGTCACGGGCTTGATGGCACCCTCGCGGGCAGCCTGGTTCTGATCCTGTTGATCCTGCTGTCGCTCGGGCGCGGGGTGGCCTCCATCGCCACCAAGGACGTGCTGGGCAAGACCATCGCCAAGAAGCGCCGCGGGCGCCTGATGGGCTGGAGCGGCAGTGTGGCGGGGGCGATGACCCTGCTGGCCGGTGTCGCCTTGATGCTGCTGGGCGAGCAGCCCGGGCAGCAGGTGCTGGCGATACTGATGGCCATCGCGGCGCTGGGCTGGACACTCAATGCCCTGTGCGCCGCCATGATCCGCGAGGACAGCGGTGCCACCAGCGGCGGCGCCAATGCCTGGGAAACAGTGCGCGACGGGGTCATCCAGCTCAAGCATGACGCCGCCTTCCGCAACTTCAATCTGGCACGCGCCCTGCTGCTCTCAAGCGCGCTGGCACTGCCCTATATCGCTTTGCTCGGCCAGCAGCAGAGCGGTGAGAGCCTGGGCGGACTGGGCGTGCTGGTGGTGGTGTCAGGACTGGCCGGCATGCTGGCCAGCCCCATCTGGGGCAGGCTGGCCGACACCTCCAGCCGCCGCGTGATGCGCAACGCAGGGGCCGGCGCTGCCGTCTGCTGCGCCCTGGCCGGCAGCATGGCCTGGTGGCCACAGGCGCTGGCCGACAATATCTGGAGCTACGCGCTGGTCTACGGACTGCTGGTGATCGCCCACGCCGGTATCCGCCTGGGACGCAAGACCTACGTGGTCGATCTCGCCACCTCTGACAATCGCGCCCTCTACGTCGCACTCTCCAACACCCTGACCGGCGTGCTGATGCTGGTACTGGGGCTATTGATCGGCGGGCTCGCCCAGTGGCTGGGCAGTGAATGGTTGCTGATGATTCTGGCGGTCGTCGCGGCCTGTGCCGCGCTCTGCGCACAGCGCCTGCCGGAGGTGGAGGACGACTGAGCATGCCGGGGCAGGCGTGACGGCTCCCCTGTTACCCCTGCACCCCTCTCTCACTCTTATTTATCTGATCGACTCTTACGCTGACAAGACCTGACAACGATGTCGGGCCCTGTCACATTAGCGGCTGCGATTGCATAAGCCGCGTCTCCCCGCCATAGTGAAACCGATCATGGTGCTGGAATGTCCGGGCACACGGACAGGCACCCTATACCCGTACTCTCGGGCTCGGTCTTCATGGCCGGGTTCTTAAGCCGCAAGGATCAGAGTCAGATGAAAAGACCCCACATGATCAGCCCCGAGCTGCTCGAGAGAGTCGTGAATGCCTCGGACGATGGCATCGTGGTGGCGGAACAGGAAGGCGATGAGAACATCCTGATCTACGTGAATCAGGGCTTCGAGCGCCTCACCGGTTACAGCGCCGACGAGATTCTCTACCGCGATTGCCGCTTCCTGCAGAATGATGACCGCGATCAGCCGCAGCTGGACAACATCCGTGCCGCGCTGCGCGACAAGCGCCCGTGCCGCGAGATACTTCGCAACTATCGCAAGGATGGCAGCCTGTTCTGGAATGAACTTTCCATGACACCGGTCTTCGATGAGCATGACAACCTGCAGTATTTCGTTGGTGTCCAGAAGGATGTCACCGGCCTGATGACCGCCAAGGAAGAGCTGGAACGCCTGCGCGCGGAGCACCCCGGCGAGTCCAACTGAGCGCCGGACGCTCAAGGCCGCTGAGTGAAGAACGGTCACTGAAGAGCAGTCACTGAAGATCAGGCACCGCATTGCGCCCACAACGACAACGCCCACCCCACCGGTGGGCGTTGTCGTTGTGGGCCTCTCGCCTTTGGCAGTTGGCGAAAGCCCTGTCGGGCTGAGCGAAAGGCTTGTCATCCTCGTCAACGGGCGGTATATAGCCAGAGAGCCTTCGGCGCATCGCCGCTGGCGGTGCCCGATATCACAGGCCAGTCCAGGCGCTGGATATCGGGTAGGTCGTTCCAAGATCGTGAGGTCCGCCCATGGCCCGTGAACAATTCCTCGATGATATCGATGCCACGGCACTCGCCGAAGACAGCCCCACCGATGTGGACTTCGAGCTGTCGCCTTCCAGCGCACCTGCCAAGCCACAACGCAATGACTCCCGCCAACGCCTTGAAGCCCTGCTCGAGGAGCGCGCCCTGGCTCGCTCCATCCGCGAAGGCTGGGACGATGAAGCCGACGACGATGATCTGATCGACGCCAGTGACTGGGGCGAAGAGGAGTAAGCTCGCCTTCAGCGGCGTGCAGGGGAAGGGATGCCAGGGAGCGGACAGGCCATGGAAGGGGTCGACGTCAGGACAGGGAATGTCATGCAGTGAGTCGCCGCGCTCGCCTGGCACAGGCTGCCCGGCTGGCCAAGCGTGACGCCGGGCACTATCATCTGCGCGTCATTCCATTCTCCAACCAAATTGGGATTCCATGGCGCAATACGTCTATACCATGAACCGGGTGGGCAAGGTCGTTCCCCCGAAGCGCGAGATTCTCAAGGACATCTCGCTGTCCTTCTTCCCGGGTGCCAAGATCGGTGTGCTCGGTCTCAACGGCTCGGGCAAGTCCTCGCTGCTGCGCATCATGGCCGGCGTCGATCAGGACTACAACGGCGAAGCACGTCCCATGCCGGGTCTGAATGTCGGCTACCTTCCCCAGGAGCCGGAACTGGATGATTCCAAGAACGTGCGCGAGTGCGTGGAAGAATCCCTGGCCCACATCAAGAACGCCCAGACCGAACTTGATGAAGTCTATGCCGCCTACGCCGAGCCGGACGCCGATTTCGACGCCCTCGCCGCGCGTCAGGCCAAGCTGGAAGACCTGATCCAGGCCTCTGACGCCCACAACCTCGAGCGCAAGCTGGAAGTGGCCGCCGAAGCACTGCGCCTGCCGCCGTGGGATGCCAATGTCGGCGTGCTGTCCGGTGGTGAGCGCCGCCGTGTCGCACTGTGCCGTCTGCTGCTCTCGAGCCCGGACATGCTGCTGCTCGACGAGCCGACCAACCACCTGGACGCCGAATCCGTCGCCTGGCTGGAACGCTTCCTGCACGACTACGCCGGCACCGTGGTCGCCATCACCCACGACCGCTACTTCCTCGACAACGTCGCTGGCTGGATTCTCGAGCTGGACCGTGGCCAGGGCATCCCCTTCGAAGGCAACTATTCCTCGTGGCTCGAGCAGAAGGACGCTCGCCTGCAGCAGGAAGCCAAGCAGGAAGCCTCGCGCAACAAGGCCATTCAGCAGGAGCTCGAGTGGGTTCGTCAGAATCCCAAGGGCCGTCAGGCCAAGAGCAAGGCGCGTCTCAACCGCTTCGAGGAAATGCAGTCCGGTGATTTCCAGAAGCGCAACGAG
Organism: Cobetia sp. SIMBA_158; assembly: GCF_046566945.1. Lineage (NCBI taxonomy): Bacteria > Pseudomonadati > Pseudomonadota > Gammaproteobacteria > Oceanospirillales > Halomonadaceae > Cobetia > Cobetia sp. SIMBA_158. Next base: position 157,848 of record NZ_JAWJYL010000004.1, read on the forward strand.
ACCAACGAGATCTACATTCCGCCGGGACCACGCCTGGGCGACAAGGTCATCGAGCTGCACAACGTCACCAAGCGTTTCGACGACAAGCTGCTGTTCGATGATCTGTCCTTCACCATTCCCCAGGGTGCCATCGTCGGTATCGTCGGCGGCAACGGTGCGGGCAAGTCCACGCTGTTCAAGCTGGTGACCGGCAAGGACACCCCGGACAGCGGCGAAGTCGTGCTGGGCGAGACCGTCAAGGTCGCCTACGTCGAGCAGCTGCGTGATGGTCTGGAAGACAATCAGACCGTCTGGGAAGCTGTCTCCGGCGGTCAGGACATGCTCAACATCAATGGCCATGAAGTCTCGTCGCGCGCCTATGTCGGCCGCTTCAACTTCAAGGGCACTGACCAGCAGAAGCGTCTGTCTGATCTGTCCGGTGGTGAGCGTGGCCGTCTGCAGCTGGCCCAGACCCTGAAGCAGGCTGCCAACGTGCTGCTGCTGGATGAGCCGTCCAACGACCTGGACATCGAGACCCTGCGTGCACTGGAAGAAGCCCTGCTGGCCTTCCCGGGCTGCGCGATGGTCATCTCGCACGACCGCTGGTTCCTGGATCGCATCGCGACCCACATCCTCGCCTACGAGGGTGACTCCAACGTGGTGTTCTTCGAAGGCAGCTATACCGAGTACGAAGCGGACTATCACGCGCGTGTCGGCAACGATGCTCCCAAACGCATGAAGTACAAGCGTATCGACGCCTGATGAGCCGGCGGGGTCAGCCACGCTGATCGACGCAAGCCGCTAGACGCCCTCACCGGTCCCCCGGTGGGGGCGTCTTGCCATCGGGCCCTGCTGTTCGTTCTAGTCTGTCTGTTCCAGTTCGTCCGCTCTGTCTGCCCTGTTCGGTTCTGCCCGCTCTGCCTGCCCTGTTCGGTTCTGCCCGCTCTGTACACCTTGTTCAGCACTACTGTTCTGCTGCTTTCCTCCCCTCCTCACCCCCTGAACCCTCCTGCCAGCACGTCATGCTGACTTGCAGTACTCGGCGCGAGCCGTCATAACAGGAGATTGCCAATCCATCCGTTCGGGAATCGTCTATGAATCGCTGGCTACAGCAACCCCTCATGTGGCTGCGAACCTGGACCACCAGCATCGCCTATCTCCCCAGCATGCTGGCCATGGTCTATACCCTGCTGGGACTGATCTCGGTGATGCCCTCCGGGCTGCCGGACCCTTCCTCGCTGCCGAATAGCGACTTTTTCGAAGCACTGACCTTCAAGCAACATGACACCCCGCGCACTCTGCTGGCGGCGCTAGTCGGCGGCCTGATCTCGCTGATGGTCTTCAGTTTCACCATGGTGATGAGCGTGCTCACCCAGGCCGGCGCGCAGTTCTCCCACAAGCTGCTGCTGGGCCTGGTGACCGAGCGTCATCATCAGCTGGTACTCGGCCACTACCTGGGCAGCCTGCTGTTCCTGCTGGTCAACCTGATGGTGCCCAATACGGGCGACTCCCCAACCCTGTGGCGCTCGCTGGCGGTCTATCTGGGCGTGCTGATGATGGTCAATTGCCTGGGGATGTTCGTCTACTTCATCCATCAGGTATCCCAGTCGGTGCAGATCAATGCCGTCGCGCGGCGCCTGTCCGGACGCACCCGCCTCTCGCTGGAGCGCCTGCGTCAGCGCAATCGTGACGATGGCTTCTGCGAGCGCGAGGTCAGCCGTGACGACGACCAGTGCCAGCTGCTGCGGGCACGACGGCGCGGCTACATCCAGCAGGTCGACTTCTCGGCGCTGCGCCAGCTGGCCATCAAGCATGACATGGTGGTGCATCTGGATTTCGCGCTGGGCGCCTTCATCGTCAGCGGCATGCCCTTGATGCGCATCGAGTGGCCCAACGGCCTGCCAGAGGGCGCGACGGCGGGGGAAGAACTCGATGAAGAGCAGCAGGCCGAGTTGATCAAGAATCTGCGTGCCGCGCTTGGCTATCTGGATGGGGAGTCCGTCGAGGACCTGCACGAGCATGGCCTGACCCAGTTGATGGAAGTTGCCATCAAGGCGCTGTCGCCCGGCATCAATGACCCCGGCACGGCACGGCTGTGCATGCACCAGCTGACGGAGCTGCTCAGCGAGCGCATGTCGGTTCCGCTGTGCAATTGTTGCGTGGATGATCACAAGGCCGTGCGCGTCAGCTGGCAGATGGAGTCCTTCGCAAGCCTCCTCTACCGCTCCATCACGCCGATTCTGCATTATGGCCGTGATGACCTCTCGATCTGTCTGGCCCTGCTGGAGCTGTTGAAGACCCTGTCCCTGATGGGCGCGCAGTACGGCCATCTGGTGCTGCTGCAACAGCATGCCGACAAGGTGGTGGAGGCGATTCTCGCCCAGGCCGAATTCGAGGTGGATCGTCGCTTCATCGAACACGGCCTGCAGGCCGGTCACCATCGTCTGAACCTGCCCAGCCCTCAGTGGTGAAAAGGCCAGCGCCTGAACGAGCAACGCCCGCGACGGTCGATCACCGTCGCGGGCGTTGCTGTCTCTGACTCGTACTATCTCAAAGTCGTGCTATCCGATCACGTGACGGCTTGCGGACTGTTGCCGTCAGTCTGACCCGTGGCAGGGAATCAGAGCCTCACGGCTTGCGGCGGCTCTTGAAGAAGGACACCAGGAACAGCACCAGGAAGATCACGAACAGGACCTTGGCGATGGTCGCTGCGGTGCCGGCGATGCCGCCGAAGCCCAGTACGGCGGCAATGACAGCGACGATCAGAAAGATGATGGCGTAGTTGAGCATGTCAATTCCTTATGCATGTGAGAATTGTCGCAGCGGAGTCAGCCCCTGACGGATGACGCCTCAGGCGCACTCCAGGGTGCTGAAAGCGGCGATCAGGAAGTGTGTCAGCCACCTGACTCGTTATTGCCAAGATGGTAATAAACTAAAGCTTTGTCAACATGATGTCGCACTTGAGTAAAAGAATTTGCCTCAGCCCTTCTGATGGGTTGAAAGCCTGCCCCGTCATCCGCACGTCTTGTCATAGGCACACGATGGGCGGCACTCGGTTGACCGCACGCATGCAGCTCGGGCAGGTGATGTTGCTTGTCGGGTGCCGCTTTACACAGCAAAGACCCCCGTACGGCGAGATGCCGAACGGGGGTCTTTGCTGTGTGCATCACTCGCGTCATCCCCCTGACAGCGGCGGATGATCGATGCCAGGGGTGTCGGTCGCTACAGCGCGGCGATCAAGGCCTCGGCGTAGGCGACGAGATCGGGCTCGCTCATCACCTCGACGCGGTTCAATCCACTATCTAGGCTCGCCGGCTGGCCGTGGCGAACCAGCAAGGTGCGCGGATAGCCCGCACCGCCGATGCGCTCACTCAGCTGTGCATGAGCATCGCTGAGATAGACCCCACGGGTCTGCTGCACGCATAAGGTCACCAGTGGCAGACCGCCACGGGCAAGCGCCGCCTCGAAGGCAGGCAATGCCGGACGCTGACGCTCGGTGCAATCCGGGCACCATTCCGCGACCTGATTGAGCACGAAGGTATCGCCAGCGGCCAGCCGCGCTTCCACCTCGGCCAGGGTGACGTGAGAAGAGATGTCGTTGCTCATGGTTCACCTCAGTACAGGGACGGATCGGTTTTCTCGGGACGTGTCTTGAAGCGACGGTGCAGCCACAGATACTGCTCGGGATGCTTGCGGATCGCCCCTTCGATGAAGGCGTTGATGCGCGTGGCATCGGCGACGTCATCGCCACTCGGGAAGTTGTCCAGCGCCGGCAGATACTCCAGCGTATAGGTACGATTGTCCGGATTGCGGTGGAACATCAAGGGCATCACCGGCGCGCCCGTCATGCGGGCGATCTTGGCCGTCAACTTGATGGAGGCGGCATCGATGCCGAAGAACGGCGCGAACACGCTGACCTCGCGGCCGAAGTCCTGATCCGGTGAATACCACACGCCATGGCCGCTCTTGATGCGACGCACCACGCCCCGCAGGTCGTGACGATCGATGGCGATCCCGAAGATGCGATTGCGCGCACGGGTCATGAAGCGCTCGAACAGCGGGTTGTCGTGGGGGCGATAGACGACATCGGCCGGGAAGAACAGCGAGTGCAGTGCGCCGCCCAGATCCAGGGTCGAGAAGTGGATGCCCACGATGAGCGCCCCCTTGCCCTGGGCCATGGCGCGCTCCATGTGCTCCTGCCCCTTGAAGGTCACGCGATCACGCATGTGCTCAGGATCACGACACCAGCCGGTGGCCGTCTCGAAGATACCGATGCCGTTGGCGTGGAAGGTCTTGCGCACCTGACGCGCGCGCTCCGCCTCGCTCCACTCGGGAAAGCACAGCTTGAGGTTGGTGTCGGTGATATGACGACGACGCTTGCCGAAGCGCCATGCCAGCTCACCAAGGCCACGCCCCAGCCACAACTTGGCGCACCAGGGCAGATAGGCCGAAGCCTTCATGGCACCGATGCCCAGCCAGGTCAGCCAGTAGCGGGGGTGTGCAAAACTCTCGGGATAGCTCTTCTTGGCCATGACTCTCTCGTTCGACGGGCAACGGCGGCCATTGTAGACCGCGCGAGCCTTGCCGTCAGGTCAGGCGTGCGTATCCAGCGGCTGAGCGCTGGCCAACTGCGCGACACCCTTGTCGTCCGCCACACTGCCAACGCCGCCATGATAGTGTCTGGGCACGCGCGGCAGCAGCCCCGTCAGCAGCGTATAGCTGATGGTGTCGCAGCTGGCGGCGACGCGATTGACCTCAAGCCCCTCGCCCCACAGCACCACACGTGAACCGACACCCGCCTCGGGCAGGTCCGTGATATCCACCGTCAGCATGTCCATCGACACCTTGCCGGCCAGCACCGTTTCCTGACCATCCACCAGCACTGGCGTGCCATCCACGGCGTGGCGGTCATAGCCATCACCATAGCCGCAGGCGACGACACCGATACGCGTCGGACGCGTGGCCACGAAGCGCCCCGAGTACCCTACCGGCTCGCCGATGGCGATCTCACGCACGGCGATGATGGCCGAAGACAGCGTCATCACAGGCTTCAGGCGCCGACTGGCATCATTGGCGCCTTCCAGCGGGTCTGCTCCGTAGAGCATGATTCCCGGGCGGTTCCAGGCCGCATGCGTCTCTGGCCAGGCAAGCGTCGCCGGTGAGTTGGCCAGACACAGCGGCAGCTCTGCCTCGGCCGCCAGGGCTGTCACTGCGGCCATCTGCTGCTGGAAGTAGTCCGGTGTCAGGCTGTCGGCGCTGGCGAAGTGCGTCATCAGGTGTAGATCACGCGCCTTGCCACACGCCTCGAGGCGCGCCTTGGCGTCCAGCACCTGCTCGGCCGTGAAGCCGAGACGATGCATCCCTGAGTCGAACTTGATCCAGCAGGACAAGGGCTGCGCAAGCTCACTCTGTTCGAGGGCCGCCAACTGCCATTCACTGTGGATGGCGCACCAGAAGTCATGCTCGGCCGCCAGGGCGTACTCCGCGGCCTCGAACACCCCCTCAAGCAGCACGATCGGATGAGAGATGCCGCCCGCCCGCAGCGCCAGCGCCTCCTCTATCGTGGCCACCGCAAAGGCGGGGGCGAGATCCGCCAGTGCCTGCGCGCACGCCACCGCACCATGCCCGTAGGCGTCCGCCTTGATCACGGCCAGGGCGCGAGAATGCGGCGCCAGCTCGCAGGCCAGCTGATAGTTGTGACGCAGTGCATCGAGATCAATATCAGCGCGCAGTGGGCGGGACATGTGGGGACTCCAGGGTGATAGGTGAAAATGACAGACAGCAGAGCAAGCCCCTCAATTATTTTCCATCATCGCCGTCAGGTCACGCTGAAAACCACCAAACTTTCCCCAAATTACCGATAGAAACCACTGCCTGTTAAAAAACACGCAGGATTTTCGTCCGAAACAACCGCAAAACCGCTTACCTCCAGGCCGCGCTGCCCTTGCGCGCTGCTTTTTCGGCACCTTGGTGTCTGGCCATCACTTGCCTGTTGAACACATGCCTGACGATCAGTGGCCTGACCCACTGATGCCCTCAAACGCATGCCCCAAAACGCATACACCCCCGCAGGCAGGGCCTGCGGGGGTGTATGCAGCACGTGGCGATAGCCAGAGCGGGACGATCAGGGCGTCGCGTTTTCCAGCTCGTCGGAGCTCTCATCATTCAGCACCAGGGACACCTGACGATCTGCCTTGAGGCTCTCGTTGAGGTCACGCACGCTGTTGATATCGATGATACCTGCCGCCTGACGCAGGTTGAGCAGGTCGAGCACATAGGTGTAACGCGAAGAGGCGTAGTCCGCCAGCGCCTGATACAGGGCCTGCTCGGCGTCCAGCACGTCGACGATGTTACGGGTGCCGACTTCATAACCGGAGCGAGTCGCTTCCAGTGCACTGCGGCTGGAGACGATCGCCTGCTTGCGCGCCTTGACGGTCAGGACGTCGCTGCGCACCTGGCTGTAGAGCGAGCGCACGCTTTGGGTAGTGGAGCGCTGCTGATCGAGCAGGTCGTACTGGCTCTGCTCGAGCAGATGGGTGCTCTGACGCACCTGGGCGGAGGTGCGGCCACCGGTATAGATCGGCAGGGAGGCCTGGATACCGATCTGGTTGTATTCCTGATACCCCCCGGCAGTATCGATGTCGGTTTCATCGTAGGAGTAGGTCGCGAAGGCGCCAACTTCCGGCAGGTGGCCTGCGCGGGAGGTCTTCACATCGCCTCTGGCGACGTCGACACCCTTCTGGGCAGCACCGATCAGCGGGTTGTTGGACAATGCCATCTCGACCCACTTGCCGCGGCTGGCCGGCACCGGCGCTTCGATCGCCAGATCTTCTTCCAGACCATCGATGGAATCGTACTGCTGGCCCGTCAGTTGCTGCAGGGCCTCGAAGCTGACCTGAAGATCGGCTTCGGCCGCGATGCGCTGGGCACGCGCGTCATCGAATGATGCCTTGGCTTCCTGCACATCCGTGATCGCGATCAGACCGACCTCGAACTGCTGATTGGCCTGGTCCAGCTGGCGGGAGAAGGCCTTTTCCTGGGCGATACGCGCATCGAGCACATCGCGATTGTTCAGGATGGTGAAATAGGCAGACGCCACATCATAGAGCAGCTGCTGCTGATCGGAATCCAGCAGCAGTTTCTGCTGACGGGTGGTGTCCTTGCTGGTCGCGAGCTCATACCAGTCGGCGGCATCGAACAGCTGCTGGTTCACGTTGACCACGATATTGCTGTCGGTGTAATCGCCTTCGGTGCCGCTCTGGGAATTGCCGGTGACATCGGTACGCGACACGGTTCCCGTGGCAGTGATCTGGGGCAGCAGGTCAGAAAGCTCGATACGCTCATTGTCCTCGACGCTCTGATAGAGCGAGCGAGAGGAGGACAGGCTGGCGTTGTGGGTCAATGCATCACGCGTGATGTCGAGCAGATTGGCAGCCTGAGCCTGGGTCGCAAAACCCATCGCCAGCACCAGTGGCAGTATGCGAATGTTGGCCATGTATGCGTTGTTCCTGATCAGTGACAGTCGTGACCTGCATGGCGCCTCGAAAGCACCAGGACAAGGTAAAAGGTAGCTCACACATCGGCTGGACTACTGCCTCAGCCCTGCTCAAGCGGGTCGTGGAAAAAGTGGCCTTAGTCTAATCGTCGCTCTTTTGGGCGTCCAGTTAGTTGGCTAACTTTGTTGCACGATACAGCGTTTCCAAATTGACAACAGTGTCATGGGACATCCTGTACTCGAGCGCAGTGCGTCAGAATGCCCCCACTCTGCCAGAATAATGATGACACAATATGAAAACGGCCCGCTCGAATCACGAGCGGGCCGTTGTCACTGGCAACCTGCATCAGGGTATCGACAGCCATGACGACTGTGCCCGCGCATCATTCAAAGATGGATTCGAGCGTCAGCCCCTGCTTCTCGAGCATGCGCCGCAGCTTCTTGAGCGCCTCGACCTGGATCTGACGCACCCGCTCACGCGTCAGACCGATCTCCTCGCCCACTTCCTCCAGCGTCGCGGCTTCATGACCGCGCAGCCCGAAGCGGCGCACCACCACTTCCATCTGCTTCTCGGTCAGTTCCGCCAGCCACTCATCGACATGCGCCTTGACGTCGACATCCACCAGGCTGGACTCCGGACTGGTGTCATTCTCGTCGGCGATGGTCTCGATCAGTGGCTTGTCGCTCTCGCCACCCATCGGATAGTCGACGGATGACACGCGCTCATTGAGCCCCAGCATCTTCTTGACGGTATCGACCGGCTTGTCGAGGAAGTCGGCAATCTCCTCCGCGGTGGCCTCGTGATCCAGTTTCTGGGTCAGCTGGCGCGCGGCACGCAGGTAGATGTTGAGTTCCTTGACGACGTGAATCGGCAGACGAATGGTGCGCGTCTGATTCATCAGCGCCCGCTCGATGGTCTGGCGAATCCACCAGGTGGCGTAGGTCGAGAAACGGAAGCCGCGCTCGGGGTCGAACTTCTCCACCGCGCGGATCAGCCCCAGATTGCCCTCCTCGATCAGGTCGAGCAGCGACAGACCACGATTCAGATAGCGCCGCGCGATCTTGACCACCAGACGCAGGTTGGACTCGATCATGCGCTGGCGACCGGCGGGGTCGCCCGCCTGTGCCAGACGCCCGAAGTAGACTTCCTCCTCGGGCTTGAGCAACGGGGAAAAACCAATCTCGTTGAGGTAGATCTGGGTCGCATCCAGGCTTTGGTAGTGCTTGCGCTCTTCACGATTCAAGGCGCGTTCGAATGCCGCCTCTTCCGCTTCTGCCTCAAGCGTATCGTCGTCCTCCTCGACATCCTCAAGGGACAACTCAACCTCAGCCTGATCGATATCCTTTTCCAGCATGCTCATGTCGATACCCCGTTGTCTCTGGTCTGGTGCCAGGAACTTGTTGTTGTGGCAGCGGTGGGAATCAGCGTTTAGGCAGGAATTTCAGTGGGTCCTTGGGCTGCCCATCCTCGCGAATCTCGAAGTGCAGCTGCGCACGTTCAGCGTCAGTGGCTCCCAGAGTGGCGATGACCTGTCCGGCGTCGATCACATCGTTCTCTGATACACGCAGAGTGTCGTTGTGGGCGTAGGCGCTCAGATAGCGGTCGTTGTGCTTGAGAATGATGAGGTTACCGTAACCACGTACTCCGCTTCCGGCGTAGACCACGATTCCCGGCCCTGCTGCCTTGACAGGTTGCCCCTTTTGACCAGCGATATCAATGCCGCCGGTGACACTCTCGGACTCGCCGAACTTGCCGATGATCTCGCCTTGCGTAGGCCACTGCCAGTCAACGTTTTTTACTGGGACATAGGTCTTCTTGGCCGGTGCAGCCTTGGCGGTTTCGCCAGCAACGTTGGTGCCCTTTTCAACCTTGGCAGCCTCATTTTTCACGCTAGCGGCCGCTTTCTCACGCTCTGCTGCGGCGGCAGCGGCGGCTTGCTCGGCCTTTTCCTTGGCAGCCTTGCGCGCTTCGGCCTGGGCGGCGGCCGCACTGGCAGCTGCCTCGCTGGCCGTCTGACTGGCTGTCTGACTGGCCGAGCTACTGGCCTGCTCAGCACTGCTGCTGGCCTGCTCTGCGCTGTCATTGGCTGAGTTGCGCGCCGTCTCGGCGAGTGCCTCTTCACTGCCTTCCTGGTAGACAGGCCCCAGCCCGGCAGCCGCCGCGGCGCCGGTGGCGGCCGATGACACGCCACCCGAGCCGGTCGTCAGCGACTGGGCCTGGCTGGTGCGCTGTTGCTGCTGAGCCATGGCGGATTCATCCGGCGCCAGCCAGTCAGGCAGTTCGCTGCCGCCGGCGATCGAGCTGTCGCTGCCCCCGCCCATCGGCGTGGCAACGACGCCACCGCTCGAGGCGACGCTCGTGCCGGAAGCGCCCGCCGCACTGGCCGGCAGCTGGGTGTTGGGGTCCAGTCGCAGCGTCTGCCCCGGCTGCAGGGTGTAGGGCGGATTCAAGCCGTTCATGCGCGCCACATCCCGGAAATCCTGGCCACTCTGCCAGGAGATGCCATACAGGGTGTCACCGCGCTGAACGGTATAGGTGTCGGAGGTGATACGCGCATTGCCGGCGTTGAGGTCCTGCACCTGCGGGCGAGTGGTCGCCGTGCTGCAGGCTGTCAGCGCACCCAGCGCCAGACCTGCCAACGTCAGTTTGATTCCCTTGTCCATCCTGTCACGCATGTTCCTGCTCCTTGCGGGAATTGCTGGAGTCGTCATCCGGGCCGGAGCGCTCTCCGGCAAACCAGACAAGCAATACGCCGGCCAGCATCAGGGCGAGTGCCGCCCACAGCTGGGCAGGCTCACCGGTCACACTGGTATAGGTATCCGGCATCATGAAGTGGTAATCCAGCGGAACCTGTTCACCCTTGGGTCCCAGACGATAATCGGTGATGGTGCGCCACGGCCACAATACCGGCAGCGAGCCGAGAATGAAGCCCGTCAGCAGCATCAGTGTCGCGGTGTGATGATGACGAAACAACCACGACAACAAACGCGAGAAGGTGAACAGCCCGATGGCGCAGCCGCTGCCGAACAGTACGATCAGTTGCAGATCGAAGCTCTTGATGCCAGTCATCACCGTGCCGTAGAGGCCCATGGTCAGCAACAGGAAGCTGCCGGAAACGCCCGGCAGCAGCATGGCACTGATGGCGATGGCGCCGCCGACCACCAGCACCCAGGAGGCATCGGTGGCGGCAGGCAACAGGCTGGGCAACTTGCTGGCCAGCACCAGCCCCAGCGCCAACCACACCAGATAGCCCATCCGGAAGGTGGTGATACGCCGCGCGACCACCACCCCGGAGCACACCACCAGCCCGAAGAAGAAGGCATTGAGCAGCAGCGGCTGCTCGTCCATCAGCCAGGTCACCAGATGCGCCACGCTGATCAGGCTGGCGAAGATGCCAGCGACCAGCGGCAGCAGAAAGGCCAGATTCAAATGCTGCCACAGCGCCTTGAAGCCCTGCTCACGCCATACGCCGATGGCGGAGGGGCCGAAGCGCTTGATGGACTCGATCAATTCTTCATAGATGCCGGTCACGAAGGCAATCGTGCCGCCTGATACCCCGGGCACGGCATCCGCCGCCCCCATGCCAGCGCCCTTGAAGAACACGCTCAAAGCTCGTTTCACCTGATCACTCCCTCGAGCAACGGCACGAAGCGCACAGCCTCGAACCGCTGAATATCCTGAGTGTCGCCGACGTGGCGCACTCGTGTCAGCCACTGACGATCACTGTCGTCCTCGGCCAATGGCACGATCATCACCCCCTGCGGGGCCAACTGCTTCAACAACGCCTGCGGCAGATGCGGTGCGCAGGCGGTCACCACGATCAGATCAAATGCCGAGTCATCGTCCTGCCAGCCATGCCCACCATCGGCATGGCGCAACTCGACATTGTCGAGCCCGAACCAGCCAAGGCGTTGAACGGCCCTGGCGTGCAGCACGGCGATGCGCTCGAGCGAAGACACCCGAGCGAACAGACGCGCCAGCAGCAATGTCTGATAGCCCGAACCGGTGCCGACCTCCAGCACCCGACACTCCTCGCGCGGGCGCGGCGCTTGCGCCAGGGCAAGCTCGGTCATGCGGGCATGCATGTAAGGCTGGGACAGGGTCTGCCCCTGCCCCAGCGGCAGCGCGGTATCTTCATAGGCACGGTGCGCCAGCGCCTCATCGAGAAACAGATGACGCGGCTCACTGGCCATCAGCTCCAGCACCCGCTCATCGCGAATGCCGGCATCCTCCAGGCGCGCCACCATGCGGTCTCGCGTGCGCTGGGACGTCATGCCGATACCGCTCAGCTGCGCCGTGTCCGGTCGCCTGAGATGCAAGGGCCCGGCGATTCCCGCTGCGCTGTCTGACTGCGCAAGCGGGAAAGCGTTCTGATACACGTCCTTCATGGTCTTGATTCATATCCTTCGAACGAGGACTTCACAGCGAAATCTTGAGCCTTGGCTGGCGCTACGTCGCTCAGGCCAGCGCCTCGAGCCACTGCGCCACATCGTGACGCGCCCCGTGGGAGGTGAGATCCGTCATCAACGGCGTGATGGACACATAGCCCGCCGCGATGGCGGCGAAGTCGGTGTCATCGCCATCATCGATGCCATCGCCGGCCAGCGCGATCCAGTAGCGGGTGCGGCCACGCGGGTCCTTGACCTCGATCGGGGCGCCCGCCGGGCCACGGTGGCCCTGACGCGTGACGCGAAAGCCGCGAATCTCGCTCCACGGCACATCCGGTACATTGACGTTGAGCAGCGAGCGCGGCGGCAATGCCAGGGTCTCGGCCGCGCCGACGAGGCTCGCCGCCACGCGTCCAGCGGTCTCGAAGTGGGTCTTGCCGCACAGTGACATCGCGATCGCCGACATGCCCAGCGAGCGCCCTTCCATCGCCGCCGCCACGGTGCCGGAATACAGCACGTCATCGCCCAGGTTGGCGCCATGGTTGATACCGGAAATCACGATGTCAGGCTTCTCGTCCCAGACGCCATTGACGCCCAGATAGACACAATCCGCGGGCGTGCCGTCGACGCTGTAGAAGCCGTTCTCCATCGCGGACAGCAGCAACGGCCGACTCAGCGTCAGCGAGTTGCTGGCCCCTGAGCGATCACGGTCCGGCGCGACCACACGAATGCGTGCCTGCCCGGCCAGCGCGTCATGCAGCGCCTTGAGCCCCGGAGCGTGCACGCCATCATCATTGGAAAGCAGAATCCTGCGCATCATCTCACTCCTTTGCGAATCATCGGATAGTCGTCATGTCGCCTGGCGGCACTACAGCAGCGGGTGGGCGATCAGCTCACGCAGCAGGCCCGTCGCGAAGCTGCCGCGCGGCAGATCGAAGTGCAGCCAGATGCTGGCCTCGCTGCCTTCGGCGAGCGCCTGCTCTGGCGTGATGTCCCACTCCAGACGCGGCTTGCCGGGCATCAGGCGCAACGGACGACGCTCCGCCTTGACGCCGGCCTTCTCGAGCCCCTCGCACAGCTGCGGCCAACGCGTGGCCAGGACCTGCTCGAGTTGGGCGACCTGAGCATGAGTCTCCGCACGTCCGGTGCCCCACAGCGGGCCAGTGGGATGAATATCGCCACTCGCCAGGCGCTGCGCCAGCGTCTCGGCCGGCTCGCTGCCATCGGTGACGAAGCGCGAGCCCGTCCCGTTGAGCGCAAACACCTCACCTCTCAACGCCGTCGCCCAGCAATGCGCCTTGAGGCGCGCAGCCAGCACCTCGTTGAACAGGAAGCTGCGCGCGGTCGACAGCAGCATGCCGCTGCGGTCATCACGCTTGCGCCAGCCACGCACCAGCACGGCACGTGCCCGGCCGAGATTATGTCCCTGATGGCCGAAGCGCTGCGGCCCGAAATAGTTGGGCACGCCATCACACATCAGCGTCTGCCAGCGTGCCTCGAACTCAGGGTGTGCAACGGCCTCACCGCTGAGACGCAGCGCGAAGCGGTTGCCGCGATGCACGCCACGCTTGAGCTTGCGCGGATGACGCACGCTGGCCAGCACGCGGACGCCCTTCTCGGCCAGCGCATCGCTGAGATCCTGCGGCGCTTCACGCCCCGGCAACCACACGGATATCCACTGCTGGGTGATCGCCTGCTTGTCCTTGAGACCGGCCACGCCGATATCACGCGGCGCGACCTCACACAGGCTGGCCAGTTCACGGCACAGGTCATCGGTGGTCAGGCCGCGTTTCTCGACCCACAGCCACTGATGCTCGCCGTGGCCTTCGGGCACGAAGTCCATCAGCTCGGTGACCCGGAAGTCCTCCGGCGTGTGGCGGAAGTCGCCGGCACCCAGCGGGCCGCCATGCGCATGCGGCCAGCGCTGCATCAATTCGGCTTCCTTGACCCACGCCTCGCTGCCCGCGGCGTCCAGCGCTGTCAGCGCCTCGGCAAACAGCGCATCCGCCTCGGGCGACTCAGGCATGTCATTCACTTCAGACATGCTCGGCTCCGCCCGCGGTCGGCAGCGCGCCCAGCAGCACCACCGCCTCGGCGGCGATGCCTTCCTTGCGACCCGTGAAGCCGAGCCGCTCGGTGGTGGTGGCCTTGACGTTGACGACCGCCAGCGGCACGCGCAGGTCTTCAGCGATCACTTCCCGCATCGCCTGGATGTGCGGCGCCATCTTCGGCGCCTGCGCCATCACGGTGAGATCGACATTGCCGACCCCGAAACCGGCGGCATTGACCAGCCCGATCACGTGGCGCAGCAGGCCACGGCTATCGGCGCCGGACCACTCGCTGTCGGTGTCCGGGAAATGCTTGCCGATATCGCCCATGCCACAGGCGCCGAGCAGCGCATCGCACAGCGCATGCAGCAGCACGTCACCGTCAGAATGCGCCACGAAACCATGTTCATAGGCGATATTCACGCCACCGATCATCAGGTGATCGCCATCGCCGAAGCGATGCACATCGAAGCCGTGGCCGATGCGCAGGGCCATCGGCACATGGCCAGCCTGCGGGGAAGAGGTCGCGGATGGCGCAGAGGAAGTGGCAGCAGCGGGTGTTGCAGATTGCTCAGTCATGTCAGGCAGACGTCCGGGGGCTATCGGGAAGCGCCTCGCGCGCGGCCAGCAGCAGGCGCGCCATGGCGAGGTCTTCCGGATGGGTGATCTTGAGATTGTCGCGGGCGGCGGCGACCAGCACAGGGGCACGGCCACAGGCCTCCAGTGCCGAGGCCTCGTCCGTGATGAGCGCGGGGTTCTCCCCTAGCGCTTCACGCAGCGCCCGTCGCAACAGGCCCAGCGGGAAGGCCTGCGGCGTGAAGGCATGCCACAGGCCGACGCGGGATTCGGTGTGCGCGATGCTCGGCGCACGCTCTTCATCGCCACCGCCACCGCCATGCGGGCGGGAGTCGCCGGCCGGCGCGGCGCGCTTCATGGTGTCGCTGGCAGGGGCCGCGAGGATGGCGCCATCGGCACTGCGGCGAGCGGTCGCGACCAGCGCATGGATATCGGCTTCGCGAACGCAGGGACGCGCGACATCGTGCACCAGCACGAGGTCATCATCATGGGCGTGGCGGCTCAGGCAATCCAGGCCTGCCAGCACGCTGTCGGCACGCTCGCTGCCGCCATCGGCGCGCAGCCAGTCCTGCCACGGCACCATCGACGGCGAGAAATAGCCATCATCGGCGCCCAGCACCAGACAGAGTCCTGCCTCGGGCAGCGCGCGCTTGAGTGTCGCCAGCGTCGCCTCCAGCACGCAGCCGCCGGGCGACAGCTCCAGATACTGCTTGGGGCGGTCGGCCTGCATGCGACTGCCTACGCCGGCGGCCGGCACCAGATACCACAGACGGGGCTCGCGCGAGGCGTCTGTCGGCATCATGGCGTGATCACCTTGGGCAGCCCGCCTTCCAGGCCCTTGCCCTCCAGCGCACCGTCCGCCACTTCATCGGGCGATGGCGCCTTGCGTTCCGGCACCGCGACATTGGGTACCCACAGGAACTGCTCGTCCTTGCGCACCATGCCGAGGTCATTGCGTGCACGCTCCTCGATGGCCGCCAGACCATTCTTGAGGTCGACCACTTCCGCACCGAGCCGCTGATTGCGGTTGTCCAGCACCGCATCTTCCTTGGAAAGCTGCTGCACGCGTGCGCGAATATCGAATAATTCGGTGATGCCATTTTCGCCCCACCACAGCCGATACTGGAGCAGTGCCAGCAGCAGCAGCAGTGAGATATTGATCCATTTGAGCATGGCGATGTCCTTGGCCGTTGCAGCGCGCATTATGCCATCATCCGGGAGCGTGACGCAGGCACTGCCAGCATCCGTTGCCACGCTTGACGCACCCCTGTCGATCAGGGCCACCTGATGACAGCGCCCTCTCCCCCTTCTGCCAGGAGTCATCCGATGTACAAGCTTGCGTTCTTCGTCCCGGAGAATGACGCCGAACCCGTCAAGGAAGCCGTCTTCGCCACCGGTGCAGGGCGAATCGGCGACTACGAGGCCTGCTGCTTCGAGACACGCGGCACCGGCCAGTTTCGGCCACTGGCCAGCGCCAATCCCCATATCGGGACCTGCGGCACGCTGGAGCGCGTCGCCGAACTGAAGATAGAGCTGGTATGTGACGATTCGCTCATCGCCGCTGCCGTGGCGGCGCTGCGCGACGCCCACCCCTATGAAGAAGTCGCCTTCGATTGCTGGCGACTGGAAACGTTCTGACCCCGCGCGCCTCGAAGAACGAGGCACGCGAGGTCAGCAATGGCCAGACGATCTAGCTCGCGGGCAGGAAGGTGGTATTGAAGAAGTGCTCGCGGGTTTCCAGGTCAATCTGCTCGAGGTGCAGCGGGAAATGCTCGTCACCCTCGCCGTGGCGGCGGTCCTCGAAGTAGCGGCGCAGCGTCACTTCCATGGTCGGGAAGGCCAGTGACTGCCAGGGGACCTCCTCCTCGGCGAACAGCGCCACTTCGAGGCTCTCGACGCCCGCCGAGTAGTCGCTGATCAGCTCGGCCCGAAACAGCATGTAGACCTGATTGATGTGCGGCAGGTCGATCAACGTATAAAGCCCCTGCAGCTTGACCTCGGCGCCGGCTTCTTCCCGCGTCTCGCGGGCAGCGGCGTCGCTGGTGGTCTCGGCGTTCTCCATGAAGCCGGCCGGCAGGGTCCAATACCCCAGGCGTGGCTCGATGGCACGCCGACAGAGCAACACCTTGCCGTCCCGCACCGGCAGGGTGCCCGCGATGATGCGCGGATTCTGATAATGGATGGTGCCGCAGCTATCACACAGGTAGCGCAGACGATCATCGCCCTGCGGCACTGCCAGACGCACCGTTTCACCACAGTGACTGCAATAATTCATTCGCTCTCCCATGAAATCTCAAGGCGCCCTTCAGTGACATCCCGTCTCCGCTTCCTCGTTGCGCGGTGGGGCCAGCGGCATGGCAGTCGCCTTGACCGCCAGGACCCTCGCGCCACATGATGAATGCCTACGAGGAAACGACATGCTAGAAGCCCTGCGCCAACGCCTGCAAGCACATCAACCCCTTGCGACCGACCACCAGCTGCCACGCGCCGCCGTCCTGATCGCGCTGATCGATCGGCCCGAACCGACGCTGCTGCTGACGCGGCGTGCCAGCCATCTCAGCCAGCACCCCGGCCAGGTGGCCTTCCCCGGCGGCAAGGCCGAACCCGATGATAGCAATCTGTTGGCCACCGCGCTGCGCGAAGCCGAGGAAGAAGTCGCGCTGCCGCCCAGCGCCGTGGAGGTCTTCGGCCAGCTGAGCGACGTGATTTCCCTGCACGGCATGCGTGTCACGCCCTTTGTCGGGCGCATACCCGCCGACCTGCCGCTGCGCGCAGACCCCGGCGAGATCGAGCAGATCTTCGAGATGCCGCTGAGCATGTTGCTCAAGGACGAGCGCGAGCATACCGATGTGATCACCGTCGGTGACGAGACCTGGTACGTGCCCAGCTATCGCGTGGCCGACCAGGTGCTGTGGGGGCTGTCCTCGATGATGCTGGTCGAACTGATGGCCATCGGCTTCGGCCATGCCGTGAGCTTAAAGGCAGCGCCACCGCCTGGTGCCCCGCTGCGCCATCTACCGCCGCGCCCCGTGCCGCCTCGGCCCTGAAGCTCAAGATCCTGAGCTCCTGCACCAGGCAAGGTGTGCTCCCGCCAAGCGGCTCGTCATCGCCCTGATGACATTGCCCCGACGATATTGCACCGACAATGGCACTGGACTATAACTCCTCGCCCACGATGCCATGCCACTTCCCGTTCGGAGCGCCTGATGCCCGCTGCACCTGCACCCGCCCCACTGCTGGACCCTGTCGCACTGAACCTGCTGATCGATGAACTGGTCGAGCATGGCTACAGCGTGCGCCCCGACTTCCTGCCGCGCCAGGTCATCGGTCAGCTCAATGACGAACTGACCGAGCTTGAGACGCGGCAGCAATTGACGGCGGCGGGTATCGGGCGCGGACGCGAGCATGATCTGCGCCCGGACATCCGCGGCGACGCGATTCGCTGGCTGGACCGCAATTCGCGTGCCCAGCGCGCCTATCTGGAAGCGATGAACGTGCTCAAGGATGAGCTCAACCGTGCCCTCTATCTGGGGCTGTTCGAGTATGAGGCCCACTTCGCCCACTATCCGGTCGGCAGCTTCTACAAGAAGCATCTCGACAGCTTTCGCGGCCGCGGCAACCGCCTGATCTCCAGCGTGCTCTATCTCAATGAGGACTGGCCGCGCGACGGCGGCGGCGAGATCGTGCTCTACGACCCCGAGGATGACAGCCGCGAAATCGCGCGCGTCACCCCCGAGGCCGGCACCTTCGTGTGCTTTCTCTCCGAGCAGATCCCCCATGAGGTGCTGCCGACGCATCAGGCGCGCGCCAGTGTCACCGGCTGGTTCCGGCGCAACAGCTCACAGGGCAACCTGGTCGATCCCGCGCGCTGATTCCGGGGCGGGAAGGCCCGGCCAGCCAGGTCTGGACAGCACCGCACCAGCGGCCTCAGTCGCGCGCCAGCGGCGCGTCATCGCGTGGTGGCACTTGGCGCTGCGCGTCCTGCAATGACTGCTCGTCATTCAAGGCCTGCTCGTCGTGCAGCGCCTGCTCCTCCTTGACCTCGATCTCCTCGAGGCTGTCCAGCGAGGCATCCGTGATCAGCTCCGGCATGTCGGCGACCAGCTCACGCGTGACCTCGACCAGCGGGTCATCGGCCTCGGCGTCTCGCAGGTGCTCCTCGGCGGCCTCGACCAGTTCAGGCCCGACCGCAAGCTCGGTGCCCAGCGGCGTCTGCGGGGCATGGGTCTCGAAGGGCGCCAACGGCTGTGGCGCCGGGCGCATCACGCGTCGCCAGACGAAGAAGAGCAGCATGCCGCCACCCATCACCGCCAGACTCAGCGCCATGCCGGGCATCGCGCCCATCTCGGCCATCGGCAGCGATACCGCCGGCGGTGACAGGGTCGACCCCACCGCGTTGATCAACAGCAGGCCCTGGCTCATGCGCACCAGGGCGCCGGCGGGCGCACGGTCGGCGGCGTGGCTGACCGCCACCGGATAGAGCGTGAAGGCGGCACCGCCGAGCAGGAACAGCACCGTCAGCTGGGCGATACCCTCGCGCGCCGGCCCCATCAGCAAGGCAGCGAAGCCGACGATGGCGATCGACAGGATGATCAGCACCTGCTGGCGGTCGTGGCTGTCAGACCAGCGGCCGATGGGGTACTGCAGCAGCATGCCGCCGAGAATCACCAGCGCCATGCGCTGACCGATCTCCGCGGTGCTCAGGGTGCCGCCATCGCCCAGTGCCAGAGGCAGCAGGCTATAGATGACCGCCACCACCAGTCCCGAGGCCAGACAGCCGAACACGCCCGTCGGCGTGATGCGAATCAGGCGCCACGGGCTCAGGGGCTCGGACTGTTCGATCAGCGGCGAGACGCGCGGCAGCAGCACCAGCGGCAATACCGAGGCCGCCGCCAGCATCGCCACCAGCATGAAGGCCGCCTCGAGGCTCAGCATGGCGGTCACGCCCAGCAGCAACTGACCGAGCACCCCCGCGCCGTAAAGCACGATCATGTAGAGCGCCAGCAGGCGCCCGCGCACGGCGGGGTCGGCGGCACTCAGCAGCCAGCTCTCGATGACCAGATACACTCCGACCAGCGACCAGCCGATCATCATGCGCAGCAGGAACCACACCACCGGGTGATCACCCAGCCCCATGGCCAGTGCCGCGACCGCCACCAGCGAGGCGAAGCCGGCATAGGCGCGGATATGGCCGATGCGCAGCAGCAGGCGGTCGTTGACCAGCGCGCCGAGCCCGAGGCCCAGATAGTAGGCCGAGCTGATCAGGCCGATCGCCTCGCTCGAGACGCCGGCGGCAGACAGCCGCAACGGGACCAGCGAGGTCAGCATGGCGTTACCGATCCCCAGCAAGGCAAGGCCAAGCAGGGGCGCAAGGGACATCAACAGCAGATGACGGGGCATGACCAGATCCTCGGCCGGCCGCCAGTCAGCGATCAGCCAATGCCGCAAGGTGCGGATATCGTCGGGAGGGGGAATTTGCCCTGCGAGAATACGTCAAGGCGCGGGCAATATAGTGACAGTCCGCGCCAAATCCAAGCCTTTTTGCGTCATTTGGCGACAATGTCGTCTTGGGTGTCGCTGCGCGCTTTCCTGCGCTCTATCCATGCCCTGTCCCGCGCCCTTGTCAGGTGGGCTGGGGCACGCGGAAGATGACGCTGTCGTTGGCGACCTGCTCAAGCTCGAGTCCGTGCGTGCGCGCAAGCCAGGCAAAGGTCGCCGGGCTGAACAGGCACACATGCGTCGGATCACGCAGGTAGTGCCAGAGCCTGAGCGCTTCCGGATCATCCGAGGCGGGCTGCGTCATCACCCCCAGCAGGCCACCGGGCTTGAGGCAGCGCAACCACTGGCGGAAGACTTCCCCCGGTGCGTAGAGATGCTCGATCACCTCGGTGCTGACGATGAAGTCATGCTGGCGGGTGAGCGCTGCCGGGTTCGGATGATAATAGAGGTCGTGCAGTGCCATCGGATGGCCCGCCTCCTCGAACATCTGCGCCAGGGCAGGCCCCGGCCCACAGCCGAAATCGAGCCCGCTGGCACCGGCCGCGAGCCGCTCGCACATCGGCGTGAAGAGCTTGGCCAGGAAGCTTCGATAGCGCGGGTCTGCCGGGTCATTCTCGTGTTGGTCGTAGATGTCCTGCTCTGCCCTGGCATCCAGGCGCTGGGACGGCGCCAGATACAGCAGATGACATTCCGGGCAGCGCAGGTAATCGCGCTCGTCGGCGGGCGGGCGCCGACCGGTGTCGGGGCACGGCCTGCGCCGCTGTACCAGGTGCAGTACATGCTGGCTCTGGGACGCCTCACACAGCGGGCAGACAGTATCCGCAGGCGGATAGGGAACGAGGGAATCAGGGGCTGACATCAGGGCTCCGCGGCAAGGGACACTGGCGATGAGGGTCAACGTCACCACACGGCTGGCGGTGACAACTCGGCGCCACGCGCGACACCGCGGCGGCACGGGCAATTCCGCAGCAGGTGAACGTATCGAAGGTGGCGACTGTCTGAGTGCTGAATGATACCCCGCGCCAGTGTCTTGCGCCTGCCACGATGGAGCCTGCAGGCACCGCCCCCCTCTGGCACAATGAGCATCATTCGAGTGCGGCACCGCGACACCTGACGATGTCACGGCGCCTGCCTTCGCGTCAGACAGGCGCGATCTTTCACGCCAGACCACCGGAACTTCACGTGTGACGATGGACAAGACTCTCAAGCGGTTCGAACAGGCCATGGAACAGCGCCTGACTCCTCTCAAGGCCAATTCCGTGGCCTGTCTGTGGCAACGACTGTCCGGGCTCAGCACCCGCCAGCTCTGGTGGCTGGCGCGCCCGTTGGCGCGTGTGGTGCAGCTGTGCAACCCCCGCGAGCGCCGGGTCACGCGCCAGAATCTGGGCCAGGCCTTCCCGCAGCTCGACAGCCAGGCGCGCGCGCGTCTGGCGAGCGACAGCCTCGCGCATTCCACCGCCACCATGCTGGAACTGGGCAAGGTGTGGCTGGGCGATGAAGACGCCGTGCGCGATTCGATTCTCGAGGTCCACGGCCGAAACCTGCTCGATGAGGCGCGCGCCGAGGGGCGCGGCGTCATCGTGCTGGCGCCGCACTTCGGCAACTGGGAAGTGCTCAATTTCTGGCTCTCCAGCCACTTCCCGTTCACCGCCATGTACGAGCCGCCCAAGTTCGAGCGCCTCGACCCGATCATCCGCAACGGTCGTGAACGCATGGGCGCGAGCCTGGTGCCCACCAACTCGCGCGGCGTGGCCGCCTTGCTCAAGGCACTCAAGCGCGCCGAAGCGATCGGCATACTGCCGGATCAGGAGCCGGGCCGGGGCAGCGGCGTCTTCGCCGACTTCTATGGCCGCCCCGCCTATACCGCCACCCTGCTGCCCAAGCTGGTGGCGAGAACCGATGCGCGCGTCGTCACCGGTGTCGCCCAGCGGCTGGAAGATGGCCATGGCTTCGCCATCCACTTCCTCGCCGCGGATGAGGGAGTCTATTGCGAAGAGGAAGTCGCCTCGGCACGCGGGGTGAATGCCTCGGTGGAAACGGCGATCGCCTTGGCACCGGCCCAGTATCAGTGGGAATACAAGCGCTGGCGCAAGAGCCCGCAGGAAATGGAGCAACAACCGGGCTGGCAGGAAGCCCGCTTCTATGCGCGCACCTATTCCTTCTTCTCGCTCAAGGGCTGGCGCCGCTATTTCAAGCATCGCCGCAAGGCCAGCAAGCGCGGCTGAGGGCAACACTGGCGGATCAAGCCATCAGCTCCCAGACTGAATGCGCATGGCTCAATGACAGGAGGCAAGGATGCCGATCGAGACTCACGCCGCTCACCTCACAAGCGCATCGCCCCGGCGCCCCTCCCTGTCCCGGACAGTATCGACATGCCTGCCGGCAAGTCTGGTGACAGGCTTGGCGACAAGGTTGGCAACAAGTGTGGCGACACGCCTGGTCACAGGCGCCGCGGCGGCCTGTCTCGCATTGTCTCTGCCAGCCCAGGCAGAGACAGATGCCGCTTCCTCACTGTCGCTGGTGAGCGCTCAGCAAGTGCCCAGCGATGCCCCTGCGCTCAAGCTGCCTGAGGGCGCCACGCTCGAGCGGCTGGCCTCGCTCGACAGTCCGCGCATGTTGCATCTCACTGATACTGGCGAGCTACTGATCGGCTCGCGGGCCGAGCGTGTCTATCGCGCTCAGCTGACGCCGGACGGCAACCTCTCTGTCGTGAAGACGCTGGTCGAACTGTCGGGCTACCCTCACTCGCTGGTGGTGCGCGGTGACAAGCTCTATGTCGCGACCACTGCCGCCTTGCTGGTCGCCGACTATTCACACGGCGAGTCTCTCACCCGAGATGACTTTCGTGAGCTGATCGCCCTGCCCGGCGGCGGTGGCCACAACTCGCGCACCTTGAGTCTCGGGCCGGATGGTGGCCTCTATCTAGCGCTGGGCATCCAGGGCAATTGCTCGAATCAATACCTTTCAGGCAGCGAGCAGGGCTACTCCTTCAGTGAACGCCGCGGTGGCGTGCTGCGCCTTGAGGAATCCGGCGATGTCCCGCACTGGCAGCCCTGGGCCAGCGGGCTGCGCAACCCGGTAGGCCTCGCCTGGCAGCCAGGTAGGGAAGATGAGCCGCGTCTGCTGGCCACCAACAACGGGCCCGACCACTGGGGCTATGAGCAACCTAGCGAGCTGGTGGTCGCAGCCCGCGAAGGCAGCTTCCATGGCATGCCCTGGTATCAGTGGGTCGATGGCCGCTGGCAGGCGGATGACTGCATCACGAACGATTCACCGCGCGAGCGTGGCGAGATTGCAGCGCCACTGGCCGAGATCCCCGCTCGCAGTGCACCAATGGGAATCGCGGTGGTACCGCCAGAGCATCCATTGTCTTCTGACATGGATGTCGTGGTGGCAGTCCACGGCAGCTGGGGCACGGCGCCCTCCGGCAACGCCGCGGGTGACCCGGCCAGCCGCCGTGAGCCTCGCCTGCTGGGCCTCAAGCTGGCGACGCCAGACACTGAAGCACGCCTGGTGCCGGTGCTGACCGGTCTGCAGGACAGCAGCAGCGGCCAGCGCTGGATTCGCCCGCTCGATGTCCTGTTCGGCCCTGATGGCAGCCTGTACTTCACCTCGGATAGCGGCGCGGCTGGCCTCTATCGCCTCACCTTCGATTGATGGCCTGACCTCCAGCAGAACGGGCTTTTGATAACCGAGGCCCTGGCCCTTATTCACGCGCTCTCTCCAAGCCCTCTGTCCAAGCACTCTCTTCAGGCTCTCTTTCCAGGCTCTCTTTCCAGGCTCTCTTTCCAGGCTCTCTTTCCAGGAGCTGCCTGGCAGAGGGCCTATGAATAGGGCCGATGAATGCAGCGCTTGCCTGCTGCAGATACTGAAAACCTGCCTTGCATGCCCCGCCTTCGAATTACAGAAATGTAGTCCTGTATCCCCGCATGCACCCAATGGCCAGCTAGGCATTGTGTGTCCATGGAGCGACACTGGGTCGACGCCAAGCGTTTAATGAACGATGACGCGCTGAGAGAGCGTCTCTCGCTCGTGCATCCAGCCTACGAACTCCTGCGTATGATCCAACGAATACGCCATCGTCGGAGCCTGCCGCCATGAACCAGCAGCCACCCCCAGCATCACAGACGCCCGCCAACCGGGACTCCCTGTCGAGCACATGCACGCACCTGACGCGCGCTCCCTGGCTGAGCATCGTGATGCCGGTGCATGACGAGGCAGCCGGCATCGTGCAAACCCTGATTGCCCTGAGTCGCCTGCGCGCGGGCGGGGACTGTGAAGTGATCGTGGTGGATGGCGGCTCGACGGATGGCACCCCCTCACTGGCCCGACCGCTGTGTGATGCCGTGCTGAGCACTGAACCGGGCCGGGCACGCCAGATGAATGCCGGAGCCGCGCGTGCACGCGGAGAATGGCTGCTGTTTCTGCATGCCGATACCGACTTGCCCGACAATGCGCTGGCATTGCTCAAGGAGGCCGTCACGACGCATCGCCGCAGCGACTGGGGCCGCTTCGATGTCAGCATCAAGGGCGAGTCGCCGTGGTTACCGATGATCGCCGCCATGATGAATCTGCGCTCGCGGCTGACCAGCATCAGCACGGGCGACCAGACCCAGTTCGTGCAGCGTTCGACCTTCGAGGCCATCGGCGGCTTTGCCGACATGCCACTGATGGAAGATATCTGGCTGAGTGCCCAGCTCAAGCATCTGACCCCGCCAATGAACCTGACGGCGCGTGTCACGACCAGCGGTCGACGCTGGGAGACCCACGGCGTCTGGCGCACCATCGTCAAGATGTGGGGACTGCGGCTGGCGGCCTGGTGTGGCGTCTCCCCTGCACGCCTGGCACGCCTTTACGGCTATCGCGCCGCGGCGCAGGCCTGTGAGCAGCGCGGCATGCCCCATGCGTGATACGGCGTTGCCTACCTTGCCCACAGCTGATGCCGCGTCAGAGGTGCGCCCGACTCTCATCATCTTCGGTCGCCTGCCCATCGCCGGCCACTGCAAGACACGCCTGATTCCCGCACTCGGCCCCGAGGGCGCAGCTCGACTCTATGAGCGGATGCTGAGCCATATCGTTGACCACGCCTGCGCCGCGCGCCTCGGCAAGGTCGTGGTGATGCTGACGCCCTCTGCCGAGCCGTCGAGTCAGCCCCCTGAACAGACCGCCCTGCGAGCAGCACTGGAAGCCGGGCTGCGAAGCGTTGTCGATGCCTCTGCCGACCTCACCTTCGAGACACAGCCGCAGGGGGAGCTCGGTGAGCGAATGTCTCGGGCCATGGCCCGACATCTGCCCGAGGGGCCGGTGTTGCTGATGGGCTCCGACCTGCCGGCGCTGGACAGCCAGCGCCTGCGCGAGGCAGTCCACAGACTGCGCACTCACGACGCGGTGCTACAGCCCACCGACGATGGCGGCTATGGCTTGATCGGCCTCAAGGCGCCCTGCCCGCAAGCCTTCCTGCTGCCCCGCTGGAGTCATGCCCATGTCTGCCGGGATACCCTGGCGCTGCTGGCACAGGCCGGGAGAACGGCCGCTTGCCTGCCGATCAGCTGGGATGTCGATGAGCCACGTGACCTTGCGCGACTGTCGCGCCACCTGCCGGCACTCATGGCCGACCTTGCCGCTTGAGGCTTTCATGAACCCGCTTGAGGCTCTTCACACCTTCGGCATGCCTCCCAAAGTCGTATGCATTTTTGCTCACACTGCCCTTCTTCTGCGCCGCAGGGCTGTTACACTCGCTGCATCGTGACTCATATGTCACAGCTTGACGGGGTGCCGGTAAGACCGGCTGAGATGTCATGCGCAGGCAATGTCCTTGCGTGAATGACGATCCCGCCGAACCTGATCCGGCTAGTACCGGCGTAGGGATCAAGCGCGAAGCGATGCCACTCGATATCGTCACCACTTTCTCACGGTGACTGTCGGCACCTCCCCCGCTTTTCCCCTGCTCCTGTTCCGGTACTGGCCACGCTTGCGCCAGAGACCTGCCGCCCCATCACGGGTCGTCAGCACGCTCACCGAGGGATGCGTCATGCCTAGTTTCAACGACCTGACCAGTGCCTGCGCCGAGGAATGGCGTGACTATCTCGAGCACGACTTCGTTCGCCAGCTGGGCGAAGGTCATCTGCCGGAGGAGTCCTTCCGCCATTACCTGCAGCAGGACTACCTGTTCCTGATCCACTTCGCACGCGCCTGGGCGCTGGCCGCCTACAAGAGCCGCACCCTCGCGGAGCTGCGTCAGGCCACGGCCAGTCTCGACACCATCCTCAATACCGAGCTCGATCTGCATATCGGCTACTGCAGCGAGTGGGGCATCAGCGAGGATGACCTGAGCGAGCTGCCGGAATCCCGCGCCACCCTGGCCTATACCCGTTACGTGCTCGATTGCGGCCAACGCGGCGACCTGCTCGACCTGCACGTGGCGCTCGCGCCCTGCCTGATCGGCTACGGCGAGATCGCCGAGTGGCTGCTCGATCAGGACACCACCGAGATCGAGAACAACCCGTACGCGGACTGGATCGCGATGTACTCAAGCGATGACTTCAAGGAAGCCGTCGAAGCCGAGCGTGAATGGCTGGATGCGCGGCTCTCGGAGGTCTCGGAGCGTCGATTGGGTGAACTGGTCGATGTCTTCCGGGACGCCACGCGACTCGAGATCGACTTCTGGCAGATGGGCCTCGATCGCGCTTGAGTCATGACAGACTGACGTCCCGGCACTCGCCATGAGCCGCTCGGGATGACGCCATCCCCATGGATGGCACGACTGACAGGCCAACAGAGCCTGGATGCGAGAATGCTCCCCGTGGCAAGCCTGACGCTTCGGGCAACACCCTCTCGCATTGAAATCTGCACACGCTTGACGGGGTGCCGGTGGAACCGGCTGAGATCCTGCATGCATGCTTCGCCGCCCTGACGCGCGAGCTTGCCAGCAAGGGGTCCCGTGGAACCTGAACCGGTTAGGACCGGCGTAGGAATCAAGCTGATGGCCAGCCGCTACGCGCGGCCGCCTCGCTCCCGGGCCACCTGCTGGCAAGGAGTCGGCGACGACCATCCTCTCCCTGCGCACGGTCTTCCCATGATGACGTCAGCCGTGACGTCGCCCTTTGAGGAGACCTGCATGAGCACTGCCCCGACGACACAAGACCCGCAAGCCACCAACGCCGCCGAGTCACCGCTCGCCTCGCAGCCTGATGCTGCCCCCAAGGCACGCGCGCGTGCCGGTCGCAAGGATGGCAGCCGCCACCTCGCCAGCGAAGCACAAGTCGACGCCGCCGCCATCGCGCCGCTCAGCGGCTCGCGCAAGATCTATATCGAAGGCTCCCGTCCGGACATCCGCGTGCCCATGCGCGAGATCGGCTGCTCGCCGACCCAGACCTCCAGCGGCTTGGAAGAGAACCCGCCGATCGTCGTCTACGATACCTCCGGCCCCTACACCGATCCGGCGGTCGAGATCGACATCCGCCGGGGTCTGGCGCCGCTGCGCGAGAAGTGGATCGAGGAACGCGGTGATACCGAACAGCTCAATCAGCTGAGCAGTGAATATGGCCGCGTGCGCCAGGCCGACCTGCGCCTGTCGTCACTGCGCTTCGAGCTGGACCACCGCCCGCGTCGCGCCCTGCCGGGCAAGAATGTCACCCAGCTGCACTACGCGCGTCAGGGCATCATCACCCCCGAGATGGAATACATCGCGATTCGCGAGAACCAGCGTCGTATCGCGCTGCGTGAGGAATATCAGGGCAGCGAATCCGTCGAGAGCATTCTGGGCCACCAGCACCCGGGCCACAGCTTCGGCGCCAACCTGCCCGACGAGATCACCGCCGAATTCGTGCGTGAGGAAGTCGCCCGCGGCCGCGCCATCATTCCCGCCAATATCAATCACCCGGAAAGCGAGCCGATGATCATCGGCCGCAACTTCCTGGTGAAGGTCAACGGCAACCTGGGCAACTCGGCGGTCACCTCCTCCATCGAGGAAGAGGTCGACAAGATGACCTGGGCGATCCGCTGGGGTTCCGACACCGTGATGGATCTCTCGACCGGCGCCAACATCCACGAGACCCGTGAATGGATTCTGCGCAATTCTCCCGTGCCCATCGGCACGGTGCCGATCTATCAGGCGCTGGAGAAGGTCGATGGCGTGGCCGAGAACCTCGACTGGGAGATCTTCCGCGACACGCTGATCGAGCAGGCCGAGCAAGGCGTCGACTACTTCACCATCCACGCCGGCGTCCTGCTGCGCTATGTGCCGCTGACCGCCAGCCGCGTGACCGGCATCGTCTCGCGCGGCGGCTCGATCATGGCCAAGTGGTGTCTGGCGCATCACGAGGAAAGCTTCCTCTATCGCCACTTCGAGGACATCTGCGAGATCTGCAAGGCCTACGACATCAGTCTGTCACTGGGCGATGGCCTGCGCCCGGGCTCGGTGGCCGATGCCAATGACGCCGCCCAGTTCGGTGAGCTCGAGACGCTCGGCGAGTTGACGAAGATCGCCTGGCAGCACGATGTCCAGGTCATGATCGAGGGCCCGGGTCACGTGCCGATGCACCTGATCAAGGAGAACATGGACAAGCAGCTCAGCGAGTGTGACGAGGCGCCCTTCTACACCCTCGGCCCGCTGACCACCGACATCGCCCCGGGCTACGACCACATCACCTCCGGCATCGGGGCCGCGATGATCGGCTGGTTCGGCTGCGCCATGCTCTGCTACGTGACCCCCAAGGAGCACCTGGGCCTGCCCAACAAGGACGACGTCAAGACCGGTATCATCACCTACAAGATCGCCGCGCATGCCGCCGATCTGGCCAAGGGCCACCCGGGCGCGCAACGCCGTGACAATGCGCTCTCCAAGGCACGCTTCGAGTTCCGCTGGGAAGACCAGTTCAATCTGGGCCTGGACCCGGACACCGCGCGCAGCTTCCACGACGAGACGCTGCCCAAGGACTCGGCCAAGGTCGCCCACTTCTGCTCCATGTGCGGGCCGAAGTTCTGCTCGATGAAGATCACCCAGGAAGTGCGTGATTACGCCAATGAGCATGGCCTGACCGGCGATGCCGACAGCGTGATGACCGGCATGCAGGAGCAGGCCGACAAGTTCAAGCGTGAAGGCAGCCAGCTCTATCAGGAGGTCTAGCCAAGCGCCTGACGTACAGGAAGGCTGACTTTCCGAGCGACACAAAAAACGCCCCGACCAGTGATGGTCGGGGCGTTTTCGTCACATCCTGCCAGGGGCTCATGACATCTCATGAGCGTGACAGAAGGCTCACGTGCGGCTGGTGACTTCCAGCAGGTGATAACCGAACTGGGTCTTCACCGGGCCCTGCACCGTGTTGATCGGGGCGCTGAACACGACTTCGTCGAATTCCTTGACCATCATGCCCGGGCCGAAGGCGCCCAGGTCGCCGCCACTGCGGCCGGACGGGCAGGAGGAGTGCTCGCGAGCGGCATCAGCGAAATCGCGGCCGTTCTCGATTTCGGTCTTGAGAGCTGCACACTGTTCTTCGCTGGAAACGAGAATATGACGCGCTGTGGCCTGTGCCATGTCTATCACCTGTCACTGATCGAATAAATGCTGCCGGCAATCACCAGCGGCGTGGCAGGTCATTGTGGCCCAAGGCAGCGCTCGCCGCTAGCGTCGCGCGCCTCCCCACCTGCTCAGCGATGCTCCAGACACGCGAACGCCCACCCGGAAGACCGAGTGGGCGTTGGGGACGCTCGCCTGAGAGCGTCGGCAGCAGTCGCTTACTTGGCGACTTTCTGCATGGCCTCGGAGGCGGACTTGGCGTTGCTTTCTGCCAGTTCCTGACCTTTCTTGGCGTATTCCTGGTTCAGCTCGACCACTTTCTGGGTGTCGTTCTGCAGCTTCTCGCCCAGAGTCTTGACGGTTTCCTGCTGCTCCTTGACGAAGTTCTTCAGACCTTCGCTGTCCTTGATCTCGAGCATGGAACGCGCCTGGGTCAGGGAAGCATCAGCATAGGACTTGGTCAGTTCCATCTGTGCGCCGATCAGCTTCTCGCTGTAATCGATGCTCAGGGCGCTGAACGCACGCAGCGGAGACAGGAACATATCGTCGAACTGCTGAGCGGACTTCTCGAAGTTGGCATTGAACATGTAGGCACCCTCCAGGGTATTGGCATCACGCTGAAATGAACCGGAGCGTTGCTCCGTTCGGTTATCAGGACTGAACCGGGCTGGTGCACCGTAGTGACCGAGCCATCATTATCAAGCCGTCACTATCAAGCCGTCGCGGTCAGATAGTGCTATCGACCAGGTTCCATCCTCGCTGCAACGCAGCATAAGACAGTCTTTGTTGCACTGCAACATCAAAAACATCGCAACGACTGGTCTGTACGCCATGGTTGATGCAGTTGCTTGATTGCACTGGAGAAAAACAATCAGAAGTCGAAAAGAAAATTGACGCCTTGGGGCCCCGTCACGCCCTGCACCACGCCCTGGAACGCCAGACTGGCCAAAGTGCTGGGCCAAAGTGCTGGGACATAGGGCTGAGAGGATAGAGGGCTAGGACAGAGGGCTGAGACAGAAGCCTGAAGCTGAAAGGCTGAACTTGAGGAGAGCGCCGTGCTGCTGCCTCACTGGCATGAGGCGTCGCGACAGCGTTTGCAGAGCAGGCGCCCGCCCAGCGTGCGTGCCTGATCTGCCTGGCGACAGAAGTCGACACTCTGGGTGGAAAGCCATCGCCGACAGCCCTGACAGCGCGGCAAGCCTTCCTCATCCTGCGACTGGGCGGAAGACGCGCCCTGATGATTGTCGGCCGCAGCACCCGGCTGCTCGCCTGCCGCCTGCGGGCTCGCGGGGTCTTCCTGGCTGCCCTGATCCGGGGCCTGGTGCTCGGGCTGCCAATGCGCGGCCTGCAGCCCTCGTCCCCCAAAACCGCACTGCCGTTTCAGGGCAGCCGTAGATGTCACGCCACGCTGGACCGCCAGCGTCGTGTCATCCGACGCCCCTTCCATGTCATCGGACTCTGCCGCCATGGCAGCGCTATCGCCTGAGGCCCGCGCCAGTTCTTCAGGCGATAGCGGCGGTTGCCATAGATAGGCCAGCGGGGATACCTGAGTGGCAGCGTCGCCATCCGTCGCGCGCGTGCCAGCGGCCAGGCCCAGCTCCGCCACCCAATCCGTATTGGGGGCCACATGCTGGGTCGCGATGGCGCGCCCCAGCTGGCGCAGGCGGCGCTGATCGAGGCGGTGGGTAAAACTGCGCAGCCGTGTCACGTATGCGGTCTTGCCGCTCACCTGCAGGCACTGACGCTTGAGGTGCGCGAAGGACAGCAGCGCACGACTGTCCACGATATCTTCCGGCGGCCGACTGACCTGAGCCGCATCGGCCACCACGATGCGATAGCGCAATTGTGGCTGCAGGGTCATCCCCAGGCGCACAGGCAACAACGAGGAGGCCTCCAGCCATTGCACGATGGTGCGGCTACGCTCAGGGATCGTCTGCAAGGGACACGGCGTCACGGCATGTGCCATGACGCCATCTTCGCCTGAGGGTGTCTCGCCACCCTCAGAGACTCGTCCGCTATGGGCCAACAGCTCACCGAAGGGAGTGATCGAGAGCGTCAGATCAAAACAGGAGGCATCCAGCACCCAGACCTGCATGAGGCTGTTGATCAGCAGGTGATCGATCTCGATCACGCCCTCTGCCTGCGCCAGCCGCACATCATGCAGCACCACCCAATCATCCCGCGTCCCCAACAAGGCATCCAGCTGGCTTGCCAGCGCACGGCGACGCGCCTGACGGGCACGTATCGCACGCAGGGCCTCCAGCACCTTGTGGCGCTCGGGCGCGGCAAGCGCAGCATCCTGCGCCAGCACCTCGAGCACCAGCAGGTCATATTCCCGTGAATCGCAGTCCTTGATCAGCATGGGCGCCTCTGGATTAGAGCATTCATATATAACTCAGTGTAGTGCTCTATTCGCAATCTTTCTTGCCTCTGACTCCGCGGGAGAATCCGCCAGCGGATAGCGGATTGCAGTGACGAAGTCTGAGGGTCATCACTCCTGCGCTGGCTGGGGCGCGGCCTCCCGGTAAGGCAGCATTGCCGTCACCTGCTGACGCGCCTTGCTGAGCCAGCGCGCCTCCTCCTCGACCGCCTCTGCCACCGCCTCCTGAAGCCCGGGATGCATCAGCCAATGCAGCGACCCGGTGGCATACGCCGCGAAACCGCGGCTGATCTTGTGCTCACCCTGAGTGCCGGGATCGAAGCGCTTGAGCCCTCGCTGCAGGCAGAATTCAAGCCCCTGGTAATAGCAGACCTCGAAGTGCAGGCAATCGGCATGCACTTCGCTGCCCCACCAACGACCATACAGGCAATCACTGCCGATCAGACACAAGGCTGCCGCCACCGGCGCGCCCTGCTCATCACGCGCCTGCACCAGCAGCAACCGCTCGGGCATGCTGCGCCTGAGCTGCTGGAAGAAATCGAGCGGCAGATAAGGGCGCTGGCCGCGCTCGAGATAGGTCATGCAGTAGCAGCGGTAGAAGGCCTCGATGTCGTCAGGGCCGATCTGCGCCCCCTCGAGCTTGGCCAGCGTGAAGCCTTGCTCGGCGACCTTGCGCCGCTCGCGACGGATCTCCTTGCGCCGTTTGGAGCGCAGACTCTCAAGCCAGGTGGCAAAGTCCGGCTCGCCGCGTGACTGCCAGTGATATTGCATCCCGGGACGCGAAATCAGCTCCGGAATCGCCGCCTGCCAGTCTTGCCGCTCCTCTGCCGAGACAAACAGCAGATGAAACCCGCTGTGCTCATAACGACGCAGCGCGCTACCCGGCTCAGCCGCGGGTGCGATGCCAGCCTTGAGATGCGGCCATAACCACTCAAGCAAGGCACGCCGGGCTGCGGGCGACGTCAACTGTGGCGAGGTGACAAGTCGTGGGCCATCGCTGGGAGTGAACGGCACGGCAGTCAACTGCTTGGGATAATAGCGCCCACCGGCCTGCTCCAGGGCCTCCGCCCACTGCTGGTCGAACACATATTCGCCACGCGAGTGCAGCTTGAGATAGCGCAGCAGCCCCGCCAGCAAGCGACCGTCGGCGTCTCGCACCACCAGATGGGCAGGATGCCAACCACTGGCGGCGCTGGCCGCACCGCAGCTTTCCAGCGCGCTCAGATAGGCATGCTGCAGAAAGGGATAGTCATCGCCTGCCAGCGCATTCCATTCACTGGCGGTGAGGACGTCGAGGGAATCCAGCACCTCCAGGCGCCAGCCCTGCTTCTGTGCGGCATCTGCGGCGCTCGCAGCCTGCTGCTGGCCTGTTGCCGACCCTGTCTCGTGTGCCGCCGCCCCTGTCGCAGCCTCATCCTCTGCCTGCCATTGCCCTGTCACCGTACTCTCCTCATAGTCTTGCCATGCCCACCGCTGGTGCAGACATGCCGCACATCCCAGGACATGCTAGTGTGTCGTCATGATGCAGGACAACGAGACCCACATGACAGAGACTCCCACGCCGCGCGACGACACGTCCACGAGCGGCTCACAGCCCCAGGGGCGCGCTCAAGAGTCCTCGCAAGGGCCCTCTCAAGGCCCCTATGCGCCGACCCCGCCCGCACAGGACACCCACGCCAGCACGAATCTCATGGCAGTGGCCGCCTTTGCGCTGAGCGTGCTGGGCTGCCTGCTCGCGCCTGCGGCACTCGGCGGCGTCGTGTGTGGCCACATTGCGCGCAACCAGATCCGCCGCAGTGGCGAAGCCGGTAACAGCTGGGCCCTGGCCGGTCTGATTCTCGGCTATCTGCTGATCGCCCTGTCGCTGGCCGGCCTGCTGATGTTCGGCGGCATGATGCTGACCATGTTCGGCATCATGGCCTTCAGCACCTGACCAGCGCCTGGGCACTCCCGCTTGAACGTGCAGCGCGCCTGCACGGATAATGCGTCGACATTGCTTCCCCGTGCCAGCGGGGCATGCCTGCCTCTCGCAGCGCCTGCCCTGCCAGCGATTCCGGTTCCCCCGAGCCGCCTTGATACTGAGCGAGCCTCGATGTTGTACTCGATTCTCGATAATGATTTCTACAAGTTCACCATGCAGAACGCCGTGGTGAAACTGTTTCCGTATGCGCGCGCTCGCTACGCCTTCATCAACCGTGGCGAGCATTCGTTCCCGCCGGGGTTCGGCGAGGCCTTGCGCATCGCGGTAGACAACATGGCCGAACTGGCATTGAGCGTGGAAGAGAAATCCTTCCTCGAGCTTCACTGCCCCTTCCTGGACC
Organism: Cobetia sp. SIMBA_158; assembly: GCF_046566945.1. Lineage (NCBI taxonomy): Bacteria > Pseudomonadati > Pseudomonadota > Gammaproteobacteria > Oceanospirillales > Halomonadaceae > Cobetia > Cobetia sp. SIMBA_158. The sequence goes on from NZ_JAWJYL010000004.1 coordinate 192,052, forward strand.
CGACCTACCGCGACTTCCTGGCGGGCTTCCGCTTCGATCCCTCCGAAATCACCATCACCCAGACCGGTGATGAGCTGGAGGTGCATATCGAAGGCTACTGGTATCGCACCATCCTGTGGGAAGTCCCGCTGATGGCGATGATCAGCGAGCTCTGGTATCAGCTGGGCGGGGATCAACGCGACAGCGATCAGGCCCTGCGCGACAGCACCCTGGCCAAGATCGAGCACTACAAGCGCCTCGGCATCCGCGTGGCGGAATTCGGCACTCGTCGTCGGCACTCCTACGATGTGCACGACAAGGTGGTCGCGGGTCTCAAGGACCACGGCCGAGGCTGCTTCATCGGCACCAGCAACGTGCACATGGCGCAGCGCCACGGCATCAAGCCGATCGGCACGCACGCCCATGAGTGGTTCATGTTTCATGCCGCGCGCTTCGGCTTCAAGATGGCCAACATCCTGGCGCTGGAGAACTGGGTCAAGGTCTATCGCGGTGACCTGGGGATCGCCCTGTCTGACACCTTCACCAGCCAGGCCTTCTTCAAGAGCTTCGACAAGAAGTTCGCCAAGCTGTTTGACGGCGTGCGCCACGACAGTGGTGACCCCATCGACTTCGCCGAGACCACCATCCGTCACTATGAGTCGCTGGGCATCGACCCCAAGACCAAGACCATCGTGTTCTCCGATGGCCTGGACACCGACAAGGTCGATCGCATCGTGCGCTATTGTGCCGGGCGTATCGGCATGTCATTCGGCATCGGCACCAACTTCACCAATGATGTCGGCCCGCAGCCGATGAACATGGTGATCAAGATGACCGAAGCCCGCCCCGAAGGTCAGGAATGGGTGCCGGTGATCAAGCTGTCGGATGTCTCGAGCAAACACACCGGCGACCCCGACATGATTCGTCTGGCGCACCAGGTGCTGTCGCTCAAGGAGCTGGATTGAAGCGCGCGCTTAGCGAACGCTGAACGCCTTGCCATGGCCTCCTGCCAGAGACCTTGAAACAGGCTCATGAAATAGCTTCTAGAAAAAGCCCCACGAAAAAGCCCGCCCGGAAACTTCCCGGGCGGGCTTTTTCATGTCGATCACCTTCAGCACCGGTGACGACGGCTCAGGTCTTGACGGACTTCTTCGGTGTCTTGAAGACCTCATTGAACAGGTTGAGCATGACCTGCCAGGAAGCCGAATCCGCGGCCGCGTCATAGCCCAGCGGCAGATCGTACTTGGCCGCCTTGGCATCCGATTCCGGATTGGTGAAGGCGTGCTTGGCGCCCGGATACTGGATCAGGGTGGTGCGCGTCTCGAGGGACTGGAAGGTCGCGACCAGCTTGTCGAGATCCTCCTGCGGCACCAGCGTATCTGCCGCGCCATTCTGGATCACGACCCGGCCGGCAAACGGCTCGGGCTCCGTCACGGCAATCGACGGGCTGCCATGGAAGCTGACGACTGCCTTGAGCGGCGCTCCGGTCAGCGCCATGTTGAGCACCACGGCACCGCCGAAGCAGTAGCCGATCGCCGCCATGCGCTCGCCATCGACTTCCGGGCGTGAGCGCAGCACCGCCAGCGCCGAATTGAAGCTGGATTCCGCCTTCGGCCAGTCACTCATCACCGCAGAGGAGAAGGCACCGGCCTCCTTGGGGTGCTCGGCCGTGCGTCCACCGCCATACATGTCGACGGCCATGACCACGTAGCCAAGCCCTGCCAGCTGTTCGGCGCGCTTGCGGGCATAGCTGTTCAAGCCCCACCACTCATGCACCAGCAGGATACCGGGACGGCGCCCCTGCGCCTTGGCATCGCGTGCGATCAAGCCTACGTGCTCCTCACCATTGGCCCGATAGGTCACCGTCTCCGTCACCACCTGCGGCCCCTCGAGACGATTGACCAGCGGTGCATCCTCGGCGGCCATGGCCTGTCCGGCGGAAAATACCGACTGTGCAAACAACAGGGTGCCAGCGCACCAGCCACGTAACATTCGCATCGCCTACTCCTTGTATGACGTGATCCACTTGCATGACGCGATCCACACCCCGAGACACCGGCTGCAGGTGTGCCCGATTGATCACCGGTATTGGCTCAATTGTCCTCGCTCAAGGACTGCGATGCCAGCACCACCCGATCGCGGCCGCTGCGCTTGGCACTGTAGAGCGCCATATCGGCACGATGCAGGTAGCCATCCCGGGTCTCCCCCGGCAGCGGTGTCGCCACTCCCATGCTGATGGTGCAGCGCAGTGTCAGCGACTTGAAGCGCACCTCCAGCGCCGCGATCTGCTGTCGCAGGCGCTCGGCCATTCCGACACCGGTGGCGGTACCGGCATCGGTGAGCAGGACGGCAAACTCCTCGCCGCCCAGACGCGCAAAGCAGTCATCGCGCCGCAGCTGGGCACGACACGCCTCGCCAAGACTGATCAGCACCTGATCACCCGCCGCATGGCCGTGAGTGTCATTGACGCGCTTGAAGTGGTCGATATCAAACAGGATCAACGCCATCTGCTCCCGCGATGATGAGCTAAGCAGGGTCTCGAGCGTGTCGAGGAAGCTGGCTCGGGTCATGGCGCCGGTCATGGCGTCCGTCATCGCTTCATGCTCGCGACGCTGTTCGACCAGCTTGCGCTCATGAATGTTGCGCGACACCGACAGCACGCGCTGATAACGCCCGGTGACGGGGTCCATCGAGGGCGTCGAGATCGACTCGAACCACAGCGTATGCCCGGCCTTGTGTTGAATCCTGAAGTCGACTCGAAATACCTCGCCGAGACAGGCGGCACGATGGACCTCCTGCGCGATGCGCAGCATGTCATCGGGATGGATCAGCTGCTTGATCTCCTGGCCGATGATCTCCTGCGGGCGATAGCCGCAGAGCTTTTCCACCGAGGGGCTGATGTACTGACAGATGCCGTGGGAGTCCTCGATGCTGACCAGATCGCTGACGGAGTTGAGGATGAAGCGATAGCGCTCCTCGCTCTGGCGCAACTCATCCTCGATACGGTATCGGACGGTGGCATCATCACAATAGCCATTCCAGATCACACCGCCCTCGGGGGAGTCGATCAGCTGCGGCAGCCCGACACACGCCAGCCTGCGCTCCTGACCATCCGGATGCTGATAGCGTATCTCCGCCTCCCAGGGCGATTGCTGCTGGGCACTGGTCTGCAGTGACATGAGCAGCTGCTCACGCTCGCGACCCGCGATGCGCGCCAGCAGCAGCATGGGGTCGTCGATGACGGCCTGCGGGTCGAGCCCCAGCACTTGCGAGGCGACCGGCGAGAGGTAGGTATAACGCAGCTCACCCTCCCGACTCAGGCGACACTGGAAGACGACGCCGCGCATCTGCTGGACAAGGTTGTCCAATTGGCGCCGATGCGCTTCGCGCTGGGTGACGTCACTGAGCTTGCCGAGCACGGCGGTGACCTCTCCCGCAGGCGAGTAGCTCAGCTGCATGTCATCCTGGAGATAGCGCTTGCGCCCATCCACATGCACGAAGGCGTAACACAGGCTCAGACGGCTATGGCGCTCCCGCACGGCCTCATCAAAGCGCTGCTGACAGATGGTCAGCTCATCCGGCGCCAATCGGGCTTGCCAGAGACCCGGGCTTGCCATCAGCAGGTCATGCGAGAGCCCGGTGAGCGCCTCGCTGCCTGCCGACAGATACTCCAATTCCTCTGGCGGCCATTCACCAGCGGTCGCGTAGTGCGCGCCGGGTGTCTCGTCCACCCGCCGCGCCAGACGCTGCTGTTGATCGATCACATGCTCGAGGCGTTGATGTACCTGGGTGATGTCGCGCGCCATCACGGCCACCTGACGCCCCTCGTCGGCGAGCGAGCGTCCCAGACTGACCATCTGCACGGACAATCTGGATTCCCCCCGCGGCAGCGACAGGCTGATATCGCATTGCCAGGGCTCGGCTCTCTCCAGGCTACGCAGGACATGAGGGAGGTAGAGGTGCTCAAGCGAGAGGCGGGAATGCGCACAGGCCGCATCGTGATAGAGATGCCAGGCCGGGTTGGCATGACTGATCACCAGGCTTTCATCCTTGAGCAGCAGGATCGCCATCGGGTCACGGCTGCGCACCATCATCAGACGATAGGCACGCGCCAGCTGCTGCTCCTGTTCATTGGCCTTGTCACGCTGCGTGATATCCGTCACTCGTCCACACAGCGGATGCCCCACGCCGGAACTCCACAGACATTCCTCGAGCAACAACAGTTGCCCGCTGCGGTCGCGCATGCGATACGTCGTACGCTCGACCCGCCCCATCGAGGCGCGAAAGTCACTCAATCGCTGCCGGTCGGCGGTGATCACCAGCGAAAGCCAGAGCTCCGGCTGCTTGAGAAAATCCCGCACCGTATACCCCAGCAGGCGTTCCGCCGCTGCATTCATGGCAATCAGGCGCTGACCATCAGCACTGAGCGTGAACAACACATCTGCCACGACAGCATAATGATGCTGCAGCAAACGACTATCCGCGAATGATTCAGGCAACGTGAAACCCCTTCTCTGTCATGCGGTTTGCTCAAGAATGCCCTATCCATGGCGCTGGCAGCCAGCAGTACCCCCAACGCTTGATTGCGCGAAGATCCGGGCAGATGGCGGCATATGAACGATTGCGACCTTTGCCTTTGCATCTGACTATCTCCCTTATCGGCAGCGGACGCGCAATGTTGTGGGCGAATATCACGCAAGCGGCGCCGAAGGGAAAACCCCAGGATGCAAAAAGCCCGAAGCATAAGCTTCGGGCTTTTTTGAGAGCTCACCTTGAGCAGTCCCGGCCTTGAACAAAGCTGGCTTGGAAAGATCTAGCCTTGCGCGGAACGCGGCATGGCATCGTCGATGAGCGCGGAGGACGGGGCATCATGTGCGCCACTGCGGCCTTCATTGCTCTCGCCAGCCGGCTGGGCAGTAGCGCGCGGAGCCTTGCGCTTGTGACGCCGCGACTGCCTGCTGTCCTTGTCCTGCTGGGCGGAAGGCGCCTTGACCGGCAGGCGCGCCCGCAGGTGCTCGAGCAACGCGCGAAAATCGTCCGGCTCCATGCCGATGCGCTCCGCTGCGGCACTTTCCTGCCATAGCACATAGATCGCCGGCTGCTCACGCCCCAGGTCCATACCCACGACCTTGCCCTCGCGCTGGGTACGCGGGTCGCGCAAGGTAGCACCGATCAATTCATGAGCTTCGCGGATGGCATCGTGCATCTGAGACAGCCTGCTGTGGAAGTCGAGATAACTGCCGGAGAGTGTGCGGCAGTGTGGCAATACCTTCCCTGAATTGCGCACAACAATGGATCACTCGCAGGCCATATGACCGCCTGCATGATTTGACGTTGTCATGACCTGGCTCACCGATAGACGCAAGGCCAACAGGTGCGAAGTGTAACACACCGCCACAGTTTCGCTAATTTCACTCGACCGTAAATTACGATGACGACATGTTGACCACCTTTCTCGACGTATCAGTGCACGTTTCACGCCACCTGATCCAACTCTGTCGCGATCGTGCTCAGAAAAGTTGCCATAAGGTCACGCCATTGACGCAAGGCAACGACACTTTGCGCCTTGAAGCATCTCCCGCACTTTTATGGTGCGCAAAAAAAACCTCTCCCATTGGGAGAGGTTCAAAAATGGATGACGCGATGTCATTCCGAGCAGCATCGAAGCCGGTCTTGGCGCCAACCCTGACCGACCACCGATTCAAAGGGGACGAATGGCATTGCCTTGTCCGTGGAGCCTGAGCGCGACGCGAGAATCCTCGGGCCACTCGTCCTCACCTGTTGGGAGCCTGCCTTCCTGTCTTGCCGACGGACTGACAGGCCCCCGAATTCTTGCTGTCCCGCGCGGCCTTTTGGGTTGATCGATGAGGGATCAAAGGCCGCGCGGGACTCACCAAGCGCTTACTTGGCGGCTTGCATTGCCAGCGCAGTATCGAGCATACGGTTGGAGAAGCCCCACTCGTTGTCGTACCACGCCATGACCTTGACCAGGCGATCTTCGCTGACGCGAGTGTGATTGCTGTCGAAGGTGGAAGAGTGTGCATCGTGATTGAAGTCGATGGACACCAGCGGCAGCTCGTTGACGGCCAGCACGCTGGAGCCTTCGGCGGCCTTGGCCACGATGGCGTTGATCTCTTCGATGGAGGTATCACGCGACGCGGTGAAGGTCAGATCGACCAGCGACACATTGATGACCGGCACGCGGATCGCCAGACCATCCAGCTTGCCGTTCAGTTCCGGCAGCACCAGACCCACCGCCGCGGCGGCACCGGTCTTGGTCGGGATCATGGAATGGGTCGCGCTGCGGGCACGGTACGGGTCGGAGTGGTAGACATCCGACAGGTTCTGATCGTTGGTGTAGGCGTGAATGGTGGTCATCAGGCCGTTCTCGATGCCGACTTCATCATTCAGCGCCTTGGCGACCGGCGCCAGGCAGTTGGTGGTGCAGGACGCGTTGGAAACGACCTGGTGCTCGGCCTTCAGCACATCTTCGTTGACGCCGAAGACGACGGTCGCATCGGCGTCGCCGCTCGGCGCGGAGATCAGCACACGCTTGGCGCCGGCTTCGATGTGCTTGGCAGCGGCAGCACGCTTGGTGAACAGACCGGTGCATTCCATCACCAGGTCGATGTCCAGGCTGGACCACGGCAGCTGGGCCGGGTCACGCTCGGCCAGGATGCGGATCTTGTCGTCACCGACGAACAGATTCTCTTCGTCGTGCGAGACGGTCTCGGCGAAACGGCCGTGGACGGTATCGCGGCTCAGCAGGTGAGCGTTGAGCTTCGGATCACCCAGATCATTGATGGCGACGACCTGGATACGATCGTTGTACTGACCTTCATACAGCGCACGCAGCACGTTGCGACCGATGCGACCAAAACCATTGATGGCGACGCGTAATGTCATGACTCAACTCCTGTGGCGTATGGCGGGTGCAGGACCAGACCTGATCCAGGAACGAAAGCCTGCAATGTGTTCCGTGAAATTATCCTACACGCTTTTCCCATAATTTGGCCGAAAGTCGTCCAGTCTTCAAGCAGTTTTTTTGTTAAATTTACCGAATATTCCGAACAAAACCGTTTCTCGAGCGCCATGACGCGCTACTGTAGGCTACCTCGGTAACCGAACGACGCGACACGAGTGAGGCCAGAGGCTTTACACCGCCATCACCACTGGATAGCGTCGCCGGATAGCAGCACGCCCACACAGCGGGAAACGCTTTCTTTCGCCAGCCTCGGCGCCCTGCGCCGCCTGATACATGAGGTAAGAGCATGTCAGTCAACCAGACCGTAGAGCACGTGACCCAGCGCATCATCGACCGCTCCCGCGAACGCCGCGCCGCCTATGAGCAGTTGATGGAAAGCCAGCAGCGCCGCGGTGTACACCGCTCCGAGCTCTCCTGTGGCAACCTGGCGCACGGCTTTGCCGCCTGTGGCGAGACCGACAAGAATCGTCTCAAGCTGATGAACTCGGCCAACCTGGGCATTATTTCGTCATATAACGACATGTTGTCCGCCCACCAGCCGTTCGAGGACTATCCGCGCATCATCAAGGAAGCCGTCCAGGCGATGGGCTCCACCGCCCAGTTCGCCGGCGGCGTGCCCGCGATGTGCGATGGCGTGACCCAGGGTCAGCCGGGCATGGAGCTGTCACTGTTCTCCCGCGATCTGATCGCCATGGCCGCCGCTGTCGGCCTGTCGCACAACATGTTCGATGGCGCCCTGTTCCTCGGCGTGTGCGACAAGATCGTCCCGGGCCTATTCATTGCCGCCGCACGCTTCGGCCACCTGCCGACACTGTTCGTGCCGGCAGGCCCGATGCCCTCCGGCCTGCCCAACAACGAGAAGGCGCGTGTCCGCCAGCTGTTCGCCGAAGGCAAGGTCGGCCGCGATGCGTTGCTGGAAGCCGAGTCCGCTTCCTACCACAGCCCGGGCACCTGCACCTTCTATGGCACCGCCAACTCCAACCAGCTGATGGTCGAGCTGATGGGCCTGCACCTGCCGGGCGCTTCCTTCGTCAATCCGGGCACCCCGCTGCGCGAAGCCCTGACGCGTCACGCCGCCGAGCAGACCATCCGCAACAGCGAAGTCGGCGGCGACTACCGTCCCTTCTATCGCCAGATCGATGCCCGCGCCATCGTCAATGCCATGGTCGGCCTGCTGGCTTCCGGCGGCTCCACCAACCACACCCTGCACCTGGTCGCGATGGCCGGCGCTGCGGGCGTGACCATCACCTGGGATGACTTCACCGAGCTTTCCGCGGTGGTGCCGAGCCTTACGCGCATCTACCCGAACGGCCAGGCCGACATCAATCACTTCCAGGCGGCCGGCGGCATGAGCTTCCTGATCCGTGAACTGCTCAAGGCGGGTCTGCTCCACGACATCCCCACCCAGGACGGTGGCACCCTGGCCGGCTATGTCCGCGAGCCCTTCCTCGAGAACGGCAAGCTGGTCTGGAAGGACGGCCCTACCGACAGCCTCGACGAGGATGTGCTGCGCCCGGTGGCCAACCCGTTCGCCCCGACAGGCGGCCTGACCGTACTGGACGGCAACCTCGGCCGCGGCGTGATCAAGGTCTCTGCCGTCAAGGAAGAGCATCGTCTCGTCGAGGCACCGGTGAAGCTGTTCAGCGACCAGGATGAGATGAAGGCCGCCTTCGAAGCCGGTGAGCTGGAGCAGGACATGGTCGCCGTGGTGCGCTACCAGGGTCCGCGTGCCAACGGCATGCCGGAACTGCACAAGCTGACGCCCTACCTCGGCATCCTGCAGGACCGCGGCTTCAAGGTCGCACTGGTGACGGATGGCCGCATGTCTGGCGCCTCGGGCAAGGTCCCGGCCGCCATTCACATGACGCCGGAAGCGCTCGACGGCGGTCCGCTGGCACGCCTGCGCGAAGGCGACGTGGTCCGCCTGGATGCCAATGCCGGCACCCTCACGGCGCTGGTCGATGAAGCCGAATGGGCCGAGCGCGAGGCCGAGACCATCACTCGCGACAGCTATCATCACGGCCTGGGCCGCGAGCTGTTCTCCGGCATGCGTTCACTGGTCGGCGGTGCCGAGGAAGGCGCCTCCAGCTTTGCAGGCTACGGCGACCTGCCGGGCAGCGGCCACGACCTGATGTGATGGGCGCGCCCTGTCACTCTCCTGAGGCACTGACGCAAAGGAAGGATGCCGGACGATGACCCGCGACACCTCCCATCGCCTTGCTCTGGTAGGCGATATCGGTGGCACCAATGCCCGGCTGGCACTTGTCCAGCCGGGCAGCCACACCCTGCAGCACATCCAGACGCTCGCCTGCGCCGAGCATGCCGGACTCGAGGAGGCCATCCAGGCCTACTATCGGATGCTGGGCCTGTCAGAGGCCGAGCAACCCGTCGAGGCCTGCCTGGCCTTCGCCTGCCCCGTGCATGATGAACGCGTCAGCATGACCAACAATCACTGGACGTTTCTCAAGCACGAGGTACGCGAATCATTGAAGCTTGAGCGCTTCAAGTGCCTGAATGATTTCACCGCCATGGCGCTGGGCGTGCCCCACATCGAGGCCAGCGAACGTCTGGCCATCGGTGAGGAGCTCACCGAAGGTAATGGCGATGCGGCCTCGCCACGACTGGTGATCGGCCCCGGCACCGGCCTGGGTGTGGCGGGTCTGGTGCGCGGCACCCACAACTGGATTCCGCTCGCGACCGAAGGGGGGCATGCAAGCTTCGCCCCCACCGACGAGATCGAGGATGGTCTGCTCGGCATCTTCCGCCGTCGCCATGGTCGCGTCTCGGTGGAGCGCCTGCTGTGTGGCCAGGGCATGCTCGAGATCTATCAGGCCCTGGGCGAGCTTCGCGGCCTGCCGACTCCCCTCGAAAGTGCGGCCAGCGTCAGTCAGGCAGCGCATGAGCACCTGCATCACGATGAACCGCAGAATGCTCTCGCCTTTGATGCCGTGATGCGCTTCATGAAGATTCTTGGCGCAGTCGCCGGCGATGCAGCACTCACGCTGGGGGCGCGTGGCGGGGTCTATCTGTGCGGTGGCGTGCTGCCGCGCAACCTGGATCTGCTGATGCGCAGCGATTTCCGCCACGCCTTCACCGACAAGAATCGTCTGAGCCGTTACAATGCCGCGATACCCACCTGGGTGGTGACCGCGCCGTGGACCGGCCTGCTGGGCGCCGCCGAGGCTCTGCACAATGAAGAGGTGGCATGATGCACCGCCACCTCCTGAACCATCGAGGTAGCTCGAGATGATCCCCGAAAGTCTGCGCGCACTGATCGCCGACACCGCTGGCCAACGCACTGTCGAATGGCAGGGCCGCTCGCTGTTGATCCTCAACCAGGAGTGGGGCGAGCTGGTGGTCTGCCACCAGGGGGCTCAGGTGCTGCACTATCAGCCGACGGGCGACTCTCCCTGGCTGTGGGTGACGGAAACGCCCGCCGCCCTGCCGGGCAGCATTCGCGGCGGCATTCCGCTGTGCTGGCCCTGGTTCGCGGATGAGTTCCCCGAGGGCGAAAGCGAACTGCACGGCCCCGCTCGCAAGGCCGACTGGCGCATCGATGCGGTGGACGAGGAAGAGGAAGGCGTCGAGATCCATGCCTCACCGGTCTCAGCACTGCACGCCGCCCTCTCTCCGCGCGTGGTGATCTTTGCCAGCCGCCGCTTCCTCAAGGTCGAGCTGATCACGGAAAACCGTGGCGAGGCCCCGATCAAGATGACCGGCGCGCTGCATACCTACTTCGCAGTGCCGAATGCCTTCGAATGTCGCGTCACCGGTCTGGCCGGCGCCAGCTACCTGGACAAGCGCCAGGACTTCTCGCGCTTCGACCAGCAGGGCGAACTGGGCGTGCGTGGCCCGCTGGATCGCATCTACCAGACCAGCCAGATTCAGGTGCTCGAGGACGGCAAGCGTCAGCTGCGCATCGCCAAGCAGGGCTCTGACTCCACGGTGGTCTGGCATCCCGGGGACGCGCCGCCGGCCGACACCAGCGTCGAGAATGCGCGCAGCTTCCTGTGTGTCGAGACCGCCTGCACGCGCCTCGACCCGGTCTGGCTGCCGCCGGGCGCTCAGCATCTGCTGGCTCAGCACATCTCACCGCTGAGCGGTGATGAGGCGAGCGGCGAGTGAATGACAGCCGGCCACGCGGCTCACGGCGTGGCCGGCACCTTGCGCACCTTGTCGACCAACCGAGAGCGCTCAGCGCCTGAATCGTGTCATCGACATGACTCCCGGCTGACAGTGACTTTCGCCTCGCCTGCAAGCGTGCGTCGGGCCGCCACAGAATGCGACCCGCCCCGATGAACTTCAACAACCCATACGATGGACACTTCCATGCTGCAATTGACCCGTAGTGTTTCCTGGCAGGCGCTGACCCGGCTGGGCGAGGTGACCCGCAACGACCGCATCCGCGATTACTTCGCGGCGGATCCCAAGCGCTTCGAGAAGATGAGCCTGCGCGTCGGCGGCCTGTTTCTCGACTACTCCAAGCACCACATCTCCGATGAGGTGATGGAGGCGCTGGTCGAACTCGCTGAGCACTCTGCACTCGTTCAACGTCGCGCGCAGATGTTCTCCGGCGACATCATCAACGTCACCGAGAATCGTCCGGTACTGCACACCGCACTGCGCAGCCAGACCAACACGCCGGTCATCGTCGATGGCAAGGACGTGATGCCGGAAATCCACAAGACGCGCGAGCAGATCCGCGCCTTCTCGGAAGCCGTGCGCAGCGGTGAGTGGAAAGGCTTCGACGGCCAGCGGATTCGCGACGTGGTCAACATCGGCATCGGCGGCTCTGATCTGGGCCCCAACATGGCCTGCCGTGCGCTGCTCAAGCATCGCCACCCGGAAATCAATTTCCACTTCGTCTCCAACGTCGATGGCAACCACATCCAGAAGGTGCTCAAGCGCCTGGATCCGGCCACCACGCTGTTCATCGTCTCCACCAAGACCTTCTCCACCCAGGAAACCCTGCTCAATGCCAAGACGGCGCGCCGCTGGTTCCTGGAGCACGCCGGTCAGGATGCCGACGTCGGTGCCCACTTCGTCGCGGCTTCCACCAACCGCAAGGCGGCCAAGGAATTCGGCATTCGCGAAGAGAACGTCTTCGAGTTCTGGGCCTGGGTTGGCGGTCGCTACTCCATGTGGTCTTCCATCGGCCTGCCCATCGCCCTGTCCATCGGCTATGAAGGCTTCATGGAGCTGCTGGAAGGCGCCCATGAGATGGACCAGCACTTCATCAATGCGCCGATGGCCGAGAACATGCCGGTCCTGATGGCGCTGATCGGCATCTGGTACATCAACTTCATGGGCGCCGAGACCCAGGCCATCGTGCCCTACGACCAGGCCCTGCATCAGCTGCCCGCCTTCCTGCAGCAGCTGGACATGGAATCCAACGGCAAGTCAGTCGACATCTTTGGCCGTCCGGTGGACTACAAGACCGGCCCGATCGTGTGGGGCGAGACCGGCTCCAACGGCCAGCATGCCTTCTTCCAGCTGCTGCACCAGGGCACGCGCTACGTGCCCATCGACTTCATCGCCTCGCTGAAGCCGGAGCCGGGTACCGAAGAGCACCACTTCGCGCTGATCACCAACATGCTGGCGCAGGCCAACGCCTTCATGGAAGGCAGCCAGGATGGCAGCAACCTCGATCCCCACTACAATTGCCCGGGCAACCGCCCGTCGAGCACCCTGCTGCTGGATGAGATGACCCCGCGCAATCTCGGCGCACTGATCGCCCTCTACGAGCACAAGGTCTTCGTGCAGGGCGTGATCTGGAACATCAACTCCTTCGACCAGTGGGGCGTGCAGCTCGGCAAGCGCATCGCCGGGGAAATCAGCGCGCGTATCGATACCGACGTGAAGGCCTTCGATCCGTCCACCCAGGGCTTGCTGGCACTGGTCCGCGAGCACTTCCCTGCCGGTGGCGCCACCCAGGCGGATGACAGCAACGACAAGCCGGGCAAGAAAGCCAAAGGCTCCACGACGACCACCCGCAAGGAAACCTCCTCCTGATGACTCCGGTAATCGCGTTCGGCGAAGCGCTCGTCGACATGCTCTCCAACAAGCTCGGCGGCCAGGCCGTCGAGCAGGAAACCTTCACGCCCTACGCGGGCGGCGCACCGGCCAACGTCGCGGTTGCCTGTGCCCGCCTCGGCCTGCCGAGTCACTTCGTCGGCATGCTGGGTCAGGACAGCTTCGGTGACTTCCTGCACGACGAACTGAGTGCTCATGGCGTGCAAATGGATCACGTCAAGCGCACCAGCCATGCACGCACCGCACTCGCCTTCGTGTCTCGCGATGAAGAGGGTGAACGCCGCTTCGACTTCTATCGTCCGCCGGCCGCTGACCTGCTGTTCCGTCCGGAGCACGCCGGGCCTGAGCTGTTCGCGACTCCCGCCATCTTCCACCTGTGCAGCAACAGCCTGACCGACGCCGGCATCGCGGACACCAGCTTCGTGCTGGCGTCACGCGCACGTGCTGCAGGCTCGCTGGTCAGCGTGGATGCCAATCTGCGTCACAACCTGTGGCCGAACCAGCAGGTCGATGTGACCCTGGTCACGCGCCTGCTCGACAACGCCGACATCCTCAAGCTGTCCCAGGAAGAGGTCGAGGCCCTGACCGGCAGTCAGCCGCAGACCGACTGGCTCGAAGCGCGCCTGAAGGCCGGTGTGCGCCTGATCGTGCTCACCGATGGCCCGGGCGTGATCCGTGCCCTGGTGCGCAAGCAGAGCGGCGACATCGAGACCGTCAGCATCACGCCGCCCACCGTCAAGGCGGTCGATACCACGGCCGGTGGCGACGCCTTCATCGGGGGCTTCCTGTCAGCCCTCAGCGAAGCCGGCATCAATGCCGACAACCTGAGCGACTGGTGCGAAGACGAGAGCCATCTCAACGCCGCACTGGAGCGTGCTGCGGCCTGCGGCGCCTTCGCCGTAACTCGTCCGGGTGCCTATGCCGCACTGCCCAAGCGTGAAGACCTCGACGCCATGAAATGATGACCGGATAATTGCGCTGACCGGTTATCCGCCAGCGCTATCATTTCCCTGAGAGGCGCATGATAAAAGCCCCTTTGATCATCAGATCAAAGGGGCTTTTTCGTGACCATGACGCTAATGCTTGTGCACTGGCCACCCTCCCTTCATCGGACAGGGAGTCAGTCATCACGGAAGTGACAGACGTAAAAAAAGCCGGCCCCGAAGGGCCGGCTTTCGTTAGCTTGCTAGACGATTGAAGGCGTCTTAGAAGCCGTAGTAGATGCCGACTGCAGCGCCGTCACCGGCGTCGCCAGCACGATCCAGCTGACGATATTCGACATAGGTGTACATCGCGGAAGAGATGTTGTAAGTCACACCCAGGTTGAATTCATTGAAGCTGTCATCGCCATACTTGGTAGCGTAGTTGGACTGATCTTCAGCATCGACATACTGATAGGCACCATAGACATCGCCCATACCGTAGCCGTAGCGCGCACCGAGGGCATAGAAGTCAACGTCGGTATCGTCTTCTTCACCAGCAAAACGCTCGGCCTTGACTGCAACACGCAGTGCATCAACAGTGTACTGTGCGGTCAGACCATACTGGTCGCCCACGTCATCGCCATCGACGCTGTTACCTTCGTACTGATCCAGGTTGTCGTACACGGCAGCGACGGAGAAACCGCCGACGGTGTACTTGGCACCCGCGAAGAAGGATGTCTGATCGGAGCCGCTGATATTACCCGAATCTGCTTCGTCACGAACTCCCTCTACACCATCATCCTCATTATCGCTGTAGGAGCCTTCTCCATTGAAGTTGGCACCAACGGCGAACTGCAGGCCGCCCATGGTCGGAGACATGTACTGCAGCTTGTCACCTTCACGCAGGGTGCTGTCGTCATCAGCGGCTGTCAATGCGGTGCCGGAGTCGCTCAGATCGAAATATTCGTTGTTGGTGATCGGATCCTGGATCCAGTCATCCATCAGCGGATCCCAGGAACCGATACGCGCATCACCGAAGGAGCCCTTGGCACCGACGTAGGCCTGGTCACCAGTGTCGAGACCGCCACTGCCCTTGGCTTCGTCAGCGTCGTATTCCCACTCGGCCTTGAAGTAGCCCACGATATCGTCGTTGATCTTGTGCTCGCCCTTGGCACCGAAGGTAGAGCCGTTGTCAGTCAGATCGCTATCCGGATCGCCACCCAGTTTATCAATGTAGGTGTAAACAATCTGTACGTTACCGTAGATGTCCAGCTTGGTACCGTCCTGGTTGTAGACAGTAGCAGCGGAAGCAGAAGTAGCAGCCAGGGCAGCAGCGCCGGCGATGGCAGTAGCCAGAAGTGTCTTTTTCATCGCGATAGTTCCTTAACTAGCGTTAACTGTTCGATCGTGTCTGCCGGTGGCAGTGACCAAGGTTCCGGGCGCTTGATGACGCCTCTAAAACTCTGTGGCCTAGTTATTATCCAATGCTCGCAGGGAAACCATATACCGGGCTTTCAGGATGTGCAACAGAAAAAAACACTGTTTTCGATCACCACTCCTGAACCTATACATCGGTCGGTTGTCTGGCGTGAGCATACTCTAGGGCTCAAGAATGAAGGATTCATGACAACCATGCGTCTTGACGCGGATTCCTGCATCACCGAGCGCATCGCTGAGCGTTAATCCCGGATTCATTGTGGAAAAACATCGTTTGCGACAAAAGTCGCAGAACAAATACCCGTCAACTACTGTGCTTGTCTGATGCCAAGTTGTGGTTTCCTCTCAGCTTTATCTTCATGAAAGGCACCGTCCCTGTGCCAATGATTCATTCATGAGCCTGCTATCAAGATCGGTCACCAGGCTTGGTCATCAAATGCAGTCAACAAGCCCAGTCGCACTCACTGTCATAAAGCTCTGTCATCAAGCCCTGTCATCAAGCTCTGTCATCATCAATCAATCTTTCCATTGCACCTTGTCAGCAGGCAGTGATCCTCAACTGCTCAACCAGTTGGGCAGGAACAGCGAGATAGCCGGCACATAGGTGATCAACACCAGGAACAGCAGCAACAGCGACAGCCACGGCAATGCTGCCCGAATGACCCAGGTCATCGGCTTGCCGGTGATCCCCGCCGTCACGAAGAGATTCAGCCCCACGGGGGGTGTCAGCATGCCGATCTCCATGTTGACCACCATGATGATGCCGAGATGGATCGGGTCGATCCCCAGCTGCGTCGCGATGGGGAACAGGATCGGCGCCATGATCAGCAGGATGGCCGAGGGCTCCATGAAGTTGCCCGCCGCCAGCAGCAGCAGATTCATCACGATCAGGAAGCCCCACGCCGGCAGTCCCCAGCCGATGATGGTTTCGGCGATGGTGTGCGGAATGCGCTCCGTGGTCAGTACATGCGCGAACAGCATCGCGTTGGCGATGATGAACAACAGCATCATCGAGACGCGCGCGCCATCCAGTACCACCTTCTTGACCTCCTGATCGGTGAAGGACCCCAGAAGCCCGGCAGGCACCTGCCACAGCGCGCGCAACCCCGCTCTCCCCCAGGCTTCGTTGCCCTTGCGCCACGGCACGTTCTTCAACGGCCCCATGTCGCGATAGCCCACCACGGCGATGAACCAGGCATACACCGTGGCCACGGCCGCGGCTTCGGTGGGGCTGGCCACGCCGCCATAGATCGACCCCAGCACGATGAAGATCAACATCAGGCCGCCCATGGCGATCAGGCCGGAGCGCGCAAGCACCCGTACGCCGGGGAAAGGCTGTGCTGGCAACTTCTTGATCCGCGCCGCGATATAGATGGCGACCATCAAAATACCACCCATCAGAAGTCCCGGAATCAGACCAGCCATGAACATCTTGGCCGCCGAGACTTCCGTGGCGGCGGAATACACCAGCATCACGATGGACGGCGGAATCAGGATGCCCAGTGTCCCGGCATTGGTGATCACGCCCGCCGCGAAGGACTCGGTATAGCCCTGGCGCACCATGCCCGCGATCACGATGGAGCCGATCGCCGCCACCGTGGCCGGAGAGGAGCCGGACACGGCGGCAAACAGCATGCATGCCAATACGGAGGCCATCGCCAGCCCACCGCGCACGTGGCCGATGGCATCGGTGGCGAAGGTGATCAGGCGGCGTGCCACGCCACCGGTCGAGAGAAAGGTGCTGGAGAGAATGAAGAACGGGATCGCCAGCAGGGTGTAGTGATGTGACAGGGCTTCGAACAGCTTGATCGCCACCGACCCCAGTGAATCACTGGAAAACAGCAGGATCGTGGTGACACTCGAGAAGCCCAGCGCAAAGGCGATCGGCATGCCGAGAAAGATGCCGCCGAACAGCAGCGCAAACAGAGTGGCTATGGTCATCGTGGTGTTCCCTGATCACTGTCACGGTCAGCATCGCCGTTGTCTCGGCCATCCGGCTCATCCGACTGCACCAGATGCATGCTGTCCTCGCCTTCGTCATGAAAGCCGAAGCCACTGGCATCGCCACGAATCACCTTCCAGCCCAGTACCGCAAAGCGCAGCATCAGCAGCAACATGGCAATGGGCAGAATGGTGAGGGCGTACCACTTGGGAATCGCGATGTCCTCAAGCTCGATGCCGATCATCTTCATCAGCGAGAGATATTCATAGCTGCCGACCAGCAGCATCACGCAGTACGCCATGCAGATCGCCAGCGCCAGCAAGGTCGCCACGCGCTGCCAGAGCATCGGCAGCATCTTGACCACAACATCCACGCCGATGTGTGCGCCCTGCTTGACGCCCCAGGACACGCCGACCAGCACGAACCAGCCCGCCAGATACAGCGTGGCTTCCTGTGACCAGCTGATGCCGGTATTGAAGACGAAGCGCAACACCACCTCGACGAAGACCAGCAGCACCATCGCTACCAGCAGCAGCGAGAACAGCGTCTCTTCTGCCTTGTGAAGCCATCGTAGTGCCATGGCAAAAATCCTCATGTCGCTCAAGGACACTTGCCCCACGCGAGACCGCCGATGTCCTGGCGCTCAAGATGGGGCAAGTGATGGATGGCCTGATGGCTTACTGGTTGGCAGCTTCCGCGGCGTCGACGATGTCCTGACCGATGTCGTCGGCAAACTCGCCCCATACCGGCTTCATGGCGTCGACCCACTGCTGACGCTGGGCATCGTCGAGCGTGATGATCTCGCTCTGACCGGAATCGATGATGGCCTGCCTGGCCTCCATGTTCTTGGCTTCGGAGAGCTGGTTGCCGTAGACGATGGCCTCATCGAGCGCCGACTTGACCTCACCACGCACGTCATCCGGCAGGCCATTCCAGAAGCGCGCCGAGGACACCACCATGTAATCCAGCACGCCGTGGTTGGATTCGGTGATGTACGGCTGCACCTCGAAGAACTTCTGGGAATAGATATTGGAGTAGGTATTCTCCTGACCGTCGATGGCCTTGGTCTGCAGCAGGATGAAGACCTCGGAGAACGGCTTCTTCAGCGAGACGGCATCCACCGCGTCAAACTGGGCCTCGAGCACATCGGAGGTCATGATGCGGAATTTCTTGCCGTCGGCATCCTCCGGTGTCTTGAGCGGCGACGACGCGGACAGCTGCTTCATGCCGTTATGCAGATAACCGAGCCCCACCAGCCCCTTGGATTCCAGCGACGTCAGCAATGACTGGCCCGTCTCGCTGCTCTGGAAGCGCTCGACAGCGCCCATGTCCTTGAACAGGAAAGGCAGATCGAAGACCTGCAGCTGATCGGTATATTTCTGGAACTTGGACAATGACGGCGCCGCCAGTTGCACATCGCCCAGCAGCATGGCTTCCAGCACCTTGTCGTCCCCGTACAGCTGCGAACTGGGGTAGAGCTCGACTTCCACCTTGTCGCCCAGACGCTCCTCTACCAGTTGCTGGAATTTCTTGCCCATCTGGCCCTTGGGGGTATTTTCCGCCACCACATGGGAGAACTTGATGGTGATCGGGTCGGCCATGGCCGTCGCTGAGGCAAACAGGATGGCAGCACTCAGGGCGGTCAGGGCTGGCTTGATAAGGCGCATGGCGAATCCTCTTGAATTGCGGATATTGTTGGTCTTGTAGGGCATTCGATATCCCGTCTGCGCGGCTCCGACATGAAGCCGCGCAGAGGTGCGGCGCGAGCAGGGATAGCCGAGACACTGCGAGCATTGCGCCACAGCCGCCAGATAGACGAGACAATCCAGACAATTCAATAAGTTGCAGACGCATAGCTCACTCACAACTCGCGCACAAGTGGGCCGAATTCCGCCAACACTGGCGATCTGTGAGGAGTTGTGCGGATTTCCGCCCACCAACGACAAGGCCCCTGTGCGGGAATCCGCACAGGGGCCTTGTCTGTTAGCACCGATCATTGTCGATCGAGCGTCTTCACCAGCTGTCACACCACCTGCCAGCACATTCTCAAGGACGGTGCTTGGTCATCAGCTCGCTGAGCTTGTGGCTGATACGCTGATCGGTCGCCTGCTCTTCACGCGCCTTCTGTTGACGCGTCAGCTCATCGAGCTGCTGACGGGCATGACGTGCCTCATCTTCCGTTACGGCACCCACCGACTGACCCGAGAGGTCCACGCGCTGCGTGCCCGCCCGTACCGCCTTCAGATACCGCGGCAGATGGACATAACCCGCCAGCGCGCGTCGCACCAGCTTGTCATCCCAGGGCTCGTTTTCCAGCAGCTCGATATGGATGCCGATCTTCAGCGGCCGGGTGTGGCCCTTGAAGAAGGTATCCGGATAGCGCTTGTACCACTGCTTGAGCAGCGCATGCGGAGAAGGCGCCGACTCAGGCTGAGAAGCCTGCTGTGCTTGCGGGGCCTCGCCCTGCTCGGCCTCGTTCTGCTGCTGCGCTTCCTGCTCCTGCGGTACCTGAGCTTGCGGCGCCTGAGCCTCGGACGAATCAGCAGCCGTCGCTGACTGCGCGGCAGCTGCCGGCTGACTCACGTTCAGGCGCTCTGAGGCCAGGCGTTCTGCCTGCGCCTCCTGCTGCGCTGCCAGACCCGCCTCCGCATTCGTGGAGGATTGCGGCGCAGAAGCCTGCTCAGCCTGCTCAACCAGTTCACGCAATTGCGCATCTCGCGCCAGCAACGCCTCATTCACCGCGCTTAACTGCGCCTGCTGCTCCTGCAGTGTCTGGCGCGCCGCCGCGAGCTGCTCAGCGAGCTGCTCACGCTCATGACGCTCTGCGGCCAGTGCACGCTCGGCTTCTGCCAGGGCACGCTGATGCGCATCGGCATCTGCCGTGGCTGCAGACGTTGCCTGCTGCTCCAGCTGGGCCAGCGCATCGCGCAGGCGGGCATTTTCCGACTCCAGGGCCGCACGGGCCTGGCGCTCTCCGTCACGCTGCTGTCGCTGTGTGTCGGCTTCATGTTCAAGCGCAGAATACAGCGCTTCGAGGCGATCCATCGTCAAGGCCTGAGCCTCCCTTGCACGCTATGGGCAGTTCCGTTTGGCACCAGTCTGTGTCAGTACCTGCTGACTGTAAAGGTCACGCCGGCCAGCCAGTGGCTCAGACGTCGCGGCGCTCGAAGCGCACGAAGTCATAGGCCGGCAGGCCCTCACCGCTCTCCCCCGGGACGCGCTGCGCTTCCTGCCAGCTCGTATCCAGCGCCGGGAAATGGGCATCGCCCTCGATCTCGACCGCAACCTCGGTGAGATAGAGGCGCGTCGCCACCGGCAGCGCCTGGGCGTAGATCTGACCGCCACCGATCACCATGATCTCGTCCACGCCTTCGATCATCGCGTGGTGGTCCGCCATGCTCAGCGCGGCGGCCAGGTCACTGCAGACCCGCACACCATCGTGGCTGAACTCGCTGTCACGCGTGACCACGATGTTGAGGCGGTTGGGCAGCGGCCTGCCGATGGAGGCGAAGGTCTTGCGTCCCATGATCACCGGCTTGCCCTGGGTGACATGCTTGAAGAACTTCAGGTCTTCCGGCAGATACCACGGCAACTGGTTGTCGACGCCGATCACGCGGTTGACCGACATGGCGGCAATCATCGCGACGGGCACGACGGTGTCAGCCGCCGCCGTCAGCGGAGAGAATTCATTATCGCTCATACAGCCACCTGCGCCTTGATATGCGAATGGGCTTCATAGCCTTCGATGGCAATGTCATCGAAGGTGAAGTCGAACAGATCCGTGACTTCCGGATTCAACACCAGCTGCGGCAGCGCCAGCGGCTCACGCGTCAACTGCTCACGCGCCTGCTCGAGATGATTGCTGTAAAGATGGGCATCGCCGAGGGTATGGATGAACTCGCCCGGCTTGAGGCCACAAACCTGCGCGACCATCTGGGTCAGCAGCGCATAGCTTGCGATGTTGAACGGCACGCCGAGGAAGATGTCCGCGCTGCGCTGATAGAGCTGGCACGACAGGCGACCATCGGCGACGTAGAACTGGAACAGCGCATGACAAGGCGGCAGCGCCATCTCGTCCACCAGCGCCGGGTTCCAGGCCGAGACCATCAGGCGGCGCGAATCCGGGTTGGTCTTGATCTGCTCGATCAGCTGGCTGATCTGGTCGACGGAACCGCCTTGCGGGTTCGGCCAGCTGCGCCACTGGTAACCGTATACCGGCCCGAGGTCGCCATTCTCATCGGCCCACTCGTCCCAGATACGTACGCCGTTTTCCTTCAGGTAGGCGATGTTGGTATCACCCTTCAAGAACCACAGCAGCTCGTGGATGATCGAGCGCAGGTGCAGCTTCTTGGTCGTGACCAGCGGAAAGCCTTCGGCCAGATCAAAGCGCATCTGGTGACCGAAGACACTCAGGGTGCCGGTGCCGGTGCGATCGCCCTTTTGTGTGCCGTTTTCCAGCACATGGCGCATCAGATCTAGATAGGGTTGCATGGTGGCGAGTCCGTACGGCGTGTCAGAGGCTGGCGCGGCGAGCGGTGCCGTGGATCGCCCTGCACCAGCCTCATCATGAATTCGAATCGTTCAGTTGACGATATTTGACGCTGCCAGATACGCAAGAACGCGGCCCGATGGCCGCGTTCTTGCGTATCTGGCAGGGGGCCAGTTTACACCGATCGCCCCCTGTATTCACGTCTGCATTGTCCCTCAGGAGGCGCGAGGTACCGGCGGCTGCGCCACTTCCTGACCGCGCGACCAGGCCATCAACAGCAGCCCGAACAGCACCATCGGCAGCGACAGCAACTGGCCCATGGTCAGCCAGTCGAAGGCGATGAAGCCGAGCTGGGAGTCCGGCTGACGGAAGAATTCGGTGATGAACCGGAAACAGCCGTAGCAGAGCAGGAACAGACCGGAGATCAAGCCCTTCTGACGCGGTTCACGCGAGACGAACCACAGGATGGCGAACAGCGCGACGCCTTCCAGTGCAAACTGATAGAGCTGCGAGGGATGACGCGGTTCCGGCCCGTAGAGCGGATAGACCATGCCCCAGGAGACATCGGTGATGCGACCCGGCAGCTCCTGATTGATGAAGTTGCCCAGCCGCCCTGCGCCGAGGCCGATCGGCACCATCGGCGCGATGAAATCGGTCAGCTGGAAGAAGGTCAGCTGATGGCGACGCGCGAACATCAGCATCGCGATCAACACGCCCAGCAGACCGCCATGGAAGCTCATGCCGCCATCCCAGACCTTGAAGATCCACACCGGGTCCGCCAGCAGCTTGTCGAAGCCATAGAAGAGCGCATACCCCAGGCGGCCACCCAGCACCACGCCCAGAGCACCGAAGAAGATCAGGTCGCCCACCGCGTCCTGACTCAGGCCGACGCGTGCGCGACGTGCTCGTGCCAGCCCCCAGGCCGCCGCGAAACCGATCACGTACATCAACCCGTACCAATGAATCTTGAAGGGCCCCAGCGCCAGCGCCACGGGGTCGATCTCAGGATATTGCAACATGTGAAAACCTTGAATGAGGAAGTCGGGCTCTACCAACGTACTAGGCGATGCAGTCATCGCCTCTCAGGCGGGCAGAGCATAACAGTCAAAGCATGAACACGACCTGCCTGAGGCAGCGTATTCCCGCTCACGCCAGCAGAAACCGCAGTCCGACGATGACCAGAATCAGCGCGAACAGGCGCTTGAGCAGCAGAGCCGGCAAGGCATGCGCCAGCCGCGCCCCGAGGCGCGCAAACGGCACGGACGCCAGCACGATGCCCAGCCACGCCACCCAATGGACATAGCCGATGGCGTGCTCCGGCAGATTGGGGGCATGCCAGCCGACCACGATGTTGGTCAGTGCGGCGGTCAGCGCGATGGGGAAGCCTGCCGCGGCGGCGGTCCCCACCGCTTCGGTCATGCGCGCCTGCCAGCTGGAGAGCATCGGCACCATCACCGTGCCGCCACCGATGCCGAACAGCGAGGAAATCACGCCGACGGTACTGCCGCCCACGAACTGACCGACCCGCCCGGGCGCCTGGGCCATCTGGCCCACCTTGAGATCCAGCCCGAGCTTGGCCGCCACCAGCAGCACGAAGACGCCGAACGCCAGCTTGAGCGTCTCGCCGCTCAGTTCACTGGCCAGCACCACACCCAGCCCGGTGCCGACCACCAGCCCCGGCAACAGGCGTTTTAGCCAATCGAGGCGCACCGCACCGCGCTCATGATGCGCCCGCGCCGACGACAGCGAGGTCACCACGATGGTGGCCAGCGAGGTGCCGATCGCAAGATGCATCAACACCTCCGGCGCGACGCCTTGCAGCACGAAGGCCGCGGCCAGCACCGGCACTATGACAAGCCCTCCGCCGATCCCGAACAACCCCGCAATCATGCCGGCGACTGCGCCCAACAAGGGATACCACCACCACATACCCGACTCCTTTCATGCTGCATTGGGGTGACTGTCCGCCGAGAGTGGCCCGGGCCTCCCAGCGCCATGACCGTCAGCCGTCAGTTGATACTGGACCTTCGCCGCTGCCAGACGTGCGTGGCGTCAGCGTCACGTCAGGCAGCCACATGCTGACCTTGTCGATCAGCGCCTGAGGGCGGTAGGGCTTGCCCAGATAATCATCCAGCCCGGCGGCGAAGAAGCGCTCGCGATCGGCCTCACTGGCATTGGCGGTCAGCGCGATGATGACACTGCGCCGCTCACTGCCGGCGGCGGCTTCCTGCTCGCGCCAGCGCTGGCTGACACTGACGCCATCCATGCCGGGCATGAAGATATCCATGAACACCAGCGCGTAGAAATGCTGTCCACGTGCGGCCAGCGCCTCTTCGCCGCTGCTGGCGGTATCGACCAACAACCCCTGACGACCGAGCACCGTGCGCGCCAGCATCGCATTCACCGGCCCGTCATCCACCACCAGAATGCGGGTTTCGGTCGGCTTGCCCGGCCATGTCATCGGCAGCAGGATTTCCAGCGCCTGCTCATCGTCCAGGTTGATCTGGCGATAGCTGCCGCCCAGCTCGTCGATCAAGCGCCGCGCCATGACAAGGCTCGAGGGCGATTGATGACCGATATCGAGCCCGACATGCCCACGCAGCTCGAGTCGCAGGCAGCAACAGCCAGCGCCCTCGTCGTCTGAGCCCTCTGCAGAGAACGCCGCATCGCGACAGGCCGGCAGCTCACAGGCTTGCTGCAGCTCAAGCAGCAGAGAATGATGACTGGCGCTTTCGTGGCGCATGCAGCCTTCCGCCAGATGCTCGAACAGCTGCGCGAGGCGGCGCACATCACCGCGCAATGCCTCCGGCATCGGTCCCAGCTGCCACTCGAAGGGGCAACCGACATCATGATGGCGCTGCTGCATGTCCTCGAGCAGCGCCCCCAGCGTCTCGGTCGGCGAGAAGTCATTCTCTTCCAGCGGCGTCCGTACCACTTCCTCGCGCTCGGTCAGGGCGTCCAGCAGTTGCGCCACGCTGTCGAGGCGGCCCTGCAGCAGGCTGAGCTCGGCATCCTCGATATGACGCTCACGCCTGAGCTGACCAAGCTTGCGCACCAGGCCTTGCAGCGGCGGCGTCAGCTCAGCGTGCAGCATGTCCAGATAATCACTCTTCAGACGCGCCTCTTCGCGGGCACGGTCACGCGCGACCAGCAACTGCTGGCTGGCCTGATCGTGCTCTGACTCATCGATCATCACGCCGAGCACCTGCGCCGGGTCATTGTTGAAGCGACACAGTTCCAGGCGCATGCGCCGCATGCGCCCCTCGGCGTCATGTACCCGGAGTTCACGACTGCTGGGCACGCTGGGGTTGGGCTCCAGCATCAGCAAGCTGCCCACCGACCGGCCCAGCGCCTCATGCAATACCAGCCCGAACAGCTTCTCGAAGGCCGGGTTGGCCATCGCCAACAGCCCATGACGCATCACGAAGGCCGGCAGCGGCAAGGCATCCAGCTCATGGCCGCGACCACGACGCAGCAAGGCCACGGCCCCACGATGGCGACGCAGGATGTCATCCGCCGGATAGGCCTGCCGCCCCACCGGCGGGTACTCCTCCATCACCTCACCGTTCTCGATACGCTCGCTCTGGCGCGCCAACCACTCCAAGGGCTGCCCCAGGCGCTGGTCCATGCGCCTGAGGCGCCATTGCAAGATGAGCATGACGACGGCAAACACCAGCAGCAGCGCGCCACCACTGCCCAGCAACAGGGTCAGCAGCGGCACCTGACCGGGCACCTCGAGTCGCGTGCTGGACACCAGGCGCCAACCAGTGACCGGCAAGCTGTCCCACACCACCACCTGAGTCCCGTGCGGGTCATCCAGCGTGGCACCGCGCAGGCTGGTATCCATCGCGCGGGCGATATCCACGGGCAGCTCCTGGGAATGGCCGTCGCCGACATTGCTGCTGGCCGCCCAGACGTTCAGGTGGTCATCGACCAGCCAGAAGGCGTCCGAGGGGGCATGCCCCGGCAGCAGCAGGCGCGCCTCCATCTGCGGCAGCGCGAGATCCAGCCCGACACGCGCCTTCTGGCCATTGCTGAGAGAGACCTCCGCCAGCGCCGTGATCTGCGGCAGACCGGCAGGCCCCGGATGCGGCGGTAGCCAGACCACGCGCGCCGCACCATTGTCGGTGTTCTCGGCAAGCTGACGCACGGTGTCCGGCAGCACCCCGGTGTAGGGCATGAAATCGCTACCCGGCACGAAGGCGTCCAGCACGTTGAACCAGGGATAGAGCATGACCATGCTGTTATCGAGGCTCACGAACAGGCGTGAGATCAGGGGGTCCGACGAGTAGAGGTCCGACAGCAGCCACTGCATATGCATCAGTCGCCGCCCGGCGTCACGATCCTCATCGCTCAACGGCCCTGCGAATTCGCCGTAGAGTGCGGCTCCCCCACGCGATACCGGTCTGAACAGCTGGCCCTGCTCGGTGAGCGAGAACTGGTCCAGGCCATCGTCATAGGCGCTGCTCCCGTTGGCCCCGAAGTCGAGATGGCGCCGTGCGTAGCGCGCCAGAATCTGCAGGCGACGCTGCTGGGTTTCCAGGCGCTCGCTGACCAGCGCCGTGGCCAGCGCATGCTCCTGCCTGAGCTCCCCCAGCGCGGTATCGACGGCAGCATGCTGCGTGCTGTCCCAGACCACGGCGGCCCCGACCAGAAAGCTCAACGCCACCGCCAGCTCCGCCAGCAGCAGCGGGCCAGCCGTCAGCCGAATCATGCGCGCCCAGACCTTCTCCAGGCCACTGGCGGGATTCTGGGCATTCGAAGCCACCGCCGCAGCAGGCGGTGGCTCGACAGAGGAAGCACGGCGCGAGAACATGATCTGAAAGCATCCTGTAGGTGAGGCGTCGGCAAGCCCGACCGCTGACCAGCGCAAGCTGTCGAGACAAAGCAGCAGCATACGCAAGCCGCCGTCAGGCGTCATGCAGTGCCAGCGTGACAGAGGCGCTATTTTCTCCCGACCCCCTGATGGAGTGGCGACATGTGCCTGATGGCATTTGACTGGCAACCGGACTCGCCGCAGGGCGAATGCCTGCTACTGATCGGCAACCGGGATGAGTTTCACGCACGCGCCACCGCCGGGCTCTGCGTGTGGCCGGATGGTGTCCTGTGCGGCGGACGCGACCTGGTGGCCGGCGGCGGCTGGCTGGTCATGCACCCCGCCGGCAGCCTCGCCACGCTGACCAACGTGCGCCAGCTGGACCACCCTGCCCCGACGGCCAGCATCAGCCGTGGCCAGCTGGTCGCGGCCGCGGCGCGTCAGGCGCTGGGCCGATGCTCGCGCTGGCACCTTGAAGACTGGTTGCGCGCACTGGTCGCGGGAGAGAGCGTGCCCGCGGCACTGGAGGGAGCGGACGCACAGAAGCTGTCTGCGCTGACGCTTGAGGCCGTGGACTGGTGCAACCTGCTGGTCTGCGATGGCAAGGCGTTGTGGCGCCTGCATCATGGCCCACAAGGGGCCGAGGTGAGCCGCCTCGGCGCGGGCGTCCACAGCCTGAGCAATGGCCATCCCGAGAGCGCCTGGCCCAAGCAACGACGCCTGAGTGGCCGCCTGGCAGCCCTCCTCGCCCCGTCAGCCCGTGCTGGTCAGACAACCGCACGGCCATTGAGCGACGACGCGCTGCTCGACCTGCTCAAGGATGACTGGCGGCCCGCGCCGACTCAGCTACCGGCCACCGGACTCTCGCCCGAACGCGAAGCCCTGCTGTCCAGCCCGTTCATCGTCAGCGCCGAATATGGCACGCGGGCCTCGACCCTGGTGCGCTGGCAACGCCACCCGACAAGGGATACGGCTGATCCGTCTGGTGTGGTGCAGACCATGATCCTGCTGGAGCGCCGTTTCAGCCCTGAGGGCCATACCATCGCCAGCCGGAGGGCCATGACCCGCTTGCTCGCCACGGGGAGCGACGAGGAAGGAGATATCGGCAGCTGGCGGCTCAGCTAGTCGTCTCGCCGGCTTTCTGTGCCACGGGCGCGTTGTCGCGCGGCGGCAGCAGATGGGCCAGATCCCAGGCCTGCAGGCGATGAAGCAACAGGTCATGAACCTCATCGGCGGTGGGCTGACACAGCACCTCGTCCACCAGCCCCTGCGCCGCACTCAGTGACACCCGCCGAATGGCCGCACGCACGCGTGGCAGACTCGGGGCATTCATCGACAGGCTGTCAAAGCCCATGCCCAGCAGCAGCAAGGCCCCGGCGGGGTCGCCCGCCAGCTCACCGCAGACGCTCACCGGCATCTTGAGCGCACGCGACTCTTCCGCCAGACGCGCCAGGGCGCGCAACACCGCCGGATGGCAAGCATCGTAGAGACTCGCCACGCGCGGGTTGTTGCGGTCCACCGCCAGCAGATACTGGGTGAGATCATTGGAGCCCACCGAGAAGAAGTCGACTCGGGTGGCGAGCGCTTCCAGCTGGTAGAGCGCCGCGGGCACCTCGATCATCACGCCGACACTCGGCCGCGAGACGTTGATGCCCTCTTCGGCCAGCTCGACCAGCGCCCGATTGACCAGCGCCAGCGCCGCATCGACTTCCTCGATTCCCGAGATCATCGGCAGCATGATGCGCAGGTTGTCCAGCCCTTCCGCGGCACGCAGCATGGCCCGCAGCTGCACCATCAGCACCTCGGGGTGATCGAGCGTCACCCGGATGCCCCGCCATCCCAGGAAAGGATTGGCCTCGTTGATCGGGAAATAGGGCAGGTCCTTGTCGCCGCCGATATCCAGCGTGCGCATGGTGACCGGCAGCGGCGCGAAGCCCAGCAGCTGCTCACGATAAAGACGCGCCTGCTCCTGCTCGCTGGGGAAGCGGTCACTCATCATGAACGGCACTTCGGTGCGGTAGAGCCCGACCCCGCCGACCCGCGACTTGAGCGACGCGACGGAATCCAGCGCCAGGCCGGTATTCACCATCAGCGGCAGAACATGACCATCCGGGGTCACGCTTGGCAGATCCTGCTCCTGTTCCAGCAGCGCACTCAACGCCTGCTCCTCCTCGATCAACCGTGAATAGTAGGCGCCGAGCTCAAGCTCGGGACGCACTACCAGTCGACCACGGTGACCATCGAGAATGACCGGTGCACCGCCCAGTCGCGACAACGGAAGATCCACCATGCCCAGCACAGTGGGAATCCCCATCGCACGCGCCAGGATGGCGACATGCGAGGTACTCGAGCCACTGACCGCGACCAGCCCCTTGAGGCGTTCCCGCGGGACTTCCCCCAGCGTGGCGGGGCTGATCTCGTGGCCGATGAGGATGGTGTTTTCCGGGTATTCGATCGGACCGCTGTCACCCTCTTCCTGCAGGTGTGACAACACGCGGCGCCCAAGATCCCGTATGTCGGCGGCTCTTTCGCGCAGATAGTCGTCATCGACCCGCTCGAGATACTGCACATGGCGGCGCACGATATCGGCCAGCGCCGCCGGCGCCCACTGTCCTTCACGGATGCGCTTCTCGACTTCCTGCCCCAGCGCCGCGTCACCCAGCATCTGCTGATAGACCTCGAACAGCGCATGTTCCTGGGTGGAGATACGACTGGCGAGACGCTCCGCCGCGACGCGAATCTCTTCACGCACGGCGTTGATCGCCTCCTTGAGGCGTGCGATCTCGAATTCGATATCGGTGGGGATCAGATCAGGGACGGCGTCCAGGTCGGCGGGCGGAGACAGCACGAAGGCCTTGCCGATGGCGATACCGGGCGAGCCGGCCACGCCGGAGAAAGTCGCCTGGCCGCTGGTACCGGCCAGCTTGCCCAACGCCCCGGTGGCCAGCGCGTGAGCCAGCACTCCCGCCAGCTGCGCTCCGAGGGTAACAAGGAAGGCTTCCTCCCCTTCATCGAAACGGCGCTTCTCGTGCTGCTGGATGACCAGCACCCCGAGCACACGACGCTGATGAATGATGGGGACACCGAGGAAGCTGGAGAAACGCTCTTCTCCGGTCTCCTCGAAATAACGGAATTGGGGGTGTGCGGGCGCATCCTCGAGATTGAGCGGCTCTTCTCTGAGCGCCACCATACCGACCAGGCCCTCGCCACGTGCCAGACTGACCTGCCCCACCGACGACGAGCGCAGACCGATGGTGTCCTTGAGCACGAAGCGATCGCTTTCCGGTGCCAGCAGATAGACGGAGCAGACGTCCGTCTTCATG
Organism: Cobetia sp. SIMBA_158; assembly: GCF_046566945.1. Lineage (NCBI taxonomy): Bacteria > Pseudomonadati > Pseudomonadota > Gammaproteobacteria > Oceanospirillales > Halomonadaceae > Cobetia > Cobetia sp. SIMBA_158. Next base: position 221,979 of record NZ_JAWJYL010000004.1, read on the forward strand.
GCCTTGCGTATGCGCAACACCATGGTCGCCAGTGCCGCGTCCAGAGAACGTGCGCCATTGACCTCCTGAACGATACGACGTAGCACCTCAAGCATGGAGTACCTCAAGCATGGTGTATCTCGCGCATCGAAGACGTCGAGAAGGTGATTGCTCAGCCAAGGCGGCGTGACCCACGCTCAGCCACCCGCGCCCATCAACGCCATCAACCGGACGAATGACGCCCTTGCCCTTCGGAGCTGGCGTCACCGGCCCCGGGGTCACCGGCACCTGTGCCATCGAGCCCCTTGGCCGCCGCGTTGGCAGTACCGACCGGTGAGCCACTGGCGCCAGACGGCCCGCAGGCGCCCCGCGCCTCATGCAGCGATGGCCCCTCGGCGAGCGCCTTGAGCCGCTCGGTGTCCACCAGACGCTGCAGACGCGGCGCCAACTCACGCAGGGCGCGCCGATAGACCTCGCGCTTGAAGGCCACGACCTGCCCCAGCGGATACCAGTAGCTCACCCAACGCCAGCCATCGAATTCAGGATTGGGCGTGGTATCCACACTTACGCGGTTGTCCTGACAGCGAATCTGCAACAGGAACCACTTCTGCTTCTGACCGATGCAGATCGGTCGGGAGTGCGTTCTTACCATGCGTCTGGGTAACCGGTAGCGCAGCCATCCACGGGTGCAGGCCAGTATCTCGACGTCCTCAGCTTTCAGGCCGATCTCTTCTTCGAGTTCACGAAACAGCGCCTGTTGCGGTGTCTCGTTTGGCTTGATGCCCCCTTGCGGAAACTGCCACGCATTCTGTCCTACCCGGCGCGCCCAGAGCAGCTGGCCCTCACAGTTGGCAATGATGATGCCAACGTTGGGGCGAAAGCCGTCAGCGTCGATCACGGATGTCACCTTTGATTCGTTAATTGAAACCATTCTTCCACAAAGGCTGAAAGCGCTTCAATACGCGGTTTGGCGGTGTGAAAGCCCGAGCACCTCTGCAATAATCGCTGCCTTCACGCTATTGCAGTGCAACACGGCCGTGCGAGACTGCTCGTCGGCCACCGTACACCCGCGCAAACACTGGGCCGGCACCCTATCGTGCTCTGTTGTCCGTGTCTGTCGCCCAGCCGAGTGCGGCTGGGCAGAGCAAGGAGTTTTCCGTGAGTCTGGCCATCTTTGATCTCGACAATACCCTGATCGCCGGGGACAGTGATCACGCCTGGGGCGAATTTCTGGTCGAACAGGGCGCTGTCGACGCCAACGTCTACCGTGAAGCCAACGAGCGCTACTACCAGCTCTACCAGAGTGGCGAGCTGGACATTCACGAATACCTGGCCTTCTCACTCAAGCCGTTGTCCGAGAACAGTCCGGAGCAGCTGGCGGCCTGGCACCAGCAGTTCATGGCCGCCAAGATCGAGCCCATCATCCTGCCGCGGGCGGAAGAACTGCTGGCACGTCACCGGGCACGCGGCGACACCCTGCTGATCATCACCGCCACCAATCGCTTCATCACTGCTCCCATCGCGGACCGCCTGGGCGTCGATGAGCTGATCGCCATCGAGCCCGAGATCGTCAACGGCCGCTACACCGGACGCGTCAGCGGCGTCCCAAGCTTCCAGGCCGGCAAGGTGACCCGCCTCGAGGCCTGGCTGGCCGAGCGTGACCACACCCTGGATGGCAGCACTTTCTACAGCGACTCCATCAATGACCTGCCGCTGCTGGAGCGTGTCGATACTGCCATCGCAGTGGACCCGGATGAGCAACTGCGCGCCGCCGCTGACGCGCGCGATTGGCGGATCATTTCGCTTCGCGACTGATAAAAGACTGATTTACATGGATTTTATCTATCCATAAGGTCGAGCAGCCTCAGCTATAAGGTTTTCATGTGGCTACAAGCATTCACCATAAAGTCGACCTTATTTGCTGAATCATTTCGCACAAGATGTGTCTATAATGTGTGTCCATCGAACCGTCGAGCCTGGTGCGGCAACTTTTGCCCCGTCACGGCAGGACGGCCTCCGGAATCCCGGTCGGGTCCGGGGGATGTCCCTCACCAACCTTGAGCGTGAGCAGCCATGTCCTCAACGACATACGATGTCCTGATTGTGGGTGGCGGCGTGTCCGGCACCGCCCTTCTCTATGAACTCGCCCGCTACACCGACCTCAAGTCGGTCGGCCTGGTGGAAAAGTACGACCACGTCGCGATCGTCAACTCGCACGGTCGCAACAACTCCCAGACCATTCACTGCGGCGACATCGAGACCAACTACACGGTCGAGAAGGCGCGTGTGACCAAGCGCACCGCGGGCATGGTGGTCAACTTCGCCACCAAGCTCAGCGAGAGTGAGCGCGATCACATCGTCTACAAGTATCCGAAGATGGTGCTGGCGGTCGGTGCCAAGGAATGCCAGTTCCTGCGCAAGCGTTTCGACACCTTCAAGCAGCTGTTCCCCAACCTGAAGCTGCTCGAGCGTGATGACATCGCCGAGCTGGAGCCGAAGGTGGTGGAAGGTCGTCGTCCTGACGAGGAAATCGTCGCACTGGGTTCCACCGACGAATATACCGCCGTCAACTACACCACCCTGTCGGAAGCCTTCGTCAGCGAAGGCGAGAAGGCAGCGGCCGAGAAAGGCATGAACTTCGACGTTCGCCTCTCGACCGCCGTTGAAGACATCCGCAAGGAAGGTGACGTCTACAAGGTCAAGACCGACAAGGGCGAGCTCAGCGCACGCTATGTCGTGGTCAGCGCCGGCGGTCACTCCCTGCTGTTCGCCCACAAGATGGGTTACGGCCTGGACAAGTCCTGCCTGCCGATGGCCGGCTCCTTCTACTTCACCCCGAAGGTGCTCAACGGCAAGGTCTACACCATCCAGAACGAGAATCTGCCGTTCGCCGCCGTCCACGGCGACCCGGACGTGCTGGTGGAAGGCAAGACCCGCTTCGGTCCGACCGCCCTGATGCTGCCGCTGCTGGAACGCTACAACGGCAAGACCTTCTGGGAGTTCCTCAAGGTGCTGCGCATGGACCGCAACGTCGTCAAGGCCCTGTGGGACCTGATGAAGGTGCGCGACATCCGCAACTACATCTTCAAGAACTTCATGTTCGAGGTGCCGGTGCTGCGTGAGCGCCTGTTCCACGGCGACATCAAGAAGATCGTGCCGAGCCTGGACGTCAAGGACGTCAGCTTCGCCAAGGGCTTCGGTGGCGTTCGTCCGCAGTTGATCGACAAGAGCAAGCAGAAGCTCGTGATGGGCGAAGCCAAGATCAATCCGGGCACCGGCATCGTCTTCAACATGACGCCGTCACCGGGTGGCACCAGCTGTCTGGGCAACGCCGAGAAGGACATGTATCTCGCGCAGGAATTCCTTGGCTTCAACATCGACAAGGAAACCTTCGAGCGTGATCTGCTGACCGGCGAGATCGAACTGACCGAGATCGAGCGTCCGGAAGCCTCCTCACTGATGTAAGCCTCTTTCGAGACATGCATCGGGATGAGCATCAAAAAGCCCCGCCAGCGAATGCTGGCGGGGCTTTTTGATGGGTGCCTGGCGGGAGGCGGCCTCAGGATACCGATGGGGCCGACTGGGCCATGGGCTCGTGCACCGCATGCAGACGCTGGATCAGCTGATCCTCCAGCGCGAAACGCTCGGTCAGCCCCTGCTGCAGGCGGGCCAGCCATTCCGGCAGTCGTGCGCGATAGTGCTGGCAGCGGGTAGGACTGGAGAAATCCTCATCGAAGGACAGCACCAGCTCGGTGGAGGGCTCCAGACGCTGCATCAGCTGCTCGCAGACCGCCAGCGCCGCGGTGTCCTCGAAGACACGGCCTTCTTCCTTGAGCTGAGGATAGACCTCGAAATGCCCCGCCGAGATGTAGTCCATCAAAAGCTCGATGAAGCGATTGACGCGTGTCATCTCGAGCTGATCGAGGTCATTGACGCAGGCCTCGTGCAGATCCATGAAGCAGACCAGCATCTCGCGTCGCTGGTCCAGCCAGCGATCAACCAACTGATGAACGCCACGAAAGCGTTCCGCCGCAGTGGTGCATTCCTCCAGCATGGGCGCCTCCTCTGGCATGACCCGAACGATAGGGGCTGACATCCGGTGCTCGCCCCGCTGCCAACCCACTATCCTCCATGCCGTGCACGCTGCCAACCCCCCACCATGGTGGCAGGGCATATTGCCTCAACGGCGGAAGCTGCTCCACAGCATCGCCAGCGGTACCAGCGCCAGCCCACAGAAGCCGATCAACGACCACTGCGGGATCGAGAGACCCAGCCATTGCGCACTGATCTGGGCGCACTCACCGGAGGCGTTGAGCACCTGGGTGATCACGTCCCATACCGGCAGCACTTCCAGCATGTAGTTGAGGCCCGGGCCACAGGCCGGCACCTGATCCGGCGGCAGTGACTGCAGCCAGATATGGCGACCCGCCAGCACGACCGCGCCAATGCTGCCGGCCAGTGCGCCCAGCGCGTAGATACGCGTGCCGATGCGTCCGGGGCCATGCAAGGCTCCCAGCAGGAAGAAGACGCCGGCCACGGCCACCGCCACGCGCTGGAAGATGCACAGCGAACACGGCGCCAGATCGAAGGCGAACTGCAGCACGAAGGCCACGCCCAGCAAAAAGGCGCACCCCAGCGCTCCCAACAGACACCATTGACGCCCGCTCCAGCTCGCCAGGCGGGCAAGCCCGCCCTTGCGCGTTACCGGCTGCTGCCCCGATTGTTTGTCCGCTTGTGTCATTTGCCGTCCTTGCCGGTGGAACTCCAGTGGAGTCATGGGTGAGAAATGACGCAGCCGCAAGGCCATCAAGGCCCTGCGACTGCATTGAGGCTTGCACCGCGTCGTGCCCCGCAGCCGCGCTCAGTCTGGCTGCACAGGCCACATACATCATCGGCGCCTCAAGCCTGAGGCGCCGATGATGAAGCGATAGCCGAATCCGTCACTATCAGCGACTGATGCCTATCATGCCGTGTCGCGATGACCTGAACATGAATTGGCGTTGCGTCACGAGATCACGCCGGTTGCGTGCCATGGGCGGACGCGAAGTACTCGGCCATGAAGGTGTCGAAATCCTGATGATCGCCCTTCTCGATATCGCCCTGCTGCTGCAGCGAGGTCTCGACCAGCTGATCGAGCAGATAGCCGCGCGCACGCTCCGTCGGCTCTGACTTGAACTGCTCGGCCTGACCCTTGGCCAGTGCCAGCACTTCGTCGACGAAGTTGCTGCCGTTGTCGAGCATGCTGGTCAGCAGACGGCCCGACGGTGTGGTCTGGGCATCGTCGAAGCGCGGCGCGAGCGCTGCCAGCGCATCACGGTGCGCGCTGCCTGTCTTGTCACCACTGTCGAGCAGGCCCGCGACTTCGCCCAGCTCATCCATGATGTTGGCCGCCAGATCGCGCAGGCGACGCTCTTCACCATTGACGCTCAGGGTCAGCTCCGGATCACGCCCGGCCTCGACCACGCGACGCTTGCTGTTGTCGAGCGTGGCGCATTCCTCGTCGTCGATCCACGGGCTCTCGGTCAGCAGACACCAGATCAGGAAGGTATCGAGGAAGCGGATCTGCGTCTCGTCGATCCCGACCGGCAGGAAGGGGTTGAGGTCCAGACAACGCACTTCGATGTACTCGACACCACGCCCTTCCAGTGCCTGGCTGGGCGTCTCGTTCTGCCGGGTGACACGCTTGGGACGGATGTCGGAGTAGTACTCGTTCTCGATCTGCAGGATGTTGCTGGAGAGCTGCGACCAGCTGCCATCGGCCTGCTTGACGCCCAGCTTCTCGTAATCCTTCCACGGCGTGACGATGGCGTGACGCAGCGTGCCGACGAAGTTGTCCAGCGAGTTGAAGCAGATCTTGAGCTGCGCCTGCACCTTGTTCTGATAGCCCAGGTCCGACATGCGCAGGCTGGTGGCGTAGGCCGAGACCAGGCTGCGGTCCGCCTGACGCTTGAGACGATCATCATTGCCGCCGTCAAGGAAGCTCTCATCGATGCCCGGCGAGGCGCCGAACAGATAGAGCAGGATCCAGCTGTGACGACGGAAGTTGCGGATCAGCTCGAAATAGCGACGTGAGCGGAAGTCGCGCGCATCTTCCGCCTCTGCCCCTTCCAGCCCCTGCAGCAGGCTCCAGAAATCATCCGGCAGCGAGAAGTTGTAATGGATACCGGCAATCGACTGCATGATGCGTCCGTAACGGACGTCCAGCCCCTTGCGGTAGATATGCTTCATGGTGCCGCTGTTGGAGGTGCCGTAATCGGCGATCGGCACGCTGTCATTGCCGTGCAGACGCGGCGGCATGCTGGCCGGCCAGATCAGCTCATCACCCAGGTTGCGATAGCTGAAACGATGCAGGTCAGCCAGAAACTCCAGCGACTCCTTGGGACGAGTGAACACCGGGGTGATGTACTCGAGCAGAGACTCGGAATAGTCCGTGGTGATGTACGGGTGGGTCAGCTTCGACCCCAGAGAACGCGGATGCGGCGTCTGGCTGATGTCACCGCCAGCGGTAACCCGCAGGCCTTCCTTCTCGATACCACGGCGCAGGCGCCCGAAGAGACCCTGACGGGCCTGGGGCGTGAGTCGCGCAATGGCGGACGCGAGTTGCTCGGACAAGGTATGAACCCTTTCGCATGGGGAGAAGCCCAGCCTCTCCGGTCGAATTGGATGACCATGGCCCGCGTGCTGCACCGGATGCCATGCAAGACGCGAACGGCAGCTACCGTTCGCGTCAGGTCAGTATGCCCACATTATGGGCGCGTAAAAAATGCTTTCAAGGCTTATGATTTCGACTTGCGCGCATTGAGCAATGCTGCTGCCATCGCATTGTTGGCCGGTGCCGCGCCGCCGCTCGCGCCAGAATTGCTGCCGCGACCACCGCGCTCCTGACGGCCACCGCCGCCTTGCGAGCGCCCACCGCGACCACCCTCTGCGCCGCGTCGCGCCTCGCCTGCCGCGCCTTTCTCGGCGGGAGTATCGCTCATGCGCATGCTCAGCGCGATGCGCGCGCGCGGGATGTCGACTTCCATCACCTTGACGCTGACGATGTCGCCCGCCTTGACCACCTCGCGCGGGTCGGCAACATACTTTTGCGACAGGGCAGAGATGTGTACCAGGCCGTCCTGATGCACGCCGATGTCCACGAAGGCCCCGAAGTGAGTCACGTTGGTGACGACGCCCTCAAGCTTCATGCCCGGCTCGAGGTCCTTGAGGGTCTCGACACCCTCCTTGAACTCGGCGAAGCGGAATTCGGGGCGCGGGTCGCGTCCCGGCTTGTCCAGCTCACGCAGGATGTCGGTCACCGTCGGCAGACCGAAGTGCTCATCGGTGAATTCCGTCGGCTTCACGGTGCGCAGGAAGGCGCTGTCACCCAGCAGACTCGGCAGATCACGCCCGTGCGCCTTGGCGATACGCTCGACCAGCGGATAGGCCTCCGGGTGGACGGCACTGGCATCCAGCGGATTCTTGCCGGAGGCGATGCGCAGGAAACCGGCACACTGCTCGAAGGTGCGCGGACCCAGCCGGCTGACCTTGAGCAATTCCTGGCGCGAAGCGAAACGGCCATTGGCATCACGGTGCGCGACAATATTCTCGGCAAGCGTGGTGTTGAGACCCGCGACGCGTGACAGCAGCGCGCTTGAGGCCATGTTGAGGTCGACGCCGACACCGTTGACGCAATCCTCGACGACGGCTTCCAGACTGCGCCCCAGCTGCACCTGACTGACATCGTGCTGGTACTGGCCGACGCCGATGGACTTGGGCTCGATCTTGACCAGCTCGCCCAGCGGGTCCTGCAGACGGCGGGCGATGGAGACCGCGCCGCGGATGGTCACGTCCAGGTCCGGGAATTCGCGCGCCGCATATTCCGAGGCGGAATAGATGGATGCGCCGGCCTCGTTGACCATCACCTTCTGCAGGCGACGGCCGGACAGGCGCGTCAGCACGTCGGCGGCCAGCTTGTCGGTCTCGCGCGAGGCGGTGCCGTTGCCGATGGCGATCAGCTCGACGTCATGCCGCTCGACCAGCTTGACCAGCTCGGCCACCGAGGCGTCCCAGCGATTGTGTGGCGCATGCGGATAGATGGTGGCCTGATCGACATACTTGCCGGTGGCATCCACCACCGCGACCTTGACGCCGGTACGCAGGCCCGGGTCCAGGCCCAGCGTGGCCTTGGGGCCCGCCGGCGCCGCCAGCAGCAGGTCCTTCAAATTGTCGGCGAAGACCTGGATGGCCTCCTGCTCGGCGCGCTCGCGCAGGCGGCCGATCAGCTCGCTTTCCAGATGGGTATAAAGCTTGACGCGCCAGGTCCAGCGCACCACTTCCTTCAACCAGCGGTCTGCGGCACGCCCCTGATCCTCGATGGAGAAATGCGCCGCGATGGCGCCTTCCATCGGGTGACGCGGCAGGTCGTCTTCGCCTTCCAGCTTGAGCGCGAGGCTCAGCACGCCTTCGTTGCGGCCACGCAGCATGGCCAGCGCACGGTGCGAGGGGGCCTTGTGCAGCGGCTCATCATGCTCGAAGTAATCGGAGAACTTGGCGCCCTCCTGCTCCTTGCCCTTCATGACGCGCGCACTGAGGATGCCGTCGTCCCACAGACGTTGACGCAGGCGACCGACCAGCGCGGCGTCCTCCGCGAAGCGCTCCATCAGAATCTGCTTGGCGCCATCCAGCGCCGCCTTGGTATCAGCAACGTCCTTGTCGGCAGCGACGAAGCCAGCCGCCTGAGCCTCCGGCTCCAGCGTCGGGTCCGCGAGCAGCGCATCGGCCAGAGGCTCAAGCCCCGCTTCACGCGCGATCTGGGCCTTGGTACGGCGCTTCTTGCGATACGGCAGATAGAGATCTTCCAGGCGCTGCTTGCTGTCGGCGGCCAGCACATCCCGCTCAAGCGTGGCGCTCAGCTTGTTCTGCTCGGCGATCGACTCGAGCACTACCTGACGCCGCTCCTCCAGCTCACGCAGATAGCGCAGGCGCTCTTCGAGCTGACGCATCTGGGTGTCATCGAGCCCGCCGGTGGCTTCCTTGCGGTAGCGCGAGATGAACGGCACGGTCGCGCCGCCATCCAGCAGCTCGACGGTGGCGGTGATCTGTTCTTCGCGCACCCCAAGCTCACCGGCCAGCGCCTGTTGGATGCGGCGAGTGGTGGCAGCGGGCGACAGCGTCGGTGCAGGACGGGAAGTGGTAGCGTCAGTTGCAGTAGCGTCCATGAAACGTCAGTCCCTTACAGCAGAATTCATGCGGCAATATACAGACGGCCCGGTCGTGGAATCGACCGGGCCGTCTGTATCACGATGTCGTCACGTTACCACAAAGCGGCAAGATTGCTTTAGCCGCTCACTGCGCCAGCCGGGATGCCTCCCAAGCGCCTCACGCGGGCACGAAGCGCAGCGCGACACCATTGTTGCACCAGCGCAGGCCGGTGGGTTCGGGGCCATCCTCGAAGACATGCCCCTGATGCCCGCCGCAGCGCGCGCAGTGATATTCGGTGCGCGGCCAGATGAGTCCGTAGTCGGTCTTGGTCAGAAGGCGGCCTTCGATATGATCGAAGAAGCTGGGCCAGCCGGTGCCGGACTCGAACTTGGTGGCAGAAGAGAACAGCGCCAGATCACAACCGGCACAGCGATACTCCCCCTCGCGGTGCTCCTTGTTGAGCTCGCTGGAGCCCGCACGCTCGGTACCCTCCTCGCGCAGCACGCGATACTGCTCCGGGCTCAGGCGGGCACGCCATTCGTCTTCCTCGAGGGTCAGCGGCGTGATGTCCGCGCCGCGCTCGAGCTCAAGCTCCGGACGCGCGGCAGACAGCCTGGGCAGCGCCAGCATCGCTCCCGCCCCCAGCACCAGCCCCATGAATTGGCGACGTTGCATGACGTGTCTCCTTGTAGCAATGAACGGCAATACTGACTTCTACGCGCAGCGGCCTGCGCTGGATGCATTCGCCATGAGAAAGCCCCCACGATGCTGCCATCGCGGGGGCTTCAGTCTCATCGGCTGACGCCAGCCATCAGGTCAGATGCGCAGACCACCATCACATTCGATCACCCGCCCGGTGAAGTAGTCATTGTCGAAGATGAAGGCCACGCTGCTGGCGATATCTTCCGGGCGGCCCAGGTCGCGCATCGGGATGCCACTCTTGATCTTGTCGAGCATCTCCGGCTTCATGCCGGCGGTCATCTCGGTGGCGATGAAGCCCGGCGCCACGGCACCGACGCGAATCCTGTAGCGTGCCAGCTCCTTGGCCCAGGTCACGCTCAGCGCCGCAACACCGGACTTGGCGGCGGTGTAGTTGCTCTGCCCCATGTTGCCGGCGCGCGAGATGCTGGAGATATTGACGATCACGCCCGGCTGGCCGGCCTCGATCATCTGGCTGGCGGCTTCCCGCGTGCACAGGAAGACACCGGTCAGATTGACATCGATGACCTGCTGCCAGCTGGACAGCGACATGGTCTTCTCCACCACGCCATCACGCGCCTTGATCAGCAGCCCATCGCGGGTGATGCCGGCATTGTTGACCAGACCGCTCACCGGTCCCAATGCGCTCTTGATGGCCGAGAAGGCCGCCGTGACGGAATCCTCTTCCGCGACATTGGTCACGAAACCCTGCGCCTTGATGCCTGCAGCCTCCAGACTCGCGACGGCGTCATCCAGGCCGTCCTGTTCGATATCCAGCAGCGCCAGTACCGCTCCCTTCTCGCCCAGATAGCGCGCCATGGCCAACCCCAGCCCACGAGCGCCGCCCGTAATCGCGATGACCTTGTCGTCAAGCTTCATGTCCCGTCTCCCAGGTTGTCTGCCGGCAGTGAGGAACGTCTGCCGGATGCGAGGCCCGCATGCCGTACGGGCGTCACGATCTATGTGTCGAGTGTCCCGCACCGCGTCCTTCAGTGTTGAGCGTCATCGTGACAGAGAATGCCTCGGGATGACGCCCGCTGCCAGCTCGCGGTGAATTCTCATGATGCAGTGCAACAGATCACGGCGTGTCCTGCCTCAACGCAGGCGAGATCCGCCAACGCAACGCGCTGGCGGCGTCAACGCACGCCGTCAACAGCGTGCGCGAGAGCCGGGAATGCTGATGAGTGAGCCTCGGCCCGCCCCCTGCGGACGCCTGGGCTCTGTCTGTCCAACCCTCCCTGGCCGGTTCTCCCTGCCCAGTCCTTCTGTTGTGCACTGCAACATGCAACATCGTTCAGCATGGCACCGCTACTCCTGCAGCGCCAGCCATCCACGCCGCCGATCATCAGCCGCTCATCAGCCGGCCATGAGCCCGATTCGACTGTTCCCCATCCGGCGGCTGGTTTACCCTTGACGCATTGGCGCAACCTGCCATTTACCTGCTTCGGGAGAGACGATGCCCATACTGTTAGTGATTACCCTGTTCGGGTTATTGGATTTCGTGGTGCTGTTCAGCCTCGGCAGCCAGATCGGCCTGCTGCCGACCTTGGCGCTGGTGCTGATCACCGGTGCTGTCGGCTTGCATCTGATTCGCCGCGAAGGTCGCGCGACACTGATGCGCGCCCAGGAACGCCTGCAACGTGGCGAGATGCCTTCCGGCGAGCTGATGGAAGGCGCGGCGCTGATCTTCGGCGGCGCCCTGTTGATGGCGCCGGGCTTTCTGTCTGATGCCTTCGGCCTGCTGTGCCTGCTCCCCGCCTCACGGGGACTGTTGACGCGTGGCCTGAGCGGCAATGGCGCGATCGCGCGCTTCTTCAAGGGCCGCTTCTCGGCTGCGGGAACCTCGCGCAGCACCCGCACGGGTGACTGGGAAGCCGACGCCCGTGCTGACAGCGCATCACGCACCAGTGGCGATCAGCAGCACGCAAGCGGCAACCATGCGGGGCAGCAAGGCAGCAGCCAGCAGACCGGCGAGCCGCTGGAAGGCGATTACATCAGCCGTGACGAGCCGCGCCTCTAGCGCCTTGTCACGCACAAGCACCACGCGTAATCGTCTGCTTGAGAACCATGTTTGAAAGTCATGTTTGAGAGGCAGGTTAGAGAGCGATGGGCCCGGCACTGGAACACCAGTGCCGGGCCTTTTTGATTCGTGATATCTCGCTTCACAGGCTCCATCACGCTGCCATGTCCAGCCTTGGCGTGTACTACCCCTTCCCTGCCCCCCGCCTGTCACTGGCAGAGTTCGCGCTCTGTGAGCTGCCCGCCCGAACCCTTGCGTCCTGCAATGACGCTCACCCTGGCCGATGACCACCCTCTGGCGTCTTGTACCAATGGACACCGTCTAGAGGCTGCCAGCTATATGCCAACGGTGAATGGCTCGGATACACTCAAGCCGTTGATTCATCTGGCGGAACCTTGCGGTAGACAGACTGCACCTAGGGTGCGTAGCTTTCATGCGACGCACAAGATGCGCCGATTTGAAATTTTTTTATGATCGCCTACTTGAAAGCTGTCCCCCCGCCACCATAAAAGCGGTGCAATGGATAACGGCCACGCCCCCAGCGGCGGGGCCCAACACTCGGTAGGCAACCCCATTGAACGCCAGACTCACCGACAAAGAACGGGAGCTGGCGGGATTTACCATCAGGAGAACGTGAGCAATGAACATTCGTCCCTTGCACGATCGCGTCGTGGTTCGTCGCGTGGAAGAAGAACAGAAAACTGCAGGTGGCATCGTTCTGCCCGGCAGCGCCCAGGAAAAGCCGACCCGTGGCGAGATTCTCGCTGCCGGTAACGGTCGCATCCTCGAAAACGGTGAAGTTCGCCCGCTGGACGTGAAAGTCGGCGATACCGTGATCTTCAAGGATGGCTACGGCGTCGAGAAGCAGAAAATCGACGGCGAAGAGGTGCTGATCATGAGCGAGAGCGACATCCTCGCCGTGGTGGAAGGCTGAGTTTCAGCTTTTTCGGGTTCCAACGCTTCGACTTACTGATTAAAGGTAGAGATAAACATGGCTGCAAAAGACGTTCGTTTCTCCGATGATGCACGCAAGCGCATGGCGCGTGGTGTCAATGTCCTGGCCGACGCGGTCAAGACTACCCTCGGTCCGAAAGGCCGTAACGTGGTACTGGAAAAATCCTTCGGCGCCCCGACCGTCACCAAGGACGGCGTTTCCGTCGCCAAGGAAATCGAGCTGAAGGATCGCTTCGAGAACATGGGCGCCCAGATGGTCAAGGAAGTCGCTTCCAAGACTTCTGACGTGGCTGGCGACGGCACCACCACCGCCACCGTGCTGGCTCAGTCCATCGTCAACGAAGGCCTGAAAGGCGTGACCGCGGGCATGAACCCGATGGACCTGAAGCGCGGCATCGACAAGGCCGTCATCGAAGCCGTCAAGGCCGTGCGTGAACTGTCCGTGCCGTGCACCGACACCAAGGCCATCGCCCAGGTCGGCACCATCTCCGCCAATGGCGACTCTCGCATCGGCGAGATCATCGCGGAAGCGATGGAGAAGGTCGGCAAGGAAGGCGTCATCACCGTCGATGAAGGTCGCGGCTTCGAAGACGAGCTGGAAGTGGTCGAAGGCATGCAGTTCGATCGCGGTTACCTGTCTCCGTACTTCGTCACCAACCAGGACACCATGGCGGTCGAACTCGAAGACCCGTACATCCTGCTGGTCGACAAGAAGATCTCCAACATCCGCGAACTGCTGCCGGTGCTGGAAGGCGTTGCCAAGTCCGGCAAGCCGCTGGCGATCATCGCCGAAGACATCGAAGGCGAAGCGCTGGCGACTCTGGTCGTCAACACCATGCGCGGTATCGTCAAGGTCGCTGCCGTCAAGGCACCGGGCTTCGGTGACCGTCGCAAGGCCATGCTGCAGGACATCGCTGTCCTGACCGGTGGTACCGTGATTTCCGAAGAAGTCGGTCTCAACCTCGAGCAGGCCAACCTGGACCACCTGGGCACCGCCAAGCGCGTGACCATGTCCAAGGAAAACACCACCATCATCGATGGCGCCGGCAACGAAGGCGATATCGAAGCACGCGTTGCCCAGATCCGCGCTCAGATCGAGGAAACCTCCTCTGATTACGACCGCGAGAAGCTGCAGGAACGTGTCGCCAAGCTGGCCGGCGGCGTTGCCGTCATCCGCGTCGGTGCTGCCACCGAAGTCGAGATGAAAGAGAAGAAGGCTCGCGTCGAAGACGCCCTGCACTCCACTCGTGCAGCCGTCGAGGAAGGCGTCGTGCCTGGCGGTGGTACTGCCCTGGTTCGCGTGCTGGGTCAGCTGGTCGACCTGAAGGGCGACAACGAAGATCAGACTCACGGTATCGCCATCGCACTGCGTGCCATGGAAGCGCCGCTGCGTCAGATCGTCACCAACGCCGGTGAAGAAGCCTCTGTCGTGCTCAACAACGTCAAGGCTGGCGAAGGTAACTACGGTTACAACGCCTCTACCGGCGTCTACGGCGACATGTTCGAGATGGGCGTACTGGACCCGGCCAAGGTGACCCGTTCTGCACTGCAGTCCGCGGCCTCCATCGGCGGCCTGATGATAACCACCGAATGCATGATCGCTGAAGATCCGGAAGACAAGGCCGCTGCCGGCGGCGGCGACATGGGTGGTATGGGCGGCATGGGTGGCATGGGCGGCATGATGTAAGCCAGCCTCCCCCCACGACTCACCCGTCGTGACCCGAACCGCTCCTGCGCAAGCAGGGGCGGTTTTTTCATGCCTGTCATTCGGCGAGCGCTGCGAGCTCCATGCGGCGAGCAGCGCGAGACCCATACAGTGAACGCCGTGGCCCTCATGCAGTAAGCGCCGCGGCTCTCGGTACCTGACGCCTCCCGCTCACCACGCTACACTAGGCGCCACTTTTTGCCGCGACCCGAGACATGGCGCCTGGTGATGACAGTGCATCGAGGCTGACGATGCATTGAGGCTGAAATGCCTACGGTCACGACCGATGACGCCAACCGCTCAGGCCGCGCGCCTCGCTTGCCCAGGACCTTCTCATGACTGATACCCCCGCCGCTTCCCCGACCACTAGCGCCCTCGACAATGTGCGTGTCGTACTGGTGCAGACCTTCCATCCCGGCAACATCGGCGCCACCGCTCGCGCCATCCTGACCATGGGCATCAAGGACCTGGTGCTGGTCAATCCGCGCTGCTTCCCCGACGAGGAAGCGACACGCATGGCCAGCGGTGCCGCGGAACTGCTGGAAAATGCGCGCGTGGTCGAGCGCCTGGAAGACGCCGTCAATGACTGCCAGCTGGTCATCGGGGCCAGCGCTCGCCTGCGCAGCGTCCCGCTGCCCCACTTCGATGAGCCACGCGAGATGGCGGCGCACGCCATGGATATCGCGCGCGATGGCAAGGTGGCGCTGGTATTCGGCCGCGAGCGCTTCGGACTGACCAACGAGGAGATCGCCTGCTGCACGCATCAGGTGTCGATCCCCACCAACCCGGACTACGGCATCCTCAACGTCTCACAGGCCGTCCAGGTGCTGGCGCACGAGTGCCGCAGTGCATGGCGTCTGACGCTCGACAAGCCTCAGGAGGCGCCTGTCGCGCGCCGTGAGGATGATCAGCTGCCGACCCGCGAACAACTCGGCTACTTCCATGAGCATCTCGGTCGCGCCCTGCAGGGCTCCGGCTTCCTCAACCAGCCCCACTCCCAGACCGAAGAGCGGCTGCGCGCCCTGTTCGCGCGTGCCGAGCCGACACGTCGCGAGCTCTCCATCCTGCGTGGCATGCTGTCCAATCTTGAGCGCCAGACGGCAGCGGCGAACGCTGGCGCAGACAGCGAGCAGAGCGATCACGAGGCGTCCTGAGTCGCGCGCGGCCGCCCCGTCATATACTGAGGCTCGGACTGTTGCTACTTGGCTCTCGCCACTTCGCAACAGCCTGTCAGCGCAACGTCATCCTTCTGACATGGATCAAGGTGCACTGTAGACCTTCCGCTATGCTTGATAGGCAAGACGTCAGGCACCGCAGAACCCGGCACACAGCCTAGATATAGAAATACCGGTATAGAAATACCGGTATAGAAATACCGGCATAGAGATACGGCACAGACCCATGCAGTAGCTGCAGCCAAGCAGTGCTCACACACGAAGGCTGCAGTGTCAGGCAAAGGCTCCTTTGCGACCTTGAGACCTGCCACGCAGGTCGAGAACTGCCGCAAGAGCAGGCAGAGACGCCGCCACGCCAACACACGAAGGGCCATGACAGGCCAGCGTGGCGACGCACCTCGAGACACCCACAAGAAGAGCCGACCCTGATCCCATCCACGACCATGGACTCACGGAGCGCCTTTACATGACTCAGACAGCCGCACGACAGACTCAGACCCCGGACGCGGAACAGCTGGCCAGCGACATCCACCAGCTGGAAGCTCGCCTGCTCAAGACCGACCCGAAGCAGGAACCGACGCTCTACCGCAGCCTGTACTGCACGATCTCGCTACGTCAGATGCAACTGCTGGCCAAGGTCAGTCAGCCCGCGGCCTCGCAGGCGCACTGAACGACGCCAGATGAGGTGGTGCACAGGTGGCGACTGGTAATGACCAGCAACAACGATCAACGATGACCCGCAGCCACCCGTAACGACCAGGCATGAAAAAACCGCCACCCCGAAGGGTGGCGGTTTTTTTCGTTCCCGCATATGACATGCGTCTCATGCAGGATACCGATTCGGAGACGCTGAGGTGACTACCAGAGGCATGTCACCTCAGCGTGGATCCGGACACCCCACCTCACGAGGAGGTGGAGTGTCTCGGGATCACTCCTGACCCAGCTGCTGCTTGATCAGATCACCGATGGTAGTCGGGCCGTTGCTCTCGACTTCCTGGGTACGCGGCTTGGCAGCATCGCGACGCGGTGCTTCAACCTGGTCCTTGGACTTGACGGACAGGTTGATCAGGCGGCTCTTGCGATCCACACCGACGATCTTGGCTTCGACAGCATCGCCGACGCTCAGGACGTTGCGTGCGTCTTCGACACGGTCAGCGCTGATTTCAGAAGCCTTCAGGATAGCGATGACGTCAGTCGCCAGCTCTACCTGAACTTCCTTGGCATCGATGTCGACAACACGACCGGACACGATAGCGCCCTTGTCGTTGACGGCCAGGTACTCGGAGACCGGATCGCTCTCGAGCTGCTTGACGCCCAGAGAGATGCGCTCACGTTCCGGATCGATGGACAGGATGACCGCTTCAGCTTCTTCGCCCTTCTTGTAACGACGCACGGCTTCTTCGCCAGCTTCGTTCCAGGAAATGTCGGAGAGGTGAACCAGGCCGTCGATGCCGCCTTCCAGACCGATGAAGATACCGAAGTCAGTGATTGACTTGATGGTACCGGAGACACGGTCGCCCTTGTTGTGCTTGCCGCTGAAGTCTTCCCACGGGTTGGTGGTGCACTGCTTGATACCCAGGGAGATACGACGACGCTCTTCGTCGATGTCCAGAATCATCACTTCCACGTCATCGCCGACATTGACGACCTTGGACGGGTGGATGTTCTTGTTGGTCCAATCCATTTCGGACACGTGGACCAGACCTTCGACGCCCTCTTCCAGCTCGGCGAAGCAGCCGTAGTCGGTGAGGTTGGTGACGCGTGCGTTGATCTTGGCGCCTTCCGGGTAGCGAGCCTTGATGTTGACCCACGGATCTTCGCCCAGCTGCTTGAGACCCAGAGACACACGGTTGCGCTCGCGGTCGAACTTCAGCACCTTGACATTGATCTCGTCGCCGACAGCAACGATCTCGGACGGATGCTTAATGCGCTTCCATGCCATGTCGGTGATGTGCAGCAGGCCGTCAACGCCGCCGAGGTCGACGAAGGCGCCGTAGTCGGTCAGGTTCTTGACGATACCCTGAATCTGCTGACCTTCCTGCAGAGTGGCCAGGAGGGCTTCACGCTCAGCGCTGTTCTCGGCTTCGAGGACGGCACGACGGGACACGACAACGTTGTTGCGCTTGGCGTCGAGCTTGATGACCTTGAAGTCCAGTTCCTTGTTCTCGAGGTGGGCGGTGTCGCGCACAGGGCGGACATCGACCAGAGAACCCGGCAGGAAGGCACGGATGGTGTTGATGTCGACGGTAAAGCCACCTTTGACCTTGCCGTTGATCACGCCCTTGACGATCTCGTCTTTCTCGAAGGCGGCTTCCAGCTCTTTCCACGCTTCGGCACGCTTGGCCTTCTCGCGGGACAGGCGGGTCTCACCGAAGCCATCTTCCACGGCTTCCAGTGCAACCATGACTTCGTCGCCGATGCTGATGGACAGCTGGCCACTTTCGTCACGGAACTGTTCAGACGGAATCTGACCTTCAGACTTCAGACCGGCATTGACAGTGATCCAGTCGCCATCGATATCCACGATGGTAGCGGACACGATTGCGCCCGGCTCCATGTTGATGTCCTGGAGTGACTGTTCAAATAAATCAGCAAAGCTCTCGCTCATGGTATTCCTACATGATCAACGTTTGGGGCGGCTTGCACCGCAGTCTCCGTACCACCAACAAGCACGGGCCATATCTACATATCCCCGGGGGCGTTGACGCTGGTTCGAGATACACCGGCTTTCCGCTTGCCGCCGATGCACCCCATGACACCTTGCCGGGGGGTTGATGACACCTCGGTGTCATCTGGGTTCTGCATCATCACTCGCGAAGCGAGCGAAACCCGCTGCTGCCCGACCCGGAGGTCGTATTGCAACAGCAGGCGATCAATCCGTTGTTCTGACGACTTACAGGCTGAGACTCGAGTCTCAGCGCGCCGCTACCAGGCCGTATTCGATCAGCAGCTGCTGGATGCGTTCGATCACCTGGTCGATGTCGAGATCCGTCGTATCGAGGATCACGCCGTCGTCTGCAGGCTTGAGCGGGGCGACTGCCCGGCCCATGTCACGCGCATCGCGCGCCTGTATTTCTGTCAAAAGGCTCGAAATATTAGCATCGACACCCGCTTCCTGCAACTGGGCATGACGACGACGCGCACGTTCCTCGGCGCTCGCCGTCAGGAAGATCTTGAGCGGCGCACCGGTGAAGACCACCGTGCCCATGTCGCGACCATCGGCCACCAGGCCCGGCGCACGCGCAAAGGCACGCTGGCGCGCCAGCAGTGCAGTCCGCACGCGCGGCTGGGCCGCGATGATGGAGGCATTGTTGCCGACCGACTCGAGACGGATGTCACGGGTGACGTCCTCGCCTTCCAGAATCACGCTGGTGGCGTCGCCTTCGGCGTCAAACTGCACATCGAGGTGCTCGGCGATGGTCGCCACGGCGTCCTCGTCTTCCAGCGCCACGCCATGACGCTCGGCGGCCAGTGCCGTCAGGCGATACAGCGCACCGGAATCCAGCAGATGCCAGCCCAGGCTCGCCGCGACCAGACGACTGATGGTGCCCTTGCCTGCCCCGCCGGGGCCATCAAGGGTCAACACCGGCGCGTCGCAGATCTGGCTGTGATGAGGTGTCGCTTCCCCGCTCATGAAGCCTCCTGGCCGGGTGCCACGGCACCGAGGTTCTCGACCTGCATGCCGACTTCAGCGGCCAGCGCCACGAAGTTCGGGAAGGAGGTCGCGACATTGGCGCAGTCGTCGATCAGGATCTCGCCCTGGGCGCGCAGCGCCGCGACACTGAAGGCCATCGCGATGCGGTGATCGCCGTGGCTGTCGACCAGACCGCCGCCGTAGGCGCCGCCGCGGATATCGATACCGTCCGCGACCACTTCGTGCTCGACGCCGATCTGCGCCAGACCATCCGCCATCACCTGGATGCGATCGGACTCCTTGACGCGCAGTTCCTCGGCGCCACGCAGACGGGTCATGCCCTCGGCATTGGCAGCGGCGATGAACAGTGCCGGGAATTCGTCGATGGCCAGCGGCACCTGGTCTTCCGGGATGTCGATGCCCTTGAGCGGCGCATAACGGATGTGCAGATCTGCCACCGGCTCGCCGCCGACTTCGCGCTCATTGGAGACGCTCAGGTCGGCACCCATCGCCTTGAGGATGTTGATCACGCCGATGCGCGTCGGGTTGATACCGACGTGCTCCAGCACCAGATCGGAGCCCGGCGTGATGGCCGCGGCGACCAGGAAGAAGGTCGCGGAGGAGATGTCGGCCGGCACGTCGATCGGGCAGGCTTCGAGGCTGCCGCCACCGTTCAGCCACGCCTCGGCGCCCTGACGCTCGACCTTGTAGCCGAAGCCATTGAGCATGCGCTCGGTGTGGTCACGCGTCGGCGCCGGCTCGATGGCACGCGTCTCGCCTTCGGCGTAGAGACCAGCCAGCAGCAGGCACGACTTGACCTGAGCGGACGCCATCGGCATCTCGTAACGGATGCCCTTGAGCGGCTGACCACCGTGGATACGCAGCGGCGGACGGCCGTTGTCTGCGGTATCGATCACCGCGCCCATCTCGCGCAGCGGATTGGCGACGCGGTCCATCGGACGCTTGGTCAGCGAGGCATCACCAGTCAGCTCGGTGTCGAAGGCCTGACCGGCCAGCAGACCGGCGAACAGGCGCATCGCGGTGCCGGAGTTGCCGACATACAGCGGGCCCGGCGGCTGCTTCAGGCCGTTGAGACCCACACCGTGAATGGTGACACGACCCTGATGCGGGCCTTCGATGACCACACCCATGTCGCGGAAGGCCTGCAGCGTGGCCAGGCTGTCTTCCCCTTCCAGGAAGCCTTCGACTTCGGTCACGCCGGTCGCCAATGCGCCCAGCATGATGGAGCGATGCGACATGGACTTGTCGCCCGGCACACGAATGCGCCCCTGAACCTGCCCACCCGGCAGTGCACGGTACCGCACGTTCTGCTGTTCCATGGTCTGATAACTCGTCTGTTTCAAGAGGGTATTGAAGTAGTGTCGGGCGTGGCTTGCGCGGGTGAATATCCCCAGCATCGCCTCACCATCGCCCGCGGTCACGGCAGCGCGCACCCGCGCTACCCCGGCCTCGAATTCATCCAACGCCTCCAGCACCGCATCGCGGTTGGCCAGATAGACGTCGCGCCACATCACCGGGTCACTGCCCGCGATGCGCGTAAAATCACGGAAACCGCCCGCCGCGTAGCGGAAGATCTCCAACCGCTCATCCTGGCGCGCCAGGCTGTCGACCAGCGAGAACGCCAGCAGGTGCGGCAGGTGGCTGGTGCGCGCCAGCACTTCGTCGTGGCGCGCCACGCTCATGCTCAGAAGCTGAGCGCCACATACCGACCACATGGCCGCCACGCGTGCCACGGCCTCGGCATCGCTGTCCGGCTCCGGCGTCAGGATCACCTTGTGATCGCGATAGAGCTCGGGATTGGACGCCGCGACACCGCTCTTCTCGGACCCGGCGATCGGGTGACCGAGCACCAGATTCGGCGGCATGCGACCGAAGACGCCGAGCGCCGCATCGCGGATCGCGCCCTTGGTGCTGCCGACATCGGTGATGACGGCGTCATCATCCAGCAACGGCGCCAGTTCGGCCATCACACTCTGCATCGCCATCACCGGCACGCACAGCACGATCAGCGAGGCACCCGGTACCAGCGCCGCCAGTTGCGTGCTGCCACCGTCGATCAGCCCCATGCGCTGGCCGAGGCAGATCTCGTTGGAGTCACGATCACAGGCGAGAATCTCGCCGCGATGGCCCGCCGCGCGCAATGCCGCCGCCAGCGAGCCACCGATCAAGCCCAGCCCGACCAGCAGGATACGCCGCTCGCCGGCCAGACGCTCCGCTGACGGCAGCGAGGACAGCAGGTCTGACGACGCAGCATGGCGCGTGTGGTCAACCTCGCTCACAGCACACCGACCGGGTAGGACCCGAGTACCTTGACGTCCGCCGCGCACTGGCGCAGCTCTTCCAGCGTCGCCGTGATGAGCGGGTCATCACGGTGGCCACGGAAGTCGATGAAGAAGACATAGTTCCAGGCACCGGAGCGTGACGGACGCGTCTCGACGCGGGTCAGGTCGATCTGGTGACGGTGGAACGGCGCCAGCAGGTCGTGCAGTGCCCCCGGCTGGTTGCGCATCGCCACCACGATGGAGGTCTTGTCATCGCCGGACGCCGGCACCGAGCTGTCACCGATGATCAGGAAGCGCGTCGAGTTGTCGGGGCTGTCCTCGATCTTCTCCTCGACCTTCTCCAGCTCATAGAGCTTGGCCGCCATGTCACCGGCAATCGCCGCACTGTGCCACTCGGTGCGCACCTGACGCGCGGCCTCGGCATTCGAGGACACCGCGATGCGCTCGGCGTGCGGGAAGTGGGCATCCAGCCACTTGCGGCACTGGGCCAGCGACTGGGCGTGGGAATAGATGCGCGAGATCTTCTCGCGACGCGTATTCGGGCCCACCAGCAGATGGTGGTGAATGCGCAGCACCACTTCGCCGGAGATCTTGAGCTGCGAGCCCATGAACGAATCCAGAGTGTGGTTGATGACGCCCTCGGTGGAGTTCTCCACCGGCACCACACCGTACTGCACCGCGCCCGCCTCCACTTCGCGGAACACCTCGTCGATGGCGGCCATCGGCTTGGTCACGGCGCTGTCACCGAAGTGCTTGAGCGCGGCCTGCTGGGTGAAGGTGCCTTCCGGGCCGAGATAGGCCAGGCGGATCGGCTGTTCCAGCGCCAGACAGGCGGACATGATCTCGCGGAACAGACGCGCCATCTCCTCGCCTTTCAGCGGGCCGGGGTTGTTGGCCATGATGCGGCGCAACACCTGGGCTTCGCGCTCCGGGCGGTAGAACTGCACCTGGCCATCCTCGCCCACGTCACCGGCCGCCAGCTTGACCTCGGCGACCTGCTGCGCGCAGCCCGCGCGCTCGCTGATCAGGTTCAGCAGCTCATTGTCGATGGCGTCGATGCGCTGACGCAGATCATCCAGCGTCACCGCCTTGCCCGCCGCCTGCGACGCAGGGCTCTCCTTGGAATCCGACATCTCACCTCCTCCCTTAGCCGTGACGGCGCGCGAAGTCGCCCATGAAGTCCACCAGCGCAGTGACGGCAGCTTCCGGCACGGCGTTGTAGAGGCTGGCACGCATGCCACCGACGCTGCGGTGACCGGCCAGATTCAAGAGACCCGCCGCTTCGGACTCGGCGAGGAAGGTCTTGTCGAGACGGTCATCGGCCAGCACGAACGGCACGTTCATGCGTGAACGGTTCTCGGTCACGATCGGGTTGGAATAGAAGTCGCTGCCATCGATGGCCGCGTAGAGCGCCTGCGCCTTGCGATCATTGATCGCGTTCATGGCGGCGAGGCCACCGACCTCGTCCTTGAGCCACTCGAACACCAGCCCGGAGAGATACCAGGCGTAGGTCGGCGGCGTGTTGAACATGGAGTTGGCCTCGGCGGCCGTCTTCCAGTTCAGCATGGTCGGGCAGTCCTTGCGGGCGCGATCGAGCAGGTCTTCGCGCACGATGACCAGCGTCAGACCCGCCGGACCGATGTTCTTCTGGGCACCGGCATAGATGACGCCGAAACGGCTGACATCCAGCGGGCCAGACAGGATGGAAGACGACATGTCACAAACCAGCGGCACGCCATCCGCTGCCACCTCGGGGATATAGTCGAACTCGAGGCCGCCGATGGTCTCGTTGGCGGTGTAGTGCAGGTAGCCCACATCGCCCGAGAGCTGGATCGCGTTCTGGCGCGGCACGGCGATCAGGCCATTGCTCTCGCTGGAGGCCGCCACGTGGCTGCCCACCGCCAGATGCTCGGCTTCCTTGATCGCCTTCTTGCCCCAGATACCGGTATACAGATAGTTGGCACTGCCACCCGCACCCAGCAGGTTCAGCGGCACACCCGCAAACTGGGTCGAGGCGCCACCCTGCATGAACAACACGCGATAGTTGGACGGAATCTCGAGCAGTTCGCGCAGGTCCGCCTCGGCCTTCTCGGCGATGGCCACGAATTCGTCGGAGCGATGACTCATCTCCATGACGGACAGTCCTCGGCCCTGATAATCCAGCATCTCGGCGCGGGCGCGCTCCAGGACAGCGGTCGGCAGTGCAGCAGGACCGGCGCAGAAGTTGAACTTGCGTGTCATGTCGTCTTATTTCCCGAAAGTGAAGCGACCGCCCCGAAGGCGGTCGCAATCCAGCGTCTTATTCCGCGTCTGTCGGCGGGGTATCCGTCGACTCGGCGTCATCTCCCGCCTGCACCTGTTCGTCGGTGCTCAGCGCCTCTTCGTCCAGCTCATCCTGCACCACGACGACCTCTTCCGGCTCGTCGACACGCACCGTCGTGACCAGACGCTCCTCTTCCGCGGTGCGGATCAAGGTCACGCCCTGGGTGTTGCGCGAGGTGGTGGACACCTCGGCGACGCGGGTACGTACCAGGGTGCCGCGGTCGGTGATCAGCATCAGTTCATCGTTGTCGCTGACCTGCACCGCGCTGACCAGATCACCGTTGCGCTCGCTGGTCTGCATCGCGATCACGCCCTGGCCACCACGGCCACGCAGCGGGAACTCTTCCAGACGCGTGCGCTTGCCGAAGCCATTGGCGGACGCGGTCAGGATGTAGCACTGCGGCACCTCACCGCTGGCGACACTGTCTTCCGTCGCGCCCTCGGTGGTCGCCACATCAGCGCTCTCGATGCCTTCTGCCGTCGCATCCGCGGCGTCATCGACCTCGATCTCGTTGTCATCGATCGCGGTGGTGCGCGGAATGATCAGACTGATGACCTGTGCATCGTCGAGCAGACGCATGCCGCGTACACCACGGGCGGTACGGCCCATCACGCGCACGTTCTGCTCTTCGAAGCGGATCGCCTTGCCGTTGGAGGACACCAGCATGACGTGGTCGGAGCCGGACGTGATGTCGGCACCGATCAGACGGTCACCTTCCTCGATGTCCAGCGCGATCAGACCGACACTGCGCGGACGCGAGAACTGGCTCAGCGCGGTGCGCTTGACCGTGCCGTTGGCGGTGGCGAAGAAGATGTAGCTGTCGGCGGCGTAATCGCGCACCGGCAGGATGGTGGTGACCCACTCGCCGTCGTCCAGCGGAATCAGGTTGACCAGCGGCTTGCCGCGCGAGCCACGTGACGCCTGCGGCATCTCGTAGACCTTGAGCCAGTACACCTTGCCCTTGTTGGAGAACAGCAGCACGGTGTCGTGGGTCGAGGCGACCAGCAGGTGCTCGATGACATCCTCGTCCTTCATCGAGGTGGCGGACTTGCCGCGGCCACCACGCTTCTGGGCCTGGTAGTCAGACAGCGGCTGGGTCTTGGCATAGCCGCTGCGCGAGACCGTCACCACCATGTCTTCCTCGTTGATGAGGTCTTCGATGGTCAGGTCACGACGGCTGGTCATGATCTCGGTGCGGCGCTCATCTGCGTACTGGGCGCGCACTTCGCGCAGCTCTTCGCGGATGACTTCCATCAGGCGGTCGGCAGAGGACAGGATCTCCATCAGCTCGGCGATGCGCTCGAGGATGGAGGAGTACTCGGCCAGCAGCTTCTCGGTCTCGAGACCGGTCAGGCGATGCAGACGCAGCTCGAGGATGGCCTGAGCCTGGGCCGGCGACAGACGGTAGTGCTTGGCGTCTTCAGACAGGCCCAGACCTTCCGGCAGATCTTCCGGACGGCAGGAAGTGGCACCGGCGCGCTCGAGCATCTCGACCACCTGACCCGGCTGCCATTCGCGATCGATCAGCTTTTCCTTGGCTTCCGCCGCGCTCGGCGAGCCCTTGATCAGCTCGATCACCTCATCGATGTTCGAGATCGCCACCGCCAGACCTTCAAGAATGTGGCCACGTTCACGCGCCTTCTTGAGTTCGAACAGGGTACGACGGGTAACGACTTCACGACGGTGACGCACGAAGGATTCCAGAATCTGCTTGAGATTCAGGATCTTCGGCTGACCTTCGTGCAGCGCGACCATGTTGATGCCGAACACGGTCTCAAGCTGGGTCTGGGAGAAGAGGTTGTTGACGACCACTTCACCGGACTCGCCACGCTTGGTCTCGATGACCACGCGCAGACCGTCCTTGTCGGACTCGTCACGCAGCTCGGCGATGCCCTCGATCTTCTTGTCCTTGACCAGTTCGGCGATCTTCTCGATCAGACGCGCCTTGTTCACCTGGTAGGGAAGCTCGGTGATGATGATGTGATCACGGCCGTTCTTGTCGTTGTGCTCGATGGTATGCACGGCACGCACGTAGATACGACCACGACCGGTGCGGTAGGCATCAAGGATGCCGGCACGGCCGTTGATGATACCGGCGGTCGGGAAGTCCGGCCCCGGAATGAATTCCATCAGCTCATCGATGGTCAGATCGCCGTTGTCGATCAGCGCCAGACAGCCGTCGATGACCTCGCCCATGTTGTGGGGCGGAATGTTGGTGGCCATGCCCACGGCGATACCGGAGGAGCCATTGACCAGCAGGTTCGGGGTCTTGGTCGGCAGCACGGCAGGAATGCGCTCGGTGCCGTCATAGTTGTCGACCCAATCGACGGTGTCCTTCTCGAGGTCGGCCAGCAGCTCGTGCGCCAGGCGCGCCATGCGCACCTCGGTGTAACGCATCGCCGCGGCGCTGTCGCCATCGATGGAACCGAAGTTGCCCTGACCATCCACCAGCACATAACGCATGGAGAAGTGCTGGGCCATGCGGACGATGGTGTCGTAGACCGCACTGTCACCGTGCGGGTGGTATTTACCGATCACATCGCCGACGACACGGGCAGATTTCTTGTAGGCCTTGTTCCAGTCATTGTTCAGCTCGTGCATCGCGAACAGTACGCGACGGTGAACCGGTTTGAGGCCATCGCGAACATCCGGCAAGGCACGCCCGATGATGACGCTCATCGCGTAATCGAGATACGACTGCTTGAGCTCGTCCTCGATGTTGACTGGCAGTATCTCTCTGGCGATCTCACCCATGATTCGTCAAATCCTTGAACTCAACTGTTGGCGCCACTGCAGCAACGACGCATGCTCCGTCGGTACTGCAGCGCGGCAGTGGCGTGAAGCAGACACGGGGTGCCAGCTCCGCGGCACCGAAGTGGCGGCATTATATCACTTGCGAGCGCGCCTAGCAGCTCACACGACGCCGCAAGGACACCTCAGTACGGTAGTACGGCCGTCAATATGCGCGGCCTGCTGGCTCATGCCTCGCCGCTGAGGG
The DNA here is from genome assembly GCF_046566945.1 of Cobetia sp. SIMBA_158. Taxonomy (NCBI): domain Bacteria; kingdom Pseudomonadati; phylum Pseudomonadota; class Gammaproteobacteria; order Oceanospirillales; family Halomonadaceae; genus Cobetia; species Cobetia sp. SIMBA_158. The sequence goes on from NZ_JAWJYL010000004.1 coordinate 248,952, forward strand.
CGATCAGGCCGTTTCTTCACTGACCAACGCGCCCAGCAGCACGCCGATCTCGCCGTCCAGCGGCATGGCGCGACCGGTGTCGGTATTCATCAGCACGAAGGTGAAGTCGGCCCTGGAGACCAGCGCCCCGGAACGCGGATGCACCTCGCCCATGCGCCGCTCGCCCAGATGGATCTCCTGGCGCATGATCATCTTGCGGCGCCCGAGCTCTGACAGCCGCGTGGTGATGACCAGCTCATCATGCACGGTGGCGGGATAGTGCCAATCCAGGTTGAGGTTGACCGCCACCATCGCGATGCCTTCGCGCTTGAGCGCGGCCAGATCGAGATGCGCGAGCATGAACTCCCAGCGCCCTTCCTCATAGAACTCCAGATAGCGGGCATTGTTGACGTGCCCATAGCCATCCAGATGGTAGCCACGCACCGTCAGGGTCGTGCGACTGACGACGCCTGTGCGATTGCCGACGTCTGTGTGAGTGCCGACGTCTGTGTGAGTGCCGTCCGCTGCCTGCGGTGGATTGCTGTCGTGTTGCATCCCTGCCTCCCGTCCGTGAAACGATCGCGCCGTGTGGCCATCGTCAGCTGATCTTATGCCGGTGACGGACAGAAAAACAAACGCTTGGCTGAATGATGGCAACTACCCTGCTCGCCATCCCGGCAAGGCGGCTACTCGCCGGGCGGACCCTGCGGTGGCCTCTCGCCGCCCTCCTCGTCGAGGAAGTGCCCCTTCTCGCCCATGAAGCAGCCGAAGATCTGGTTAACCCCCGGCGCGGAGGCGTGATAGTGATAGCCACGCACCGGGTCCGTCTCGCCGCCACACTCATCCAGGTCAGCGGGGATGTTGCCGTCCTTGTCCTCTCTGACATAGATGGCATAGCCATCAAGCGCATAGCCGATCATCGGCGAATGGCCATCTTCCTGAATGCCGATCTCGGAGCAGCCAGTGGCGGTGTGATAGTGATAGCCCTCATGCGGATTGGCATGCGCGCCACAATCATCGAGCACCCCCAGGGTGTGAGAGCTCAGGATCAGCTCCAGCGGCGCCGGCGGGCCGAACAGCACACCATTGAGCGCCACGCCGGTATTGGAGCGGCCGGCAAGCGAGGTCGGCTCGGCGGCCGGTACCGGCACCTTGGGGATCACGACAGTCTTCTCGATGCCACCGCCCAGCTCATCCAGCGGACACTCGAGACAGAAGTTGTCGAAGCCCTCGATGGTGTTCGGGTTCCCCGCCACCTCACAGCCACGTGCGCCATCGATCACGGTGATCTCACCCGTGTTGACGTCGTACATCTGCCACTCCTTGTCCTTGTAGAGAGTGGCCAGATTCTTGATGAACTCGCCGTCCACCTGATAGAGGGCGCCCTCGCCATCCATCCAGGTGCCGCCTTCCTCCTCACCGGAGTGGATATTGGGCGGGCAGAAAGGCCCCTCCGGCGAGGTTTGCGGGTCCGCGGGCGCACCGGCCACACGGAACTGATAGCAGGTCGTCTGCGTGCCGCCACTCAGGGTGCAGTCGACGGTCTCGACCTCACCGACGATCGCGCCGTCGGCAAATATCTCAGGCTCCAGCCCGAGGGCCGCCGGCCCGGATTCGCCGTCAGCGGCTGCCTCTTTGGTGACCGTTGCACTGGTCTCGGCCGCGCTGGCCGTCTTGTCGTGGGCGTCATGCTCCCCGCTGCAGCCGAACAGCAGCAGGGTCAGCGCCGCCAGCGTCAGTGGTCGTGCCCGTTTCAGCGCGCTCGCGCCTGAAGCTCTGCTCTTCACAAAAGCCTCCACAACCGTCTCCTCAGCAGTCTCCACAACAACGTCGTCGATCACTCTGCCGCCCTCCGCGTCTCAAGTCTGATGGTCGATGCCTGCGGGTCGATGCCTGCTGATCGATATCTACTGGTCGATGCCTGCTGATCGATATCTGTCGGTCGATACCGCAAACCGCCAGACCGCGCACCGCCAGGGCGACTCAAGACTAGCGCCACAGCGTGCACACAGTATGTCTTTGTGCTCGCGCGAGATGGTCGGCAACCGCAGTGTGACGCAGGGTCACGTCCACGGCGGATGACCCGCCGCATGAGTTTCGCCATAATATGCGCCATTCAGACGGGCAGCCCCCGTTCACCGGACTCAAGGACTGGTCGCATGTGGTTCAAGAACCTGCAACTGTATCGCCTGCACGATAGCGCACCGCTGGAAGAGGGTCGTCTCGCCGACGCCCTGCCGGAGCATGTCTTCCGCCCGGTCACCGGCGTCGAAGCCAAGCGCATCGGCTGGGTCGCACCTGGCGGTCGCAACAGCGACCTGCTGGTGCACGAGATTCAGGGCCATTTCCTGATCAGCGCCCTGCGCCAGGAGCGCGTACTGCCCTCCGCCGTGGTCAAGGAAGAACTCGAGGAGCGCGTGGCCGAGCGCGAGACCGCCGAAGGCCGCCCGCTGCGTCGCCGCGAGAAGCTGACCCTCAAGGAGCAGATCTACGAGGAGCTGCTGCCGCGCGCCTTCACGCGCTCCTCGCGCACCGACCTGTGGTGGGACAGCCGGCGCGGCCTGATCGCCGTCAACGCCTCGAATGCCAAGCGCGCCGAGGAAGTGCTGGACCTGCTGCGTCAGACACTGGGCACGCTCAAGGTCACGCCACTGGCCGTCGCGCAGCCGCCTTCCCAGGTGATGACCACCTGGCTGAAGGATGTCAGCTCGCGCCCGGAAGACCTGATCGTCGGTGATCAGGTCGAACTCAAGGCGCCGGGTGGCGAGGATGGCGTGCTGCGTGCGCGCCAGTTCGACCTCGACGGCGAGGAAATCCAGACGGCGCTGAATCTGGGCCGCGTGGTCAGCAAGCTGGCGCTGGAAGTCGATGGCCGCGTCGCGCTGGTGCTCGGTGAGGACATGGCGCTCAAGAGCCTCAAGTTCGCCGATGCCGTGGTCGATGAAGCCAACGCCCAGGATGACGGCGAAGACCCCATCCTGCGTCTGGAGACCGACTTCGCGCTGATGGCCCAGGTGCTGTCCGGCGTGATAGAGCAGATGACCGCCTGGCTGGGTGGTGAAGCCCAGCCCGCCAGCTGAGCCTTGGGCCCGCTGCCGACCTTCTCTTTTTTCAGAATGACAAACCCGGATGACGTGCGTCGATGACTGACACTGCAACACCCAAGCCTGCCACGACCAGCGAACAGGACCCGTTCGCCGATATTCGCCCCTACCACGACGACGAGGTAGCGGAGGTGCTGGTACGCCTGGAGCAGGACCGCGAGCTGCTCGACACCCTGACTCGCTTCCGCCTGCCGGGCCTGACCCAGCGTTTCCCGTGGCTGGCACGCCAGATCGCGCGCCTGGCCATCAAGCGCGAGATGATTGGCGTCAAGGATGTTGCCAGTTTCCAGAGCCGCATCGCCGTCTACATGGCGCGCATGATCCACACCACCACCACCAGCTTCGAGACGGTGGGACTGGAGCGCCTGTCGCCGGACACGCCGTACCTGTTCCTGTCCAACCATCGCGACATCTCGCTGGACCCGGCCTTCGTCAACTACGCCCTCTATCGTCACGGGCGTGACACGGTGCGCATCGCCATCGGTGACAACCTGCTGCAGAAGCCCTTCGTCACCGACCTGATGCGCCTCAACAAGAGCTTCATCGTGCCGCGCTCCGCCAAGGGCAAGCGCGCGATGCTGGCCGCCTACCAGTCGCTGTCGGGCTATATCCGCCACTCGCTGACCCACGACCAGCATTCCATCTGGCTGGCCCAGCGTGAAGGGCGCGCCAAGGATGGCCGTGACGGCACCGAGAGCGCCATCATCAAGATGCTGACCATGGCGGCGCGCACCGCCGACAAGACGCGTCCGTTCAGCGAGGCGGTCAGCGAGCTCAACATCGTGCCGGTGTCGATCAGCTACGAGTTCGACCCCTGTGACCTGCAGAAGGCGCGTGAGCTGGCGGCCGTCGCCAATGAAGGCCGTTACGAGAAGGTGCAGTACGAGGACATCAAGTCCATCGCGGCGGGCATCAGCGGCCACAAGGGGCGCGTCAAGCTGGTGTTCGGCGAGCCGCTCAAGGGCGACTTCGAGACCCCGGAAGACGTGGTGAAGGAAGTCGACCGTCAGGTGCTGGCCTACTACACCCTCTATCCGAGCCATCAGCTGGCACTCGAGAAGCTGGCCGCCAGCCGCCCGCAGCTGCGTGAGGAGCCGCGTCTGGCCTCGGCGCTGGATGTCTCGGCCATCAGCGGTGCCGAGCGCGCCACCTTCGAGAACCGCCTCGCAGAGGTGCCCGCAGAGCTCAAGGACTGGTGGCTGGTGCAATACGCCAACCCGATCCTCAATCGCGAAGGGCTCTCCATCGATCTCGATGAAAAGCTCGATGCCGCCGAGGCGACGGACGGCGAGAAGGTCGCGCAGTAAGACGGCGCAAGCCACATAGCCCCCGCGCTTGGCACAACCAAAGCCACGAAAAAGCCACCGTCAATCGACGGTGGCTTTTTCGTGGGCCGCTACTTGCGCCAGAAGCTGGGCGAGAACAGCACCAGCACGGTCAATATCTCGAGACGCCCCATCAGCATGCCGATGCACAGCAACCACTTGGCACTGTCCGGCAGGCTCGAGAAGTTGCCCGCCGGACCGATGATCTCGCCCAGTCCCGGGCCGACGTTGGTGACGGCCGTGGCGGCGCCGGTCACCGCAGTGATCAGGTCCAGCCCGATGAACGACAGCGCCAGCGCCAGGCCACCGATGGTGATGAAGAAGAAGAACGAGAAGGCGATCACGGCGCGCACCACCTCATCGGGCAGCGCGCGGCCGTTGTAGCGCTGCGAGAAGACCCCATTGGCATGGATCAACGAGCGCAGATGGTTGCCGAGCATGATCAGCCCGATCTGCAGGCGGAAGATCTTCATGCCGCCGCTGGTCGAGCCGCTGCAGCCGCCGACGAAGGTCAGATAGAAGAAGGCCACCACCGCAAAGGGCCCCCAGGCACTGTAGTCGTCGCTGGCGTAGCCGGTGGTGGTCACCACCGAGATGACATTGAAGGTCACCTGGGTCAGCGCCGTGAAGATGGCCTCGCCATTGACGACGCGATACAGCGTCAGCAAGGCGATCACCCACCCCAGCAGACGCAGGAAGCCGCGCACCTGGGCATCACGCCACAAGACACCGGCCTGGTCCTGCCAGGCACGGATGAACAGCACGAAGGGCAGCGCCCCCAGCAACATGAAAGCCGACGCCATCCACAGCAGATAGGGTCGGTCGGAATAGACGCCCATCGAGCTGTCGTAATTGGAGAAACCGCCGGTGGCCAGCGACGTCATGCCATGCACCAGCGCATCCAGCCAGTGCATGCCGCCCAGCCAGTAACAGACGATGGCCAGCAACGTCAGCCCGACGTAGACCAACCCGATGGCCTTGGCCACGCCACCGGCACGCGGCAGCACCTTGTCGGACCAGTCCGAGGATTCGGTCTGGAACAGGCGCATGCCGCCGACCTTCAGAAACGGCAGGATCGCGATCGCCATCACGATGATGCCGATGCCGCCGACCCACTGCATCAGGCCGCGCCACAGCTTGAGGCCATCCGAGAGTCCTTCGATGTCAGACAGCACGGTCGAGCCGGTGGTGGTGATCGCCGACACCGATTCGAACACGGCATCGGTCACGCCCAGGTGGGTCGCACCGAAGATCAACGGCAGGCTCGAGTAGGCCGACACCAGCACCCAGCTCAGCGTCGTCAGCACGAACATCGCACGCGGCTTGAGCTGCAGCTCCACCTTGCGCGAGACCGTCAGCATGATGGCCGCCGAGCCGAGCGTGATGCCCAGCGAGATCAGGAAGGCGCTGGCATCCGCATCCGCTTCACCGAGCAACACCAGCAAGGGCGCCAGCATCATCAAGGCCACCACGCACAGCAGCAGGCCGAGTACCCGGATGACCGGCAACCACTCCGAGAGCGAAAGAAGGCGCATCAGCGCCTGCGAGTGCGCTCGGGTAGCCTGCCCTGCGCGAGCCCGTCTACGCAGCAGGTCCCGCAAGCCACCCTTCATGCCACCGACCTGTTGATGACCGTCATCATTGTGCGTCCTCAGCGTTTTACCCCATGACGCCCCGGGCGCCAGTCTCAGTGCGGCGATACCCTACACCCTCTTCCGCCGCTGTCCAGCGCTGCCACAGCGGCGACCCGCCGCAGGACATCACGCCCCGACACCTCACGTCAGGCGCCGTGTGCCGCCCTGCAAGCTGCTATCCTGCCAACGACACGCGTAGCCACGCCGCCTGCTCAGTGCCAACACGCCTGAGTCCGGTTGGGCTGCCCAACCCCTGTGCGGTACACTGAGGCCCCAATATGGCAACGATGCGTTCACGGACAAGAACCTCATGCGTCTGACTGATTGGCGAGCCTGGCAGGCGAGTGCGTCCCGCACCGCCCACGACAGCCGCGTAGATATCACCCCCTCCCCGCGTGCCGAGCAAGTCCCGGCCATGCAGCGTCGTCGACTCAGCCCGGTCGGCCAGGCCTGCTGCAAGCTGCTGTTCGCGCTCGACCCTGACGCCGACCTGCCTATCATCCATGCCTCGCGCCATGGCGATACCGGCAAGATTCTCGCCCTGCTGGACGCCGCCACCCAGTCCGACGAAGCCCTGTCACCGGCGCGCTTCTCGCTCTCGGTGCACAACGCCGTGCTGGGCATGTACTCGATCACCGGCAAGTCCCATCAGCCGCTGGAAGCCCTAGCCGCCTGCGGCAACGAATTCGAGGCGCTGATGAGCGAGGCGCTCGGCTATCTGAGCGAGCGCGAGGACGTCATCGTGCTGTTCTCCGATATCGCCGCACCGGAGGCCTTCCTGCACCACGGTGACTACCCGGCCTGCGCCAGCGCCGTCGCCCTGCGCCTGAGCCGCAGCAGTGACGATGACAGCGCATGGACACTGAGCGCCACGCCTGGCGAGTCGTTGACGGACAGCGCCCCGACGCCGCTTGAGGTCATCGCCTGGCTTGAGCAGGCCGGGGCTGAGACGCTCGCCTGTCGTCGCCATCACTGGCAGCTGAGCCGCGCTCACGCCGCCTCACCGACGCCGCAAGCAGACTGATGCCACGCATGCTGTCGTCTCCCCTCGGGCGCCTGTGGCGTGGCATCGCCACGGCCATCAGCTTCCTGACCTTCGGGCTGGGCGGCTTGCTGGTGGGGGGAATGTGGCCCCTGCTGACACTGGTGGTACGCCGTCCCGAGAAACGACAGAAGCTCGCGCGCAGCATCATCCATCACTGCATGCGCGGCTTCGTGGGCCTGATGCGCGGCCTGGGCGTGCTCGACTATCGCCTGCACGACTGCGAGCGCCTGCAACGCCCGGGCCTGCTGGTGCTGGCCAATCACCCGACGCTGATCGACGTGGTCTTCCTGCTCGCGCTGATTCCCCACGCCGACTGCGTGGTCAAGGGGCGGCTGGCACGCAACCCCTTCACCCGTGGCCCCATCCGTGCCGCGGGCTACATCACCAATGAAGAGCCGCAGGGCGTGCTCGAGGCCGCCGGCGCGAGCCTGGCGCGCGGCAATGCCTTGATCCTGTTTCCGGAAGGCACGCGCAGCGTGCCCGGGCGGGCGCTGAAATTCCGCCGCGGCGCCGCCAACATCGCGCTGCGCACGCCAAGCGAGATCACCCCCGTGCTGATCGACTGCCAGCCCAGCACCCTGACCAAGGGCGAGCCCTGGTATCACATCCCGCCCCGGCGGGTGATGCTCAATATCAAGGTGCTGCCGGACATGACGGCGCATGTCGCACCGCCACCGGCAACAGAGGATGATGTGCCGCTGTCACGCGATGCCCGCCAGTTGACGCGCCGCCTGGCCAGCGACTTTGCCGCTGAGCTGGCCGCCTTTCAGCAACGGATTCGCGAGTCATGACAACGCGCGGCGCCGCACTGCCCCTGATCTCGATGCTGATCAGATAGCGAGAAAAACGGATTAAGATATTCGGCCTTCCCGCCGTTAATAAAGCCTGCTGCCATTCATACCGGCCATTATCGGTACGCCGACACGAGGAATACTCATGAGCGATAGCGCCAAGCTGGAACTGGAACTCAAGCAACTGATCATCGACACCCTGGAGCTTGAGGACATCACGCCGGACGACATCGTCGCCGATGAGCCGCTGTTCGTGGACGGCCTGGGTCTGGATTCGATTGACGCCCTGGAACTCGGTCTCGCGCTGCAGAAGCAGTACGGCATCACGCTGGACGCCGAAGCCGAGGACACTCGCGCGCATTTCGCCAGCCTCAATGCCCTGCGTGAACTCGTGGAGGCCCGTCGTGAGCGCTGAGCAACAGACCGCGTCCCGCGAAGAGATCTATGCCCATGTGCGCAGCACCCTGATCGAGCTGTTCGAGATCGATGCCGCTGACATCCACCCCGAGGCGCTGCTCTATGAAGACCTCGACATCGACAGCATCGATGCGGTGGACCTGGTGGTCGAACTCAAGAAGTTCACCGGCCGCCGCATCGAAGCCAATGACTTCAAGAGCGTACGCAGCCTCGATGACGTCGTGACTGCCGTCGAGCAGCTGATGCAGCGCCAGGCATGACGTCATTGTCCTCTGGTCGAGGGCGACGCCCGTCACTGCCAAGGCTGTTGCTTGGCGGGCTGGGCGTCGTGGCCGCCGTGTGCTGGCCGCTGCTGGTCTATGCCCTGCTCTCGCGGCTGACGGCAGACCCGGCGGGCGACACGACCAGCGGACATGTCTCGCCCTGGGTGTGGGCACTGATCGCGCTGGGCGCCTTGCTGATCCAGCGTCTGCCCTTGCCGTGGCTCCTGCGCCTGACGCTGGCCGCGCTGCTGATCGCCATCAGCCTGCTCAGCGAGGCGGAACTGGGGCTGCGCGCCTATCCGGTGCTGGTCAATCTGGCCATGCTCAGCGTGTTCGCCACCAGTCTGTGGCGCGGCATGCCGGTCATCGAGCGTCTGGCGCGTCTGCAGGAGCCTGATCTGCCCGCCGCCGGCGTGCGTTATACCCGCAAGGTCACCCGAGTGTGGTGCGGCTTATTCGTCTTCAATGCCAGTGTCGCCGCGGCCACGGCGCTGTATGCCGACCTCGCGACCTGGACGCTCTACAACGGCCTGGTGAGCTACGTGCTGATGGGGCTGCTGTTCTGCGGCGAATGGCTGGTACGCCGTCGCCTGCGCCGCGCCGATGGCTGAGCTCGGTTATCGATGAGCTTGGTTATCGATGAGCTCGGCTATCGATAGCTGAGTCCATGCATGGATTCGCCCCGCGTGGATTTGCCCAGCGTGGATTTGCCCAGCGTGGATTTGCCCAGCGTGGATTCGCCCGGCGTGGATTCGCCCAGCATGGATTCGCCCGGCGTGGATACGCCCCCAGATGAATTCGACTTTCTGAAGAGTTGCCTGCCTCACATGTCTGATGCCCGCCAGCCTGCCAGCCGCGCCACCGCACGCTCCACTGAGCAAGACGCCGCCCAGCGCGCCACCTCCCTCATCCATCAGGGTTGGCGCCAGCTCGCCCGACTCGCACCCGCGGCGCCGGCCTGCTGGCTGGCCAGTCCCGGTCAGCCGCTGCGCCCGCTGAGTCGTGCCGAGCTGATGGCACGCGTCGATGCCTGGCATCAATGGCTGGACAACCTGCCCGCAGCGCATGCTGGCCGCCGGCCCGGTGCGCGCTGGGTGCTCTTCCAGCCCACGGCGCTTGGCGCCTGCGTGCAGCTGCTGGCGCTGTGGGAGCGCGGCATGCTCGCCGTGCTGCCCGGCGATGACCGCCCGGAAACCCTGGCCCGCCTGGCCGAGAGCAGTGATGGCAAGCTGCCCGAGACCAGCACCGCTGGCTGGCCGCCGGAGCAATCCGGCGCTGCCAGCTCTGTTGCCGCACCGCATACACCGTTCGAGATCACACCCGACGGCGCGCGTCTTGCGCTGGAGCTCTGCACCTCCGGCTCCACCGGCGAGCCGCTGCGCATCGCCAAGCGCTTCGATCAGCTCGAGGCCGAACTGGCCGTGCATCGCACGCTGTGGCCGCTGGCGTCAGACACTGACTCCACTTCTGAGCTGACCACAGACATCGTCAGCCTCAGCCAGGTCAGTCACCAGCACATCTACGGTCTGCTGGTGTCGCTGCTGCGCCCGCTCAGCGAAGGGGTGCCGTTTCTCAGCGAAGCCTGCCATTACCCGGAGCAGCTGGCCGCCGCCATCGCGCAGCTGTCCGGCCTCGGGCATCGCTGCCAGCTGGTCAGCTCGCCGGCCCAGCTGGCGCGCCTGCCACAGGCCAGTGACGAGAGCCGCGTGGCGGGCCAGGCTCAGGATCAGGCTCAGGTGTTGCGGGTCTTCTCTTCAGGTGCCCCGCTGCCGGCCGAGGCCGCCCGCCACGCCGAGAACTGCCTGCAGGCGCCGGTGATCGAGATCTACGGCAGCACCGAGACGGGCGGCATCGCGCACCGCCGCCAGCACGAGACGCCCCACTGGACACCGCTGCCGGAGGTCGAGCTCAGCTTCTCACCCGCCTTCGCGGTGCGCTCACCGTTTCTGGAGCAGCCGGACCAGTGGTGGCAGCAGGCCGACAACGCCGCGCCAGTGGCGGCTGAGCCGTCGTCGCAAGGCGAGCACCACGCAGTACCACGCTTCCAGCTGCTGGGACGCAGTGATCGGCTGGTCAAGCTGGCCGGCAAGCGGGTCTCGCTGAACGCGGTGGAGCGCTGCCTCAGCGCGCAAGCGGAGGTGCTGGAGGTACGTTGCCTGCCGATGCCCACCCGCGATCATCGCCTGGGCGCAGTGGTGGTGATGGACGAGAGCGCGCTGCCACAGGACCACGCCAGCCGCCGTGATCTGATCGCGCGCCTGCGCCGTGCGCTGATGCCGGGTTTCGAGCGCATCGCCCTGCCGCGCTACTGGCGCTTCGTCACGCGCCTGCCGCTGAATGCCCAGGGCAAGTTCACGGCGGACTCCGTCGCGCGGCTGTTTGCCGATCTCGACGATCATCGTCTGCCGCGCTGGCTGGGCGAGACCTCCAGCGGCCCGCAGCAGCTGACGCTGGAAGCCGAGGTGCCCGACAGCCTGTGCTATCTCGAGGGTCATTTTCCCGCCCAGCCACTGGTGCCCGGCGTGGTGATGCTCAAGTGGGCTCGCGATCTCGGCCGCCGCCTGCGCCTGGCGGGCGTCGGCGTGCAGGAAAGCCGTTTTCAGCGTCTCGAGCGCATCAAGTTCTCCAATCTGTTGCTGCCGGGCATGCGCTTTACGCTGGCCGCGACACTGATCGCCGACAGCCACGGCCTGCGCGTCGACTTCCGCCTGGAATCCCGCGCGGGCCTGCACGCCAGTGGCCGCTTGCGCTACGGTGCTGATACCGATGACACACCTCTCAGTTCGCCACTTAGTTCACCACTTAGTTCACCCCAGACGACACCCACACCGGAGGCGTCATGAGCCAGCCCCAGGCGCCGATGACCGGCCATACATTCTCTCCCCCCAGCCGCGAGTCGCCACTGCGCGCCTGCGTGGTGATTCCGGTCTACGACCACCCCGCCACCATCGCCGGCGTGTGTGCGGGTCTGGCACCGCTCGGGCTGCCCATCGTGCTGGTGGATGATGGCTGCAGCGCGCCCTGCGCCGAGGTGCTGGATCAGCTGGCTGCCGAGGGCCATCACCTGGTGCGTCGCGAGCAGAACGGCGGCAAGGGCGCTGCCGTGCGCAGTGGGCTGCAGGCTGCCGATCAGCTCGGCTTCACCCATGCCCTGCAGGTGGACGCCGATGGGCAGCACGACGTCAGTGATCTGCCCGCCTTCCTCAACGGCATGCAGGAAAATCCTAACTGCCTGCAGATCGGCTATCCGCAATACGACGCCAGCGTGCCGCGCATCCGCTTCTATGGCCGCTACGCCTCGCACATCTGGGTGTGGATCAACACCCTGTCGCTGGCCATCCGCGACACCATGTGCGGCGTGCGCCTCTACCCGCTGGCCGCCACCAACCGGCTGCTGGCGCGTCATGACTGTGGCGATCGCATGTCCTTCGACACCGAGGTGCTGGTGCGCTGGTACTGGGCCGATGGCGAGGTCGCCAACCTGCCGGTGCATGTCAGCTACCCCACCGGAGGCGTCAGCCACTTCCGCCCCGGACACGACAACCTGTTGATCAGCGCCATGCACACGCGGCTGTTCCTCGGCATGCTGCTGCGCTCGCCGAAACTTGCCTGGCGCACGCTGTCGGGACGCAATGGCAGGACATCATCCACTCATGTCAGTCGCCCCTCGCAGCCTGACGACGCGAAGGGGAAACACGAATGACCCATTGGGCACGCCTGTCGGAAACCGGCTCCACCACTGGCATGCGCCTGATGGTGACGATTCGTCGTCGCCTCGGTGCCTGGCCGTTTCGCATCGCGCTGTTTCCGGTGCTGGTGTGGTACTTCCTGCTGCGCGGGGTGGCGCGGCGCGCCTCCTTCGACTTCCTCAAGCGCCTCGAGCCAGAGCTTGGCGGCGTGCGCCTGTGGGCGAGAAGCTTTGCCCACTTCATGCAGTTCGGTGAGGCGATCATGGACAAGGTCTCGGCCTGGAGCGGCGAGATCCCGCTGACCTCGCTGACCGGCACCGGCCCCGAAGACCTGCGCGACGCCGCGCTGCGTGGCGAGGGCGGCATCATCCTCGTCGCCCATCACGGCAATCTGGATGTGATCAATGCCATCGGTGAGCGCCACGACATCGACCTGTGTGCGCTGGTGCACACGCGCCACGCCGAGAAGTTCAATCAGCTGCTGGAGCAGGCCACCGGCCGCAAGCCGCCGCAGATGATCGAGGTCAGCGAGATCACGCCTGCCACCGCCATGGCGCTGGGCGATCGCGTCAATCGTGGCGGCTTCGTGGTCATCGCCGCCGACCGCGTGCCGATTCCGCCCACCGTCGACGATGGCAAGGCAGATGCCAACTCGGTAGAAGCCAACACTGCAGAAGGCAGCAGACCCGCGTCGCCGGCCAGTGCCGCGGCCTCACCGCGCGTGCTGCACTGTGACTTCATCGATCAGCCCGCGCCCTTCCCGCAGGGGCCCTTCATGCTGGCCGCGCTGCTGCGCTGTCACGTCTATACCCTGAGCTGCATTCGCGAACAGGGCGGCGCCCATCCGCGTTTCCGGGTCGATTTCGCGCCCTTCGATGACAGCCGCGCCGTCAAGCGCAGCGGTCGCGAGGCGTGGATCCAGCAGGCCATGCAACGCCATGCCCGTCACCTGGAAGCACGCGTGAAGCGCCATCCGCTGCAGTGGTTCAACTTCTTCGACTTCTGGCATCAGGCGCCTGACAGCACGTCGAATCCAGACAGCGCGTCGGCTCCGAAACAGGACGCCTGAGCCGCGCCGGGCCTGTGACAACGCTGCTTCGCGCCCGGCTCTGCGGCCTTCACCTTGTTCGGTCTTCACGTTCAGCGCATTTTCACGCTTCTCTCTTCGCCAGGTACCTCGTCATGTCACAGCCCGCCACCTCTTCCTCCGCCCTGATTCTCGACGGCAGTGATATCACCCTCGAGCAGTTGATCGATGTCGCCGAAGGCCGCCGTGAGGTGCGCCTGACTCCGGATGCCGCCTTCCGCGCCCGTATCGAGGCCGGCCCGGCCCTGCTGGAACGCCTGCTGGAGGAAGAAGGCGTGGTCTACGGCGTCACCACCGGTTACGGCGATTCCGTGACGCGTGCCGTGCAGGGGGCAGAGGACCTCGAAGCCCTGCCGCGCCACCTCTATACCTTCCACGGCTGTGGCATGGGCGCGGACCTGGATGTGGTCAGCAGCCGCGCGGTGGTGATGGTGCGCCTCGTCTCGCTGTGCCGGGGTGTCTCCGGGGTCAGCATGGCGCTGCTGGAGCGTCTCGTGTGGCTGCTCAATCACGACATCCTGCCGCGCATTCCCGAGGAAGGCTCGGTGGGCGCCAGCGGCGATCTCACCCCGCTGTCCTATGTCGCCGCCGTGCTGTGTGGCGAGCGTGAGGTCTGGGCGCGCCCCGGCGCAGGCCAGCCCCACGCGCTGCGCCCGACGGCCGAGGTCTTCGCGGCACACGGCCTGACACCCTATGTGCTGCGCCCCAAGGAAGGTCTGGCGCTGATGAACGGCACCGCCGTGATGACGGCCCTCGCCGCGCTGGCCTACGGCCGCACCACCTACCTCAGCCGCCTGAGCGCGCGCATTACCGCGCTAAGCGTGCAGGCGCTGGAAGGTAACCCCTACCACTTCGATGCCGATCTGTTCGCCGCCAAGCCGCATCCCGGTCAGGCCCGCGTGGCCCAGTGGCTGCGCGATGATCTGGCCCACCCGGCGGCGCCGGAAGTCGACGCCACGCCAATCAACTCGCCGCGCCTGCAGGACCGCTACTCGACCCGTTGCGCGCCTCACGTCATCGGCGTGGTCGAGGACAGCCTCAGCTGGTGGCGCAGTTTTCTCGAGACCGAGCTCAACAGCGCCAACGACAATCCGCTGATCGATGTCGAGGCCGGCAAGATTCTCCACGGTGGCCACTTCTACGGCGGCCATGTGGCGATGGTGATGGACAGCCTCAAGACGGCGGTCGCCAACCTGGCCGACCTGCTCGACCGCCAGCTGGCACTGCTGGTCGACAGCCGCTACAACCGTGGCCTGCCCAGCAACCTCAGTGGTGCCACGCCTGAACGCGCGCCGCTCAATCACGGCTACAAGGCGGTGCAGATCGGCGCCTCGGCCTGGACGGCGGAAGCCCTCAAGCTGACCATGCCCGCCAGCGTCTTCTCGCGCTCCACCGAGTGCCACAATCAGGACAAGGTCAGCATGGGCACCATCGCCGCGCGGGATGCGCTGCGCGTGCTGACACTGGTGGAACAGGTCGCCGCTGCCACCCTGCATGCCGCCGTGCAGGGCAGCGAACAGCGCGCCGACATCACGGGTCAAGCCGCCACGCCGCCCAGACTGGCCGCCTTCACCCGTGAGCTGCGTGAAGACATCGCGCCCCTCGAGGAAGATCGCGCTCTGGAAGCCGACCTGCGCCTGCTGTGTGCGCGCATCCGTGAGCGCCATTGGACCCTGAGCGCAGGCGAGGCCAACGCATGAGTGAGCGGACAGCCTTGAGCGAGGCAGCATTGAACGAGAGACAAGCCATGAATCAGCCAGCCGAAACACCGATGCCGACCGCCACGGTAGAGATGGAAGTGCCCTTCCACGACGTCGACATGATGGAAGTCGCCTGGCACGGCCATTACGTGCGCTATCTCGAGATCGCCCGCTGCAAGCTGCTCGACATGCTCGACTACAACTACCCGCAGATGCGCGATTCCGGCTACGCCTGGCCGGTGATCGACCTGCGCCTGCGCTATGCCGGCCCGGCGCGCTTCGGTCAGCGCATCGCCGTCACCGCACGGCTGCGCGAGTGGGAGAACCGCCTCAAGCTCGACTACGTGATCCGCGATGTCGAGAGCGGCAAGCGCCTGACCCGTGGCTACAGCGTGCAGGTCGCGGTCGGGCTGGAAGATGGCGAGATGCTGCTGGCCTCGCCCGCCGCGCTCAGCGAGCGGCTGGCCGCCTGGCAGGCCGAACAAGCGCTGACACACACCAGTGATTCGCCTGCCTCCCCTTCAGAAACACAAGGAACGCCGTGATGACTTCGCGCCTTGCCATTGCCGCCACTGTCCTGCTGCTGACTGCCGGTGCCTCCTGGGCCAACGCATCCGAGACCAGCGACTCAGACGCCAGTTTCGACGCCCGCGCCCTGACGCAACAGCTGGCGCGCACCGCGCCAGTCTGCGGTGATTTTCAGCAGACGCGCTGGCTCGAGGATGTCGGTGCAGAGCTCGAGAGCCGGGGTCACTTCCGTCTGATCGGTGACCCGAACGCGCCCGAAGGCCTGGTGTGGGAAACCACTTCACCGATTGAAGACCGTCTCGAGATGCGCCCCGATGCCAGCGAAGGCCCGAATGGCGAGCCGCTGCCGGCCGACCAGCAGGCGATGGCGGAGCTGCTGATCAGCTTCTTCCACGGCGACTGGCAGGCGCTGGAGGAGCACTTCTCCCTCACGTTGACGGGTACGCCGGATGACTGGCAGGCCAGCCTGACGCCCAACGATGCCCGTCTGGCCGAGGCCATCGAGCGTCTCGAGATCGACGGTGGCAGCTGGCTGGAACACGTGAATCTCGACAGCGGCGACGGTGACCGCCTGAAGCTGGCGCTCACCGCCGGCGGTCACTGCGAGCGATGACGTCACCCAGCCATGAGCCGCGCCAGGGGCTGGATCGCGCCATCTGGCGCTGGCTGTGGGCCGCCGCCCTGCTGCTGTGCGCGCTGCTGCTGGCCGCGAAGATCGTCCCGCAGAGCCCATGGCGTGGGGCGATCGATACCCGCATCACCGCCATGCTGCCGGAGCAGGAACGCAGCCCGCTGGCGGCGCGCGCCGAATCGCTGGATGACACCGCCAACCGGCTGGTGATTCTGGTCGGCAGTCGCGATGCCAGCGCCGCCGCACGCAAGCAGCGTGACGCTGCCGCCCAGGCTCTGCGTCAGGCGCTCGCGCCCATCGCGAGGCTGGATGACGGCAAGAGCCTCGAAAGCCTGCGCCTGCCGGCAGAGGTCCAGCCGGCGCTGATCGCCCCGTCGCTTGCAGGCCTGAGTGACGATGACTGGCAGGCGCGCGCCCTCAGGCAACTGTTCCAGCCCGGCGGCCAGCGCGACCTTATCCGTGATCCCTTCGGCCTCGCCGGCGCCTGGCAGAGCTGGCTGACGCCCGCCAACCTGTCGCTGTCCGGCGGCCAGCTGTTGCTGCGCGCGCCGACGTCAAGCGCTGACCAACCCGGCAACGGCTATCGCCTGATCAGCGCCACCCTGACGGGCAGCGCCTACGCGATGAGTGACCAGCAGGCGCTGGAGCAGGCCGTGAATGGTGTGAAGGCCGACTATCCCGACGTCCGGTTGCTGCGCTCCGGACTGGTCTTCCATGCCAGCAACGGCGCGCAGCAGGCCAAACAGGAGATGTCGACCATCGGGCTCGGCTCGCTGATCGGCGTGCTGCTGTTGCTGTGGGCGGTGTTCCGCACCCCACGGCGACTGCCATTGCTGCTGGTGCCGGTGGCCACGGGCGTGCTGTTCGCGCTGCCGCTGACCTGGTGGGCCTTCGGCAGCCTGCATGTGCTGACGCTGGCCTTCGGCGCCAGCCTGATCGGCATCTCCATCGATTACGTGCTGCATCTGGAGTGCATGCGCCGTCTGGCGACGCATGGCCGTGGCGGGCTCGCCGCGCTGTGGCCGGGCCTGACGCTGGGGCTGTGCTCCAGCCTCGCCGCCTATCTGGCCATCACCCTGACGCCGATGCCCGGCCTGCGCCAGATGGGCATGTTCGCGGCGCTCGGCTTGATCGGTGCCTGGCTGAGCGTGCGCCTGTGGCTGCCACAACTGCCACTGCCGGCACAGGCCACCCGCGAGGACTCCTCCGCCGCCCGCGCCGCAGGATGTCTGGCGCGCGCCATTCCCGGCAAGCGCAGCTGGCAGGCACTGGGCCTGCTGCTGCTGGCTGCGCTTGCCAGCCTCTACGGACTGCGCAGCGATGACCGTCTCACTCAGCTCAACCCCTCGCCTGCGTCTCTGATCAACGAGCAACGCGAGGTCCAGCGCCTGCTCGCCGAACCGGACGGCCTGCGTTACCTGATCGTGCAGGCCGAGACTGACGCCGCCCTGCTCACGCGCCTGCATGCGCTGGAAGGCACCTTCCAGCAGCTGAATGCACGCCAGCAGCTGGGCCACTGGGCGAGCCTCGCTCAGCAACTGCCGACGCTTGCGCAGCAGCAGGCCAATCTCGGCGCCATGCGTGAGCGCACCCGCACCCTGCTGCCCCAGGTGCTGAGCACCGCAGGCCTGCCACCCGAGCTGGTCACGCGTGCCGAGCAGGCCATCGCAGACGCCCATCCGCTGCGCCCGGCCGATTGGGTCGCGCTGCCCGCCGGTGAGATGGGCCAACGACTGTGGCTCGACTCGCGCACCGCCGCCATCGGCATCGTGCGCTTCGGGGATGTCACGGCTGAGGGCAGCGCAACACTTGCGCGCCTCGCCGCGGATGACGACAGCCTCGAGTACGTCGATCAGGTCGCCAGGCTCTCGACGACGCTGGGCAGGATTCGCAGCGAGATGGCCTGGCTGGTCGGCGGCGCGGTGGGCTTGATCAGCCTGCTGCTGGCGCTGCGCTATCGCCGCAGCACCTGGCGAGCCCTGCTGCCGCCGCTGGGCGGACTGGTACTGACGCTGTCGGCCCTGACGCTGGCTGGCGTCGGCCTCAACCTCTTCCACCTGCTGGGCCTGTTGCTGGTACTGGGGATTGGCCTGGATGCCGGCATCTTCTGTGCCGAGCATCCCGCGCGCAGCGCAGAAAAAAGCAGTGCCGGCATCTTCTGTGCCGAGCATCCGGCGCGCCGCTCTTTATCAGCTCCAGCGTCAGATGCAGCACAGACCAGCACCAGCCGTGCATCGCAGGCCAGCCTGCTGGCGATTTCGCTGTCGTGCGCCTCCAGCCTGCTAGCCTTTGGATTGTTGAGCTTCAGTCAGACACCGGCACTGGCGGCACTGGGGCTGGCCTGCCTGCTGGGGCTGAGCGCCACCTGGTGCCTGGTGCCCTTCGCGCGCAGTTGAGGTGGGCCATAAGCGAGAGGCAAGCAAGCCGCAGGGAACGCAGCGCAACAAGTACACATAACGATAACGATATCGACAACGACAACGACAACGACAGGGGACGATGCCATGGAATCGGCAGATCGCAGCAACAACCCACCACGCAAGGAAGTCATCATCATCGGCGCCGGACCCGCCGGCGCGGCGGCGGCGGCGTGGCTGGCACGCGCGGGCCATGCGGTGCGCGTACTGGAGCGCAGCCACTTCCCGCGCTTCTCCATCGGCGAGAGCCTGCTGCCGCGTTGCATGCAGCATCTGGAGGCCTGCGGCCTGCTGGAGGCCGCCGCCGCCGGTGGCTATCAGCGCAAGACCGGTGCGGCCTTCACCCGCCGCGGCGAGCATCGCGTGATCGACTTCCGCGACAAGTTCAGCGACGGCCCCGGCACCACCTGGCAGGTGGAGCGCGCCGACTTTGATCAGCGCTTGATCGAGGGCGCGCGGGCGGCAGGGGCCGAGGTCGAATTCGGCGTCTCGGTCACGGGCTTCACTCCCGCTCGCCCCGCGCAGAGCGACGCCACCGGTCATGCGCAGGGGCCTCGTCTCACGCTGGCGGATGGCCGCGTGCTGGAGGCCGCCTTCGTGCTGGATGCCAGCGGCTATGGCCGCGTGCTGGCGCGCCTCGAATCGCTTGAGCGAGACCCGCGTCTGGAGCCGCGCATGGCGCTGTTCGGTCATGTCCACGATGGCATCGCCGACCTCGCGCCGCCCGCCGAGGGCTATCGCCGCGACAATATCCTGATCGCCTCGCATCCGACGCATCCCGATGTCTGGTACTGGCTGATTCCCTTCGCCAATGGCCGCGCCTCGCTGGGTGTGGTCGGCCCGCGCGAGCTGATCGAGCCTGCCGCCGGGGACGATGCGCAGACACGCCTATGGCAGTGGGTGATGGAAGAACCACGCCTGGCGGAGCTGCTGCGCGATGCCACGCTCGCCAACGCCGTGCAGTCCCTGGGCGGTTACAGCGCCGATGTCAGTCGCCTGCATGGCCCGGGCTATGCGCTGCTCGGCAATGCCGGAGAATTTCTGGACCCGGTGTTCTCCTCCGGCGTGACCATCGCGCTGGAATCGGCGCTGCGTGCCGCGCCGCTGGTCGCACGTGAGCTTACCGTGACCCGCGATGAGCAGCGCCCCGACTGGGCCAGCGAATACGAGCAGCCGCTGCGCCGTGGCATCGAGGTCTTCCGCGAATTCGTCACCGCCTGGTACGACAGCCGACTGACCGACATCATCTATCATCCCGAGCCGCATGCGCGGATTCGCCAGATGATCAGCGCGGTGCTCGCCGGTTACGCCTGGGACACGGCCAACCCCTTCGTCAGTGCCAGTCGCCGCCGCCTGACGGCCCTCGCCAGACTGACCGCGCCCGAGCAGGCACTCGCGCCTGACGCGGTGCAGGAAAGTGACCCGGTCGCTGGCCTCAGCGCCTTCGGCCGCGCAGCAAGCGTCGGCGAGAACAGGTAAAGTAGCGTCATGAAAAACATGTCTTTCGCCTCTCACGCTGATTCTACTGGGCTGCACACAGTCGGGCTGCGCTCAGCTGAACTGCGCTCAGTCGGGCTGCGCAGCCGCCTCGGGCTGGCCAGCCTTGCCGTGGCCGCCACGCTGCTGTTGAGCGGCTGCAGCCTGCTCGCCCCACAGCCGCTGGAGGCTGTCAGCCCGATGCCGGCGCTGGCGAGTCTCGAGCAGACCCGCACCCAACGTCTGATTCTGCGTGTGGCGCGTATAGAGAGTGATGACAACGCACAGCGTGCAGTCGATGCCGAGGCTGGCGAGGGTGCGAAGGAGCAGAATCTGCCGCCTCTCATCGGCGTCCTGCGTCAATCGCCCGAGGCCATGCGGTTGGTCATGCTCAGCGTGCAGGGCCAACGCCTGCTGACGCTGGTGCATGACGCCGACGGCAGCCGTTTCGAGAAGGCACGCCCCGAGGTGCTCGAGAAGCTGCCCTTCAGCGCCGACTGGCTGGCGCGGCGTATCGCCTGGGTGCACTGGCCGCAGGGGGCGATCGATACCGCCTTTGCGAACACAGGCTGGCAGCTGGTACAACGCGGCGACTGGCAACAAGGTCGCCAGCCCGCGCAGCGCATCATCACGCAAGATGGTGTGACCATCGCCGAGCTGACCCGCGATGCCAGCGGCCGCGTGACCCTGCGCGACCCGGCGGCCGACATGCAGCTGACGCTGGAACCGCTGGCAGCGCCCAGCACACAGAACGACCCTGACGACTCACCGGAAGCTCCCGCGCATGACTGAATCTGTTGCAACCGTGGCCACCGCTACCCCCCAGGGCCGCGACACTGGCAACGCCTGCCGCCTGTCTCGCCCCGGCATCGTCTGCCCGCTGGGTGCAGACCACGGCCTGATCAGCAGTGCGCTGTTCAGCGCCAGCCGTGGCCTACGTGTCAGTGATGACTTCAGCCCCGGCACGCCGCTGTCATTGGGGCGCATCACCGCGCGGCTGGTGGATGACAGCGACTGGCCGGCCCCGCTGCGCTCACGCAACAACCGCCTGCTGGCCACCGCGCTTGAGCAGTTGGCACCGGAGCTTGAAGCCCTCAAGCGTCAGGGTATCGCGCCGGAACGCATCGGCGTGGTGCTCGGCACCAGCACCTCCGGCATCGGCGAGACAGAAGCCGCGATGGATGCCCAGCGCGCCGCCGTCGCCCAGGGCACGCCGAGCGCCGACAGCTGGCCGCAGAGCTTTGAATATCGTCGTCAGGAACTGGGCGCGCCCGCCGAGTGTGTCGCCTGGCTGAGCGGCGCGCGTGGGCCGATCTACACCCTCTCCACCGCCTGCACCTCCAGCGCCAAGGCCCTGGCCAGTGCGCGTCGTCTGCTGGCCTCCGGCCAGTGCGATGCGGTGATCGCCGGTGGCGCCGACAGCCTGTGCCACATGACGGTGAAAGGCTTCATGAGCCTGGAGGCCGTCAGCCGCAAGCAGAGCCTGCCGCTGGGGGCCGAGCGCGATGGCATCAATCTGGGCGAGGCCGCGGTGCTGTTCGTGGTCACGCCGGAGCGCGGTGGCGTACAGCTGACCGGCGTCGGCGAATCCAGCGATGCCCACCATATTTCCGCGCCCTGCCCCGATGGCAGCGGCGCCGAGGCCGCCATGCGCGGCGCACTCGCCAGTGCCGGCCGCGCCCCCGGCGAGATCGACTACATCAACCTGCACGGCACCGCCACGCCGTTGAATGATGCGATGGAAAGCCTCGCCATCAGCCGCCTGTTCGGTACGGACGCCGACTCTGACAGCGGTTCTGATGCCGGTGCTGATATCGATCAGCCCCGTTCGCCCGCCGTCAGCTCGACCAAGGCCCTCACCGGCCATACGCTGGGCGCCTGCGGGGCACTGGAAGCCGCCTTCTGCTGGCTGGCGCTGGAACATGGCCGCCTGCCGCCGCATGCCACGCCGCGTGAGGCGCTGGACCCGGCGCTGCCTGCGCTCAACATCGTCTATCGTGACCGCCCCGAGACCCCGCCGCTGCGGGTGATGAGCAATGCCTTCGCCTTCGGCGGCAACAATATCTCGCTGGTGCTGGAGCGCCACACCACCGACCCGGAGTCCTCTGCATGCTGACCCCGAGCACCGACTCAGTTTCCCTTGCTGGCGCTGAGGTGCAGCCCCGTGAGGCGTGCTATCCCGCCATGCCCTGCGCCATCGGCCCCTATGTGCCCCATGATGCCGGCATGTGCCTGCTGGATAGCGTGCTGCGCTGTGACGAGCATTCGCTGAGCGCCGACATCACCCCGACGCCAGACAATCTGTTCGCCGAGCAGGACGCCGACGGCCAGGCCGTGATTCCCGCTTGGGTCGGGCTTGAGTGGATGGCACAGGCCATCGCCGCCTGGTCGGGCATGCAGGCTGCGCGCAGCGGCCAGCCGCCACGGGTCGGCTTTCTGCTCGGGAGTCGCCGCTATGAGAGCGAAGTCGCCGCCTTTTCCTGCGACTGTCGCTGGCAGATTCATGTTCAGCTCGACTATCGCGCCGACAACGGTCTGGGCGCCTTCGAGGCCACCATCAGCGACGAGCACGGCGCCACTGTCGCGCGTGCCGGCGTCAATGTCTTCGAGCCGGCGCCCGAGGCGCTGCCCTCCACGGCGTCTACCCAAGAGACCGCACAAGAATCCTCACCCGGACAGCAGGATGCTGCCGGTGCCTCATCGCAAGGTAATGTCTGATGTCTGTCACACCCCCCGCTACTGAAACTGCCACCGCCGCCCCTGAAGCACGCGAGTGGATTCTGGTCACCGGCTCCAGCCGTGGCATCGGCCGCGCCATCGCGCTGCGCCTGGCCCGCGAAGGCTACAACCTGGTGCTGCATTGTCGCTCGCGCCGTGACGCCGCCGAGGAAGTCGCGCGTGAGATCAGCGCCCTGGGCGGTGAATCGCGCATCCTGAGCTTCGATGTCGCCGACCGTGACGCCGCGCGCAGCGCGCTGGAAGCCGACATCGAGGCCCACGGCTGCTACTACGGGGTGGTCTGCAATGCCGGTATCCATGCCGACAACGCCTTCCCGGCGCTCACCGATGAAGACTGGGACAGCGTGATCCGCACCAACCTCGATGGCTTCTACAACGTCATCAAGCCGCTTTCCATGCCGCTGGTACGCCGCCGCAAGCCGGGGCGCATCATCGTGATGTCCTCGGTGTCGGGCATGATGGGCAATCGCGGCCAGGTCAACTATTCCGCCGCCAAGGCGGGGCTGATCGGCGCGGTCAAGGCGCTGGCGGTGGAGCTGGCCAAGCGCCGCATCACCGTCAATGCCGTTGCACCAGGCGTCATCGCCACCGAGATGACCGAAGGCGTCGAGATGGAAGAAGCGCTGAAGATGATTCCCATGCGCCGCGCGGGGGAAGCCGAGGAAGTCGCCGCCACCGTGGCCTTTTTGTGCTCGAAGGACGCCGGCTACATCACCCGCCAGACCATCGCGGTGAACGGGGGGATGTTCTGATGACGGCTTCCTCTCACGCACTGCGCGGCAGACGTGTCGTGGTCACCGGCATGCATGGCTTCTCGCCCATCGGCAATGACTGGCCGACCCTGCGCGCCAACCTGGCCGCCGGGCGCACCGGCATCCGCTATATCGAGGACTGGGACAAGTACGACGGCCTCAACACCCGTCTCGGCGCGCCGGTCAATGACTTCGAACTGCCGAAACACTACAACCGCCGCGCGCTACGCAGCATGGGGCGTGTGGCGCAGCTGGCGACCCGCTCCAGCGAGCTGGCGCTGGAGGCGGCCGGCCTGAGTGACAGCCCGCTCAAGGAGAGCGGCCAGATGGGCATCGCCTACGGCGCCTCGGCCGGGGAGCCGGATGCGGTGGCCGACTTCGGCAACATGCTGATCAACCACTCCACCGACGGGCTCAGCGCCAATTCCTATATCCGCATGATGGCGCACACCGCGCCGGTCAATATCGGCGTGTTTCTCGGCATCAAGGGGCGGATTCACACCACCTCCAGCGCCTGCACCTCCGGCAGCCAGGGCATCGGTTACGCCTATGAGGCGATCCGCTTCGGCCGCCAGACCGCGATGGTCGCCGGTGGCTGCGAGGAGCTGTCCGCCGCCGATGCCGCCGTGTTCGATACCCTGTTCGCCACCAGCACCTGCAATGAGCGCCCGGACCTGTCACCGCGGCCCTTCGATGCCGAACGTGATGGCCTGGTGATCGGTGAAGGTGCCGGTACGCTGATTCTGGAAGAGCTGGAGCACGCCCTGGCGCGCGGCGCGACCATCCACGCCGAGATTCTCGGCTTCGGCACCAACTCCGATGGCCGTCACGTCACCCAGCCGGACGCCAACATGATGGAAGCCGCGATGCGCATGGCGCTGGAGGATGCCGGTGTCGAGGCTTCAGAGATCGGCTATGTCAGCGCCCATGGCACCGCCACCGAGCGCGGCGATATCGCCGAGAGCCACGCCACCCATGCGGTGTTTGGCGATTCCACGCCGATCAGCGCCTTCAAGAGTTACACCGGCCATACCCTGGGCGCCTGTGGCGCGCTGGAGGCCTGGATCGCCATCGAGATGATGCGCGATGGCTGGTTCCACGGCACCGCCAATCTCACCAGTCTCGACCCTCGCTGTGCGCAGCTCGACTACCTCACCGGCGCAGGCCGCGAGATCGAGACGGACACCGTGATGAGCAACAACTTCGCCTTCGGTGGCATCAATACCTCGCTGATTCTGCGTCGCTGGCAGGGCGAGTGAGTCACTGGCAATCTGATCTGGTGCCAGTCATCACGCTTCGCGCTGACGCCTTTGCAGGGTGTCGCCAACGTACGACTTTGCAGCGGGTCGGATCTGGCGCAAGATACGCGCCCGCTGCATGGTCTATGGTGTGATTGGCTCACGCCCCTGGCTGGCTGACGGCGATATTCACTGGCGTCGCGCCAGTCAATCACCCTGTTAGGAGAGGTCTCAGATGGCGTCACGTTCTGCTCAGTCGCTCGCATCCTCGAAACGTTCCGCGGCACCTGCCACGCGCGCCCGCTCGGGTCGCGCCTCGCGTGTGCTGACACTTGTGTCTGCGCTGCTGCTCGGCTCTGCGGGGCTTGTGGCCTCCGCTCCGGCGGTGGCACGGGACACGCAGCACTTCCTGCCGATCATGCCGGTGATGGCCAGCACCGCGGCCAGTCAGCGACTGGGCAAGGACGTGGCCTTCTTCTTCGGTGACAAGCAGCCCTACGAGCGAATCGAGAAGCGCGGCTGGGCGCGGGTGAACCCGAAGACCAACGCGACCAACAAGAGCGATGCGGAAGCCTGTCGCTGGGT
This sequence comes from Cobetia sp. SIMBA_158, assembly GCF_046566945.1. NCBI lineage: Bacteria > Pseudomonadati > Pseudomonadota > Gammaproteobacteria > Oceanospirillales > Halomonadaceae > Cobetia > Cobetia sp. SIMBA_158. Next base: position 274,352 of record NZ_JAWJYL010000004.1, read on the forward strand.
GTTCCTGTCGGCGCTGCGTGAGCTGCAGGAAAAGGCGCGCGAATATGGGGCCAATGCGGTCATCAACATTCGCAGCGACTATGACAAGGTGCCCTACTCCAGCAGCGAGAAGTACGAGTGCCATGCGGGCAATATCGTCGCGGGCGTCGCGTTGCGTGGGGATCTGGTGATCCTGCATCCGAAGAACTGATTCACCATCATGACGGCCAGACAAGGCGAGGGTGTGAGCGGGGCAAGTGAGCCGGTTGAGGATAACTCGGCAAGCGAGCCAGCGACGCGCCCGACCGATCACCCCGCCTACCGCTGCGTGGTGCTGGGGCATGCTGCAGCGGATGGCTCCGCTTCGCTGAGCACGGGCTCGCTGAGCACTGATTCGCTGAACACTGGTTCGCTGAGCAGTGGTTCGCCAAGCCTTGAGCCGCTGAGTGCCGAGCCGCTGAGTGTCGAGCTGCCAAGCACCGAGCCGCTGATCTCGCATGATCCCCACGCCCTCGCCGCTTCCTTGGCATCTGCGACTGGCGGCGCTGCCTGCGCCTTGCCGAATCTCCGCTCTGAATCATCCTCTCGGCCAGCCCGCCTGTGGCTGGCCGAGGCGTGTGTGCTGCCAGCATCCTGTGTTGATTCGGCTGCTCCCTCTATCAACTCCTCGACTGAAGCCTCCAGCCGTCGCTCGCTGCGCGCACGCCAGCCGGATGTGGATAACGCGGACACCCCCGTGTCATCTGCCAAGGCCCGCCGTCGTCAGCAACGAGAAGCCGAATCGCACCTCGCCCGCCTTCTGCTCGGCGAACTCGCCGCGGCCCAAGGCATTGTGCTGCCACTGGCCGACTGGTCGCCACGTGGCCAGGCGCCTCACCATCCTGCGCTACCGGCAGACTTTCACGTCTCCATCGCCCACCGCCACGGCCATGTGCTCGTCGGCCTCGCCACCGCCCCGCTCGGGCTGGACCTCGAATACCGCAACCCCCACCACGCCCACGAACTCGACGCCCGCATCGCCATGCTGCCTGCAGACGCACGCGAACGCCTCGCCGAGGCACCACACCTCAGCGAGACAGAACGACTGGACGGATTTTATGGAGAATGGGTGAGGTATGAGGCAGTTGTAAAAAACAACAACTCCCTTAGTTAGTCTAATTAAAATTAATTCAATAGCTTTTCGGCGAACACCAAATTTTCTCAACCTTATAATAATCACAATCAACCATCATCTCGGAACTACAAGCAATATCCAAATCAGAAATGCCATGGACTATTTGATAACCTGCGGATTCTAGCCAACGAGATATATCTTCTTCGGTGTCACCCATTTCTTCAATATAAAGATTAAGATCGGAAACGAACTCGCTAAATATAACACCACAATCATCTGAAACCTCAACCTCAGCTACAAAACCAGAAGTGGATCTTCGAGCATAATCCATTGCCACGTCTACATCTGGCGTGCAAAATATACATTCACTTCTCGCTTTGATATTAAATTTTTGATAGAACCACTTATCGACTATATCATGGATATATTTTGGTGTATTTACAGGATTTCTTGCCTTGTCTCTATAAATATTCTTAACCGAACCGTCATTAATGTGACTAGCACCAGAAAAACCTCTATACAGTTTCATAGAAACACTCAATTTGGATCATTTATATAAGAATATTGCCAACCTCCCTCTGGGATATATTCACCAGGATCACGAAGGTAATCTCTAATAACGTTCATGTCTGTAGGACAAAAACCTTCTATACGTATATCCCAAAGAACACGACTCGCAAACAAAAGATTTGTTCTTTCATTAACATCGACTTTACACATAGATGAGAATAGCTCAGACAGTAAAAGACTGCCTTTAATATCCAGCCCCCTTAATTCATTGCAAGCATTGCTTATTGTATTATTTAGAGACCCATTATCTATAGAAACTTTGTAAGACCCTAAGTCAGGATGCAATATGAGATCTTTCCCAGTCAATATCTTATATATCAACAGTGATATCGACCAAACGTCATATTTGATATGATTCCTCTCTATTACCTCCCATGGCCTAAATACTTCAGGAGGAAGACCATAAAAAGAACCTTCTATTTTTCTTTTTGCACCAGCACAGACATCAAAAACAAATTGTTCACTTTCTTCGAAGGAAGCATCAAAAAGCGGTACAGCCTCTCCTAAGTCAACAACTTTCACTCCGCAGGCTGGAATAGTCGAGTGCCAATCTAAATCTACATCTTCTATTAGGATATTACCTGGGTGCAAGTCTCTATGAAAAACCCAATTACATAGTCCACCAACCGCACTACATATCCTATGAACGAGCTCTAATCGTTCATCTAGGCTAATGCCCACGTGTTCATCGAGCCATATATTTAGTGAGGGCGCATCCACCCACTCGGTTATTAAACATAAAACATTATCATCGTAAAAACTTTTACTATATAGAAATGCAGCACTCGAATCAGAAACTAAAGGAAGGGCGGTCAATCTCTCAGACAACAAAATCTCTGTTTTAAACTTCGCCAACTCATAATTATTCGAAGGAAACAAAAGATACTTCATAAACACGGTAGCACCGGTAGTCTCATCGACACCTTTAAAGCTACTGGCTCCCATCCCAGCACTTAACTCATCTATAGCCCTATACCTATCGTCGATTATATCAACCGAAAGCTTTTCTAGAAGCCTTAACATTATCGAAGCACTTTTTTAAAGGGTGTTTTAAAATACCACCCGCATCAAGTGGGTGGTATATCAGTACATTGATTATTACTTAACGGCAGCTACCACGGTAATTTCACACAACAGTTCCGGGCTGGCCATGGCGGCTTGTACGCAGGCGCGGGCGGGGGCGTGGCCTTGTGGCACCCAGGTGTCCCAGATGTCGTTGAAGGTCTTGAAGTCGTCCATTGTCTTGAGATAGACGGTGGCGGAGAGCAGGTGCTCGCGGTCGGTGCCGACTTCTTCCAGCAGCGCATCGACACGCGCGAGCATGCTGTTGGCCTGGTCCGTGATATTCCCGAAGCGGTGGTCCGGACCGGCGACCTGGCCACACAGGTAGATAGTGTTGTTGTGGATTACGGCGCGGCTCATGCGCGGCTTGGTGTCATGGCGTTGGATGTTCATCGAGAGTGTCCTTGTGCTGTTCTTCTTGGGTAGTGGAAAAATGCCGCCAGCGGTGCTGATGCAGAAAAGACCGCTGGCGATACAGGGTGAGATCAGTCCTTCAGCGTTCCAGATTCGCGCGAGCGGCGCAACGCGACCTGCGGGGGATATTACCCTGCATCATGGGAACCTGTGGTTTCAGTTATGGGGGCTCTTGTGATGGCTCTTGTGGTAAAACCTGTTGTTTCACGCGTGCTGCCGGTGATGCAGGAAAACGTGCGTGAATTCTAGACTGCCGGTATACGACGACACCCGCCAGACAGCAAGACGCCGCGCCCGAGAGATTACGGAAGCGCGGCGTCACGGCAATGATGAAACGGCTTGCTCATCAGCCAATGCTCAGAGAGCCGCCTGAGCGACTCAGAGACGGCTCAGCGCAGAATCAGCAGCGGCACCGTGGCGTTGCGAATCATCTCGGTGGTGGTGCTGCCGACCAGCAACTGACGGATGCGCGAGTGGCCGTAGGCGCCCATCACCAGCATGTCGATGGCGTGCTCCTTGGCATATTCGCGCAGACAGGCTTCCACCTCCCCCGCTCTGAAGCTGGCCTGAACGCTGAAACCTGCCGCGGTGAGGGTGTCGCGTGCGGCGTCCAGCGGGGCCTGATGTTCCACCGACTCGGCGCCAACCATCACCAGATGCAGCTCCGCGCCTTGCAGCAGCGGGCTTGCCGCCAATACCTCGACGGCGCGCTTGATGGTGGTGCTGCAATCGAAGGCGATCAGCACCCGTGTCGGCACAGCGAACTCACCCGGCACCACCAGCACGGGACGATGCAGGCTGCGAATCACGCGCTCCAGATTGCTGCCCAGGTGCTCGCTGGCCTGCTCCGCCCCTTCACCGCGCTTGCCGATCACCAGCAGGCGGATCTCGTCCTCAAGCTCAGCCAGGGTCTCGACCAGCTCTCCATTGCGCTGGCGTGGCCGCGGCTCCGCGATACCCGCCTGCACGGCGCGCTCGTAGGCGGCCTCCAGCATCAGACGGCCCTGCTCCTGGGCGATACGCCCGCGCTGCTCATCCAGGGTGGCGAGCTCTTCCAGCAGATGCTCGCGCGCACCGAGCCCGATGCTACCGGAGAGATCACTGCTGGCCTCGCCCGCCCCTTCCTGGCGGTCGATCACATGCAGGAAGCTCAGCGGCGCCGAGAGACGCTTGCTGGCCCATACGGCGGCATCACACACGGAGACGGCAAAGGCGGAGCCGTCAATGCAGGCGGTGACCTTGTCATGGCCTGTCAGGGCACTGGCAGAGGATTGGCTCATGGCGTGCTTCCTTATGCTGACGATCAAGGTGGCGCTTCAGGCGCCTGCTTCGAGATTACCACTTTCCGACCCCACCAACGCAAACGGCGGGCAGCCCGTGAAGGACTGCCCGCCGTCTTTACGCATCAATCACGCTGCTGGCGCCCCGCCTCGATCAGGCGGGTGGCGCCAACGGGATCAATGACCCATCAGCTTCTCGACCGCATCCGGCTTGTCATGCACCGCGAAGCGATCCACCAGGGTGGCGCTGGCTTCGTTGAGGCCACGCACCTCGACCTCGGTACCCTCGCGGCGGAACTTGACCACCACAGTGTCCAGCGCGCCGATGGCGGTGATGTCCCAGAAGTGTGCACGGCTGACGTCGATGACGACACGCTCGACGGTCTCCTTGAGGTCAAAACCGGCCTGGAACTGTTCGCTGGAGGCGAAGAACACCTGACCGACCACGCGGTATTCGCGGGTACGGCCATCGGCATTCATGTCGCTGCCGATATGCAGCACCTGACCGATCTTGTTGGCGAAGAACAGCGCCGAGAGCAGCACGCCGACCAGCACGCCGATCGCCAGGTTGTGGGTCGCGACCACGACGGCCACGGTGCCCAGCATGACGATGTTGGTGGACATCGGGTGGGTCTTGAGGTCACGGATCGACTGCCAGGAGAAGGTGCCGATGGAGACCATGATCATCACCGCGACCAGTGCGGCCATCGGAATCTGCGAGACCCACGGGCCGAGGAACACGACCAGGATCAGCAGCACGACACCCGCCACCATGGTGGAGAGACGCGTACGACCGCCGGACTTCACGTTGATCATCGTCTGGCCGATCATCGCGCAACCCGCCATGCCGCCGAGGAAGCCGGTGACGACGTTGGCCGCGCCCTGGCCCTTGCACTCACGGTTCTTGTCGGACGGCGTATCGGTCAGATCATCGACCAAGGTGGCCGTCATCAGGGATTCCAGCAGACCCACGACCGCCAGCGGCAGCGAGTACGGCAGGATGATCCACAGGGTTTCCAGATTGAAGGGGATGTCCGGAATCAGGAACACCGGCAGGCTGTCCGGCAGCTCGCCCATGTCGCCGACGGTGCGGATATCCAGACCGACGACCATGGCGAAGATGGTCAGCACGATGATGCAGACCAGCGGCGACGGCAGCAGCTTGCCGACCTTCGGCACCAGCGGCAGCAGGTAGATGATGCCGAGACCGGCCGCCGTCATGGCGTAGACGTGCCAGGTGACGTTGGTCAGCTCCGGCAGCTGGGCCATGAAGATCAGGATCGCCAGCGCATTCACGAAGCCGGTGACCACCGAGCGCGACACGAAGCGCATCAGCGAGCCGAGCTTGAAGTAGCCGAAGATGATCTGGATCACGCCGGTCAGCACGGTGGCGGCCAGCAGGTATTCCAGGCCGTGGTCCTTGACCAGGTCGACCATCAGCAGTGCCATGGCACCGGTGGCGGCGGAGATCATGCCCGGACGGCCACCGGCGATGGCGGTCACCACGGCGATGGAGAAGGAGGCATACAAGCCGACCTTGGGGTCGACACCGGCAATGATGGAGAAGGCGATGGCTTCGGGGATCAGGGCCAACGCCACCACCAGGCCGGACAGGATGTCGGGCCGGAGGTTGGAGAGCCACTGCTGTTTGAGGCTGCTTGTCATCGAGTCGTCCGCAACAGGTTGGGGAAGGTGGTGTGCGTGCTGAATCCTGGCGCTGTCGAGTCAGTCTGGCGTCCGGTTGTTGCAATCTTCATCACTGCCGTCAGGGGCAGTGCCGCTCGCACCTGGCTCGCGTCGTGAAGTCGCCGTCGTTTCCGGTCGCCCTGTGGCTTTCTTCGCGCCATGAGCTCTTCGCTCCGGTCGCCGTGAGGCGTCCAGAGGGCTGTCATTTGACAGTGAATAAACTCGGGGATGGGCGGGATTGTATCAGCTGCCGCCCGCAGACGCATCCGCAGAAGGCGTACGCGTGGCCTGCAGGTGACGCAGGCGGCGGTCGATCAGGCTCTTGATCAGCATCGCGCCCAGCACCATGGCGCCGCCCACCCAGCCGCGCAGGGTCAGCGACTCGTCCAGCACCCACCACACCCACAGGATGCCGAACACGCTTTCCAGCAGCATCAGCAGCGCCACCTCGGAGGACGGCAGATACAGCGGGCCACGCTGGATCAGCGTGAAGCCCAGCGGCGAGAGCACCAGACACAGCAGCACCAGCCAGCCGGCGCGCCGGGCGAAATCATCGCTGTGCGAGGGCCACAGCTGGGTGAGCACGCTCTCGAGGCCCTCTGCTGCACCCTCCCCTACCCCAGAGACTGCCAACCACGTGCAGGCCAGCAGGCCGCACAGCGCGGTCATAAGCCCCGACAGCGTCAGCATCGGGCTCATGTCGAGGCCCGGGCGCGTGCGGCACAGCGTGAAGTTGCCCGCCAGTGACAGGCTGCAGCCCAGCGCGAGCAGATTGCCGGTCAGCGAGCCGCTGCCCGCCTCGTCCATCACCAGCAGCGTGATGCCCGCCAGCGAGACCAGAATCGCGCCCCACACATGGCGCGGCTGGCGCTCGCCCAGCCATAGCCGCGACATCAGCGCCGCGAACAGCGGACTGGCGGCGAGAATGATCAGCACATTGCCGGCGCGGGTGTATTGATTGGCGAGCACGAAACCCAGCGTGGAGCCGGTGAACAGCAGCGCGACCCATAGCCCCGTGCGCCCGCAGCCACGCATGCGCGCCAGCGCACTGGCGCAGCGCTGGGCAGGCCCGCCGCGCTGGGTGAGCAGCAGAATCAGCGCAAAGCCGATGGCCGTCAGCAGGCCGCGCCAGAACACCAGCGGGCCATCGGCGACATCGGCGAGGCGCAGCAACAGCGCATCCGGCGAGATCAGCAGCACGCCCAGCGCCGTCAGCGCGACGCCGCGCGCCTGCAGGGCTCTGGCATCCGGGCCGTGATCGCGGGAAAGATGGGAGTCAGTCGACGGCTTCATGCACGCTCAGTCCGATTCGATGGACAGGTGCGACTGACGCCAGTCGACCACCGGCCAGCCACGCGCTTCGGCGAACTGGCGCAGCGGCGCATCCGGCTGGGTGGCGTGGGGATGATCAACCCGCTCGAGCAGCGGCAGGTCGTTGTGGGAATCGGAGTAGCCCCACAGTGCCTGCGGCGCACGCTTGAGCTGGCTGGCGTCTTCCAGCCAGGCATCCAGCGCCGCCAGCTTGCCTTCGCGGAAGGTGACGATGCCGGTGGTCTCGCCGGTGAAGCGGCCCTCATCATCGAAGGCAGGATGGGTGGCCAGCGCGCCATCGGCGGTCAGGCGACTGGCGATGGGGCCGACAAGATGATGCATGGAGGCGGAGATGATCAGGGTGCGATGGCCCGCCTCGCCGTGTTCGGCCAGCCGTGCGATGCCGCCTTCCAGCAGACGCGGCATCACCATTTCTTCCACGAAATCATCGACTTCACGACGCACCTCATCGCGATGCCGTCCGATGAGCGGGCTGAGCAGATGGCCCGTGTGCTCGTGGATATCCAGGGTGCCGGCATGATACTCGCTCTGGTGGCGCTCGCCGATGGCCATGAAGGCCTCGACATCCTCGATCCAGCCACAGGCGGCCATCCAGCGCATCCACATGCCGGTGCAGTCACCATCGAGCAGGGTATCGTCGAGATCGAACACCGCCAGCGGGGAATCCAGCTGGCAGAAATGGCGCAGATACCCCTCACCCGGCGGGGATAGCGGTGGCAGCAGCGTCACGGCATCGCAGTCGGCACAGAGATCCGCCAGCGGCGAGCGGCGGACCTCTACCCCGGGGGCAGCATTGAGGGCGCGCGGCGCAGCAGAGGGTGAGGGCATGGTTCGAGTCACGACAGGCTCCGAGTGGACGAGGGAGTCAACGGCTTCCTGCCGTTACTGCGTGACCCTCGCATGCGGCGCCGCGCTGGGCAAGTCCGTCGCACCTTCATGACCCGCTGTCGCTGCATGCGGCACTAGCGCTGGGCGAGTCGAGCGAGCGCCAGACTGGCAATCGCGGTGTCCTGCACGCCGGTACCGGTAAGGTCTGCCACCGTAATGAGGGTATCAGTGGCGGTTTCAGCCTGCTCACCCCTGTTCTTTTCACCGTCACGCAGACGACGCCCATCGGCCAGCAGCTTGCCCAGCTCGTAGACCTCGCATGCCTTGGTCTGGTCTTCATCCAGCCCCTTCAGCTCGCCATTGATTTCCGACTGGGCGCGGCTGTCACACACGAAGTAGTCGCAGTCGGTCAGCACGTCGGCTTCCAGCTCACGCTTCTCGGGGCTGTCGGAGCCCATCGCGGTGACATGCACGCCTTCCGGCAGCATCGAGTATTCCAGCAGCGGCGTGTGAGACGGCGTGGCGGTGATGATGATATCGGCGTTCTGACACACCGCATGCAGGCTGTCATGGCTGCGCACGGTGAGGCCCAGACGCTGCTCGGTGTCGCGCGCGAAGCGCTCGCCGCGCTCCTTGTCACGCGCCCAGACATCGACACTCTCGATGTCGCGCACCAGCCTCAGCGCTTCCAGCTGCAGGCTCGCCTGCTCACCCGCGCCGATCAGCGCGACGCGCTTGCTGTCGGGGCGAGAAAGGGCCTCTGCCGCCACGGCACCGGCCAGTGCGGTACGAATGGCGGTGAGATAGCCACCGTCATCCAGCAGGGCCTTGGCCAGTCCCGTCTCGGCGGAGAACACCACCATCAGGCCATTGAGGCTTGGCAGGCCGCGGGCGGGATTGTTGAAGAAGCCGGGGCTGATCTTGATCGCGAAGTGCTTGAGCCCTTGGATGTGGGCGGTCTTGACGTCCACCTCGCCGTTGGCCTCCTCGATGGCCATCGACAGGATAGGCGGCTGCACCACCTTGCCTTGGCCCAGCGCGATGAAGGCATCGCGAATGGTGCCCAGTGCCGTGGCGTCCAGCCCCACGACCTGCTCGATCTGTTCACGGGAATACGTCTGCATGCTTTCTTGAGTCGGTTCCGTCATGCGCCCTCCTCCTGGTGTGCCGTCATCTGCCTCACGCTGTGAGCCATGGGCGAAAAAATCACTGCTGAGCGTCTGCCAGCAGTGCTCGAGCCTGATCGAAGGTCTCCAGACTGACACCATTGCCACTGATGATCAGCGCGACACGCTGGCCGCGGATCGACTCGGCCAGCGCCGGGTCGGTCTCGCCCAGTCGCGAGGCCTCAAGTGCGGCAAGCCCGACCACGGCGGCGCCCTCGACCAGCAGCTTCTCCTCTTCCAGCAACAGGTGCATGGCGCGAGCGATGGCGCGCTCGCTGACCTGATGGTGTTCATCCATCACGCGGCGCACCAGCGGCAGCGTGGTGTGATTGCCAAGCCCGATGCCGCCACCCAGCGAATCGGCGAGGCTGGCGACCTCTTCCACCTCCACCGGTGTGCCCGCCTGCAGGCTGTGCCACATGGCCGCACCTTCGGTGAGGCTGACGCCATGCACGCGGGTCTCGGGGCGAATCGCCTTGAGCGCCGCCCCGATACCGCCGAGCAGGCCGCCGCCGGACAGTCCGATCAGTACCTGATCGAGCTGCGGGCAATCCTCCATCAACTCAAGCCCGATGGTGCCCTGACCGGCCGCGATCAGCGGGTCATCGAAGGGTGGCACCGCCAGCATGCCCTCCTCCTCGACCAGCCGATTGACCTCGTGGAAGGCCTCGTCCTGACTGCGCCCGACCCGGCGTACCTCGACACTGCCACCAGTGGCACCGCCCAGCTCACCCAGCGCCTCGATGGCACGCACCTTGTTGGCGGGCACCTGCTCGGAGAGACAGATGACCGCCCTGAGGCCACGGCGCATCGCGGCGTAGGCCAGCGCGCGACCATGATTGCCGGTGGAGGCGGTGGTCACGCCGCGCTGGAGGCGCTCGTAGGCCTCTCCAGAGGCCTGCTCCGCCACTGCGGCCAGCAGATTGCTGGCCCCGCGCAGCTTGAAGGCGCCGGTGGGCTGGCGGGTCTCCAGCTTGAGCAGAATCTCGGCATCGAAGCGTCGCGACAACGCCGGTGAAGGCACCAGCGCCGTGCGTTCGACGCCCGTGGCCGTCGATGAATGAAACAGCCGCTGGCGCGCGGCATAGATATCGGCCAGCGCCAGCGGCGTTTCCCGTGTGCTCTTGAGCGGGGGTAGGGTCAATGCCATAACCTACTTGTCACCAGAAGCGGGGTCACCAGAGGCGGGATCACTGGAAGAGAGATCGCCATTGTCGACAAGCTCCTGATGCACCTTGTCCACGGCGCGACGCGCGCGGGCGACGATGTCATCGATTTCCTCGGGGGTGACCACCAGCGGCGGCGCGAAGCCGAGGATGTCGCCCTGCGGCATGGCGCGAGCGACCAGGCCTTCCTCGAGGGCTGCCGCGGAGATGCGCGGGCCGACCTTGAGCGCTGAGTCGAACGCCTTGCGCTGTGACGGCTGCGGCGAGAACTCCAGCGCCGCCAACAGGCCGATGCCACGCACATTGCCGACGATGGGATGATCGGCGAAAGCTGCCTGCATGGCGTTCTGCAGATAGGCGCCGGTATCACGGGCGTTGTCGACCAGGCCCTCGCGGCGGATGATCTCCAGGTTGGCGACACCGGCGGCGGCGCCCAGCGCATGGCCGGAGTAGGTCCAACCGTGGCCGATGGGGCCGAATTCGCCGGTGCCCTGCTCCAGCACCTTCCACACGCGGTCGCCGACGATGACCCCGGACAGCGGCTGATAGGCGCTGGTCAGGCCCTTGGCGATGGTGACCAGGTCCGGCTTGATGCCGAAGTGCTGGTAGCCGAACTGGCTGCCGATGCGCCCGAAGCCGCACACCACCTCATCGCAGATCAACAGGATGTCGTGGCGCTTGAGCACGGCCTGGATGGCCTCCCAGTAGCCCTCCGGCGGCGGCACGATGCCACCGGTGCCCAGCACCGGCTCGCCGATGAAGGCGCCGACGGTCTCCGGCCCTTCGGCCTGGATCATCGCCTCGAGCTTCTCGGCGCACCAGGTGGAGAATTCACGCTCGCTCATCTCGGCGCACTCGGCGGGACGGCGGTAATAATCCGGCGCCTCGGTGTGCAGGATGCCGGGAATCGGCAGATCGAAGTGATCATGGAAGGCCGCCAGCCCGGTCAGCGAGCCTGAGGCGATGCCGGAACCGTGATAGCCGCGCCAGCGCGAGATGACCTTCTTCTTCTCCGGCTTGCCAATCACGTTGTGGTAATAGCGCACCAGCTTGAGCTGGGTCTCGTTGGCATCACTGCCGGACATGCCGTAATAGACCCTGGACATGTCGGGGCCGGCCAGTTCGAGAATCTTCTCGGACAGCGCGATCTGCGGCTCATTCGAGTGGCCGACATAGGTGTGGTAGTAGCTGAGCTTGAGGGCCTGCTCGTGGATGGCATCGGCGACTTCCGTGCGCCCGTAACCGATGTTGACGCAGTAGAGACCGGCGAAGCCGTCGATCAGCTCGCGCCCGTCACGCTCGCGGATGCGGATGCCTTCGCCACCGGTGATCACGCGACCCGGTGCATCGCCCTGGGCGTAATCGCGCAGGTGGGTCGAGGCATGGAAGGTGACCTTGCGATCACGGCGAATCAGCTCATCGGTCGAGGTCGCGTCGTCGAAGCTGGCGGCCTGACTCAGGGTGTTATCAGTGCTCATGTGACTCTCCGAATGCTCAACTAGGGGCGATCGACCGGCGGTGATGCTCAATGGCTACCGGTCGCCATGATCGACATGTGACAGTGAAGGATGTCCGTCTCAACTTCCGGAGGCGCTTTCCAGTCCACCCAGACAGTAGTACTTGATATCGAGATATTCCTCGAGCCCCTGACGGCCACCTTCGCGACCCAGGCCAGATTGCTTGACGCCACCGAAGGGAATCGGCGCGCCGGTCATCTTGACGGAATTGACCGAGACCATGCCGAAGCGCAGGCCACGCATCAGTTGCCAGATGCGGCGCACATCGTGGGTATAGACGTAGGCGGCGAGGCCGTATTCGGTGTCGTTGGCCATCGCGATCACCTCTTCCTCATCGTGCCAGGCGGTGATGCCGGCCACCGGCGAGAAGGTTTCCTCGCGCCAGACGCGCATGTCCGGCGTGATGTCGGCCAGCAGCACCGGCATGAAGAAGTTGGGGCCCGGCGCCATGCTCTGGTCGCCGTGGATCAGCCGCGCGCCGCGCTCGACGGCGTCATCGACGATGGTCTGCGCCTTGGCGACGGCGTCGCGGTGGATCAGCGGGCCAAGGTCGATCCCCTTCACCTGACCATTGCCGACCTTGAGCTGCTTCATGATGCGCGCGAAGTGGCTCAGGAAGTCCTCGTAGAGGCTGTCGTGGACCAGGATACGGTCGGCCGCGAGGCAGTCCTGACCGGAGGTCTGGAACTTGGCATCGACGGCGGCGCGCGCAGCCTCCTCGGGGTCCATGTCCGGTCCGACGATGAAGGGGGCATTGCCGCCCAGTTCAAGCGAGACGCGCTTGACGCTGTCGGCGCACTGTTTCAGCAGCAGACGCCCGACCCGGGTGGAGCCGGTGAATGAGAGCCCGGCGACGCGCGGGTCGTCACACAGCTGCCTGGAGACCTCGGAGGCCTCGCCGGTGATGACGCTGAAGACACCGGCGGGAATGCCGGCACGCTCGGCCAGCTCCGCCAGTGCCAGCGCCGAGAACGGCGTCTCGCCGGCCGGCTTGACCAGCACCGTGCAGCCCGCCGCCAGCGCGGCCGCGGCCTTGCGAGTGATCATCGCCAGCGGGAAGTTCCATGGCGTGATCAGCGCCGCGACACCGATAGGCTCACGCACGGTGCCCAGCGCGGCATTCGGGATATGGCTGGGAATGGTCTCGCCGAAGGCACGATTGCCCTCCTCGGCGAACCAGTGAACGAAGCTGGCGCCATATTCCACTTCGCCGCGCCCATCGTCCAGCGACTTGCCCTGCTCACGCGTCATCAGCATGGCCAGGTCTTCCTTGTGGGCGCGGATGAGGTCGTACCAGGCATCCAGCAGCTCGCCGCGCTGGTCGACACGCAGCTTGCGCCATTCACGCTGGGCCGCATCGGCGGTGGCGATGGCGGCGTCGATCTGCGCCTCCTCGAGCCACGGCACCTGGCCGAGACGCTCGCCGGTGGCGGGGTCGAAGACCGCCTCCTCGCGTCCGCCTTCACCATGCACCCAGCAGCCATTCACGTAGGCGAGCTGGCGAAACAGGCGCGGGTCTTCCAAGGCAATGCCTTGACTGGCGAACTGGGCGGGCTCGGACGTCGCTCCGTCCTGGGAAGTTGCCCACTGTCGTGCAAGAGATTGAGCACTCATCGCTTGTCTCCCGGGCCGCACGGCCGTCATCTGAGAAGGCGGAACACCGCCAAAGACAACGCCCACCGAAACGCGGCGGGCGTCATGTGATGACCTCAGTGTGGGGGAGATGGGACGTGGAGACTTTCGGAATACCCGCCAACGACTTGGCGTTCTTTCTGTTGTGGCGGGCAAAGTGCGGATTCTTTCTGTGTGGCGAGTTCCTGACTAGACCGTTATAGATCGGACCGAAAGGGCTCAGGCGGTCACGACGTCACTCTCGGTCAGCTCGGCGTAGAGTTCCGGGTAGGCTTCCTGAAGGCGCTCAAGCTCGGTGCGCGCATGCGGGATGGCATCGGTCAGCTGCTGCCATTCCTCATCACTGAGGTTGTCGCGCATCAGCGGGAACAGCTCCTGGCGCTCGGCACGCAGGTAGTCACGGTGTGCCTCCACATACTCGCGCAGGTCGGCATTGAACTGGTCCATCGGGATGATCTGGTCCATCAGGATGCTGTCGAGGTTGTCGGACAGCTTGTCCAGACGCTCGTGCAGGGTGCGATATTGCTGGATGAGGCGCTGACAGAGTGGCGCGGCGTCTTCGGAGCGTTCGCACAGCATCTGGGTGCATTGACGCTCCAGCGGAATGATGAAGCCCTGCATGTAATCGAGAATGTAATCCACCACCTCACGCATCATGCGGAAGTCGGGACGCTCACCACTGACGAGCGTCTTGTGGCGGTGCGAAAGCACGTGCAGCAGACGGGCCATGTTGGCGTGGTCCTGGCGCAGCTGAGTCACATTGGGCATGACTTCCTCCTCCTTACGGAACAGGTGGCCGATGCTGGCAGACAGCGCTGCCGCCTCGGGCATTGCTACCGAATGTAGCAATGTCGTCACCTAGAAGTGTAGGACACATCCCCCGAGCGCCAGTTAGACGTTGGGTGGGATTGCCTAAATGAGCGTGTCATGCTGTCAGGAAAACATGACAGTCTGGTGCAATGCCACGCGCGGCCTGAGGCCGCTGACTGACCGTGCCGCCCCTGCTGATTTGTACAGTCCTGCAGGATCGGCCATGATGAGCGCAATACTGCCCCACGCCTGCCGGAGCCAGACTCGCCGATGGATCTTTTTGCCGATACCGCCTCGAATTCCCATGCGCCACTGGCCTTCCGCATGCGTCCCCGCACCCTGGATGACTACATCGGACAGACAGCGTTGGTCGGGCCTGACATGCCGCTGCGCCAGATGGTGGCCTCCGGCGTGGTGCGCTCGATGATCCTGTGGGGGCCGCCGGGGGTCGGCAAGACGACGCTGGCCGAGATTCTCGCCAATGGCTGTGATGCCCATCTGGAGCAGCTCTCGGCGGTGATGGCCGGCGTCAAGGACATCCGCGAGGTGGTGGAGCGCGCCAGACACTTCCAGGCCAACGATCGCCAGACGGTGATGTTTCTCGATGAGATCCACCGCCTCAACAAGAGCCAGCAGGACGCCCTGTTGCCGCATGTGGAATCCGGCCTGCTGACGCTGATCGGCGCGACCACCGAGAACCCGTCCTTCGAGGTCAACTCGGCCCTGCTATCGCGGGCGCGGGTCTATGTGCTCAAGGCCCTGGAAACCGAAGACCTGATCGAGGTACTGACGCGCGCCCTGCAGGATGAGGTCAACGGCCTCGGCAAGCGTCACATCGAAGCCAGCCGCGAGACGCTGACCCGCATCGCGCGCTCGGCCTCCGGCGATGCACGCCGTGCCCTCGGCCTACTGGAGACCGCCTGTGACTTCGTGCGTCGTGAGCCAGACGCCCAGGGGGGAACGCGCGAGATACTCGAGGACAGCTCGCTGGAAGCCGTGCTGGGCCATCAGGCCTCGAGCTTCGACAAGCAGGGCGATGACTATTACGACCTGCTGTCGGCGATCCACAAGTCGATACGCTCCTCGCGGCCCGACGCGGCGCTGTTGTACATGGCGCGCTTCATGGATGGCGGCGGCGACCCGCTCGATGTCGTGCGGCGTCTGACGGCGATTGCCTCCGAGGATGTCGGCAACGCCGACCCACGCGCCCTGCCGCTGACCATCGCCGCCTGGGACGCCTATCTGCGCCTCGGTGACTACGAGGGCCAGCGCGCCATCGCCCATGCGGCGATTCACCTGGCCATCGCGCCCAAGAGCAATGCCATCGAGGTGGCCTGGAAGGAAGCCAAGGCCTTCGTGCGCCAGCAGCCCCACTTCGGGGTGCCGGTCTACCTGCGCAATGCCCCGACCACGCTGATGAAGGAGCTGGGCATGGGCGAAGGCTATCGCTATGCCCACAACGAGCCCAATGGCTATCCGGCCGGCCGCTCCCACGATGCCTGGCCAGAAGAGCTGCCGACCCAGCAGTTCTATCGCCCGACCCAGCATGGTGGCGAGAAACGCTTCGCCGAGATAGAGCGCTGGCGCCGCGAGCAGGACGCCGCCGCAGACCGTGGCGAGACGCCCGGACAGAGCTGATCAGCGGCGAATCCTGCGCGCACATGGCTGCCAAGTCGCGACTGGCACAGACAAGAACGCCCGGACCAGATGGTCCGGGCGTTCTTGTTTATTCAAGCGTATTCAGGATTTGCGCTGCACCTTGGGCGTGATCACTGCTCACGAATGACGTCGGCGCCTTGCGGGATCTGGAACACGAAACGGCTATCCTGCAGCGACGGGTTGTACTGCACGTTGCTGAAGTCGATCGCCGTGCGCTGGCCGGTGGAATCCGCCATCTGCAGCATGTCGAGCTGCTCGCTGTCGAAGGTCAGCTTGAGGCTTTCAAACAGCGTATCGGCCTGTTTGGGCGTCAGCGTGAAGGTCTCACGCGCGCCCTGCTGCTGACGCTTGACCGCATAGTTGGCGGTCAGCTCACTGGCACGACCGGACAGCAACAGCGCCGGCGTGTGGGTGACACGCTCATCCAGCGGCTGCACGGTGACCTGCTCGAGGTCCGGATCATGCAGATAGACTTCCTTGCCATCCGACACCACTTCCTGACGGTACGGCGCATCGACGCTCCAGCGGAACTTGCCCGGGCGCGACAGCCACATCTTGCCCTTGGCTTCCTGCAGACGCTGACCGGAGGCATCGAGGATCTGCTGATCGAAGTCGGCTGCATAGGTCTTGAGCGGCTCCAGCAGGCGCGACAGACGATCGCCTGCCGATTCCTCGGCGTGCGCTGGCAGAGCGGCCATGCCCAGCATCAGCGCGGCGCCCAGCCCCTTGGCCAGACGAGCGGTCAACGAAGAAGCGAAAGAACGGGACAATGTCTTCATGAAACTCCTTGCGATGAGGAAGACCAGTGGCAAGCCTCGGCACCGAGGCCCTGCAGCTGACCATCATCATTTCAGCGATTCGGGATGATTGCTGCCAACAGCCTGCTGGCAGTGATCTGTTATCTGACGTCTTTGACACGAAGGGGAGCAAAAAGCTCCCCTTCGTGTGTTCCAGCGTGCAGCGACCAGGCCTGCGGCGGCTAGCCGCTGTGGTTGGGCGCGATCACTTCCCGCGAGCCATTGGTGCCCATCGCGGAGACGACACCCGCCATCTCCATCGCCTCGACCAGACGCGCGGCGCGGTTGTACCCGATCTTGAAGCGACGCTGCACGGCAGAGATGGAGGCGCGACGCGACTCGACCACATAGGCCACGGCCTCATCGTAGAGCGCATCCTGCTCGGCATCGCTGTCCTCGCCTTCAGCTTCGAGGCCGGCCAACGCATCCGCCTGCACACCACCGGTGAGGATCTCCTCGATGTACTCCGGCGAGCCGCGACGCTTCCAGTCATCGACCACGCGGTGGACCTCGTCATCATCGACGAAGGCACCATGAACGCGCGTCGGCATGCCGGCACCGGCCGGCAGATAGAGCATGTCACCGTGGCCCAGCAGGTCCTCGGCGCCGCCCTGATCGAGGATGGTACGCGAGTCGATCTTGGAGGAGACCTGGAAGGCCATGCGCGTCGGGATGTTGGCCTTGATCAGGCCGGTCACGACGTCCACCGACGGACGCTGGGTGGCCAGAATCAGGTGAATCCCCGCGGCACGCGCCTTCTGGGCCAGACGTGCGATCAGCTCCTCGACCTTCTTGCCGACGATCATGAACATGTCGGCGAACTCATCGATCACCACCACGATGTAGGGCAGCTTGGCGAGCACCGGCGGATGCTGGTGCATCTCCCAGGGCTGCGGCTCCCACAGCGGGTCGGCGATCTGGGCACCATGTGCCTCGGCTTCATCGATCTTGGCATTGAAGCCGGCCAGGTTGCGCACGCCCATGGCGGCCATCAGCTTGTAGCGACGCTCCATCTCGGCGACACACCAGCGCAGGGCGTTGGCGGCCTCCTTCATGTCGGTCACCACCGGCGCCAGCAGATGCGGAATGCCGTCATAGACCGACAGTTCCAGCATCTTGGGGTCGACCATGATCATGCGCACTTCGTCCGGCGTGGCCTTGAGCAGCATCGAGATCAGCATCGAGTTGATGCCGACTGACTTGCCCGAACCGGTGGTACCGGCGACCAGCAGGTGTGGCATCTTGCCGAGGTTGGCCACGACAGGCGCGCCACCGATGTCCTGACCCAGCGCCAGCGTGACCGGAGATTCCGCCAGCTGGTAAGCATCGGAATCGAACACTTCGCGCAGGCGAATCATGGCGCGGTTGGGGTTGGGAATCTCGATGCCGACCGTCGGACGGCCCGGAATCACCTCGACCACACGCACGCTCTTGACCAGCAGTGAACGCGCCAGGTCCGTCGACAGGTTGGAGATCTTGGACGCCTTGACGCCCGGCGCCGGCTGAATCTCGAAGCGCGTGATGACCGGCCCCGGCCAGACATCCGCCACCTCGGCCTTGACGCCATACTCGCGCAGACGCACCACCAGCAGCTCGGCCATCTGGTCGAGTTCTTCTTCGCTGTAGTTGGGCTTCTGGGCATCCGGCGGCGTCAGCAGGCTCAGCTGCGGCAGGTCCCCTTCCGGCTCGTCCTCGTGATCGGCACCTTCATGGCGCTGGCTCTGCATGTGCTCCACGGTCCACAGGGTCGGACCGGAGGGATCACTGGCAGCCGCCTGTGCATCTTCCGCCGTCGCCAGACGACCACCGCCCGGCACCATGCCGGACTCATCGCCGTCATAGGCCCAGGACGGGCGCTCGACCGGTGCGGGTGTCGCTTCCGGCGTGGCTGTCGGCGCCTCGAAAGGCGGCACATGCTCGGCCTGAGGCGCCACGGAATCGGGCTCCGCTGGCGCGACCGGCTCGGCCGGTTGATGGGGCGCTGCAGGCTGACGCGGCTCAGGGGCATGCTGCTGCGTGGCAGACGGGCTGCTCGGTGCCGCAGGCGCGTCTGCCTGTGTCGGCGCGTTGCCCGTCGGCTGCTCGAAGGCATCATCCCAGGAAACGACCGCCTTGCGAGCGGGAGTCTCGGAAGAGGCCGCCGCGACACCGGCCGCCATCACACCCGCACCGGCAGCCAGCCCTGCGGCCGTGGCGAATTGACCACCACTACCGGACAGGGGCGCATCATCGTCGTCCCTGGGCTCCGGCGGTTGATTGCGGCTATCCGGCGCGGCATCGCTGCGCTCGCGCGCAAGTTGCGCGTCGCGCTCACGCTGTGCCTCTTTCTCAAGCTGCGCCTGTTTCTCGAGCTGCGCCTGCTTTTCAAGCAGTGCTTGTCGCTCTGCCGCTTGCTGCTCGGCTGCGCGCTGCGCTTTCTGTTCTGCTTCGCGCTGCGCCTCCTGCTCTGCCAGACGTTGCGCTTCCTGCTCGCGAGCCAGTTCTTGAGCCTGAACCTGAGCTTGTGCCTGAGACGGAGTCTTGTGAGCTTCGGCCTCGCCCTGCACCTGAGCGTCTTGCGCCGTCTCGTGACGTGCGGTCTCATGACGAGCCGTGTCGTGACGAGCGGTCGGCGCAAAGGCAGAGGCGGCGTCCCAGGCAGCAGGGGCAGCCGTGCTGTCGGAGGCTGATGCCGTGTCTTCGGCGGCAGGGCCTGGCGTCGCCGCCTTGGGAGCCTGCGTCGTGACTGAGGCGTCAGCATGACGCTGGCGCTCGGCCTCAATGGCAGCGGCTTGCGGCAGACGGGAGCGCGTGACATCGGCATGCGCGACACGCGGCGCGGAGGCGGCCTCTGCCGCCACGGCGGTCTTCAGGGCCGCGGCCAGATCAACCCCTTCGATGCTGACATTGGCGCTCTGCACCGTCATGCGCTCGGTGTAGGCAGCGCCCGGCACCTTGGCGGAAGGCGTGGTTTCAGCGGTCTGCCACGGGATATCGGTGCTGCGGTCATCCGCGAAGTCGTCGCGAGCGCTGATGGCCTCGTCGGTGCCGCCATCCAGAGACGGCTCGACACGGCGCTGACCGCGCGGCTCGGCGGCGATGCCTTCTGCCTCCTGACGGCGACCAAGCAGAATCTCGTCGCTGTCCTCGTCCCACTCCTCCTCTCGGGCACGCCGGCCCGGCAGCAGGCGTTGCCACCAGCTCAGACTGGGGGCCGGGTCGCGATCCGAGTCATCCTCTTCACCGTCCTCGTGCGTCAGCGACTCTTCGGCGTAGGCTGCCTCGTCATCGTAGCCGTCCTGATCGTCGCGGCGGCTGTTGAAGCGCTCGGCGAACCAGCCAGACACCCGCATGCAGCCATTGCCCAGCTCATCCATGACCGTCAGCCACGACATGCCGGTAAACAACGTGAAGCCGCACAGGAAGCTGGCCATCGCGACCAGTACCGTGCCGCCCATGCCGATCAACGGCGTCAGTGCCCCGGCGATGCCCTTGCCGAGGATACCGCCCGCGCCGTTGGTCAGCTGGCTATCGGGGCTGTAGAACTGGATATCACCGATGACGCAGGTCGCCATGATCAGCAGGAACAGGCCGCCGGCGCGCACCGCGATGGTCGTCGGGTCCCACACAAGCTCAGTGCTGGGCTGACGCATCAGGCGCCAGGCACCGAAGCCCAGCATCGCCGGCCACCACAGGGCACTGCCGCCGAACAGCGAATACAGCACGTCTGACAGCCAGGCGCCGATGCTGCCCATCCAGTTGCTGGGCGTCAGCTCAGGGCCGCTGTAGGACCAGCCGGGGTCCGTCGGCGCATAGCTGAACAGCGCCAGCAGCATGAAGACGCAGAGGCTGAGCATGAGAATGACCACGCCTTCACGGCTGACGCCCTGCAGGGTGGTGGTCAGGCGTGACGGTGGTCGCGCTGCCTTCTCCGCACGCTGCTCGGCGCGGATGGCCTGGCGTTCGGCGCGTTCGGCCTGACGCTCGGCGCGGCGCTGGGCTGCAGGGCTCTCTTCCTGCACGCGCGGCTTGTGTCTGGCCTTGGCAGCAGGCTGGCCGCTGGCGTCCTTCCTCGCGGGCTTGCCCGAGACGCGCGGCGTCTTGCGTGCCGGGCTGGACTCAGTGGCCGAAGCACCGCGCAGACGCGCGAAGAAGCCCGGCGAGTCCGCTTTCTGACGGGCACGCTTCCTGGGTGTTGCTGCCGCACGGCGGCTACGGGTTTCAGGCTTGGCCTGTTCCCGACTTGTCTTTCTGGCACTCTTGGCAGTCAAGTCGCCATCCCCCTTGCACCTTGTGGGCGATTTTCCATGTACCTTCAGCCGGTTATCATAACCATTCGATGGCAGTGACGTCATAATTGCCGATTCACGTCTGCTCATGACGCCAAGGCGCCAGGAGCCCATTGCTCCGTGCATGTTCCCGAACCGACAAGAGGCTGCCCATGCTTCCCTGGCTTCCCCCTGCCCCTGTCCGCTTTCCGCATGCTTCCACCGCCCTGAGCGAGCCCGACGGCCTGCTGTGTGCAGGGGGCGAACTCAGTCCCGAGTGGCTGCTGGCGGCCTACCCCCGCGGCATATTTCCCTGGTTCAGTCCGGGCGACCCCATCCTGTGGTGGTCACCGGACCCACGCATGGTGCTCAAGCCAGAGGAAGTCCGTGTACGCCGCAGTCTGGCCAAGCGCCTGCGCAATGCAGGCCTGAGCTACAGTATCGACCGCGACTTTACCGGTGTGATCAATGCCTGTGCCAGCATTCCTCGCGATGGCCAGGCAGGCACGTGGATATTGCCAGAAATGCAGCAGGCCTACATCGCCCTGCATGCCATGGGACATGCCCACAGCGTTGAAGTCTGGCAGGACGATTCTCTGGTGGGCGGCCTGTATGGCGTCGCCTGTGGACGCATCTTCTTCGGCGAGTCGATGTTCTCGCGCGTGCCCGATGCCTCGAAACTGGCGCTGGTGATCCTGTGCCAGGAATTGGAGGCACGGGATTTTCCGTTGATCGACTGTCAGATGCATACTCCGCACCTGGCAAGTCTTGGCGCCCGCAGCATCGCCCGCAGCGATTTCATCAGCTATCTTGACCAGTATGCCACTGGCCAAGGGCATGAGGGCAAGTGGTCACTGACATCCTGGCCCACGCAGCACGCCCGGGAATGATGGCCACGGCAATTCCAAGAGGGAGATGATGCAACGGTGAGCAGCAATACCCCCAAGCAACCGCAACGCGATCTGCGCTTCTTTCTGACGGTACCGCACGCCTGCAGCTATCTGGAAGGCCGCCAGGCGACCACGCTGTTTCTCGATCCGCAGGAAGCGCCCAATTCCGGTGTCTATGACGCCCTTGCCCTGCTCGGCTTTCGTCGCAGCGGCTCTCATCTCTATCGTCCGCATTGCGGTGATTGCCGTGCCTGCATTTCCGTACGCGTGCCGATCGCCGACTTCACGCCCAACCGCACCCAGAAGCGTCTGGTGCGTCGCAATGCCGACCTGGTCATCGAAGAGGGGCCGGCACTCTTCGACCCCGAGCATTATCGCCTGTACGCCCATTACATCCGCAGCCGTCATGCGGATGGCGACATGTTCCCGCCCAGTCATGAGCAGTATCGCACCTTCCTCACCTCCCGCGATGACTATGCCCGCCTGGTGAGCTTTCGCCTCGATGGCCGTCTGGTGGCCGTCGCCGCCATGGACCGCATGAGTCATGGCCTGTCCGCCATCTATACCTTCTACGATCCGGATGAGTCACTGAATCAGCGCTCGCTGGGGACCTACGCGGTGCTGTGGCAGATTGAGCAGGCACGCCGCGAAGGCCTGACCCACCTCTATCTGGGCTACTGGATCCGTGATTGCCGCAAGATGAACTACAAGCAGCATTTCCAGCCGCTCGAGTATCTGGATGGCAGCCACTGGCGGCGACGCATACCGGCCAACCATACCGACAGCCATCTGCCACTGAGCCTGGTCAAGCAAGGCGCGTCAGTGACATCCGGCGAGTGACGCGCTGAGCTCATTGCATGGGCTCATTCCAAGGGCTCATTCCATAGGCTCTTTCGACGCGCTCTCCAGGCGCCCTCTCGACGCAAGCGCTCCGACAACGCTAAGGTGACGCAACGCTCAGCTGGCAGGGGCTCATCAGACAGCGCTGACTGCCAACCAACCGCCTGCCGAGAGTTGCCCCGGCGCAAGATGCCGATTTTTATCTTCCTCCTGAGCTGCCCACAGGCGCTCAAGGAGCGTACAATCGCGCTTCGACTTTGCCTTGCCGCCGCCCTTACGGCACAATATCGCGTATCGAAGTCCCGAATCGGGCACTTTTTGTGCTGAGGCGGCTCGGAACTACCAGCAGTATTCCCTGTAATAAGTGAGGATCAGCCTATATGGCGCGTGAAGATCATATTGAAATGGAAGGCGTCATCGTCGACACCCTTCCGAACACCACTTTCCGTGTTGAACTGGAAAACGGCCACATCGTGACCGCTCACATCTCCGGAAAGATGCGCAAGAACTACATCCGCATCCTGACTGGCGACAAGGTCAAGGTTGAGCTGACTCCGTACGACCTGTCCAAGGGCCGTATCGTCTACCGTTCGCGCTAAGCACGGTCAGACTGCCCTGCCGGTTGCCATGCCATCGATCACTCTGCACGTCCTGGACCTGCATGCGATCATCATGACACCGGCTGGCTGAACCGGTCGTTCCCGGCACCTCAGGCACCAGCGTCACCTCCGCCTGAACCCTCCGCCCGGACCCGGAACGCATCGAGGTTGCAAGACTTGCCCTTCCCGGCGAGACACCCGCCACCTCGATGGCGTATGCCTGAGTATTCCGATGATGCCGCCTTGTCCCATGAATGCGTCTTGAGCCCGAACGCCAATCTGGTCTTCGCTCCCATTCAATGATGACAGGCGGCTCATCCCCGCTGGGCATTTTCTCCTCAATACGCATTCGCTTCCCCCGCCCTCCCCTTGAAGATGGCGAGCCCCTTGGCGTGCGCGCGTATCAGGCCTTGGGCGATCGACTCGACGCCCGCCCAGTGCGGACAGTTTGCTGACTGACAGGCATAAAAAACGGCCAGCGCTTGAGCACTGACCGTTCATGTCGCCCCTTCAGGGCAGCAAGCTTAGCGTCAGATCACGCCATTTCCGCTTCCGTTTCCAGGTGCAGCTCGCCGTTGTCGACCGTGACATGCACGATGCCGCCCGACTCGGACAGGTCGCCGAACAGGATCATCTCTGCCAGCGGCTTCTTGAGCTTCTCCTGAATCACGCGTGCCATCGGGCGAGCACCCATTGCCGGGTCATACCCGAGAGTCGCCAGCAAGTCGCGCGCCTCATCAGCGACATCCAGCTGCACGCGCTTCTCATCCAGCTGCGCCTGCAGTTCGACCAGGAACTTGTCGACCACATTGCGCACCACGGCGAGATCCAGCGCGCCGAACTGGATGATGCCATCCAGACGGTTGCGGAATTCCGGCGAGAACGTCTTGCGGATGACTTCCATGGCGTCGGTGGAGTGATCCTGGTGCTTGAAGCCGATGGAGCGACGCGCCACCTGCTCGGCACCCGCATTGGAGGTCATCACCAGAATGACGTTGCGGAAGTCCGCTTCGCGACCGTTGTTGTCGGTCAGGCGGCCGTGGTCCATCACCTGCAGCAGCAGGTTGAAGACTTCCGGGTGTGCCTTCTCGATCTCATCCAGCAACAGCACGCAGTGCGGCTGCTTGGTGATGGCTTCGGTCAACAGACCGCCCTGGTCATAACCGACGTAGCCCGGCGGTGCCCCGATGAGGCGCGAGACGGTGTGACGCTCCATGTACTCGGACATGTCGAAGCGCACCAGCTCGATACCCATCAGCGCCGCCAGCTGACGGGCGACCTCGGTCTTGCCGACGCCTGTCGGGCCAGCGAACAGGAAGCTGCCCACCGGCTTGTCCGGCGCCTTGAGGCCAGCACGCGACAGCTTGATCGCCGCGGACAGACCGGTGATGGCGCCGTCCTGCCCGAACACCAGCATCTTGAGATCGCGCTCGAGATTGGACAGCAGCTTCTTGTCGGAGCTGGAGACCGTCTTCGGCGGAATGCGGGCGATGGAGGCGACGATCGCCTCGACCTGCTCGGTATCGATGGTGTCGACGCGGATGCTCTGCGGCAGCAGGCGCTGGTGGGCACCGGCCTCGTCGATCACGTCGATGGCCTTGTCCGGCAGCTGACGGTCGTTGATGTAGCGGTCCGCCAGACGCACTGCCGTTTCCAGCGAGGCATCGGTGTACTTGATGGCATGGTGCTCCTCGAAGCGGCCACGCAGCCCCTTGAGGATGCGGATGGTGTCATCCACCGACGGCTCCATGACATCGACCTTCTGGAAGCGACGCGCCAGGGCGCGGTCCTTCTCGAAGATGCCACGGAATTCCTGGAAGGTGGTGGAACCGATGCAACGCAGCTCGCCGGAAGACAGCAGCGGCTTGAGCAGGTTGGAGGCATCCATCACGCCACCGGACGCGGCACCCGCACCGATGACGGTATGGATCTCGTCGATGAACAGAATCGAGTTCGGTTCCTTGCGCAGCTCCGCCAGCAGCGACTTGAGACGCTTCTCGAAGTCACCGCGGTACTTGGTGCCGGCCAGCAGCGCCCCGAGATCCAGCGAGTAGACCACGGCTTCCTTGATGACGTCCGGCACGTCCTCCTCGACGATGCGCTTGGCGAGACCTTCCGCGATGGCAGTCTTGCCGACGCCGGCCTCACCGACCAGCAGTGGGTTGTTCTTGCGGCGTCGCACCAGAATCTGCACCACGCGCTCGAGCTCGCCATCGCGGCCGATCAGCGGGTCGATCTTGCCCAGACGCGCCTGCTCGTTGAGGTTGGTGGCGTAGTTGGTCAGCGGGTTGTTGCCGCCCTCGCTGCTCGCCTCTTCGCTCTCTTCATTCTCGACCGACGCCTGGGGCGTCTGAGTGTGACCCGCGACCTTGGAGATGCCATGCGCGATGTAATTGACCGCATCCACACGCGCGACATTCTGCTGCTTAAGGAAGTAGACGGCCTGGCTTTCCTGC
The DNA here is from genome assembly GCF_046566945.1 of Cobetia sp. SIMBA_158. Classification (NCBI taxonomy): domain Bacteria; kingdom Pseudomonadati; phylum Pseudomonadota; class Gammaproteobacteria; order Oceanospirillales; family Halomonadaceae; genus Cobetia; species Cobetia sp. SIMBA_158. The sequence continues at coordinate 300,396 of NZ_JAWJYL010000004.1, forward strand.
TCGGAGAAGATGGCCACCAGCACGTTGGCGCCGGTCACTTCACTCTTGCCGGAGGATTGCACGTGGAAGACGGCACGCTGCAGGACGCGCTGGAAGCCCAGCGTCGGCTGCGTCTCGCGGTCTTCCTGCTCTTCCGGAATCAGCGGGGTGGTGGAATTGATGAAGTCCTGAAGGTCGACTCGCAGCTTGTCCAGATTGGCACCACAGGCGCGCAGGACATCGGCAGCGGAGGCATTGTCCAGCAGTGCCAGCAGGAGGTGTTCCACGGTCATGAATTCGTGGCGTTTGGAACGTGCCACGGTGAAGGCCGTGTTCAGGGTCAGTTCAAGTTCTTTGCTCAACATGGCAAGTCCCCTCTAGGCCGCGTCTTGGACGGATCACTCCGCCCGGTCGATGTCGCACAGCAGCGGATGCTGGCACTCTCGAGCATATTGATTGACTTGGTGGCATTTCGTTTCCGCGATGTCGCGACTGAAGATGCCACAGGTTCCTTTTCCCTGATGATGGACAGCGAGCATGATCTGTACTGCCTGCTCCTGATCCTTGTTGAAAAAGGTGGTCAGCACCTCCACGACGAAGTCCATCGGCGTGAAGTCATCATTGTGCAGAACGACCTTGTACATGGGCGGTGGAGCCAGTTCAGGCTCAGCGGTCTCGAATGCCAGATCACCTTCGTGGTCTTCCTGGTATCCGGGTTCCTGAGCCGACGGGGCCTGATTGCTGATCGACAGTGTCTCCAGAAAGGGAGGACTGCCGCGCGATGTCTCTGTCTTGAACATAAGGGGCTGATCCGGTGAACACAAGCCGTGACGAAGCAGATTGCCTCAACGCGCCGCTAAGAAGGCCAAGCGCTGCCACGTCGTCTCAATGTGGGTGTGATAAGGAAAAGATGGGGGCTTGTCGATCTGGTTGCAAGCTTTAGTCGCGTACGCCCAGGCGTACACGTTCATGCCTGCATCGCGACGCTCTGACATGAATGCGGACATTTGCATGCATTTTCGCTCACATACGCGACAGACACCTCTCGACAGGCGTCGCCAACCGGCGACCCATTCAAGCGTCTCGCCGCTCAATGAAATCCGGAATGCTATCGCACAGCCCCCCGCGCAGAACGCTCCACGCAGAACGCACAGGAGTGGCAATCGTTGGCAGCAGACTGAGCGCGCAACCGAGAAGCTTCCATCTCAAACGCAAGAAGGCCCCCGGACATGTCCGGGGGCCTTCTGCTGAAACCTGTCACGCAACCTGATGCCTGGGCATCAGATCAACGCAGGGTCTCAGGCATCCATGTTGTCAGCAACAGCCTGACCGAACTCGGAGCACTTCAGCAGCTTGGCATCGTCCATCAGGCGATGGAAGTCATAGGTGACTTCGCCCTTGGCGATGGCCTTCTCGACGCCTTTCAGCACGAGATCAGCCGCTTCGACCCAACCCATGTGACGCAGCATCATCTCGGCAGAGAGGATGACGGAGCCCGGGTTGACCTTGTCCTGGCCAGCGTACTTCGGTGCAGTACCGTGAGTCGCTTCGAACATGGCGACGGTGTCGGACAGGTTGGCACCCGGCGCGATACCGATACCACCCACTTCCGCCGCCAGAGCGTCGGACAGGTAGTCACCGTTCAGGTTCAGGGTGGCGATGACGTCATATTCCGCCGGACGCAGCAGGATCTGCTGGAGCATGGCGTCAGCGATGACGTCCTTGACCACGATGTCCTTGCCGTTGTTCGGGTTCTTGAAGGTCATCCACGGGCCACCATCCAGCAGCTCGCCGTCGAACTCGTCCTTGACGATTTCGTAGCCCCAGTCCTTGAAGGCACCTTCGGTGAACTTCATGATGTTGCCCTTGTGCACCAGGGTCAGCGACTCACGGTCGTTGTCGATGGTGTACTGGACAGCCTGACGGACCAGACGCTTGGTACCTTCTTCGGAGACCGGCTTGACGCCGATACCGCAGTTCTCCGGGAAGCGGATGTTGGTGACACCCATCTCTTCACGCAGGAACTTGATGACCTTGTCGGCTTCCGGCGTTCCCGCTTTCCATTCGACACCGGCATAGATGTCTTCGGAGTTTTCGCGGAAGATGACCATGTCGACGTCAGCCGGCTTCTTGACCGGGCTCGGCACACCAGTGAACCAGCGCACCGGGCGCAGGCAGGTGTACAGATCCAGCTTCTGACGCAGAGCGACGTTCAGGGAGCGAATACCACCGCCCACCGGAGTGGTCAGCGGACCCTTGATGGAAACGATGTAATCCTTGACAGCCTCGAGAGTCTCTTCCGGCAGCCAGGTGTCAGCATCATAAACGTGAGTGGCTTTTTCACCGGCGTAGACTTCCATCCAGTGAATCTTGCGCTCGCCGCCATAGGCCTTGTCGACAGCAGCGTCGATGGCAATCTTCATGGCCGGAGTCACGTCCACACCGATACCATCGCCTTCGATGAACGGGATGATCGGATTATTCGGAACGTTGAGGGTATTGTCGGAATTTGCGGTGATCTTGGCACCGCCTTCCGGGACGACAATCTTCTGGAACCCCATTGATAACTCCCCTGTCATGGATTCAGTGGAGGCGCGAGTATAGCACCCGTGCCGCTTCTCACAGTAGGCTTATACGGCAGCCGCGACAAAAGTCTAAATCATGTCTCTCATATATCTGCTTCACAAGCCTTACCGCGTCCTGACCCAGTTTACCGACCGCGATCAGGGCCGCCAGACACTCGCTGACTTCATTGACGTGCCGGATGTCTATGCCGCCGGGCGCCTCGACTATGACTCCGAGGGACTGCTGCTGCTCACCAGTGATGGCGCGCTCTCCCACCAGATCGCGCACCCGAAGAAGAAACAGCCCAAGACCTACTGGGTGCAGGTGGAAGGTGCCCCTGACGAGCAGGCCATCGCCGCGCTGCGTGCCGGCGTCGAGCTCAAGGATGGCATGACGCGCCCAGCCAAAGTGCGGCGCATCGAGCCCCCCGAGTTGCCAGACAGGCAACCCCCTGTGCGCTTCCGTGCGAGCATTCCGACCCACTGGCTGGAGATCATCATCAGCGAAGGTCGCAATCGCCAGGTGCGCCGCATGACCGCCCATGTCGGCCTGCCGACCCTGCGTTTGATCCGCGCGGCCATCGGGCCATGGAAGCTCGACGGCCTTGCCCCCGGTGAATGGCGCAGCGAGGAAGTCGAGATGCCAGCAGTACCTCGTCGCGAGTCCCGCTCGCCACGCCACAAGGGCGCGACTGGCAAGCCGGGCGAGCGCCGCACCGGCAACGCTGACCCCCGAGGCAGTGGCAATAAATGCAACAGCGGCAAGGGTTCAGGTCGGGGTTCCAGTCGGAGTTCTGGCCAGACTGAAGGCAAGGGTTCAGGCAAGACCCCCGGCGCCCGCGCCCCCTCTCGTCGTCCCTCACCCCCCAAGGAAGGAAGGAAATCCTGATGGCTGCTCGCTGGACCCCGAATGTCACCGTCGCCTGTGTCGTCGAACGCGCCGGGCGCTACCTGATCGTCGAGGAAGACAAGGGCGGGCCCTGCACGGTGTTCAACCAGCCGGCCGGCCATCTCGAACCCCATGAGCGCATCATCGACGGCGTACAACGCGAAGTCCGCGAGGAAACCGCCTGGCGCATCCTGCTGACCGGCTATCTCGGCCTCTATGTGCACGTGGCCGAGGACGGCACCCACTTCCACTCCCACAGTTTCGAGGCCGCCGCCCTTGAGCACCTGTGCACGCCGCTGGACCCTGACATCGTCAGAACGCACTGGCTGTCGCTTGAGGAGATCGAGCAGCTCGAGGACATGGGCCGCCTGCGCAGCCCGCTGGTGACCCGGCGTATTCGCGACAGCCAGCGTGGCAAGCGTTTCCCGCTGGATGTGCTGCACGATTGAGCGATTGCCCGCGCCGGAAGTCCGCCGCCGGGCGTGCTGTCGAGCGGCGCTTGCGGCCCAGTGCGGCAGACGGCGCAGGCGGGGTGAATCCCACCCCCGCATTCAGGTATAATCCCGCCCATTCAAGCGGCGCCAGAATGACGGGTCTGCCGCCTCCCCTGTTTGTGACAACCCGCGGCCATGCGGGTGACGAGAGAACTGATGACCGCTGAAACCGGTACCGGAACCAAGGTCATCGTCGGCATGTCCGGCGGTGTCGACTCCTCCGTCTCTGCCCTGTTGTTGATGGAGCAGGGCTACCACGTCGAAGGCCTGTTCATGAAGAACTGGGACGAAGACGACGGTAGCGAATACTGCACCGCCCTCGAAGACCTGGCCGATGCCCAGGCCGTGTGCGACAAGCTCGGCATCAAGCTGCACACCGCCAACTTCGCCGCGGAGTATTGGGACAACGTCTTCGAGCACTTCCTGGCCGAGTACAAGGCCGGTCGCACGCCGAATCCCGACATCCTGTGCAACCGCGAGATCAAGTTCAAGGTCTTCCTCGAGTATGCCGAGATGCTGGGCGCCGAGCTGATCGCCACCGGTCACTACGTGCGTGGCGGCGTGCGTGATGGTCTCCCGCGCCTGCTCAAGGGCCTGGACACCAACAAGGACCAGAGCTACTTCCTGCATGCCGTGCCGCAGGCGGCCATCGCGCGCACCCTGTTCCCGGTCGGCGAGCTCGAGAAGCACGAAGTGCGTGCCATCGCCGAGAAGCATGAGCTGATCACCGCGCGCAAGAAGGATTCCACCGGTATCTGCTTCATCGGCGAGCGGCGTTTCGCCGACTTCCTCAAGCAGTACCTGCCCGCTCAGCCCGGCAAGATCGAGACCCCCGATGGCGATGTCATCGGCGAGCACATGGGCCTGATGTACTACACTCTCGGCCAGCGCCAGGGGCTGGGAATCGGTGGCCTCAAGCGCTATCCGGACGCGCCCTGGTTCGTGTGTGCCAAGGACCTGGAGCGCAACGTGCTGATCGCCGTGCAGGGCAAGCACCACGACCTGCTCTACACTCAGGCGTTGAGCACCGAATCCGTCGACTGGGTCGCGGGTGAGCCGCCGCAGACCGATGCCAATGGCGAGCTGCGCATTCGCTGCAAGAACCGCTATCGCCAGGAAGATCAGGCCGCGACCTTGATCGTCAATGACGGCCAGCGTGTCGAGGTGCGTTTCGATGAACCGCAACGCGCCGTCACGCCCGGCCAGTCTGCCGTCTTCTATCTCGGCGACATCTGTCTGGGCGGCGGCGTGATCGATGCCGCCTGGAAACTTCCGGCGGCGGACGCCAGCGCTTCCACCGCCCCGCTCTCTGGCCCCGAGGAGTCCGCCGCGCAATGACCAGCGTGCCGATCCGTCCCGTCACTGATACCACTACCCGCCAGGCACTTTCGCTGGCGGGCGTCTTCCAGGCAGCCGCGCTGGTCGATGAGCTGGCCCGCCACGGCCAGTGCGATGAGCGCGCCTGGGAAACCCTGGTCAATGCCACGCTGGATACCAATCCGGAAAGCTTCGAAGCCATCTACGGCGGGCACCATAACCGCCTGCGGCTCGGCATCGACACCGTCAGTGCGGTGATGGAACGTCGCCAGGTCTCGCCCGTGGTGATGCGTTACGGCTTCTCGCTGGTGATGCTGATGAGCAAGCTCAAGAAGGACCCGGACATGCTGGACAAGCTGGGCGCGGGTCTGACCCGCATCCAGGGCCAGGCCGAGCACTTCGGGCCGACCCACGAGAACGTGATCGCAAGCCTGGGCGAGCTTTACCAGCAGACTCTCTCCACCTTCCGCTACCGGATCGTGGTGCAGGGCGACCCCGGCCTGCTGCAGCAGCGCATGATGCCGGAACGCATCCGCTGCGCCCTGCTGGCAGGCGTGCGCTTCGCCCTGCTGTGGGACCAGCAGGGTGGCCGTCGCTGGAAGCTGGTCTTCCAGCGCAGCGCGCTCAAGAAGTCATTGCAGCAGCTGGGCTGAGCCCGCCTCCGCGCTCGCGCCAGCGCGTCACCTGACGCACCAGATTCACACCCGAATTCGCTTCAACAACGCTGGAGCCCATCAACCGGGCTCCGAGACACTTGAACCGGCAGCGCGATATGTCCTGCCTCCATCGGAAGATTCTCATCATGCAGCTGTCCGCCCTCACCGCCCTGTCTCCCGTCGATGGCCGCTATGGCGCCAAGACCGAGGCCCTGCGCGAGCACTTCAGTGAATTCGGCCTGATCCGTGCCCGCGTCATCGTCGAGGTGCGCTGGTTGCAACGCCTGGCCGCCCACGCCGAGATCGCTGAAGTGCCGGCCTTCTCCGCGGATGCCAACTCCGTGCTGGATAGCATCGTCAGTGAGTTCAGTGTCGAGGATGCCCAGCGCATCAAGGACATCGAACGCACCACCAACCACGACGTGAAGGCGGTCGAGTACTTCCTGAAGGAAAAGGTCGAGAGCAACGCCGAACTCAACGCCGTCACCGAGTTCATCCACTTCGCCTGCACCAGTGAAGACATCAACAACCTGTCTCACGCCCTGATGCTGCGTGGCGGCCTGGACAACGTGCTGCTGCCGCAGATGCGTGAAGTGACCGAAGCGATCGTCGCGCTGGCCCACCAGCACGCCGAACAGCCGATGCTGTCACGCACCCACGGCCAGACTGCCAGCCCGACCACCCTCGGCAAGGAAATGGCCAACGTTGCCGCGCGTCTGCGTCGTCAGCTGGCGCAGATCGAACGCATCGAGATGCTCGGCAAGATCAACGGTGCCGTGGGCAACTACAACGCCCACCTGACCACCTATCCGGCCATCGACTGGGCGGCCAACGCCGAAACCTTCGTCGAGAGCCTCGGGCTGACCTTCAACCCGTACACCACCCAGATCGAGCCGCACGACTACATCGCCGAGCTGTTCGATGCCATCTGCCGCTTCAACACCATCCTGATCGACTTCGATCGTGACGTCTGGGGCTACATCTCGCTGGGCTACTTCAAGCAGCGTACCGTGGCCGGCGAGATCGGCTCTTCCACCATGCCGCACAAGGTCAACCCGATCGACTTCGAGAACTCCGAAGGCAATCTGGGCATCGCCAACGCCGTGCTGGGCCATCTGGCACAGAAGCTGCCGATCTCCCGCTGGCAGCGTGACCTGACCGACTCCACCGTGCTGCGCAACCTGGGCACCGGCTTGGCGCAGGGTCTGATCGCCTATCAGGCGACTCTGAAAGGCATCAGCAAGCTGGAAGCCAACCCGGAGCGCCTGAACGCCGATCTGGACAACAGCTGGGAAGTGCTGGCCGAGCCGATCCAGACCGTCATGCGTCGTTACGGCATCGAGAAGCCCTACGAGAAACTCAAGGAGCTGACCCGTGGCAAGCGTATCGACCAGGCCGGTTTCGCCGCCTTCATCGAGACGCTGGAACTGCCGGAAGGCGTCAAGACCGAGCTGAAGGCACTGAGCCCGGCCAGCTACATCGGCAACGCCATTGCACAGGCCAAGGCGCTCTAAGCGGCGCAGGTCACTGCAAGTCTCAAGACGCCGGGGCCTCTGCTCCGGCGTCATGCATTGCGTATTAGACAGCATGCAGCACGCTGCACATTGAACGACACACTGGATTCACGACCACTGACGCTCTCCGTCAGTGGGCACGACATGCCACGCTCTCAAGGCTCGGCATGGAACGCATCGCCGTCTGCCATCCGGCAAAACGGCTTCAACGACGTCATCGCGAGACCGCCGCCCCCTGACAGGCTGCCGTTCGCGTTCGAGAGGTTCTGCATGAGCACTTCCCCCGCCCCCCGCGACACCGACATGCCACTGGCACTGTTGGGCGGCCTGAGCATCCGTGAATTCCTGCGCGATTACTGGCAGCAGAAGCCGCTGCTGATCCGCGGGGCCTTCGCAGACTTCGAGACGCCGCTGGAAGCCGATGAACTGGCCGGTCTGGCCTGTGAAGATGGCATCGAAGCCCGTCTGGTCGAGGAAAACGGCCCGGACAAGGCCTGGCAGGTCAGCCACGGCCCCTTCGATGAAGCGACCTTCGCGCGTCTCGACGCCAAGGACGACAGCCAGTGGAGCCTGCTGGTACAGGCGGTGGACCATTACGTCCCCGACGTCGCCGCGCTGTTCGAGCCCTTCACCTTCCTGCCGCGCTGGCGCCTCGATGACATCATGATCAGCTACGCGCCGACCGGCGGCAGCGTCGGCCCACACCTGGACAACTACGATGTCTTCCTGCTGCAGGCCCAGGGCCAGCGTCATTGGCAGCTGGGCGGCATGCACGGTGACGACGCCGAGATCATCGATGGCATCGACCTGCGCATCCTCAAGCACTTCGAGGTCACTCCGGGCGAGGACTGGGTGCTGGAACCCGGCGACATGCTCTACGTGCCGCCGCGCCTGGCGCACCACGGTGTCAGCCAGTCCGATGACTGCATGACCATCTCCGTCGGCTTCCGTGCGCCTTCCGCCGATGAAGTCGTCACCTCCTACGCCGACTATCTGGGTGCCAGCCTGCCGGAATCGCTGCGCTACCGTGACCAGGGCATGGCACCGGTCGCCAATGCCGGTGAGCTGGACGACGCCTCGCTCGAGCGCGTGCGTGAATTGCTGCTCAGCACGCTGGACAACCCGACCCAGCTGGCGCAGTGGTTCGGGCGCTACATGACCCAGCCCAAGTATCTGGAGCAGCTCGCCGCCCGCGAACCGGCCCTCAAGACCCATGAGCTTGTCGAGTATCTGGAAGATGAAGGCGTACTGGTGCGCTCCCTGGGCTCACGCTTCGCCTTCCGTCACGGCGAGAATGGCACCAGCACGCTGTTCGTCGATGGCGATGGCATCCTGGCCCCTCAGCCGCTGGCGGAAGCGCTGGCCTCCGATCAGCGCCTTACCGCGGTGTTGCTTGACTACACCACAGCAGACCTTGATCGCAGTGCCGTGGTCAGCCTGCTGACGGCGCTGATCAACCGCGGCAGCCTGATACTGGAATGTGACCTTCAGGACGAAGAGGACGATGAAGAATGAGTGACGCCATGATCAGCCTGGAACGGGGCGACTGGCAGACGTTGGGCAACGAGGCCAGCGAGATCCGCCGCGTCGTGTTCATCGAGGAACAGCAGGTGCCGCAGGATGAGGAGTGGGACGGGCGCGACGACGCCTGCGAACACTTCCTCGTGCATCTGGATGGCCGCACCGTCGGCACGGCCCGTCTGTTGCCGGACGGCCATGTCGGACGCGTCGCCATCCTCTCCGAAGCACGCGGACTGGGGCTTGGCCAACGCCTGATGGAAGCGGTCATCCATGCTGCGCGCCAGGCTGGTCATGCTGAAGTGCTACTGGATGCTCAGACCCATGCGCTGGAATTCTATCAACGCCTCGGCTTCACGGCTTACGGCGACGAGTTTCTCGATGCCGGCATACCGCACCGCAGCATGCGCTTGATTCTGAACTGAATTTTAGCGTCTGCCTTACAAAAACCGGCCCCATTTGGGGCCGGTTTTTTTGTGCCTTGAAGTTTCTTGTAGTCTGGCTACAACCCGCTCCTTGACCAAGTCATCATTCCCCAAGGCCCATGGATACTGACATCATGACGTCATTGAGAAATATTAAAACGACTGTTTGCCAGCAAGAATTCCACAACGTTGAAACTGATGTAAAACGATCGTTTTAATGCGACCAAGGAATGAAAGACAGCACTCAATTTCGGAGCGATGCTAGAGATCAGGTCATTTACGCTGCACTGCGACATGACACGCTGCCCGATCCGGCACCGCCTTCAGGAGATTCGCCCATGCTCACCTCAGACTCACGAACGCAGACCACCCTGATGGGCGGTAGAGGTGACCAGGTACTCGGGCAGCCTGAGGATGCCGCTCTGGCCGAGCAATGGCACAACGCCGAGATCCGCACGCGGATTCTCAAGCTGGCACGTCCCCTCAAGGACCTACTGCCACCGCAGACAGCGGAGTCGGTGGCGGCACAGGCGCAGACGATCTGCCATCTGAGTCGCGACCAGCGCTGGCAACTTCCTGGCGAGCAGTGGCAACTGCGCTCACAGGCCAGTGGCTGGCAGCTGAAGTGCAATGGGCAGCTGAAGTGCAGTGTGCAGCCGGCAACCGCTGGCGAGACGCAGGATGCACCTGACCAGCTGGCGCTTGCCGGCCTCACCGATGACGTGACGGGGATGCAGCTGGGCAACCGCCCGCTCCCCCGGGCCCTCTGGACCCTGGCCGCCGCGCGGCATCGCGGCGAACGTCATTCGGTGCTGGCCATTGCCCAGATCAGCAGCGTGCGCGAAGCGCTGTGCTGGGGAGAGCTGATCTCACGGCTGCGTGCGCCGGACGGCAGGCCGCCACGCATCGCCCTCACCCTCAGCCACTGCACGTTACCCACGCTGGAAGCCAGCCTGTACTTCCTGATGCCCTGGTTGGACAGCATCACGCTGACAGCGGCCCCCGGCCTGGAAACTGCCTGCCTTGGCGTGATCAAGGCTCGCTTCAGACTTGCTGAGCCAGCGGAGCTCGACAACGCCACCGACGACGCCTTCTGTCGCACGGCGTGACTCCACTGGTAACGCCTGAAAGATCAATAACAACAACAAACTGTCATGCAGCAACTCAAGACGCAGAGCACCGACACTCCCATTTCACGCGTCGCTCTCGCGTCGAACGCCAGACGAAAGACAAGCGAACAGACACAAGACACAGACAACACGCCAGGGGCTGAGCCCCGACGACGAAGCCATCAGGAGATGCCACCATGAGTCACACACGTGCCGATCAGATTGCCGCGCTCGAAAAGGACTGGGCCGAGAATCCGCGCTGGAAAGGGGTCACTCGCCCCTATTCCGCCGAGGATGTGGTGCGCCTGCGCGGTTCCGTTCCGGAAGCCAATACCCTGGCGACCCGCGGTGCCGAGAAGCTCTGGAAGCTGGTCAATGGTGATGCCAAGAAGGGCTACGTCAACTGTCTGGGCGCCCTGACCGGTGGCCAGGCCATGCAACAGGTGAAGGCCGGTATCGAGGCCATCTACCTGTCCGGCTGGCAGGTCGCCGCCGACAACAACACCAGTGAAGCCATGTACCCGGATCAGTCGCTCTATCCGGTGGATTCCGTGCCGACCGTGGTCAAGCGCATCAACAACACCTTCCGCCGCGCCGACCAGATCCAGTGGCAGAAAGGGGCCAATCCGGGCGATGCCGGCTTCGTCGATTACTTCGCGCCTATCGTGGCGGATGCCGAGGCCGGTTTCGGTGGCGTGCTCAACGGCTACGAGCTGATGACCGCCATGATCCGTGCGGGTGCCTCCGGCGTGCACTTCGAGGACCAGCTGGCCTCGGTCAAGAAATGTGGCCACATGGGCGGCAAGGTACTGGTGCCGACCCAGGAAGCGGTGCAGAAGCTGGTGGCCGCTCGCCTGGCCGCTGACGTGGCGGGTGTCCCGACCCTGGTCATCGCGCGTACCGATGCCAATGCCGCCGACCTGATCACCTCCGATGTCGACGACTACGACAAGCCATTCCTGACCGGTGAGCGCTCCGACGAAGGCTTCTATCGCGTCAATGCAGGCCTGGATCAAGCCATTGCCCGCGGCCTGGCCTACGCACCCTACTCCGACCTGATCTGGTGTGAAACCGCCAAGCCGGACCTCGAGGAGGCGCGCCGCTTCGCCGAAGCGATCAAGAAGGAATACCCGGACCAGCTGCTGGCCTACAACTGCTCGCCTTCCTTCAACTGGAAGAAGAACCTCGACGACGCCACCATCGCCAAGTTCCAGCAGGAACTGTCGGACATGGGCTACAAGTACCAGTTCATCACCCTGGCCGGTATCCACAACATGTGGTTCAACATGTTCGATCTTGCCTACGACTATGCGCAGGGCGAAGGCATGAAGCACTACGTCGAGAAGGTGCAGGAAGCCGAATTCGCCGCAGCCGAGAAGGGCTACACCTTCGTGGCGCACCAGCAGGAAGTCGGCACCGGTTACTTCGATGACATGACCAACGTCATTCAGGGCGGCAACTCCTCCGTCACCGCACTGACGGGTTCCACGGAAGAAGACCAGTTCTAGACCGCTGACATCGCGGTATGGCACCTCGACATGACAGGATTGCGCGAGGTGCCACCCGCAGACTGACCGAAGCCCGCTCACGCGGGCTTTTTCGTGCTTTACGCCTTGAATGCCCGCCGTGGATGCCCGCCGTGGATGCCCGCCGCGAATGCCAACCAACGTCGACGGATGCCCTGCCACTGACATTCACGCGGCATGGCTCATGCAGAAGTGCTCACGCGGAAGTGCTTGCGTGGCAGCACTCATGCGCCGGTACTCACGTGGTCGGTACTCACGTGGTAGCACTCACGCGACAGGGAAGTGCAGAAGTTGCGTCACCTCAGCGTTTCAGGTCGGGAACCCGTCATGGTCGACGTGGTCTATAATGTTAAGAAACAGTGTTCTCGCACGCCCGTCGTGACAAGAACCTGCTGGCGGCCCAAGGAAGTGATCGCCTACCTGAGCCTTGCTCTCTCAGCACTCAGCATTCTCCATCACAACCTCAAGCTGCACCGCATCATGCGAGGAGACACACCATGACACTCTCACTGACTCACAAACGATCGACTGGCGCACGCCGCTGGCTGCCCGTGATCGCACTCGGCGTGCTGACGCTTGGCGGCTGCGCGAACAGCGACATCTATTCCGGCAACGTCTACACCGGCGATCAGGCCAAGCGCGCACAGTCCGTCAGCTACGGCACCATCACCTCGCTGCGCCCGGTGCAGATCCAGGCACAGGATGAAGGCAGCGGCGTGCTCGGTGGCCTGGGTGGCGCGGTCGTCGGCGGCCTGCTCGGCAGCCAGATCGGCGGCGGCTCCGGTCGTGCGATCGCCACCGCCGCGGGTGCCATCGGCGGCAGCGTGGCCGGCAAGTCGATCGCTGACAATGTCGACCAGATCGACGCCTATGAGATTGAAGTCCGCCGCGATGCCGGCGACAGCCTCATCGTCGTCCAGAAAGCCGACACCGCCTTCTCGGTTGGCCAACGTGTCCGCCTGGTCGGCTACGGCGCCAACCTGAGCGTCGCGCCTTACTGAGTCTCTCGACGGCTGGCGCTCCCTTGCCGGGGCGCCAGCCGCTTTGTTTCTGCGCCCTTCAGCGGCGCCTGTCGCAGCCCTGCGCGGGAAACGCCGTCACGCTCTCCCCCATCTCGCCTGGCTCAAGCATCCCCGCCTCTCTCGCCTCTCTCGCCTCTCTCGCCTCTCTCGCGTCTCTCGCACCTCTTGCGCTACTGCATCTCCCACACGGCCCACCCCCTCGCTTCGCATCCCCTCCTTCATTCTCACACAGGTACGGCTCGCCGCAGTGGGCGATATGCAGATTGCCTATTGATTAACAGGCTATGAAATCGGGATTTTTTGTGCAAAGTTATACGCCTGCAGCCTAACTTGACTCTGTACACAACTACCCGTCCCAGGAGTTGCGATGCGTCCCGTCACTGCCCGTCCGCCAGGTTCTCGCCCAGGCACCCGCAAGCTGTCTTGTGTCACGTCATCTTCAAGAAACGCTCCCCGCGCTTATCCCAGTCCAGTCAATGACAGTCCCGGCGGTACCGCCGCCTCAAGCCACGCCCCGCAGATGGCGCCGGCCTTCTCGACCCGGCGCCTGGGCATGGCATTGATCATGCTGGGCGCGGTGGCATTGGCCCCCATGGTGGAGGCCGCCGAGGACGAGGGTGGCGTGCTGTCATTGAAGGTCGAGAACGACATTCTCACCTCCGGCGATGATGGCCATTACACCAACGGCTTTGCGCTGAGCTACACCTTCAAGACACCAGAGCAGCACTGGTCACGCTCATTCGCGAACTGGGTGCCCGGCTTCAGCGCGGCGCGACTGGACGCCACGGCCTATCGCTTCGGACAGCAGATCTATACCCCCAATGACATCAAGCGGGAGCAACCGGATCAGGATGACCGCCCCTACGCGGGCTACCTGTTCGGTGGCGTCTCGCTGTTCGCCGGTGAAGAGGGAGATGACTGGCGACGGGTGGATACCTTCAATCTGGATCTCGGCATCGTCGGCCCGGCCTCGGGCGCCAAGGATGCTCAGAAGGCGGTACACAAGCTGACCGGCAGTGATGAGCCGGAGGGTTGGGATCACCAGCTGCACAACGAGCCGGTGATCAGCACCGGCTGGCAGACGCAGCTATGGCTGCCGGCCAGGGCCGCAGGACTGGAGGTGGAGTACGGCCCCTCGGCTTCCGTGGCGCTGGGCAATCTCTACACCTATGCGGGCGTCGGTGGCGGGGTACGCATCGGCCAGGGGCTGACTCGCAGCTACGGGATACCGACGGTGGCGCCGGCCCAGGGCGGCCGTCAGTACTTCCATCCCGACGGTGACTTCGCCTGGTACCTGTTCGCCAATATCGAGGGCCGCGCGATGGCCTACAACATGCTGCTGGATGGCAATGGCTTCGAGGACAGCGCCTCGGTGGACCGTCGCCCACTGGTCGGCGACCTGCAGCTGGGCTTCGCGCTCAGCTGGCAACGCTGGCAGCTGGCGTTCGTCAACGTGTGGCGCACCCACGAATTCGAGACGCAGCAGGAGAGCGATCAATTCGGCTCGCTGACGCTCTCGACCTGGCTATGACTCGGCACTGAGCTGCAGGCAGCACTGACAAGACGTGATGGATGAGCAGAAACAGAAAGGCCGGGCAGATAGCCCGGCCTTTCTGTCTGCGGGAAACGTCATGCTTCCCGGAAGGTTGCTGCTGGTTGAATCAGTGCATCTTGACCTTGCTCATGCCCCAGCAGATCAGCTTGCCGCCGATCAGAACGATCAGCGCCAGCACGATCAATGCCATCAGCATGGAGACGGGATTGACGATGAAGGTCGCACCCAGAATACCCAGGGCCACGCCCCAGACGTAGCGGTCACCGCTATCGATGCTCAGAGCCTCCGGCAGGACACGCTTGACGGTGGCACCCAGCGAGCCTTCCCAGCGGTTCAAGCACAGCATGAAGATCGCAGCGAAGCTCACCAGCCAGATCAATGTCACGGTCATCGAAATTCTCTCCTGAAAAATAGGGTCGCATGGCGCCTGAGTTGTCATTTCCCGTCAGGCGACGGGACAGAGTGTGCAGAGCGAGGCCACCTCGGGCCGCGCGTCAGAATCCGCAATATCCGAGTAGGCAGAGTAACCAGACCCTGTGGCCCTCGCAAGCCATCGCCCCAACCTTGTCTGGCCGCCAGCAGCAAGGCCGCTGTGCGCTGACAGGGCAACCCCGCCAGACACCTGATAATCCAACCGTTTTGCCCCTTTCTTCACCGATGGCGTCGGGGGTGAGAAAAAACCCTGCCTCAGGGTTGAAATGCACGCATGCGAGCGTCACCTATACTTTCAAGACAAGGTAACGTGCGCTGGATTGCCTCTCAGGCAATGTCATCAGCGGGCCAGGAGCCACGTGATACGCGGCTTTTTTCCAGTTTCCCCCCTGACAGTCACCTCAGGGGCACGTTACCATTGACGTTCATATACCTATCGAAAGGCTCTCATCATGCAAATCGCCCAGAATGCCGTCGTATCCTTCCACTACACCCTGACCAACAACGAAGGGGAAGTGCTGGATAGCTCCGAAGGTCGCGAGCCGCTGGCCTACATCCACGGCGCTGGCAACATCGTCCCGGGCCTCGAGAAGGAACTCGACGGCAAGACTTCCGGCGACGAGCTGAAAGTTGCCGTCTCTCCGGAAGAAGGTTACGGCGAAGTCCAGGAAGCCCTGGTCCAGGAAGTGCCGCGTGAAGCCTTCCAGGGTGTCGAAGACATCGAAGCTGGCATGCAGTTCCAGGCGCAGACCCAGGGCGGCCCGCTGATGGTCACCGTCACCAAGGTCGAAGGCGACACTGTCACTGTCGATGGCAACCACCCGCTGGCCGGCGAAACCCTGAACTTCGACGTGCAGATCACCAACGTGCGTGAAGCTTCTGCTGAAGAGCTGGAACACGGCCACGTTCACGGCGAAGGCGGCGTGGAGCACTAAGCTCCGCCTCTTCCCTCATCTGAGGCATCGCCCCGGATGAGCGCCTCCCACTCTGTGGGAGGCCGGAACCGAAAGCCCCGCGACTGAGTCATCAGTCGCGGGGCTTTTTCGTGTCTGGCTTCGTGTCGGCCTGGCTGGCTTGGCGCGCTTGTCAGACTGGCTCAGCCCTCTCTTCACAGCCCTGATCACTCATGATTCCGGATCAGGCACCGCAGCTGGGCGGCGTGGCATCGCTGGAAAGGCTCAGACCACGAAACAGCGCCGTGGCATCACCGCCGGCATTGTCACCGTCAGCCATCAGCGCCAGTCCGGCAATCTCGCTCGGCTTGCTGCCAAACAGTGACGCGTAATCAGCCCGCAGATCACGCACCTCCGCCACCCACTGCCCCACCTTCTCATCACCGGATTCAACGGCCAGCAGCACGGCACGATCCGTGAAGGCATTGTCCCAGTGGCTGCCTTTGGCTTCATTGCTGGACCAGACGTAATTGATGGCCTCGACCTGCCACGGCAGGATACCGGTCTTGTTGACCACGTAGAGACGCGCCGGATAGTCATCGCCGCCCTTGGTCTTCTCGTTCACGCTCGGGTAGATGCTGTCCACCTGCCAGCACCATTTCAGGTAGGGCGTCTCTTCCAGCGAGATATCTTCCTCGAGAAAACGCGCGGATGCCTGACCCTGGGCACGTGCTTCAAGCGCAGGTCTGCCATCGCGCTCCACCACGCGATAGGCCGTCTGGCCTTCGAAGGTCTTCTCGCCCCAGGCAAGGATCTGTGCAGGCGAGAAACTCCTGTCAGCCGCGTGGGTCACCGAGGGCAGTAGCGCCGCCAGCAGGCCGCTGGAGGCGACTGCCGCGAACAGGGGCAGGAATGATGGCAACTGACGGGAAGCAATCTTCATTGGCAGGACTCCGAGGCGCCCGAGCAAGGCAAGTGAGCAAGGCGAGTAAGAAAGGTAACGAGCCGTATCATCAGCAAGGCCAGGTTCGCAGCGCATCAACTCTGGTCGGCGCTGTGATGCTCATCCTGGGCTCGCAAGGTGACATACCCTCCCCATACGCGCGTCAGCGTGGTCAGGATGCATGCCGCGGCGAAGATCCACGCCAACCACGCGAAATGCTGTGGCATCAGGCAAGCCAGCACGAAGAAGGCGATGGTTTCGGTACCCTCGGTCAGGCCATCCAGATAATAGAAGGCCTTGCGCGTGAAATTGGGCCGCTCCAGCTGATGCTTGGCCGCCATGATGGCAAAGGCCAGAAAGCTCGAGCCCGTGCCGACGAAGGCGAACAGCAGTGCCACCGCCGCCATCGCATTGGCACCAGGATCTGCCAGGGCGAAGCCCACCACCACGGCAGCGTAGAACAGGAAATCGAGACAGATATCCAGAAAGCCACCGGCATCGGAGCTCAGGCCGGCGTGCCGCGCCAGCGCGCCATCCAGCCCGTCCACCACCCGATTGATCAGGATCGCGATCAGCGCGAGACCGAAATGCCCATAAGCCAGCAACGGCAACGCCAGCATGCCGATGGCGAAGCCCGCGAGGGTCAGCTGATCCGGATGCAGACCGCGCGCCGCCGCACTTTTCGCAAGACGTTTCAGAGGCGGCTGTACCCAGCGTGAGGTCCACTTGTCCAGCATGTTGCATCTACTCCCATGAAGTCGTTGAGGTCATCGTCATTCCAGCGCCTGACAGGCGATCAGCCGCGCGTCGGCGAGACCGAGCGCCCGGCAGGTACCGCACGCGCCAGCAGGTAGACCACCAGCGGCAGACAGGCCTGCAGGCAGGCAGCCACCGCGGTAAGGCGCGGGTCGGCTCCCGTCGCCAGCGCCAGGGTTTCGGTGGTCAGGGTCGGGACACGCCCGCCGCCCAGCACCACCGTCGGCACGTACTGCGCGATACTGACCGCGAAGGCCACTGCCCAGCTGATGGCCAGCGGCCTGAGCATCAGACGCAGGCGGATACCGATCAGCACCTCGAGCCGTGAACGCCCCAGCAGACGCGCCGCCTGCTCGAGTCGGGTATCGAAGCGCGCCCAGGGGCCGGCCAGCGTCAGCCAGGCGTAAGGCAAGGCGAACAGCAGATGGCCGATCACCACTCCCGCCCAACCGGGGCTGGCCCCCAGGCTCAACCAACCGACCTGAAAGCCGAACAGGAAGCTGGCCTGCGGCAGCAGCAATGGCAGATAGAGGCAGACCACGAAGCCGCGCAGGCGGCCACTTTCTCGCTCACGCTCGAACACCGCCACGCTGAGGATGACGGCCAGTGTCGCCACCAGCAGTGCCAGCCACAGGCTGTTGCTGAAGGCATCCCCCAGGCCAGCGAGGGCCTGTTGCCAACTCTCCCAGCCCCAGCGAGACGGCAACAGAGCAGGGAAGAACCAGCTTCTGGCCACCGATTGCACGCCGATCACCACGAAGGCGAGCAATGAGATCAGCGTGACCACGCCCAGCACTCCGCGCGCGACACGCCCGAACATGGCTTCACTCGCCAGCGCCAGGCGGCTTGCGCGCGCCGGGTGATGGCTCAGTACCCAGTCGCGATGCCAGGTCAGCAGAGCGCGTCCCAGCGCCGCGCCCAGCGCCATCATCCCGATCACCAGCAGGGCCAGCATCAGGGCGCCGACACTCGCCGGCAGGCGCACCGTCGGGTCACTGTCACGCCACAGCTCGATCAGGCGCACCGCCAGCGTCGGCGTACGCGTCGGCCCCAGCACCTGCGCCACATCCACCACCGCCAGCGAGTAGGCCAGCACCGCGCCGATGGGCAAGGCGATGGCGCGCATCACCTGTGGCATCAGAATGCGCCAGCGCAGCTGAGGGATGCTGTAGCCGAGCGCCTGCCCTGCCTGCAGCTGCGCCGTGACCGGCAGGCGTGACAGCGCCGTCTGCGCCATCAGCATCAAGAATGGCGCCTCCTTGAGCGCCAGACCGACCGCCAGCGAGATGCCGTGGGCATCCGGCAGCGGATACTGCGGCGGTACCAGCACCTCGAAGGGCGCCAGCAGCAGGCGCATCAGCACGCCACTCGGGGCGGCCAGCCACAGCAGTCCCAGTGCCAGCGCCAGATGCGGCATCGCCAGTATCGGGGCCAGCAGGCGCTCCATGCGCTCGCCGAAGCGAGTCCCGGCGGCCGCCGAGACCCACCCCATGGTCAGCAGCACCGCCAGCAGCGTACCGCCGAGGCCACTGACCAGCGTCAATCGAAAGCCCTCCGCCAGCCCGGGCAAGGCCCACCAGCGTTGCCAGGCGACCGCCGAGACCTCCTCGAAGCCCAGCGTCGGCCACAGCCCGAAGGCCGGCGCGACCAGACCGGCCAGCCCCAGCGCCGTCGGGCCGAGCAGCAACAGCAAGACGCCCCAGCGCAGCACGCGGGCGGTCGTCAGCGGCGCATGACCAGTGGCGGGGGCGACACGCCAGCGATCAGCGACCCATTGCGTCAGTTGCGATAGCGTCGCGCCCACTCGGCCTCCAACGCGTCGGTCCAGCTCGGGTGTGGCTCGCTGAGTGGTGTGCCCAAGGCCTCTGGCGACATGCTGCCGGGCAGCTGTGGCAAGGCCTCGAAGGCGGCGCGCTCTTGCGGCGGCAGGCGGGCGACATCCAGCACCGTGTCATCGCCCCAGCGTGAGGGATCGGCCTTGGCAGCCTGGGCCTCGGCGGACATCAACTGATTGATCCACACCAATGCTGCGGCCTTGTGCGGTGCACTGGCCGGAATCGCCAGATAGTGCACATTGCCGAGAGTGCCGCCGTCATGGATATACGGCTCGATGGTCGGTGGCAGCCGCCCTTCCTGACGGGCGTTGGCCACTTCCTGGGGCACGAAGGTCAGCGCGATCCACACGCTGCGCTGAGCGAGCAACTTCATCTGCTCTTCGGCACCGGCTGGCTGACGCTCGCCCTGCGCCCACATCAAAGGATGCAGCGCATCGAGATAGTCCCACAGCGGTGCGGTCACCTCAGCGAACTGAGCATCACTCGCCACGGGAGATGCCAGCACCTCGCGCTGCTCCACTGGCATCAATTCAATCAAGGCCTGCTTGAGGAAGGTGGTGCCGTGGAAGCTGGGCGGCTGTGGATAGGTCACGCGCCCGGGATGCTCTCTGGCCACCTCCAGCAACGCCTGCATGGAGCGCGGCGGCGATTCCAGCAGCGCGGTGTCGTACATGAAGATCAGCTGCGCACGCCCCCAAGGCGCCTCCAGACCATCGGTGGCGAGCCCGAAATCGCGCGCGCCGATCTCCTCGAGCAGATAGTCGCTGTTGGGCAGACGCTCGACGAAGGGCCCCCACACCAGCTCGGCCTGCTTGAGCGCACGGAAGTTCTCGCCGTTGATCCAGATCACATCGATGCTGCCGTCGCGGCGCCCGGCCGCCTTCTCGGCCAGCAGGGTCGAGACGCTCTCGGCGGTATCGGCGATCTTGACGTGACGCACCTCGATACCATGCCGCGCCGCCGCCGTCTCGGCCTGGGCGCGCAGATAGGCGTTGGTCGCCTCACTGCCGCCCCAGGCATGAAAGTCGATCCGTTGACCGCGTGCACGTTCGGCGATCACCTGCCACTCGAGCGAGGCGAGCTCAGGGGCCGGGCGCCCGGCCTGCGCGTCGGCGGCATACGCCAGAGAAGCGGCCCAGGGACTGGCAGTGACGCCGGCCAGCAAGACCAGCGAGCCACCCATCAGCGCCAGGGCACGACGGCGACCCGCCAGATGATTCGTCTTCATGAAGGGCTTCTCCTGATGGAAAAATGCCGCGACCCTGCACCTGCAGGCCCGCGGCATGATTCAGCAATTACTGTTTTTCGACAGCCACGGTCCGCTCGGCAGCGCTTGCCTTGAGGGTCTTGGTCGGCTCGAAGCGGCCGTTGCGGCGCCAGGTGAAGTAACGGTCGAGCACCTTGAGCACGCCTTCCGGCTTGTGGGCATTCTTCCACATGCCTGCCGCGGCCTTGTTGGCCTCGGACAGCGTCGGATAGGGATGGATGGTGGACAGGATCTTGTTGAGACCGATGCCATGCTTCATCGCCATGGTGAATTCGGCCAGCCACTCCCCTGCCGAGGCACCGACCAGCGTCACGCCGAGGATGCGATCACGCCCCTTCTCGGTCAGCACCTTGACGAAGCCTTCGGTGGCCCGCTCGGCCAGCGCGCGATCGCTCTCGCCCATCGCGTAATGGGTGACCTCGTACTCATAGCCTTGGGCCTTGGCTTCTGTCTCGTTGAGGCCGACACGTGCCACTTCCGGCTCGGTGTAGGTGACCATCGGCATGATACGGTAGTCGACCTTGAAGGTCTTCAGGCCACCGAACAGCGCGTTGACCGCCGCGTGCCACGCCTGGTGACCCGCCGCATGGGTGAACTGATAGGGGCCGGCCACATCGCCGCATGCCCAGATGTTCGGCTGCAGGGTCTGCAGCGACTCGGAGACATCTATGGTGCCACGCTCGGAAACCGCGATCCCCAGTGCTTCAAGCCCGAAGCCTTCGACATTGGCTTCGCGGCCGATGGCCACCAGCAGCTCGTCGAACTCGATCCAGCTTTCCTCGCCTTCGGGGGAGCTGACCACCAGCTGACGCATTGGCTGGCTGTCCTTGCCCTTGAGCACCTCGATACGCGTGGCGGTGGAATTGACGCGCAGATCGACGCCTTCGCCCGAGAGCTGTTCATGCATCAAGGTGCTGACTTCCTCGTCCTCGCGCGGCATCACGCGTGGCGCACCCTCGATGATGGAGACCTGGCTGCCGAGACGCGCGAAGCTCTGACCCAGCTCCATGCCGATGGGGCCGGAGCCCAGCACCACCAGACGCTTGGGCTGCACCTTGAGGTCCCACAGGTTCTCTGAGGTCAGCGGCGTGATCAATTCCATACCCGGGATAGCTGGCACACGCGGACGGGCACCGGTAGCGATCACCACGTTGCGCGTGGTCAGCACACGGCCATCGACTTCCACTTCCCAGGGCGTCTTGAGCATGGCGCTGCCGGTATGCACTTCCACGCCGAGGCCTTCGTAACGCTCGATGCTGTCATGCGGCTCGACGCTTTCCACCACGTCATGCACATGGCCCATCACCTTGGCGAAATCGATTTCCGGCTCATTGGCGGTAATCCCGAAGCGCTGGGACTGACGAATCTCATGAGCCGCACGCCCGGCACGAATCAGCGCCTTGGAGGGCACGCAGCCGGTATTGAGGCAGTCGCCGCCCATCTTGTGCCGCTCGATCAGCGCGACACGCGCATTGACGGCGGAGGCGATATAGCTGGTGACAAGGCCGGCGGAACCGGCACCGATGACGACCATGTCGTAGTCGAAGGTCTTCGGCTTGGTGAAGGCCGCCTGCTGCTTGCGCTTGCGCAGCACGCCGACGATCTTCTTGGCGATCAGCGGGAACAGGCCCAGCGCGATGAAGGAGGCGATCAGCCCCGGCGAGAGAATGCCGGACAGCGACTCCAGCTGGCCCAGCTCGCGACCGGCATTCACGTAGATGGCGGTACCGGCGAGCATGCCCAACTGGCTTGCCACGTAGAAGGTGACCACACGCATGCGGGTCAGCCCCATCACCAGATTGACGATGAAGAACGGGAAGACCGGCACCAGACGCAGCGTGAACAGATAGAAGCCGCCTTCACGCTCGACGCCACGGTTGAGAGATTCCAGCTGACGGCGGAAGCGCTTCTCGATGCTCTCGCGCAGCAGAGTGCGGGAAATCAGGAAGGCCAGCGTCGCACCGATGGTGCTGGCGAAGGAGATCAGCAACAGCCCCCAGCCGAAGCCGAACAGCGCGCCACCCAGCAGCGTCAGCAATGCTGCACCAGGCAGTGAAAGTGCCGCCATCGCCACGTAGACGACGAAGAAGGTACCCGCGACCTTGAACGGCGATTCCTCGAAGAGTGCCTGAAATTCCGACTGACTGGCCTTGAGGCTCTGCAGAGTGAAGTAATCCTGTGCCCCGCTGGCAAAGAACACCACGATGGCAGCGACGATGGCGCCCAGAAGCAGTAACTTGCGTTTATTCACTGGCGATTTCCTTTTCGATTCCTGCCGTCATGGGCATGTCATTGGGATGTACCGTGTCCTTACGAGGCATGTCGCTGACTGGATGCACTGATTCGCGTAGCGGAGTGAATGGCAGTGGCTTGATCACGACAACGGTAACGTTTCATTCTGCATGTTCGCATCCATCCCGCGTTTATTCGCGTAGAAGCCTGATACAGGCAGTGAGGAATCAACAGCGCCAGTCACCTCACGGCTCACCGAGACATGGAGATTTCCGTGTACTCACCTCGAAGGAATGACGCCTTTCCCGGAGATACCATGACCCGATACACGCGACCCCCCTTCCCTGCGCTCAGACGCCTCACGCCACTGGCAAGCCTCCTCGGCGGCCTGCTGCTTGTCGGTCACGCCAATGCCTTCGACCCGCAGACAGCGCCCAAGGGCGTCGCCGAGGGGGTCGCTCAGGGTCAGGAAGTCGCCATCTTCGCCGGTGGCTGCTTCTGGTGCATGGAAGGCCCCTTCGACAAGCTTGATGGTGTGATCTCGACCACCTCCGGCTATACCGCCGGCGAACAGGACAACCCGACCTACAAGCAGGTTTCCTCGGGCGGCACCGGGCATACCGAAGCGGTCAAGGTGGTCTATGAGCCGGAAAAGGTCAGCTACGACACCCTGCTGGATGTCTTCTGGCACAACATCGACCCGGTCGCGGTGGACCGCCAGTTCTGTGATGCCGGCACCCAGTACCGCAGCGGCATCTATCCCCTCGATGAGGCCCAGCGAGATGCGGCAGAAGCCAGTCGCGATGCGCTGAAGGACAGATTCCCCGAAGGCATCGCCACCGAGATCGAGGCGGCAGGGCCCTGGTATGCGGCCGAGGACTACCATCAGGACTTCTACAAGAAGAACCCGGTGCGCTATCGCTTCTACCGCGCCGGCTGTGGCCGCGATGATCGTCTGGAGGAGATCTGGGGTGACGACGCGCCCGCGCACTGATCTCGCCCTCCAGGCCCTCTACGACAACGGCTCGCCATCTGGCGAGCCGTTGTCGTAGAGGGCCTGGGTGTCTGTGCTGCTCTCAGGCTCAATACTGCGTGGTAGCCCGGCGCCAGCACAGGATCGCCAGCGAGAAGGTCACCGCCAGCACCAGTACGCTGGCGGCCACCACCCCGGGCCAGCCGGCAGCCTGCCAGAAGGGTTCCAGCCAGAAGCCGCCGAGACTCGCGCCCAGATAGTAGGCGGTCAGATACAGCGCACTGGCACTGGCCCGCGCGCCTTCGGCATTGCGTCCGACCCAGGCCGAGGCAGTGGCATGCGCGAGGAAGAAGCCGAAGGCATTCAGGCTCAGGCCGATCAACATGCCGATCAGCGAGTGACTCAGCGTCAGCAGCGTGCCGAGCATCACGATGCCGGTGCCCAGCATCATGGTCAGTGCCTGACCGCGTCGCTGAGCGATCGCCAGCGCGGCCTCACCGTCCTCAGCCGCACCTCCCGGTACCAGACGCCGTGCCAGCCGGCCAGACTGGGAGGCACCGAAGGTGCCCGCCAGATAGGTCAGGAACAACAACCCTAGCCATTGACTGCTGAGCGACCAGGGCGCCTCACTCAGCCGGAAGGTCATGTAGCTGTAGAGATTGACGAAGATGAAGAAATTCAGCCCGCCGAGCAGAAACACCGGCCACAGACGAGGGTTGCGCAGATGGCGACCCAGACCTGCCAGCATGCTGCTCAGCTTGAGCGGTTGGGCGACGAAGCGTCTCTGGCGCGGCAGCAGCTGCCATAACGCCCCCAGCACAAGCAGGCTGACGCCGCCGATGGCGACGAAGCTGGCCTGCCAGCCCCAGTGCTCCGCGATCACGCCCCCCGCGACCCGCCCCGAGATGCCGCCCAGCGAATTGGCACTGATGTAGAGCCCCACCGCCATCATCAAGGCGGGTTGCTCCATCTCATCACTCATGTACGCCACTGCCACCGCCGGCAGGCCGCCGAGCAGAAAGCCCTGCAGCGCGCGCACCGCCAGCAGCGACCAGAAGCCCTCGGCAAACAATGCCAGCCCTGAACAGACCACCCCGCCGCCCAGGGTCCACAGCAGAATACGCCGCCGCCCCAGCGCATCGGACAGCGGGCCGAACACCAGCAGTGCCAGGGCCAGCGTCAGGGTGCTCACCGACAGGGACAGACTCGCCTGCAGCGAGCTCAGGCCCAGATCCGTCGCCAGCAGCGGCAGCAGCGGTTGCACCAGATAGAGGTTGATGAAGACCACGAAGGAACCCAGACACAGTGCCTGGGTCATGCGCCGCCAGTCACGCCCGCGCGCCTTGAGCGGCTCGGGCAGCTCGGACTGTGTGGCGGAAACCGAGGCGGCGGAATCGGGGGAAGAAGACGCGGAAAGCGATGAAGCCATCAGGTACCTGCACTCAATCAAGCATGGGGATGGCGCCAGTCTGCGCCGCGCGCTCGCATCAGTAAAATAGCTCGACATGATACTGGCCATCAGCAAAGCTGATGGCAAAGGCGACACCGGGATGTCGCAAACTGCGCCAAGAAGGAAGCTGCGCTGATAAAGGACCTCGCGATGAAAAGCACCTCGCGATCAACAGGACCCTGCGATGAAACTGCCCTTCGATCTGCGTGCACTGGAGATATTCGTCAGTGTCGTCGAGCACCAGAGCTTCACCACTGCCGCTCAGGCACTCAGCCTGGCCCAGTCAGCGGTCAGCCAGTCGATCGCCGGGCTCGAAAGCCGACTGGGCACGCAACTGCTGGTCAGGGGCTCACGCGGTCTGCGCCTGACCCCGGCCGGCGATACGCTGCTCGAGCATGCCCGGCCCCTGCTGCAACAGGCACAGCGCGCGGCACTGGCGATGGCGGAGCTCGAGGGGCTGGTCAAGGGCGAGGTGCGCATCGGCGTCTCCTCGATGCTCGGCTCCTACTACTTCCCGCCCCTGTTGATGGCATTCAAGGCACGCTATCCCGACATCAAGCTCAGCGTGATCGAGGGCGGCACCCTGAGCCTGCGCCGGATGATCGACAATGCCGAGCTGGACCTGGGCGTCATCGTCGAGGATCAGCTCGGCACCGACACCCACGGCCTGATTCGACGCCACTTCCTGAGCGAGGAAATGGTGGTCTGCCTGGCGAACGATCATCCGCTGGCCGCTCGCGCGCAGATCAGCGTCGAGGAGTTCTTCGCCGAGGAGCTGGTGGTCTTCAAGCGCGGCTACTTCCATCGCGACTTCATCGAGCGCCTGGCCAGTCAGCATGGTCTCGCGCCGAGCATCGCCTTCGAATCGAACCTGATCGCCCTCAACAAGGCGATCGTCGCGCGTGGCTTCGGGATCACCACCTTCCTCAAGCGTGTGGTCGAGGACGACCGTGAAGAGAACAACCTGACCGCCGTCTCCTTCGATGAGCCCGCCTGGCTTGAGCTGTCACTCGCCTGGCGCCGCGAGCGCGGCCTGTCACGTGCCGAGCAGGCGCTGGTCGATTTCGTCATTGAACACTCGGCGGCCGGGAGGCCCACCCAGGATGCCTTGAGCGCTGATGATCAGGCCGACAGCATTGTGCTGGAGCCCCCTTCCTGAGCAGTGGCTGACATTTGCCGGGGCTCAGAAACGACATCACCCGGCCAGGGCCGGGTGATGTCGAACAAGACACTTGTCTGTTTCAGTGCGACGCGAGATCGGCTCACTGGCTGCGCATGGCCAGCTTCATCTGCATGGCCTCGTAGGGCATCGGGCGACGCGACTGCCAGTAGTGCTGGGACCAATAGACGTTGTCGAGCCGCGACAGCTTCACGCCTCGCGAGGTGGAGGCATGCAGGAAGTAGCCGTTGCCGACGTAGACACCCACATGGTTGTAGCGGCGTGAGGGACGGAAGAAGACCAGATCACCCGGCTTGAGCTGCGACTTGTCGATGCGCTTGCCACGCTTCACCTGGTCGGTGGTGGTGCGCGGCAGATCGATGCCGAAGCCATCACTGAAGACATGCTGCATCAGGGCGGAACAATCGATGCCGCGGGAGTTGGTCCCCCCCAGACGATAGGGCGTCCCGGCCCAGCGGTCATGCTCTTCCAGCAGGACATCGCGGATGCTCGGCCCTGACATGGCGAAGTCCTGCGACTCGGCGGCCGGCTGGGACGCGGACTGGCGATAGCGCTTGAGCTTCGGCAGTTCCGGCAGGTCCACATCGTAGTAGGCCACATCATTGGACGGTGTTGAGTGACTGGCACAGCCTGCCACACCCAGTGGCAGGATCAGAAAACAGCATAATAACGCGTGGCGCATCCAGCATTCCTCGTCGTGGGCCCGGCGCTGGAAGGGTGAAGGTGAGCAGCGCTTGCGGACGGCGATAACCATTGATGCATGACGATGATCGTTGATCGATCAGGGATAATACGGCGACTATCTGACAAGGTGGGCCGGATCAGGCAGCAGCAAACCTTGCAACACGATGACGACAGTCAGATGACAAACTCGAGTCGTTCGCAGGATAGTAGTTCATGTTTCCGCAAACCGTATGCCATTGCCGCACAAGTTAGACCAAAGCATCAGAGAAAGTGCCCTCTGCCGCTCACCCAACCTGAATTGAATCCCGCTCAGTGCAACGTGCGGGCGTCTCCGCTCAGCACATCCAGATGCAACGCCGGCCAATGCCCCGGGCGCGCGCCCGGGAAATCGAGACTCGACCAGGCACCGGCCAGCGGTGGCGCCGCCGTCAACCACTGGATGAGCGCATCGCGGAAGCCGCGCAGGAAACTGTCACGCTGGTCGGTGTCGCCCATGAAGAAGGCATAGCCGGCGAACAGTCCACGGGCATATTCCTTCCAGCTGCCGTAGTGGTCGCGCGCCATCGCATAGGCGCTGTCCAGATAGGCGGTGAAGGTCGCATCGTCCAGCCAGCCCAGCTGTCGCCCGGCAATCGCAAGGTCCACTATCTGGGCGATGTCCCACGCCGCCATGTCCAGCTCGTTGCAGCGCGCCTCGTTGTCCCTGACGCGTCGCAGACGGTCCAGATGCACCTGCTCATCATCGCCGCGTTCGGCACTTTCCAGCACGTCGATCTCGTTATCGAGGCGGGCGCGATTGAGGGTGTAGGGGCCGTAGTTGATCTGGTATTCGTCCCGATCACCGGCATCGCGCAGGAAGTCGAGGAAGCCCTTGAGCGCCTCTGCATTGGCGAGGCCATAATGGCCTTCGAGCCAGCCGCTGAGTTCCTCGACGCCCCGCCCGTACTCGACCATCGGCTCACCCCAGCACGGCGTATTGAGCGGACCGCTCAGCGCCAGCGCCGTGAAGCGATCCAGACTCGGGCGCAGCCCCGGCTCCTGCCAGTCGCTGGCGCGCCAGTCGAGCCAATGGAACAGGCTGCCGGGGTCATCGAGATGCCAGCGGATCTCGTTGACTAGCGGATGATCCTCGAGTTCCGGTACCGCGGATTCCCACACCGCCCAGGCTTCCAGCAGACGCATGGCGTCCGGATAGTAGCGGCACAGGGCACTGCGCAGACGCTCGGCACACTGGGCCAGCTCATCGGCCGGGAAATCACCGCTGTCCTGCACCATCAGCAGATAGAAGGCGTACTTCTCGGCCATCACCACACTGGCGGGATAGCGATGACAGACGGCCAGACGCTGTCGGCGTTCCAGCTCGACGGCATCGGCACGCCCGAAGGGCGTCTGGGGGTCGGGCAAGGCACCACGCGCGGCATCGGCGGCCAGCTGGTTGAGATGATGCGCCTGCGCCGGCAGCCAGAAGCGCGCCATGCCCTGCACGCCATCGCGGGTGTCCAGCGCCAGCGTCTCGTTGAGATATTGGCGTGCCTCTTCGCGGCGCGCCGCATCGACCTCGGCGACAAGCCCCTGGCGATAGAGCAGGTCCGGCTCGCGGATACTGGCGATGGCCAGCACCCAGTGGCGGCTGTCATTGCGCCACGCACGAATCGCCGCGCGGCAGCGCTCACGCTGGGCGGCAGGCAGCAGCGCATGCAGCTCGCAACGCAGCGGCGTCAGCGGCGATGCCATCAGCGGACGCCAGTCACTCTCGGTGTCGCGGGTCAGATCGACACCTTCAAACAGACTGCGACCGCGCTGATAGGCGCGGGCCACGCCCTGCCAGTCGGCATAGCGACGCACCAGCAGGTCGATGCCGTGGGCGGCGAAGTCCTCGCCCTCCTCACGACTCAGCCAGCCGGCACATAGCCCGGCGAAGGCGAGATCGACCAGACGTAACCAGTCCCAGGCGGCGAATTCCAGCGGCTCGCCACGATCGAGATACTGCAGCAGCAGCTCACCGTAGGCCGTCGGTGACGGGGGCTTTTCCAGCCCGCCATCGGCGACGTCGATGCTGGAGGAGGCATGCGCGGGGGCGCCCTTGCGCCCTTCCGACTTGCGTTCGGCCTCTTCCTGAGCCGCATCCGCTTCCAGCTCATCCAGCCACTTGGCACGCTCGCTGTCGCTGGCCGTCATCAGGCGTGCGCTGTCGATGTCCCAGCCATAGCGATGGCCCTGCGAGGCCAGCCACAGCAACAGTCGAATCAGCTCATCACGCCCGGTGATCGCCCAGGTCTCGGCCAGCCAGCGCGTGACGTCCGGCCAGTGCGCCGCGGCGTCAAAACCGCTGGCACCATCCTCGTGCGGGCCGCTGTCATCGGTGGTCAATGTCTGACCGCCGAGCCACGGCGAGAAGATGGCGCGCGCCATCCAGACCCGGTCGCGCTCGCCCTGAGGCCAGAGCTCAGTAACCGCCACCGGAGGCTGTGCCTCCAGCGCTTCCTGCAGACGCGGCCAGGTGACGCCGGCGTCTTCGTGCTCCAACTGAGACAGCGCGAGGCTGGCCTCGAAGAAGCCATCATCGCCTCGCGTCCAGCCGGCATCGCTGCGCGAATGGGCCAGGGCCTTGAGCCAGTCATCCAGCGAGGTGAAACGCCCGCCGATCGCCGTGAGCAGGCGTATCAACCAGGCACGCGTGCGCGCCTCTGACAGCCAGCCGGCAGTACGTGCCAGCGCCACCAACTCCAACGCCTCCAGCTGGTGCAGCGGGTCCGGGGTGTCATTGGGGAAGGCCTCCAGCAGACGCCATCCCAACTCGCCCGCATCCGGGACTTCCTGGGCCTTCAGACGCGCGCACGCCTGGGCCGGTGTCCACACCGTTTCCGGCGCTGCACTGAAACCCCAACCGCACAACACCAGCTGTTGCCCCCACCAGGCACTCAGGGGTTCGACCAAGGCACACCTCACGACTCGATAGGATTCGACTGACGCAACACTTGCGACCGGGCAACTCGCAACCGGCGGCGCATAGTGTAACGGAAAGGGGCTTGCGGCGATGCCCCTCACGCAGGATAGCGCGCACGAACCACACCATGACGCCCGATGACAATGGCACTGCCATCGGGCGTCATGGTGTGGGTGGCCGCAGACAGCGCAGACCAAGATTACCGCATTATCATCACATCAGGATGTCTTCATGGACTTGTTGCCGGTCGGGATGCGGAAGAAGGCGCAGTACGCCACCGGCAGCACCACCAGCGTCAGCAGGGTCGCCACGCCCAGCCCGAACACGATCACCACCGCCATGCTCGAGAAGAAGGCATCCGGGAACAGCGGAATCATGCCCAGCATGGTGGTGATGGCCGCCATCGACACCGGCCGCACACGGCTGACGGCCGCCTGCACCACCGCCTGAAAGCGATCCTCCTGCTCATCGAGCTGCACGTTGATCTCCTCCACCAGCACGATGGCGTTCTTGAGTACCATGCCGATCAGACTCAAGGTGCCGAGCAGCGCCATGAAGGTGAACGGCGCGCCGAACACGATCAGACCACTGACGATACCAATCAGCGTCAGCGGCACGATGGACCAGATGGCCAGCGCCTGACGCAGGTTGGAGAACAGCAGCACCGTGATCACGAACATGCCCAGCAGCCCCATCGGCAGCGAGGAGAACAGCGCCTCCTGAGCCTCGGATGAGGTTTCGTACTCGCCGCCCCACTCCAGGTGGTAGCCCTCGGGCAGCTCGATGGCCTCGATCTTGGGACGGATACGCCCCAGCACGCTGGCGGCCGTTTCACCGGACAGCGGCATCGGCTCGGCGTACACCGCCAGCATGCGCTGACGATCGCGACGCTTGATCAGCGGGTCGCGAAGCTCTGTCTCGAGCGGCCCCATCACCGAGCCCGCCGGCACGTAGGTCTCCTGCTCATCGCTCCAGACGTTGAGGCTCGCCAGGGTGTCGAGGTCGAAGCGCTGACGCTCTTCACCGCGCAGCAGGATCGGGATCAGCTCGGAGCCTTCGCGATAGACACCGACGCTCTCGCCGTCGCTATTGATCAGCAGCGCCTGATGCAGCGAGTCACGCGTCACGCCGACACGCCGCGCCTGATCATCCAGGAATTCGGGCTCGATGCGATTGACGCGATTGCGCCATGACAGACGAATGCTGTCGGCCAGCGGCTCCTCCTCGAAGACGCGACGCACCTTGCCCGCCAGCTGACGCAGCACAGCGGGGTCTTCGCCGTAGAGGCGCGCCTCGAGACTCGCCTTGGCCGAGGGCCCGACCTGCAACGCCTGCACCTTGTATTCGACTTCGGGATACTCGGCGCGCACCAGGCGTATCACCTCCTCCATACGCGCTTCGCGACTGGCCCGGTCCCGGGTCTCGACGATCAGCTGCCCGAAGCTTGCATAGCTGTCTTCCGGCGAGTAGGTCAGCGTGAAGCGCTGGGCGCCCCCGCCGGTGACGCTGGTGACATGATTGACCTTGTCCATCTTGAGCACCTGCTGCTCAAGGTCGGCGATGCGCGCTTCCGTCGCCAGCACATCGGTGCCTTCCGGCATCCAGACATCGACGAAGAACAGCGGTGTCGAGGCATCCGGGAAGAAGGCATTCTTGACCTGCCCGAAGCTCATCACGGCCGCCACCAGCAACGCCACCGCGCCCCCCAAGGTCAGCCAGCGCAGGCGAATCGCCCAGCTCAGCAGGCTGCGGAAGCCACGGAAGACGACGCCACGATAGGGGTCTTCCTCCTGATTCTCGTCCGTGTCACTGCCCGCCGTCTCCCGCGCTTCGCGGAAGAACATGTCGAAGAAGAACGGTGTCAGCGTCAGGGCGGTGATCCAGCTCAACAGCAACGAGTAGCACAGCACCCAGAACAATGACCCGACGAACTCGCCGGTGGCATCCGGCGACAGACCGATGGGCGCGAAGGCGGTGATCGCGATCACCGTGGCCCCCAGCAGCGGCATGCGGTTCTGATTGACGACCTCGAAGGCGGCCTGGCGCTTGGTCTTGCCGCGCTTGAGGCCGATCAACATGCCCTCGGTGACCACGATGGCGTTATCCACCAGCATGCCCAGCGCGATGATCAAGGCCCCCAGCGAGATCTTCTGCAGCTCGATGCCATGAATCGACATCATCACGAAGGTGCCGAGAATGGTAATCAACAGCACCAGCCCCATCAGCACGCCGCTCTTGACGCCCATGAACACCAGCAGCACCAGAATCACGATGCCGACGGCCTCGGCCAGGTTGATCAAGAAGCCTGACACTGCTTCATCCACCACCTGCGGCTGGTGATAGACCGTGGTCAGCTCCATGCCCAGCGGCATGCGCGACTCAAGCTCGCCAAGACGCTTGTCGACCAGCGCACCGACCTCGACCACATTGACGCCAGAGGCGAACGAGATGCCCAGCGACAGCGCCGTCTCACCATCGGTGTGATAGAGACGCGACGGCGATTCGGTGTACTCGCGGCTGACCGAGGCGATATCGCCGAGACGAATCAGGCCACCATTGCCGGGACGCCCGACCACCAGACGCTCCAGGTCCTGCACGCTCTGGAACTCGCCGCTTGGCTGAAGTTCCAGCGACAGGCCGTTCTGACGGATCCGCCCGGCGTCGCCGACCACGTTCTGGGCATTGAGCAGGTTGGCGAGCTGATCCGGCGAGATGTTCAGCGCCTGCATGCGATCACGATCCAGCGCAACGATGACCTGCTCGCTGCGCGCGCCGACGATGGAGACCTTCTTGACCCCCTCCACCAGCGTCAGCTCGCGCTGCAGGAAGTCGGCCTGGTCCTCGAGATCATGCGCCGAATAGCCCTTGCCGCTCAGGTTGTAGAGCAGCCCGAACACATCGCCGAAGTCGTCATTGACGATCGAGGAGCCACTGCCGGGCGGCAGGCTCGACTGAGCGTCATTGATCTTGCGGCGCAGCAGGTCCCAGTACTGCTGCATCTCGCCTTCGCGCACGCTGCTCTCGAGCTCCAGCGTGATCTGGGAAAGACCGGAGCTGTTGACCGAGCTGACGCGCTTGAGATTGGGAATCTGCTGGATCGCCTTCTCCAGCGGCAGCGTGACTTCCTCTTCCACCTGCTTGGGCGTCGCACCCGGATACTGGGTAATCACCACCGCATTGCGGATGGTGAACTCGGGAAACTCCAGCTGGCCGAGGCCGAAGAAGGAGGTCACGCCACCCACCGACAGCAGCAGCACGACCATCCAGCTGATGACCTTGTGTCTCAGGAAATAATCGACCATGGATCAGAGCCCCGCTTCCTTGACCCAGGGACGCACAGGCTCCCCGGCTTCCATGCGACTGGCGCCCGCCGTGACCAGACGGTCACCGGCACTCAGTTCTCCCGTGATCACCAGCCCTTCGCCGGTGGCCTGCAGTACCGTGACCGGCACGGCCTCGACGGTGCCCTGGGCGCCAGCTTCCTGCTGCTTGCTCTCGCTCTTGCCCTCATTCTTGCCGTCGTCTGAGCCGATGTCCGTGGTGGCGTCATTGTTGATCGATGCGCTCGCCTGGGTGTCACCGCCCTTGGGCACATAGCGCCACACCACGGCCTGGTTCGGGCTTTCCTCCTGAGTGACCACCGCCTCGATCGGCACGCGCCACTGGCCCTGGGTCGCCGCCGTCAGCTGCTGCATGTCCAGCTCCACGGTGGCGCTCATGCCTGACAGCACGGTAATGTCCTGCGGCTCCGGCAGCGTCAGGGTGACTTCATAGCTCAGTGAGCCCTCGCTGGCGCTGGTGTCGTGCTCCTTGTAACGGGCCGGATAGCGCGACTCGCCACTGCCGAAGCGCACCCAGGCCAGGGCGGCATCCTCAAGGCGTCCGGCCTCGGCACGCTCACGATCGATGGCGCGCACCTGACGCTCCGGCATGTTGAAGATCACGTCGATCTGCCCCGGCTGCTGCAGCACGGCGATGGTTTCCTGGGCGGCGACCACCTGATAGTTGTCCACCGGCACGCGCGCGATCACCCCGTCATAGGGCGCCTTGAGATAGGTGTAGCTGAGCTGGTCCTGCGCCTGGGAATACTGGGCCTGCGCCGACTGGAATTCGGCCTGCGCCTCATCGAAGCGTGCCCGACTGATGGCGCCCTTCTCCACCGAGTACTTCATGCGCTTGTAGGTCGCCTGCGCCAGATTGAAGCTGGAGCGGGCATTGTTGAGCTCGCTTCTGGCATCGCGATCATCCAGGCGCGCGATCAGCTCGCCCTTCTCGACCTCCTGACCGGCCTGGACCTCGAGTTCGCGCAGCTCACCGCCGATGCGGAACGACAGGTTGGAGCGCTCCGAGGCCTCGACCACACCGGGGTAGCGCTGGATGACACCGCCGCCTTCATCCGACAGCGACAGCAACTTGACCGGATGCACCTTCTGCTTCTCCAGCGGTGCCTCAGCCTCGCTGCAGGCCGCAAGCCCGAGGGCCAGCACGAGTCCGGCGAACAGCTGAAGGACGCGGCCTCCCCGCCAGGCGAAAGGAGTACGCAGGTGTGGCTTGGCACCAGGTCGAAGTTTCATCAGCGGGCCCTTGAGTCGTTGGAATAAAATGGCACAAGCGAAAATCTGTCATCTGTCCGGCGTGCGCGCTTCGGGGCTAGTCGCCCTCACTGGCGAAGCGCGATCGCGTCCCAGGCCATCTCGAAGGCCTGGTCGAAGCTGGCATCACTGATGGCCGGCAACTGGCAACTGGAGCCCTGCAGCAGGCTGTAGATCGACCGGAACATGAACACCTCGATGAGGGCGAGATCGATCTGCTTGAGGATGCCGGACTGCTGGCCCAGCGCGAAGGCGTCCAGCAAGGGCGCGGCGCGCTCCTGATTGGCCACCCTCAGGGCGTCCTGCATATGGGAAGAGTGCAGAAACTGATCGTGAAAGAGGAACAACGCAGGCTGACGGCGTCCCAGCGCCACCAGGGCATTCCACACCCGACACAGTGCCGACTTGAGCTGCTGGGCGGCCGGCGACAGCGTTGACGGCTCGGCCTCGAACGCCTCTGCCGGCTCGGCCTGGAAGGCCTCGATGGCGACCGCGATGATGCGCCGGCTGACCTCACGAAAGGTCGCCTCCAGCAGGTCATCCTTGTCACGGTAGTAGAGATAGAGCGTGCCGGGCGACATGCCGGCGGCACGCGCGATGCGCGCCACGGAGGTCACGGCAAAACCATGCTCGGCCACCTCATGCAGCGTGGCTTCCAGCAACGCCTGCTGCTTGTGTTCATCACGATGGCGCATGGCCCGTCTGCCTCTGGTCTGTTCTGGTCTGGTCAGTTCTGATCTGGTCTTGAGCGAATCCCCACAAAATAAATGAGCGTTCATTTATTTACAACCAGACATTGCGCGGCCGAGTACATGCACGCGCATTGGCCATGCAAATCAGCTTATGCAAATTATCTTATCTAACAGATCAAGCCGTGACTGAGGGTCAGAGGCGTCAAATACAAGGCCAGCGAATGCCTGACTCGAAATGCCTGACTCGAAATGCCTGACTCGAAATGCCTGACTCGAAATGTCAGGCACGGAATGCCAGATACAGAATGTCAGAAACAAGAAAGCGCAGCTCATCGAGCTGCGCTTTCTAAAGGCATCCACCTGAAATCTGACACGCGCCCGCGGCGCGCCTCAGCTCTCGGGATCGATGATCGCGATGATGTGGTCTTCCAGGTCCTGCTGGCGTACCGATACCTCGGAGACAGCAAAGCGTGACACCGAGACTCCGGCGCGCTTGACGCTCTTGGCATCGCCGGTCAACAGCGGGTGCCATTCGGGCAGCTCACGGCCTTCATTCAGGCGACGATAGCCGCAGGTTTCCGGCAGCCAGCGCAGCTTGCCCACCGTCTCGACATCCAGCGGGATGCAGCCCGGCACGCGCGTGGCGCGATTGGGATAATCGCGGCAGCTGACCTTGCGCACATCCAGCAGGCGACAGGCGACATCGAGTACCGCGATATCACCACTGTCTTCATCCTCGAACTTGAGCAGGCAGCATTGGCCACAGCCATCGCACAGCGCCTCCCACTCGGCGGTATTCAGCTCCGAGAGTGCGTGGCGCTCCCAGAAACGCTCACGCTTTCCGCCGTCAGGCTGCGGAACATCGCTCATCTTGCTCTCCTCGCCCTGCCGGGCAGCAGGGTCGTTTCATCAGTACGGTCTTGTCTGCCGGACAGGGCGTCAGTAATGCGTTTCCGGCGGCGTCACGCCAATCTCCTTGAGGAGATTTTCCTTGGCCGGCGGCATCTGTAGATAGAAGCCCTGCTCGCGAATCTTCTCGAGCACCGTGGTGCTGGCAACGCGCGCCAGCGGCT
The DNA here is from genome assembly GCF_046566945.1 of Cobetia sp. SIMBA_158. Lineage (NCBI taxonomy): Bacteria > Pseudomonadati > Pseudomonadota > Gammaproteobacteria > Oceanospirillales > Halomonadaceae > Cobetia > Cobetia sp. SIMBA_158. The sequence continues at coordinate 336,913 of NZ_JAWJYL010000004.1, forward strand.
TGTCGGCACGAATCAGCAATGTCATCAAAGGGGTCGGCGTGCCGAAGATGCCCAGCAGGGATTCCGGCACATCCTTGAGTCCACGCGCCTTCTCGACGTAGAGATACATCTCGTCCTTCTTGGCGCTCTTGTAGATCTCGCAGATCATCTTGTCGTCTGTCATCGGGCTACCCATCATCTTGCAGCGCTTGCGCGCATCAGCGGGCTCTCGCGTCACGGGCATGACCCGAGAGCTCACTACCGGTTTCTGGCCTGTTTCTGACCTATATTGCTGGCAGGCCAGGCTGCGTGAGCCTTGCACATGCCCCCCTTGCAGCCTGGCCCACGAAAGCGGCGAGCGTCAGCTCTCGAGCGCCTTGGCCAGGCGCGCGGCCAGCAGCTCACCGCGCCAGCCCTGCGGCAAGGGCAGCGGCTCGCCCTCGTAATCGGCGATCACCAGCGCTTCCATGTCACGGCGCTTGCCGAGAATCTCAGGCTTGAGCTGCTGTGCCTCCGCCACCGCATTGACCTCACGCTTGAGGCGCTTCATGCAGTTCTTCCACTCCGGCGCCAACGGCGACGGCGGCACACGCGGCAGCTGACTGTCATCGATCATCGCCACGTCCTTGAGCAGCGTCAGCACGGTGTCCCCGTGGCGCTTGATCTGCGGCGGATGCATGCCATCGACCTTGGCCAGCTCGAAGCGATTGGTCGGCAGTCGCTCGCAGATCCCGAACAGCTGCGCATCGGCCAGCAGGCGTGAACGCGGCACGTCGCGCAGACGAATCTGCTCCTCGCGCCAGTCACACAGCACCTGCCAGGAGGCCAGGCCACGCGACGAGAGCTTCCACAGGCTGCGATGACGCTTCCAGTACTCCGGGTCCGGCGTGGCACCGCCGCTGCTGCCCGGGTCCCGGCAATCCTCCTCAAGCCACGCCATGCGGTCCAGCTCGAGCAACGCATCGCGCTGCTCGGACCACACCTGCGGCAGGAACAGCACGTCCAGCGCGGCGTAATCGCACTGCGCCTGACTCAAGGGGCGCTTGAGCCAGTTGGAACGTGTCTCTTCCTTGGGCACGGTGACGCCCACCACGCGCTCGACCAGACGCTGATAGCCCATCGAGGCTTCGCCGCCGGTCAGGCCTTCGGCGATCTGGGTATCGATCAGCGGCGTCGGCGCCACGCCCGCCCAGCGCAGGAAGACTTCCATGTCCTCGCCACAGGCGTGCAGCAGCTTGAGCGGACCCTCTGCCCCCAGCAGACGCTTGAGCGCCTCGCTGGCCGGCACCACGGTGGGGTCGATCAGGAAGATACGCGGCGTCTTGCCGTCCGCACCGGGCAGCTCGCCGTCACGGGCGGCCATCAGCTGCACCAGTGCCGGAATCGGGAAGAAGGTCGACTCGCGGATGAATTCGGTGTCCAACGCCAGCCAATCGGCGCCTTCCAGTTCTGCACAGGCAGCGGCCAGCGCCTCGGGGGTCTCGACCCAGACGGCCTCGAAATCGAGTTCTGACAGCAGTGCGGTGGCGGGTTGATCACTCATCAGCAAGGAAATCTCGTGGTGACAGGCTTGCCCGGGCAAGCGGAAATTGAAGGTGACGGGCACTCGCCAGACACCGGGCGGTAAACGACCGCGGGCGTGGTGGTTCCTGACCACCACGCCCGCAGACGTGCTGCTGTAGTTGCTTTGATGGCGGTGCCTAACAGTGTCGGCACCGGCATCGCATCAGATCTCGCCGAGAGTGAACGGCAGACGGCCGCTGAAGGCACGACTGAGCGTGCCGCCATCGACGTATTCAAGCTCCCCGCCCATCGGCACGCCATAGGCCAGACGCGTCAGCTTGAGCGGCTGCCCAGCGTGCTGCACATCGCGAAGCTGCTCGGCGATGTAATGTGCGGTGGCCTCGCCCTCGACCGTCGGGTTGGTGGCCAGCACCAGCTCCTCGATCTGGCTCTCGCGGACGCGGGTTTCCAGCGCATCCAGCCCGATATCCTCAGGCCCGATGCCATCCAGCGGCGACAGATGGCCGTGCAGCACGAAGTAGCGCCCCACATAACCACCCGCGCCCTCGATGGCGAGCTGGTCGGCGGGCGATTCCACCACGCACAGCACGCGCTCATCACGCCGCGGACTCAGGCACAGCTGACAGACCTCTTCCTCGGTCAGCGTGCGGCAGCGCGCGCAATAGCCGACGCGCTCCAGCGCCTCGCCCAGCACGCCGACCAGACGGTCGGCGCCCATGCGATCACGCTCCAGCAGATGCAGCGCCATGCGCTGTGCCGTTCGTGGGCCAACGCCCGGCAGCACGCGCAAGGCATCCAGCAACTGATCTACCAGCGGCGAAAATCCCATCAGAACGGCATCTTGAAGCCGGCCGGAAGGTTCATGCCAGCAGTCGCCTCTTCCATCTGCTTCTTGGAATTGACTTCGACCTTGCGCACCGCGTCGTTGACGGCGGCCGCCAGCAGATCTTCCAGCAGCTCCTTGTCTTCTTCCATCAGGCTCGGATCGATCTCGACGCGCGCGACGTCATGACGACCGTTCATGGTGACCTTGACCATGCCCGCGCCGGATTCGCCCTGGACTTCCGCCTTGGCGGCTTCTTCCTGGACCTTCTGCATGCGCTCCTGCATTTCCTGCGCCTGCTTCATGATGTTACCCATACCGCCTTTTCCACCGAACATGGCTCACCTCATCAATAACGTGTTGAACATGACCTAACGATAAATGCTGTCTGCCGGACGTGCCATGTCGTGCACCTCCGGCCTGTGGTGTGCGTGCCTTGTCGGCACACGCACCGCGAATCCGGGAAAGCGTCAGCGATGCCCGGCACCGCCGACGCTCGGTCGAAACTGCCCAGAGCGTCAGAAATCGTCCGGCTCGAAGGAGTTGACGCTTTCCTCGATCAGACGCGCGCCCAGCTGTTGCTCCATGGACTGGATATGCGGGTCAGCACGCAAGGCTTCAACCGCGCGCACATGACGTTCACCCAGCAGACGAATGCGACGACTGTGCGGCGTTTCCAGACCTTCCGGCAGCGGCGCGACGCTGATCTCCAGCACACGCTCCACGCCCTGGCCCGCCAGCGCCTTGCGAATGCGATCCTGATGGACTTCGGCCATCATCGCCGACTGGGCGGGGTCCAGCCTCAACTTGAGGTGGGTGCCGTCATCGTGCTCGACCAGGCAATGCGCGCCGATATTGCGCGTGATGCCGCCCAGTCCCAGCGCGGGGAACAGCTCCAGCCACGCGGCGTGATTCAAGCGACCATCGGCACTCGAGGCGCTTGGCGCCGGCGTGGGAGCAGCCGCGGGTGCCGGTTCCGGTGCGGGAGCAGGCTCCGGCAGCGGTTGCGCTGCCACGGCTGGCTCGCTGGCGACAGACTCAGGCGCCGGCGATGCAGCGGGCTCGGGCTGTGCTGGCGCTGCTGGTACGGCTTCAGCGGGCTGCGGTGCTGCTATTTCAGTTTCAGCGGGCTGCGGCGCTGCCATTTCAGCAGGCTGCGGAGCAGATGACTCAGCAGCCTCTGGCTGTGCCGGCGCGGAACCGAAGGCGGCACTCAGGCGTGACATCGCCGAACTGGGCGCAGCGGGCGCCTGTGCGGGGGCTGCTGCCTGTTCTGGCGCTGGCGCCGACACTGGCGCGGCCGCTGGCTGGGGCGCGTCTTGCGCTACGTCGCGAAAGCCGGCATCCCGGGCGTCCTGCGGAACGTCCTCCGTCGCCCACGGGGGCGGCTCGTCGGCCATCGGCGGCTGTGCTTCGGTCGCTGGCGCGGCCACTGGTGCAGCAGGCTGGGGCGCGGGCGCCACCGGCGCTTGCTGAGGCTGAGCCGGGGCTTGCTGAATCGATGCTTCTTGAACAGAAGCCTGCTGAACAGGCGCCGGAGCTTGAGCGCCAGGCGCGTTCGCACCCTCCGCCTGGCCGGTCATCGGCAGCGGCGTCTGCGCCGGGCGCGGCACGCCCTGCGGGCGGAAGGCCAGCATGCGCAGCAGCGTCATTTCCAGCGCGGTGCGCGCATCCGGGGCGTTGGCCATGTCGCCACGCCCCTGCAGGGCGATCTGGTAATAGAGCTGCACGTCTTCGCCGGTGAAGCGGCTGGCCAGCGCCAGCAGCGCATCACGGTCACCATGCCCGTTGTCCAGTGCGCTCGGCACCATCTGGGCGATCGCCAGACGGTGGAAGACGGAGGCCATGTCATCCAGCACCCCGCCGTAGTCCGGCCCCTGCTCGGCCAGTGTCGCCACCTCCGCCAGCAGACTCGCGGCGTCCAGCGAGGCCAGACACTCCAGCAGCGCCAGCACATGGCGGTGATCCAGCGTGCCGAGCATGGCGGCGACATCTTCGCGCCGCACCTGACCATGGCCGAAGGCGATCGCCTGATCGGTCAGACTCATGGCGTCACGCATCGAGCCATCGGCGGCCTTGCCGAGCAGCCACAGCGCGTCTTCCTCGAAGCTGACCTCCTCGCGGGCGAGAATGTCAGACAGGTGCTCGACCACGCGCACCGGCGGCATGTTCTTGAGCGTGAACTGCAGGCAACGCGACAGGATGGTGACCGGCAGCTTCTGCGGATCAGTGGTCGCGAGCAGGAACTTCACATGGGGCGGCGGCTCTTCCAGCGTCTTGAGCAGCGCATTGAAACTGTGGGTCGACAGCATGTGCACCTCATCGATGAGGTAGACCTTGTAGCGGCCCTGGGTCGGCGCGTACTGGACGTTGTCCAGCAGCTCACGCGTGTCCTCGACCTTGGTCCGCGAGGCGGCGTCGACTTCGATCAGGTCGACGAAGCGGCCCTCATCGATCTCGCGACAGGTGCCACACACGCCACACGGCCTGGAGCTGACGCCCTCTTCACAGTTCAGGCACTTGGCCAGAATGCGCGCCAGCGTCGTCTTGCCGACACCGCGGGTCCCGGTGAACAGATAGGCATGGTGCAGGCGCCCCTGATCGAGGGCATTGACCAGCGCACGGCTGACATGCTCCTGACCGATCAGTTCGTGAAAATTGCGCGGGCGCCACTTGCGCGCCAATACCTGATAGCTCATTGAGCGGGGCATTCCTTGGGCGATCTGAAACATGAGCTGAAACCTGCACGACCCGACTGGGCTTCACCCCCGACGGTCGACAGACGGAGACCGATGACGAGGCCTCGCTGAGAATGCGCTCATTCTAGCGACTTGCCGTGTGGCTTCAAAGCGCGATGCCACTTGCGCAGCAGGATTGAGGGCGCGAGGCCGGATGACAGGCGTGATGCGCCCCCGAATTGCGGGCACGACGAAACGCCAAGCGGGGCTCGGGACAGGCAGGAGATGACCGGTTCAGACAGCGAGGGTGTGGCGAAAGGCTTCAGGCAGCGTGAAGCGAAGGTCTTGCGAGGGCTTGCAATGCAGGGGCTTGCGATGGAGCGTTGCACAGCAGGCGGGATGATGCGGACATTTCACGAGCAGCCACTTTCAGGGCCCTGAAATGGAGGCGGCCCCATCAGCCACATCCCGGCACACGCGTCAGCCACTACCGTTGCTCCCTTCCGGGCCTGGCGGGGTTTGCAGCCTAGCATTGCGGGAGGACCGACAGGGCCACCACAAATATGATCATTCGGTGAACTACCGAGCCAATCGCTTGAACTTCAAGCACTTGGCGTGATCAAGGCGCACACTATAACAGCGCATCGCCGCCCTCACAAGGGGAGATCACGCCACGGGCTATTGCGTCGCCTCACGCGCTCGGCGGTGACGGAAATGACGCGCCATCACCGGTAGCAACAGCATCAGGACGATCAGGCGCAGAAGGTGATGGAAGGCGACGAAGATCGGGTCGAGATCGAGCGCCACCGCCAATAGCGCCATCTCGCCGATACCTCCGGGCGCCAGGGCGAGAAAGGCCACATCACGCGGTACGCCCATCAGCTGATGGATCAGCTCGGCAAAGCAGCCCAGCACCGACAGCGAGATCAGGGTCGCCACGCCCGACTGACCCATCACCCCGACCAGCACCCGCGGCGTAAGGCCCTTGAAGCGCGCCCCGATGGCGCAGCCCAGCACCAGCTGCATGACATCGGTGCCCCATACCGGTGGCGAGAAACGCACCACGTCGCCAAGCGACAGCACCAGCGCGAGCAACAGCGGCGCCAGCAGCGAGGCATTGGGAATGCGCAGTCGCCTGGCCAGGGGCAGCAGAATCGGCAGCACCGCGATCAGCCACAGGCCGCTTACCGCCACATCGCTGCCGATGCCGGGCGTGCCCGCCGCGCCTTCCAGCACCCAATAGAGCGGCGGCAGAATCATGATCACCAGCAGCACCCGCAACGATTGCGCCACCGCGATGCGCTGCGGATCGCCACCGATGCGCTCGCCGATCACCACCATCGCCGTCAGCGCACCAGGCACCGAGGAGAACCACGCACTGGTGGCGTCAAAACCACAGCGGCGATACCAGGCGGTGCAGGCCAGCGTCGAGGCCCATACCCCCGCCAGCAACAGCAATGCCGACAACCACCAGCTGGAGAGGTGCGAGACCAGCTCCGGCGAAACGCGCGCGCCCAGCGTCAGGCCAAGTACGCCCAGAAACAGGTTGCGCAGGCGGTCCGGCACACCAAGCTTCAGCCCGGCCATCGCGCCCAGCAGATTGGCGACCAGCGGCCCCAGCATCCACGCCAGCGGCATGCCGGTGAGCTGGAACAGCCAGCCGCCTACCACGCCCAGCGCCAGCGAGGTCAGCAGCGGCCTGAGCGGCGCGTCAGCCTTGAGCGACATGACAGCCGTGAGCCAATGGGCTGGCGAGAGACGAGAGGCGCGCGCCTTGAGGCGCTGCAATAGCGGAACGGATGGCATGCTGGCTTCCTTGTCAGCGACACGAAACAGGCCACCAATGATACGCTGGCGCAAGCGCCATTGGCTGCCTGTTTGAGGCAATATTGCACCTTCAAGCGGCCATTGCAGGTCGCAGACCGGCCCTGTGCCTGACTCTCATCACTCTTGTCGCGTACCTGACGCGCCCTTGCGGAGCCCGGATGACTTCTCCCGACTCACTCCCCTCAGCACCTGACGATTCAGCGGCTGACGCCTCAGCGCATGGCCCAGCCACCGCACCGCCCCCGGCCCTGTTGCTGGTCGAGGACGACGCCCTGCTGTCCAGCACACTGTGCAGCGTCTTTTCCGCCGAGGGCCTTGCGGTCACCCACCTGGCCGACGGCGCCGCGGCGCTTGCCCGCCTGGCGACCCACCACGATCACGGCTTCGCGCTGATCGTGCTCGACCTCAACCTGCCCGGCGCTTCCGGGCTCGAGATTCTCGCCGCGCTGCGCCAGCACGACCGCCAGACACCGGTGCTGATTCTCACCGCGCGTGGCGCCATCGAAGATCGCGTGCGCGGGCTGGACCTAGGCGCCGATGACTATCTTGCCAAGCCCTTCGTGCTCGATGAGCTGGAAGCCCGCGTGCGCGCCCTGCTGCGCCGCCATGCCACTCTTCAGGCCAGTCAGCAGGCCACTCTTCAGGCCAGCCAGCAGCCGGCGCCCTCGTCTGGCATCGCCCCACGTCTGACTCTCGGCAGCCTGGCCTTCGAGCCACTCAATGCACGCTTTCTGCTCGCCGATGCCCCGCTGGCGCTGCCACCCCGTGAACAGCGCCTGCTGGGTTGTCTGATCCAGCATGCCGGCGAGCCGGTGGACAAGGCGCGCCTGACCCGTGAGGCCTTCGGCGAGGAGGAAGCCGTGGGCGACAACGCCATCGAGGTCTATGTGCATCGCCTGCGCAAGCGCCTGGAAGGCAGCGACGTCAATCTGCGCACCATCCGGGGCCTTGGCTATCTACTGGAACAGACCACGGACGGCAGCGCTTGAATTCCGCACCCTTACCACGCCCGCAGACAGAGGCAAAACGCAGCATCAGCCTCTATCGGCGCCTGCTGAGCTGGCTGCTGCTGCCTCTGCTGGCGCTGGGCACACTATTGCTGGTGCAGGCCTTCCTGTCGGCGCGTGAGGCAGCGGACCGCGCCTACGACCGACTGCTGGAGGCCTCGCTGGTCACCATCGCGGAGCAGGTCAAATGGCAGGACGGCCAGTTGTGGCTCGACCTGCCGCCCGCCGCTCTCGAGATGCTGGCCACCGACGCCCAGGAGCGTGTCTTCTACAGCCTGGTGGATGCCGATGGCGAGCAGGTCACCGGCAATACCCACCTGCCGGATGCCAATCGCGCCGCCGAGGGTCGCCTGGCCCCACAGGAATCGCTCGGACGCAGCGGCGAACTGTCGTTTCGCGATATCGCCTGGCAGGGGCAGGCACTGCGGCTGGGCAGCCTGGATACTCGCTTGGGCGGCTGGGGCGATGACCCACGCCACGGCCAGCGTTACAGCATTCGCGTCGCCCATACCCGCGAGGGACGAGACACCCTGACGCGTGAGCTGTTCAGCGGCTCGCTGGTGCGTCTGGCGGGCATGGCCACGCTGGCACTGCTGGTGGTGCTGATCGGCGTACGGCTGGCGCTGTCGCCGCTGACCCGCCTGCGCCGCGCCATTCGCGAACGTGACTCGCGCAGTCTGGCGCCGCTCAACCTGCCCCTGCCGCGCGAGCTCGAGGAGCTCAAGCACACCATCAATGACCTGCTGGCGCGCATGCGCCGCGTGCGCGCCAATCAGGAGCGCTTCATCGGCGACGCCTCGCACCAGTTGCGCACCCCGCTGGCGGGACTCTCCGCTCACGCGGAGCTGGCACTGCGCCAGCAGGACCCCAGCGCCTGGCATGCCGCGCTGGGCCAGATGCAGGCCACCGCCAGCCATACCGCCCATCTGGCCAATCAGCTGCTGTCGCTGACACGCCTCAACAACCCGGAGGTGCAGCCGCCGCGCGTGCCGCTGGAGCTGTCGGCGCTGGCGCGCGCCACCGTCAGCCGCCTGTTCCTGCGCTGTGATCGCGCCGGCGTGGACCTCGGTCTCGAGATCGCCCCGGACATCGATGGCGCCGCCTGGACGCTGGGCGTCGAGTGGCAGCTCGAGGAGGCACTGGCCAATCTGATCGACAATGCCTGCAAGCACGGCGCGCGCACCGTCACGCTCACCCTGAGCCGGATGGCGGCGCCGAGCGATGCCACGTTCTCGCAACCGGACAGTGCCGCACTGGCGGGCCGCTGGCGGCTGAGTGTCGAGGATGACGGCCCGGGCATCGACGCCGAACGGCGCCTGCTGGTGCTGCGCCCCTTCCACCGCAACACCCAGCCCGACAGCCATGATCAGACGCCGGCGCAGCAGCCCGATGAGCTCAAGCATCACGAAGGCGCCGGACTGGGGCTGGCGATCGTCGATGGCATCGCGCGACATCACGATGCGCGCCTGACGCTCAGCGACGCGACAGCACGCAGCGTGACGCAGGCTGCTGATCCTGCATCCCGCACAGACGATGCAACCCATGCAGACGACGCAAACGACGCAGAGGAGACAGGCGCGTCCTGCGGGCTATGCGTCAGTCTGCATCTGGCGCCCTGTGCAGCGCCTGAGATGAGAGTGGGTGGGGATGATGAATCAGCACAGGCGGGCAAGCCTGCGAAGACAGGAGGCACAGCATGCTAACGAGACGACCGCCAACTGGGCAGCAGCGCCCGGGCAGACAGCGCGCTGGACGACTGACGGTCTGCCTCGTGATGGCCGTGCTTCTGAGCCCCGTCAGCCAGGCGGCGACCCAGGCAGCGTTTGACCCGCTGCTCGAAGAGCATCAATCGCTGTGGTTGCAGGGCGGTCAGCCAGTTACGGCGCCCGCGCCTGACAGCGACGCCAGCCTCGCGGCCGACCTGACGATTCATGCCGCACTGGACCTGCCCGAGATTCGCCCCCTACTGCTGCGTTACAGCCGCCAGCATCCTGAGCGAGTGCTGCACTACGTCAATCGCTCCGCCCTCGGGCTTGAAGCACAGTACCTGCAGGCGCCGCTGACACCGCAGGCGGATCTGATGATCTCCTCGGCCATGGGGCTGCAGTACCGACTCGCCAATCAGGGTCACGCCCTGGCACTCGAGGCCCCCAATCTGGCCGCCTGGCCGGCCAACTCACGCTGGCGCAATGAGCTGTATGCGATGAGCTTCGAGCCGATCGTGATGGTGGCGCGACGTGATGCGCTCAAGCGTCTGGCGGACCTCGACGGCCTGCGCAATCCCCGCGATGTGCTGCGCAGCCATCGCGACTTCTGGCACCTGCTCGAGACGCGCCGCGAGCAGCTGCGCGGCCGCATCATCAGCTACGACCCGCGCCGCAGCGGCTCCGGCTTCACCTATGCCGTGTCCGATGCCCGTCAATCGCCGCGCTACTGGACGCTGGTACGCGCCATGGGGCAAGCCGATGCCAGACTGGTCAGCACCACCGGCGCCATGCTCGAGGCGCTGGCCAGCGGCGAGGTGGACATCGCCTACAACCTGGTCGGCCCGTATGCGGTGACCTTTGCCCGCGCCCATCCGGAGCTGGTGGTGATCGTGCCGGAAGACTACGTGCTGATTCAGCGCCGGCTGGCCTTCGTCCCCCAGCAGGCACCTCATCCCGAGGCCGGTGAGGCCTTTCTCGACTGGTGGCTGAGCCTGGAAGGTCAGCAGGCGGTGGCCAGCGACAGCCAGCTGGGCGCACTGCACCCCGAGGTGCGTGGCGAGGGCAGCGCTCAGCATATGCGCGAGCAGCTGGGCGATGCGCTACGCCCGATCGAGATCGGCCCTGGCCTGTTGGCGACACTCGACCGCCTCAAGCAGGCCAGTTTCCTGAGCCGCTGGGTACTGGAATTCGAGGCCCCTGCTCCCTTTGCCGGTGAGGCGAGCCTGGGTCAGGGTCAGGGTCAGGGTCAGGGTCAGATTCAGGGGCAGGCCCCGTCAGCCACGCAGCCCGAATTGAACCAGTGATGCGTGGCGTCAGGCCTGGCTAGCCCCTCCCGTTCTGTAAACGCACTGGACACAGGACCGGGCCCATCACGCACAAGGCGCCCCGCGGGGCGCCTTGTGCGTGATGCCATGCGGCATTCAATGACATGAGCAGTGGATTCATCGTCAGCGACCGCCGACATCTCCGCCGCCGTCACCGCCATCGGCGTCCGGTGCGGCCTCGCGCAGCCCGGCGTCCTCACGGCCTGCCAGACCCTCGGCGGGCTTGCGCCGCGCGATCAGTGCACCACCTTCCCGGTGCTCGCTGCTCTGATACTCCGTGCTTTCCGCCTCGCTGCTTTCCGGTGAGCCGCTAGCGGGGCGCAACGGCTCCGCCGAGGCGCTGCGCTGCTCGACGAGGCGCTCGGTGCCATCGTCGCGATGCAGCCAGACATCCATCTGCTGGAAGGCGACCTTGAGGCCATGCTCTCGGAAGCGTGCGTCCACCCAGCGATTGATCTCATCGGTGGCGTAGAGGCGATCGGTCAGGTCATTGACGTAGATGCGCAGCTCGAAACCGAAGTTGTCCTGGTTGTAGGTCAGGCAGAACACCAGCGGCTCCGGGTCCTTGAGCACCCGCCTGTTTTCCTGGGCGGCCTGCATCAGCAGACGATGCGCCAGATCCAGATCACTGCCATGGGCGACACCGAAATTGAGCACCACCCGCGTGACGTTGTCCGACAGCGACCAGTTGATCAGCTGGTCGGTGACGAACACCTTGTTGGGGATGATGATCTCCTTGCGATCGAAATCCGTCACCGTGGTGGCGCGGATCCGGATGCGATTGACCGTGCCATGCAGGTTGCCGATGGTGATGGTGTCGCCGATGCGCACCGGGCGCTCGAACAGGATGATCAGGCCCGAGATGAAGTTGGCGAAGATCTCCTGCAGACCGAAGCCCAGCCCGACACTCAACGCCGCCACCAGCCACTGCAGCTTGTCCCAGCTGACGCCCATGCTGCCCAATGTCATCACGAAGCCGGTGGCCATGATCACGTAGGACAGCAGCGAGGTGATCGCGTAGCTGGAGCCCTGCTTGAGCTCGAGCCGCGACAGGATCGAGACCTCCAGCAGGCCCGGCAGGTTGCGCGCCATCATCACCGCCACGGCGAGGGTGATCATGCCCGCGATCAGGTCCGCCAGCGAGATGGGCGTCGCCGAATCGCCCTCGACGGAAGCGGCGATTTCCCACACCACCACGCTGTCGAGATAGCTGAGCACATTGAGCAGATCGGCCCACACCACATAGAAGATCGACAGGAAGCTGATGACCAGGATCAGCTTCGAGAGACGCAGTGACTGGGAGTTGACCTGCTCCATGTCCAGCGGCGGCTCTTCCACCACCTCGACACCGCCTTCGGCGCCCTCCTGCACCTGGGCACGGCGACGCGCCACGGCGCGACGATAGGCCAGACGCCGCGCGGCGACTGCCAGCCCGCGCACCACGGTGGCTTCCACCAGAATCCAGGCCCCGAACAGGAAGATGGTGGTGATGAAGCGGCCACACAGGCGCAGCGCGGTGTACTCGTAGCCGAGACAGATCAGCACGCCCAGCGCCACCGGCACCAGCGCCATCGCAAGGCCCAGAATCAGTCGGAACAGCTTGAGGCCGAAGAAGGGGACATGGGCCAGAATCAGCCGCGACAGGCAGAAGCTCATCGCCATCAGGCCCACGAACAGAATGGCCAGCCCCAGCGGACGCTCGAGCAGATTGAGGTCCGCCTCGCTGATGATGTTGGTGGTCAGCACCACCGGCAGCAGCGCGAAGCCCAGCCACCAGATATGGCGGCGCAGCTCCGCCACGTAGTTGGCCGGCCACTGGAAGTGGCGCTCGGCGACACCGTCCTTGACCAGCAGACGGCGGAAGATGGCGAAGATGCCCCACGCCAGCGACAGCTTCAACAGCGCCTGGCCCAGCGCCCACAGCATGATGCCCTCACCCAGCGACAGCACGCCGCCGATCAAGGCCAGCGCCAGCGCGCCGGGAATGGCCAGCAGGACGTTGAGCAGAATGGCGCGCGGCGTATGCAGCTGGGTGTCCTGCTTCAGGCGCCCTATCTGGGCGTGCAGGTCCGCCAGGCGCGCACGGATGCGCGAACGCTTCCAGGTGATGAATATCAGCAGCAGCAAGCCCGGCAGCGCCACCCACAGGTCACTGAGCTGAAAGCCCTTGGACAGCCCCGCCACCACGCCACGCCAGACGTTGGGCCTGAGCTCCTCGGCGAGCATTTCCGGGGTGCGCGACAGCCAGTCGAGATCCAGCGGCTTGCCGTTGGCGACCCAGAACAACTGCTCCTCGATGGTCTGGCGCAGACGCCCTGACACTTCCAGCAGCTGCTGTTGGTTGAGCTGCAGATCGATGGCGCGTGCCAGCAGACTGTCGTATTCCTTGTCGAGCTTGTCGACCAGCTCCTTGCGCGCCTCCAGCTGACCGATCAACGCCTGACGCAGCTCGGCGCTGATCTGGCTGACATCGGCATTGCCGCCGGGGCGTTCCAGCGCCGCGGCCTCGCCCAGCACGTAGGAATTGAGGTAACCCGGGATATCGGCGAGCTGCTCACGCACCTTGTTGAGTTCGAACTGCTTGAGGCGCAGGTCGGCGATCTCTTCCTTCAAGTCCTTGCGCACATCGACCTGCGGCAGGCGACTCTGCTGCTCGCGCAGGATACGCGCCAGCAGGACGCTGCCCTTGATGGCCTCGATCTGCTCGCTCATGGTGCGCTCGACCTGGGTGACGCGATCAAGCTGGGTGCGCACCTCCAGCCCGTCGCGAATCACGGCGTTGACGCGATCGGTGATCGCCAGCAGCTGGCTGCTGAGCTCGCGGTTGCGGTTGAGCACCTGCTGGAAGATGGGGTTGTCGGCCAGCGCGGCATTCTCGCCACTGGTGGCATCGGCGATGGTCTGCTCGGACTGGTTGCGACGCTTGTCGTTGACCAGCGTCTGGACCTGCTCCAGGTCCTGCTCCAGATTGGCGATCTGGCGGCTGTAGAGGGTCTTGCGCACCTGGGCCAGCTCACGCAGCAGGGAGCTTGAATTGAGCTCTGAATGGCTCAGCTCACCACGCGTCTCGGCCAATGCCAGACGCGCCTCGATCAGATCACGCCCGGTGCCGGACAGGTCGGCATCGCCGCTGCCACCCAGCTGGGTCTGCAGGCGCTGCACCTGCTGCTGTGCATCGGCCAGGGTCGAGCGTGAACGCTCCGGCAGGCTCTGGGCATTGATCAGGCGCCGGTTGGTATCGGCCAGCTTGTCCTGCAGGTTCTGCAGCGAGTCGAGAATCGAGGTCATGCGCCTGTCCAGCGCCTCGACCGACTCGTCTTCCAGCGACGCGATGCTGGGCGGGGTGTAGTCCTGAGGCAGGCGCGCCAGCTCGGCCTGCGCCTTCGCCAACTCCGCCGGCGCCTCCTTGACCTCACTCTTGAGGGAATTCAGGCTGCTGGTGGCCTCGGCGAGGTCGTCGAGCACCGTCAGGGTATCCTTGAGGTCCGCGATGCGCTGACGGGTGTCGGCATCCGGTTTCTCGACGCTCTGCAGGTCTTCAAGCTGAGTCTGGACATCAGCACGCTTCGGGGCGTCCGCACTGGCCGTGGCCGGCACCCAGGCCAGCAGCACCATCAGCAGCAAGGCGCCTGCCAACATCATCAGTCTCAAGGACTTGTTACCTGTCACAGCTGTCTCCTCAATGGTCACCACCGCGCCTTTTCATCGGCTCTGCTGCCCCGCCAGGCCGCCGCCAGCCATGCAGGATGGCATCGTGACAGGCCGCAAACGCGGGCAAGGGCCGCATTGTCGACTGGCGCTGCATCCCGCGCAATCCTTGTCGGCAAACGTCCGCCGGCGGCCGTTCAGCAAAGGATGAAGTGGAGAATGAAGCAAAGAGTGACAGGGCGAGAAAGCGGTGCTTGCAGGCCAGCGTGAGCGACATGCATCGTCGCATCGAGGCGACGCACCTGTCGGAATCTTCGTGCTGGAACCGGACACTGCGCCACCAGTAGAATGGCAGACATGTCATGAACATTGCTCCATAATGCGCTGCTCCCCCGCCGCGGTGTAACCGACAGGATATTTCCATGCCCCTCCGCCTTGCCTCCATCGGATTCCGGTCCGTCCCTGCACGCCTCTCGGGAGTGCTGGCCACAGTACTGCTGGGTGCCGCCGCACCGGCAGCGGCCGACGTGCCCTACACCATGGATGCCGAAGGACGCGTGGTACTGGCCAACGGCAAGCGCTTCGCTCCCGAAGCACTGGGCATGACTGCCGCCCAGGCCCGCGCGGGCGCCATGAGCCAGGCTGACTGGCGCGAGCTGGCGGCCTCTGCACCGGGCACGGCGGACGGCGTCGAGAGTGACCCGCGTACCGAGCAGGTCTTCCTCTCCAACCGCGAAGACGCGGATTACGAGCGCTACTCGGCGGAAGCGGCCGAGACCGAGCAGGCACAAGGCCAGAGCGTCGATGCGCCCCGCGATGAAAGCCTGGCCCAGCAACGCGCCAAGGAGCGTGTCGTGCTGGAGAACGACGCCGAGAAGAATCCGCTGGCCATCACCGCCTACAAGCGCAATTACCTGCTGCCCTGGGCCTACAACACCAACCCGGATGCCAACGGCTTTGCCGAAGTCACCCAGGAAGGCGAGGTGGACAAGACCGAGGTAAAATACCAGCTCAGTCTCAAGGTCGAGCTGATGGACGACATCTTCGGTGACAATGGCGACCTGTTCTTCGCCTATACCCAGCGCAGCTGGTGGCAGGCCTACAATTCCGATGCGTCGGCGCCGTTCCGCGAGACCAATTACGAGCCGGAAGCCTTCCTGCAGTTCGACAATCGTTATGAGCTGTTCGGCTGGACCAATACCCGCAACCGCATCGGTTTCGCGCATCAGTCCAACGGCCGTTCCGACCCGCTGTCGCGCAGCTGGAACCGCGTCTATGCCGACATGATGTTCCAGAACGGCGACTGGGCCATCGCGGTCACGCCGCACTGGCGCGTGCCGGAGGAGTCCGACGAGGACGACAATCCGGACCTCTACAACTACATCGGCTACGGCGACATCACGGTCGGCTATACCTCCGATCAGCACGAAGTCACCTGGATGGTGCGTGGCAACCCCTCCAAGGGCAACTACGGCAACCAGCTCGACTACTCCTTCCCGCTGTTCGGCAAGGTACGTGGCTACGTGCAGTACTACCACGGCTACGGTGAGAGCCTGATCGACTACGACCACAGCGTGAATCGCTTTGGCCTGGGCTTCTCGATCAATACCTTCTTCGCCGGCTCGCCAGAGACCTGATCAAAGAGCCCTGATCAAAAAGTTCTGATGCAAGAGCTCTGATGACAGAACTCGCATGACCCTCCCGCAACGGGCAGCCCAGGCTGCCCGTCTTGCCATCTGCTCCCATATGCACCGCCCCCATGTGGACCGCCCATGTGGACCGCCCATGTAGACCTAGTGGCACGTCCATGATCCAGATCAAGCCTCCCGCACGTGACATGGCGATATCGTGCTCTGTGCGTGTATTGCCCTTGTGTTTGTCGCGTTCGACCCCCACGACTTGTGCATGACCACGCAAGACGCGTCATGACGACGTGCTGACGATGCTTGCAGAAAGTCTCGTGCAAGTGGATTCAGGTCATGCCCTGCCGCCTGCGGCGCCCCAGGGAAGAGAGAGTTCGAGAGTCAAGCGCAGACAACACCGCGCTCACCATTCGCGAAATCTGATTCGACATACGGGAAGGAGTTACACCATGGCTATGCAAAAGATCGGCGATCACACCACTTCCGCGACCGGTGCCAACACCGACCAGCTGAAGGAAGATCTGCGCCATCTGTCCCAGACCGTCGAGGAACTGCTGCACGCCTCGGCTGAAGATTCCCGCGAGAGCATGAAGGAAGCCCGCGCCCGCGCCCAGACTCGCCTGGAAGCCACCCGCGCCCGCCTCAGCGCCCAGGGCGATCGCCTCGCCGCCGGCGCGCGCGAATCCGTGGACTGCGCTGATCGCTACGTGCACGACAACCCGTGGACCAGTGTCGGTATCGGCGCGGCCGCCGGTGTCGTCGTCGGCATGCTGCTTGGCCGTCGCTGATGCAGGAGCAAGGGCCGGTTGAACGCGTACTTGGCGCCATCCGACGTCTGACTGCGAGCCTGGTCGAGAGTGGCGAGACGCGCTTGCGTCTCGCCGTGCTGGAGCTCGAGGAAGAGCGCGAACGGCTGTTCGTGATGCTGCTGCTGTCGGGTATCGCCCTGATGCTGATCTGCTTCGGCATCGGCCTGGCGATCCTGCTGGTGGTCGTGGCCTTCTGGGATACCCACCGCCTGCTGGCCATCGCCCTGAGCGGCGGTATCCTGCTGGCATTGGGGGGATTGATCGCCTGGCGCGTCAAGGTGATCGCTTCCCAGCGCAGCCTGCTGCGTTCCACGCTCAGCAACCTGAGCCGTGACAGCGACAGCCTCAAGGATGTGCGTGCCGACGCACTGGAACGCCAGCGCCAACGCGAAAACCTTTGATGCCCCACCTGCCAGTGCCTGCCAAGGAGGCGAGATGAGTTCTTCCAGACAGTCCCTCGCGCGACGCGAGCCGGCGCTGCCCCCCGTGCAGGGGAACGGACGCCGGTCAGCACATCCGCGTGACGCTCGGCGTGCGGAACTCGAAGCACGCATCAGTCAGCAGCGCCTCGATGTCAGCCATGCGATGCGCGAACTCAAGGAGGCCACTGCCCCCATCGACCGCGGCTGGGCCAAGGTCCAGCAATACCGCGGCCCGTTGGTGCTGGTGGGCGGCCTGATCGCGGCGCGGGGCGGGTTCAGGCCAAAGAAGGGCCTGAGCCTGCTCAAGCGCGGGCTGATGAGCTGGGTGATGATTCGCCGTCTGAGAATATTGTTCGACAAATGATCACGGCATTACAGCGAAAGCCCCGCCACCTGGGATTCAGGTGACGGGGCTTTTTTCGTCACTGCAACGTGCAGCTCCGTGAACTCTGCTGCGATCAGGCGCTGCGGCTGTCACGCTTGAGCAGATACACGCCCAGATAGAGCACCGCGAAGATCAACCCCAGCACGGCGGCGGCGCCGAAGACGTTGCTGCCGTCACCAGGCAGGAATTCCAGGAAGGACGTCAGGAACTGTCCCAGGAAGATCGCCATCGTCAGGTAGGAGAGATTGCGACCGCGCACCGAGGTGTGGCTGCGCTCCACCGTCATGTGGTTGAGCAACGGGATCGAGAAGCCGAAGCCCATGCCGGACAACACGGCACCGACGCTCATCAGCGTCATGTTCTCGGCCTGCTGGAAGAGGAACAGGCTGCCGGCATAGAGCAGGAAGGCCAGCACCAGCGTCGGCATCTCACCCAGGGCACGCGACACCTTCGGCATCAGCATCGCCGCGACCACCGCGACCAGCGAAATGCCCGCCAGGAAGATACCGGTGGCCGCTTCATCCAGCCCCAGCAGATTCAAGCGCATCGGCAGCATGACGATGGCGGTGAAGAACAGCGTCAACGAGATGGCCGCGGCCAGGTAGACGCTGGTCAGCGAGGAGGGCAAGGCCTCACCGCCGGCATTTCCGCTCTCTTCGGCGGGCGCTTCAGGCGACTGCTTCGGTACCATCATCCACAACATGGCCAGCAGTACCCAGGCTATCAGATAGAGGGCGAAGGGCCACTGCCAGGCGATACCTGCCAGCACACCACTGACGAACAGGAAGATCACCCCGCCAAGCTCGATGGACATGCCCTGCTGGGCGATCATCGCCAGACGCGCATGGCCGTGATACCACTCGGAGATCAGCGTGGTGCCGCCCGCCATCACCACGGCAGTCACGCCGCCGAGCAGAATGCGATCGGCGAACACGACGACGGTGCCTTCCAGCAGTGCGCCGCCCGCGCCCAGCACGCCATACAGGAACAACCCGCCCACCAGCGAGCGATAGGCACCGACACGATCGATCATGCGCCCGGCGATGGGCGCGAACAGCACGGCGCCCAGCGATGGCAGGGTAATCAGCCAGCTGGCATGGCTCTCCACCTCAAGCGCCGAGGCGATGCTCAGAAGCCCCGGCGCGACCACGGTTCCCACCATGATGGTCAGACAGGCGATGGCCAGCAGCGTGAAACGGCCGCCGGCAGAAAGCGGTTGTGAGGGACCGCGCGTATCCTGCGCGGCCACTCCACTCGTTGATGTCGTCATATTGGCTCCACTCGAATTCAGAACCCTCCTGTCAGCCGCTACGCGCCCCGCCTTCTCGCTTGCTTGCGTGCTTGCGAGGCAAAGCCAGCGGCAAGCAGCAAGAGACAGGAGACAAGGCGAGACGGCAGAGACTGACGAAGGGAGGTTTGGCAGGCCTTCAGACTAGCGAGTGCAGGCTTATAATAGAAATGACAATACTTGATATGACTTATACTGACTGAACATCAATCAGCCACGAGGGCCGGCATGGAACTCCGCACACTGAAAACCTTCGTCTCGGTGGCGACGCACAGAAGCTTCTCGGCCGCCGCCCGCGAGCTGCATACCGTGCAACCCGCCATCAGCCGCCAGATCGCCGATCTCGAAGCCGAGCTGGGCGTCAGCCTGCTATGGCGCAATACGCGAGAAGTGAAGGTGACGGCACCGGGGGAGGCGTTGCTGGAAGAAGCGCAGCGCATGCTGGCGCTGGAGGCGCAGGCACGCAAGCGCGTGGCGATGGCTGCCAGCGGCCAGACCGGCACACTGCGCATCGGCTACATGAGCTCGGCCTGCGCAAGCTTCGTACCCGGACTGATGCGCGACTTCGCCAGTGACCATCCAGAGGTCAGCTTGTCATTGCATGAGATGAGCGCCCAGCAGCAGCTGGACGCCTTCGCGCGTGACGAGATCGACATCGGGCTGTCGCGCCCGCTTCCCAGCGAGCAGCGTGACAGCCTGACCGCCCTGGCGGTCTACGAGGATAGCCTGATGGCGGTGGTGCCCGAGGGGCATCGTCTGGCGCACCGCAAGCGACTGGCCCTCAGCGAGCTTGCGCAGGAAGATTTCGTGCTGTTTCAACGCGGGCAGGCGACGGGGCTGTTCGATCAGATCATCAGTGCCTGCGGCGATGCCGGCTTCTCGCCGCGCATCCAGCGCCAACCGGCCTTGATGCAGACACTGCTCAGTGAGGTCGCGGCGGGACTGGGAGTCGCCATCACGCCCGGCTGCATTCGCCGCCTGCAAAGTGATGGCTGCCAGTTCATTCCCCTGCGCCCGGCACTCGGCGCGGTACCGCTGGAGCTTCACTACCCGACCACACCGGTCCGTCCGGTGATCGAGGCCTTCGTCGCGCTGGTCGAGCAGCGCCTGCACGCCATCCGCCAGCAGATGGCGTGAGACGCAGCCAGAGGCGAGAAAGAGCCGGTCAGCAGTTCAGGCCGCAGGCCACCGCCGAGGACCACGCCCACTGGAAGTTGTAGCCGCCAAGCTCGCCGGTGACATCCAGCACCTCGCCGATGAAGGCCAGCTGCGGCAGATCGCGCACGCTGAAGTCCTTCTGCGAGATGGCGTCGGTGACCACGCCACCCATGGTCACCTCGGCGGTGCGCCAGCCTTCGGTGCCCGCCGGCTTGAGCTGCCAGTGATTGAGTGCCTTGGCCAGCTGCTCGAGACGCGCGTTGGAGAGCTCGGCGAGGCTACGCTCGCTGATGCGACCGGCGTCGGCGTCCTGCCACTCGACCAGCGACTGGGCGAGGCGCTTGGGCAGGCGCTCACCAAGCCAGGGGCCGATCTGGCGCTTGGGATGCTGCTCTCGCAGGGCGAGCAGCTCGGCGTAGGCATCCACGCCCGGCAGCAGGTCGATGTCCAGCGGCTGACCGGGTGTCCACCAGCTGGAGGCCTGCAGCATCGCCGGACCCGAAAGCCCGCGATGGGTGATCAGCATCGGTTCGCGATAATGGCCCTTGCCGGCGGTGACGCTGACGTCACAGGCAAGCCCCGACAGCGGCGACAGACGCTCCTTCCACTGCGAGGTCAGCGTGAACGGCACCAGCGCGGCGTAGGTATCGGTGACCTCGAGCCCGAACTGGCGCGCGATGTCGTAGCCGAAGCCGGTCGCGCCCAGCGTCGGAATCGACATGCCGCCGGTGGCCACCACCACGCGCCCTGCCGTGTGCGTGCCATTGCTGGTCTCGACCCGCATGCCCTCGCCCGCGCGCTCCAGCGAGGTGATGCGCGTACTCAGGCGAATCTCCGCCCCGGCCCATTCACACTCCGTCATCAGGATCGCCAGCAAGTCCTTGGCGGAATCGGCGCAGAACAGCTGTCCCGGCTTCTTCTCGACGTGCTCCAGCCCATGGCGCTCCACCAGTTCGAGGAAATGGTGCGGCGTATAGCGCTTGAGCGCCGAGATGCAGAAGTGCGGATTGCGCGAGAAGAAGTTGGCTGGGCCGGCATCCAGATTGGTGAAGTTGCAGCGCCCACCGCCGGACATCAGGATCTTCTTGCCGGCCTTGTTGGCGTGGTCCAGCACCAGCACGCGCTTGCCCTGATAGCCTGCCGTGGCGGCACACATCAGGCCTGCCGCGCCTGCGCCGATGATGATGACGTCATATGTGGCCATGCGGGACACTCCGTGAAGCGAAGAAAGGAAAGGAAATCGGCTGTGCAGACACACGCGGGCCGGCATTCTACCAGAAGCCTGCCGCAGCCAGCGGCCGGAGATGGGAAACAAGACACCCCCACCGTCAGAGACGATGAGGGTGTCTTGTCAGACCGGGCAGACTAGCCAGTCACGGCGCGCCTCAGACGATGACGCCCTGGCTGCGCAGGTAGTCGTCGTAGGTGCCGGAGAAGTCGACCACGCCATCGGCCTTCAGCTCGATGATGCGGGTGGCCAGCGAGCCGACGAATTCGCGGTCGTGGCTGACGAAGATCAGGGTGCCCGGGTAGTTTTCCAGCGCGAGGTTGAGTGCCTCGATGGATTCCATGTCCAGGTGGTTGGTCGGCTCATCCATCACCAGCACGTTGGGCTGCTTGAGGATCAGCTTGCCGAACAGCATGCGGCCCTGCTCGCCACCGGAGATGACCTTGACCGACTTCTGGATGTCGTCATTGGAGAACAGCATGCGACCCAGGGTGCCACGCACGACCTGCTCGCCGCCGCCGGTCCACTGCGCCATCCAGTCATAGAGACTCATGTCGTTGGCGAAGTCATGGGCGTGGTCCTGCGCGTAGTAGCCGACGTCCGCGGCATCGGTCCACTTCACTTCACCGGCGTCCGGGTGCATCTCGCCGACCAGGGTGCGCAGCAGCGTGGTCTTGCCGATGCCGTTCGGGCCGATGATGGCGACACGCTCACCGGCGGCGACCGTGAAGCTGAAGTTCTCGAACAGGGTGTTGCCGTCGAAGCCCTTGGAGAGCTTGTCGATCATCACCGCGTTGTTGTGGACCTTCTTGGTCTGCTCGAAGCGGATGAACGGGCTGACGCGTGAGGACGGCTTGATCTCGTTGAGCTGGATCTTGTCGATCTGCTTGGCACGCGAGGTCGCCTGCTTGGCCTTGGAGGCGTTGGCGGAGAAGCGGCTGACGAAGGACTGCAGCTCGGCGATCTGCGCCTTCTTCTTGGCGTTGTCGGCCTGCAGCTGTTCGCGCGCCTGGGTGGCAGCGGTCATGTACTCGTCGTAGTTGCCCGGGAACAGACGCAGTTCACCGTAGTCCAGGTCCGCCATGTGGGTGCAGACACTGTTCAGGAAGTGACGGTCGTGCGAGATGATGATCATGGTGCTGGAACGCGCGGTCAGTACGCCTTCCAACCAGCGGATGGTGTTGATGTCCAGGTGGTTGGTCGGCTCATCGAGCAGCAGGACGTCAGGATCGGAGAACAGCGCCTGCGCCAGCAACACGCGCAGCTTCCAGCCCGGCGCGACTTCGCTCATCGGCCCCAGGTGCTGCTCGATGGGGATGTCGAGGCCCATCAGCAGCTCACCAGCACGCGCTTCGGCGGTATAGCCATCCAGCTCGGCGAATTCGACCTCGAGGTCGGCGACCTTCATGCCGTCTTCCTCGCTCATCTCCGGCAGCGAGTAGATGCGGTCACGCTCGGCCTTGACCACGGCCAGACGCTCGTGGCCCATGATGACGGTGTCGAGCACCGTGTATTCCTCATAGGCGAACTGGTCCTGACGCAGCTTGCCCAGACGGATGTTGGGCTCGAGCATAACGTGACCACCGGACGGCTCCAGATCGCCACCGAGAATCTTCATCATGGTCGACTTGCCGCAGCCGTTGGCGCCGATCAGGCCGTAGCGATTGCCACGCCCGAACTTGGCGGAGACGTCTTCAAACAGCGGCTTGGCACCGAACTGCATGGTGAGATTGGCGGTAGAGATCACGAGGGAATATCCGTTTGAAATGAAAAAGGTGGGCGGTGACGAGGTGTCACGCTGGCGCCGGGAAATACGGGGAGCCGCAAAGGCCTGGCAGGCATCAGCCGCGGAAGAAGACTTCCAGCAGGTGATAGCCGAACTTGCTCTTCAGCGGCCCCTGCAGGGTATTGAGCGGCCCCTTGAAGATGGCGCGATCAATGCCGCCGACCATCTGGCCGGGGCGCACTTCGCCCAGGTCACCGCCCTGCTTGCCGGAGGGACAGGTGGAGTGCTTCTTGGCCAGTTTCTCGAACGGCTGGCCGCGCTCCAGTGACTGCTTGAGACGCTGCGCCTCGGCCTCGGTCTTCACCAGAATGTGGCGTGCCATGGCAATACGAGCCATCTCATGTCCTCTTGCAGGCGGAATCGGTCTTGCCTCACGCCATCTCGTGCCCCGGGCATCCCGGAGGTGGGCCCGACGTCACCCGAGCACGTCCTTGACGACATGACAGCCGTCATGACGCGAGATCAGGCGTTCGGGGAAGGTTCGACAGGCGATGGGGTGAGTCTGAAGGCGGGCATGATAACAGCTCAGGATGACAGACGCTGTATGCGTGTGTATCCATCGCCCGTCGGCAGTCAGGCAGGGCCGAGAGCGCGGGGGCAGTGCGAGAGACGATGCGAGAGGCGGCGCCAGAGACAATGCGGCTGACGATGCAATAAACCATGCAACAGCAGACAGCCGTGCATGACTGAACCACAAACGCCGCTGCCAGCCTGGGCGCGAGTGACGTGCTGACTTTCACACTCACTCACGCTCAGGCTGGCAGTGACATGCATCGGGTGCCGGGACGGATGACGGTGACAGCAGGCGAGGCGCCTTGCGCTCAGTGCTCGCCTTGTGTCTCATTCTGTCACCGTTGCCGCCCCGCGCCCGTGTCGCGGATTGCTCCTTCGTGTGCTGCGTCACACTCTCAGAGCAGGCTCCCCGGGGCGTCATCCTGCACGCCCTGAAGGGTCACATCATCACTCATCGGCACCTCCTCATCGTTGGAGACCGGGGCGATATCGCCCTCGTCGACCAGGCTCATCAGCGCGGTATTGCTTGGCGCGCTGGCCGGGGCGACTTCGGGGTCACGCGTGATCTGGAACGATGCCAGATCCTGCGAGCCGCCATTGAAGGTGATGCGTAGCACCTGCACCCCCTCCTCCAGGTCCAGCGTCAGCGAGGGGCCATCGACGTAGACGCCCCAGGCGCCGGAATTGGGCAGCGTGCCACTGGCCTCGTCGTAGAACTCGCCATCCTTCTCCACCGAGGCGGTAATGCTGCGCCCATTGTCAGGCGCGGAGGTGACGAACGACAGCGTGTGCGAGCCCGCCTCTTCGACATCGATGGTGTACTCAAGCCACTCGCCATCCTCCACCCAGCCTATCGCCTCGCCTTCGCCGACGGTGTCCACCGGGGTGTCGCGATACCCCGAGCCAAGCTGAGCACTGGAGAGCTCATTGTAAGCCTCGCCCTGCTCGCCTTCGTCGAAGTCGACCGCCTGGAGGGTGAGCCCCTCATCGGCATCCACCTGCCAGGGCACGCCGCCGGCATTGAAGGCCTGCTGGCCATCCCGGGACAGCGTGAAGCCCTGCAGGTCCATGGCGCCGCCGTTGAAGGTCAGCCGCAGCACCTGCTCGCCGGCCTCCAGGGTCACCTGGGCAGTGTCGGTTTCCACATAGTTGGTCCAGCCACCGGTCGGTTCGACCTCCACCGGCGTGACGCTGGCATAGGGAGCGTCGCCCTCCTTGGCAAAGGTCGCGGTCACGGTGCGTTGCGCGCCCCCGGTGGAGCCCCGCGCCGCCAGGAAGGCAATGTCATAGGTGCCGGCCTGCTCGACATCGAGGGTATATTCCACCCATTCGCCGTCCTGGATCCAGCCGATGGCGGTGCCGCCGTTGGCCAGATCCACCCCTTCGCCACGCACGTTGCTACCTTGCTGCACCTCGCTGGAATCGTTGTAGGCGACATCCTGGCCACCCTCATCGTAATTCACCGCTTCCAGGCTGAACTCGCTGCCCACTTGCCAGGGCTGGCCATCGTCGGTGAACGCCTGCTGACCGTCATCCACCGGTGCCACCAGCGACAGGTCCAGAGATGCCAGATCCAGCTGTCCACCGTTGAAGGTCAGCCTCAGCACCTGCTCGCCTTCCTCCAGCTCGAAGGTCAAGGGCCCCACATCGGTGAAGTTGGTGAAGGCGTTGGTGTCCGGCACCGCCACCGCCTGGGCGTCGGTATAGAAGCTGCCGTCCTGCTCGAAGGCGGCGGTGATCGACTTGCCGTCGGAGACCGCCGAGGCGGAGAAGTTCAGCGCATAGCTACCGGCTGTCTCCACATTCAGGGTGTACTCCAGCCACTCGCCGTCGGCGACATAGCCGATGGCCAGAGTGCCGTTGGAGATATCCACCGCCTCATCGGAGCGGAAGCCATCGCCCTGGTGGGCCAGCGTGGTGTCGTTGTAGGCCACGCCCTGGCCTCCGTTGTCGAACAGGCGTGCCTCCAGGCTCAGGCCATCGGCCCCGACCGCCCAGGCCGTCTGATCGTCATTGAAGGCGCTCTGTCCGACCGGATCAGGCGTGTCGAGGAAGTTCGGCACGCCGTCGTTGTCATCGTCGTCGTACAGGTCCACACGCCCGTTGCCATCGGCATCTTCCGCGCCGGTGGGGTCGTAGGTGGTGACGTTCTCGACCAGGAAGATGTTGTCGTTGTAGTCGTAGTTCACCCCCGCGTAGTCCTGGATGACGATGTAGGTGTCCGGAATCACGTTGCCGTCGGCATCCTTGGCCACATAGACGCGAATCAGGTGGCCATCATTTTCATCCCAATTCAGATTGTTGCCGGGATTGCCGATGGCATCGATGGTGTCTTCGTAGAGGTTGGCATCCGGGTCGGACCAGGAGATATAGCCCTGGCGGTCGGATATCTCGGCGTAGAAGCCGAAGGGATCATCGCGATCCAGACTCACCACTGCCTGCTGGTCGCCGCTATCGAGCGCCCGCGGGAACAGCGTCTGGCCGTCCTGCTCGTCATGCACGATGACCTCTTCGAGCTCGCGACTGTCGACGTCATGCACGAACAGCCGCGCGATGTCGCCCTGGCCATGATAGGCGGCGATCTGGGTGATCTTGATCGGTTCATCACCATCGGCACGCTGGAAGTACGGGGACAGGATCTCGTCTCCGTTGGCCTCCACCAGGCCGCCCTGGTTCATCTGGTCCTGCACCACGTTGGTGGAGTAGCCGAAGGCGTTGACGATCTCCTGCACCGTCGGCTCCTGACCACTCTCGGACTGGTTCTGGGCCAGGCCTGCAAGCTGGATGACCTTCTCGCTCCCATCGGAATCGCTTGAGGTGATGATCAGGCTCGCCTCGTAGAGGCTGCCATCGTTGGGGTCATCAGCGATGAAGCGCACCGTGAGATCCGCCGTCTCTCCCGGTGCCAGCGTCAGCGCACTGAACGGCTGGGTCAACTCGAACAGTGTCGTGTCACTGACGACGACATCGTCGATGGTCAGGTCCTCGAAGCCGTCATTGCGCAGGGTGAGAGTGGCCTCGTCATGCACCACCTGGTTGTTGACCGGATTCTCGATGCGTGACATCACCAGACGATCATTGGACGGCAGCACATCGTTGTTGATCACCGTGAGGTCACCGCCAGAGACAGGCGTCACCCCCTCGATGAGGAACATGTTGTCGTTGTAGTCATAGTTGATGCCGGTGTAATCCATGATGCCCACATAGGTATCGGGGATCACGTTGCCCTCTGCATCCAGCGCCCGGAACATGCGCACGGTGTAGCCGCGCTCGATGCCATCGGCATCTGCCGGCGGTGTACCGCCGCCTGACGGGTTGAGTGACGGGTCAGTGGACAGGTTGGCCACTTCAATCCCGAACACGCCACTCCCGGCCCACTCGGCGGGGATGTCATCGAGACCGAAGGTCGCGCTGGCGAATTCGCCATTGCTCAGTACCGGCAGGATCGTCTGGTTATTGTCTCCCGCATGATTGGAGAAGATGACATCCTCGCCCTTGTCACCGGGGTTGTGGATGCCCAGAGTCGCCCCGCCGCCGCCGTGATAGGCCGCCAGCTGGGTGATCGTGGCCTCGCTGACGCCCTCCGCCAGCGTCCAGTAGCGCGACAGCACCTCGTCATCATTGATCGGGCGATACAGATCGAAGTCGTTGAGCACCGAGTTCTGACCGCCACCCTCGGTCGGCAAGCCATCGATGCGGTTACCGAGGCCGAAGACTTCCCACACCTCATTGACGTTGGGCTCCCAGCCACCCTCGTCGCGCGCCTGCCAGAAGCCCGCCATATGGATCTCGGCCACCGGCGAATCCTGGTCGTTGGTCACCAGCCGAATCCGCCCTTCGAAGACTCCGTCACCGGCGTCGGTGGTGGGCGCTTCGTAGCTCGCGCTGTCAAACAGCACCGTCACCTCGAGCGACTCTCCGGCGGCCAGCGTCAGGCCGTCAAAGGCAGCAGGGTCCTGTAGCACGAAGGGTCCTTCGATATCGGCTTCGAGAATTTCCAGCAACTCCGTCCCAGTGTTGGAAATCGTCACCGTGGCACTTTCCTTGAAGTCGCGGTCGGCGTTCGAGGCGCTGTTGTTCTCCAGATAGCTGAAATGCAGGCGATCGGAGTAGTAGGCGGCATCGCCGCTTTGCACCGCGATGTCGGCATTGTCGTTGCCGACCACCGGCGTCACGTCCAGATAGTCGAGATCATCGGCACCATCGGCGGCGGACACCGCACGCAGGTTGTACTCCACGCCGGCCTCGAGCTCGACATAGGTGCCCTCCTCCCCGGCATCGCCCTCTCCCGGATAGGCCAGCGTTTCCAGCGTCTGCCCGTTGAGCGTCAGGGCCAGGCCCTGGCCATCATCGGCGCCTGCATTCGCGGCCAGGTCGAGACGATAGAGCCCGCTGCTGTCCACGGTGAAGTAGAAGTCGGCGGTCAGCTCGTTGAGGGTGCGCGCGCTATCGCCACTCTCCAGCTCGATGCGCGACCCGTCCGAGACATCGGCATAGACAGGGACGAAGGTGTCAGACGGCGCATCCGGCACTCTCAGCAGATCGATGTTCGGCCCCACGGCTCCCGGCGCAGTCAGGGTGATGGTGTTGCTGCCCTGCTGCAGCGCGACCAGGGCATTCTGGAAGAACCAGTCGCTTTCATCGCCGTTGCTCTGGCCCTCGAAGTTCACCTGCCCCAGATCAACGCCATTGATGCTCAGACCCAGCGGCCGGTCGGCCTTGGTCGCCGCCAGCGCATAGCGGAAGGCGATGTCGTAACTGCCGGTCTCGGCAACATCGATCGTCCAGGTAATGGTCTGGTCACCGCTGCCATCGAAGTCGACGAAGCCATCGCCGGAGGCATTGCGATCCTCCTCGCTGGCCAGCACCACCACCGCCCCATCGAGCGCGGCTCCCTCGGCCTCGTACTCATCGAAGCCCGGAGTCGTGTCCGGCGCCTCCTGCAGGATCTCCAGCTGGTCGATATTGGGGCCGGTGTCAGCGGTGGCCTGCAGGCGCACCGTGTTCTGGCCGCTGACCAGCGTGGCCGCCACGTCCTCGGTCAGCCACTCGGCCCAGGCTGCATCACCGCTCAGGCCCTCGGGCGGGCTGAAGTCATACACCCCGACGCTCACGTTGTTGACGAACACTTCCAGCGGGCGATCGGCGCTGCCGCCATTGGCATAGCGCAGGCGCAGCACCGAGTCACCGGCCTGCTCGGGGTCCAGCGTGAAGCTGAAGGTGATGAAGTCATCATTGGTGCTGCCGAAGTCGGCATAACCACCGGGCACACCATCATCATCCACGTCATTGCCGTCCACCCCGAAGGCGCCGGGGCGCAGGCCGTTGGGCAGGTCGGGCTGGTTGGTCTCGGGATTGTCGATGTCGCGGATCTGGATCTCCGCCCCGGTGGCGATCGTCACGGCAGTGCCGTCCTCAGGCGTCCTGTCCTCGGCCTGGATGGCCAGCAGCGAGACCAGATCATCGCCGGGATCAACCGGATCGACAGGGTCGACGGGATCCACCGGGTCCACTACCCCACCCGGGGCCGGGTCGAGACGAATGATCTGGCTCTGGCCATTGCCGCGATTCAGGGTCAGCAGGTAGAGCTGACCGGTGGCCGGGTTCTCGATGATGTCCAGCGGGTCGACGTAGCTGATGACGTTGCCCTCGGGATCACGCAGCACGTCATCGCCGATCACGTTGCCATTGGCATCCAGGGTGATGGAGCGGACATCGTCACCACCGGAATACTCGGTGAACAGCACGTTGCCCTGCAGATTGCCGCCGAAGACATCACTGGTGTATTCCACCGCGCCATTGGGCGAGCGATTCTCGCCCAGCGAGTAGACCCCGGCGATATCGTAGGTGCCCTCGGGATCGGTACCTGTCGGGTACTTGTCGACCTGGTTGGGGTCGGTGCCAGAGGTGGGATTGCCGCCATTGAGGATGTACTCGTCACGCAGCGGATTGGGGTGTCCGTAGTAGCCCCCTTCTTCGACACGGAACAGGTAGTCATCCTGCTTCTCGACACTGGTGTAGCGCTCGTCCTCGGGCGTGGAGGGATCATCCGGCACGTTACCGCCAGCCGCCGAGCCATTGGTCGGCACGTACAGGAAGCCATTGGAATGCCATACCAGGTCGTAGGCATTGCGCGCGCCGGTGGCAAAGATCGTCAGCACCGCATCGCTGGCGTAGGGGTCGTAGTAGGACTCGAGCACGTTGCCGGACTCATCCTGCACCGTGGCGACGCCGCGCTCATCGAAGACCAGGAACTCGCCGTCGCCCATGGGGATGGGATCATCCTTGGGATGACCATCGGGGTCATCGAAGCGCCGGTTCAGGCCATCGTCGGGCAGCGGTTCGGTGGAGACGTCAAAGGGCCCATTGGACACATCACGGGTCGGGTCGATCTCCAGTATCGCCGCGTTCAACAGGCGCTCGGGGCGATTGCCCCAGGCACTGTCGGGCTCGCCCATGGCAGAGTTGGAGCCCTGGATCAGATACAGCAGATGACTCGGGACATCGGGATTGGTCTCGGCGTCGTAATCCGGATTCGCGCGGAATTCCAGGCTATTGGTCACATGGTCGCCATTGGAGCGTGGCAAGCCGGTGATATAGGCCTCGGCGGTGCCGGAGAAGCCGGGTCCGTCATCCAGGGTGATCTTGGTGATCCGGCCGCTGAAGTCCGGCACACCGTTGTCACGCCCGGTCAGCGGGATCGGATAGTTGTCGGTGATCCACAGCACGTTGGGATCGGTCGGGTCCACCACCAGGCCGATGATGCCGCGTTGCTGGTCTTCCCCCGGCTGATCGAAGTAGTCATCGGGCAGGGCAAGTTCCTGGCGATTGGACAGCGAGCCGTCGACGGGATCGACGTCATAACGCAGCAGCTCGCCGCTGATGGTGGCGACGTACATGAAGGCGCCGTCGGAGCTCATCTCCAGCGAGGTGAAGCCATAGGCGTCGTCAGAGGCGCCGTTGAGCTCCACCACGTCGTTGAAGGCCACGTCGCGGGCGACCACTTCGGGCTCCTCGCCGGTGACGAAGGTGTTGGTGTACTTCTGGAATTCGCGCGTCGGCGCGTCGGTATCGTCGTTGGGGCCACGGTCCTGGAAGCCATCGATCACCAGGGTATAGCTGGTGAAGGGCTTGAGCGTCTGGCTCGGCGAGATGGTCAGCGAGTCGAAGCCGCCGGTGGTATTGGCATTGAAGGTGACTTCCTCGCCGCTGAGCGTCTCGAACAGCCGGATGGAGCCATCCCCCAGGCTTTCCAGCAGTGCTCCGCCGCGCCCATCCACCACCGAGATGCCGACGAAGATATCGGATGTCGGATCGACCCCGGTGGGGATACCGCCATCCTCCGGATCAAGGTCCACCTCCAGCTCGTTCTCGCCGACCCCGGCGATGGCACGGGCATCGGTGAAGAAGGCGTAGTCCTCGGCCGCGATACGGTCATCTTCCGGCGTCAGGTCCGGTAGCGCCTGGATCTCGAGGTACTGGATCTCGGTGTTCTCGCTGTCGAGTCCCAGGGAGTCCAGCGTCAGACGCCCGTCGCTGACCTGAACGATGCGGGTGACCAGATCCGAGCGGAAGCCCTCGGTATCATCGGACGGGTTGCCGTCCGCCGGGAAATCCTCGGGACGGAACGGGGTGAAGGGGTCATTGAACAGCTCGCCCTCTGCATTAAGCACATTGTGGCTGTCGTAGGGCCCGCTGGTGTCGCCGATGGAGATGGTGACCTCGTAGTAGCCATTCTCCAGCTCGATCTCCCAGCCGGCACGCACATAGTTGGCGCTGGGCTGGTCAAAGTGGGCGTAGGTGCCCTGGCGCGGATCGAGATCCGCGATGTCATCGGTGCGGTCATTGACCGCCACGCTGGTCAGCGCGCTGATGTCCAGCGGCTCGGTGCC
This sequence comes from Cobetia sp. SIMBA_158, assembly GCF_046566945.1. NCBI lineage: Bacteria > Pseudomonadati > Pseudomonadota > Gammaproteobacteria > Oceanospirillales > Halomonadaceae > Cobetia > Cobetia sp. SIMBA_158. The sequence continues at coordinate 368,554 of NZ_JAWJYL010000004.1, forward strand.
GGGCTCGGCGTCGTAGATCGACGCCTCGGTGACCCAGCCGTACTGGTAGGTCTGGCCGTCCACGGTCACCGACTGGGTGCCGAATGCCTTGCCGTTGTCGGCGATGTAGCCATCCGGCACCGCGGTGCCTTCGGGCTGGAAGTTGATCTTGACCGAGAAGCGCTCGCCCGGCTCCACCGGACGATCCGGTTCCACCCCGTCACGACTCACCGTCAGGCTATCGATGTTGGGGCCGGCGTTGCCCAGGTTGGCAAGGCGAATGGTGTTGTCGCCGGCTGCGAGCTCCACCTCGAGGGTGGTGGTGGTCCAGTTCTCCCAGCCAGCCGCGTTGATGCCGGTAGAGGCGAAGGCCAGACTGCCCTGGCTCTGGCCGTCGACCAGAATATCCATGGGGCGATCGGCGCCGTTGGTGCCGGCATTGGTGTAGCGCACCTCCAGGGTGTAGGTGCCCGCCTCGTCCACACTCACCAGGAACTCGGCGGCGTCACCGGCGTCGGCTCCCATGTCCAGATAGCCGGTGCCGGTAAAGTCATCCCACAGACCGTCGGCCCCGGCTGCGGTATTGGTTTCCGGATTGTCGGCATCGCGCACCTGGGTATCGCCGTCGACATCGATGATGGTCAGCGCCTCACCCTCGATGGCGAAGTTGAACGCCGGGGTGCCGACGTCGGCCTCATTGAAGTCGAACACCACCTGGTCGATGTTGGGCCCGCCGGTGGCACCGGCCGGCATGGTCAGGGTGAAGGTATTGGCACCCTCGGCAAGTTCCACCTCGACCTCCAGCGTCTGCCACTGATCCCAGGGGTCCGTCCCGGTGGCGTTGGCGAAGCCGAGCTGGCCCTGATCAGTGCCGTTGACGGTCAGATCCAGCGGCCGCGGGGCGTTTCCACCGTTGGCATAGCGCACGGTGGCGGTGTAGCTGCCGGCCTCCAGCGCGTTGACGTTGAAGGTGATCTGGTCGCCGGGATTGGAGCCGAAGTCCACATAGGCATCTCCCACCGCATCGGGGCGATGGTTGCCGAAGTCATCGGGATTGTCGGCATCGACCACCCGCGTCTCTTCGCCTATCGCGCTACCGCCCACATCGACGATATCGGCGTCTTCCGCCTGCAGGGTGATCGGCGCCACCACCACGCCTGCGTCCTCGAAGCTGACCACTTCGCTGGCGCTGGCTTCGTTGCCGGCGGCGTCGGTGACGAACAGCGAGACGACAAGATCGCCACTCTGATCATCAAGCAGGCCGCTCAGGTCCAGGGTGATGTTGCCATCGACATCCGGCGTCACCTCGGTGCGGGTCGCGCCGCCATCGAAGGACACGGCGACGCTGGTCACGTCGTCATCGATGCCGGAGACGTTGAAGACGGCCGCCGCCAGCTGGCTGGCATCGAGCGTCTCGTCAGCGGCGACAATGGCGAGATCGCCATCCTCATCGGCACTGACATCCTCCGGGATCGGGCCGCTGCCCGCCGCGGTCACTTCGATGCGGTCAATGTTGGGGCCGGTGTTGGCACCCGCCGGTATCGCCAGCGCGATGGTATTGCTGCCCGCCGCCAGGGTGACGGTGAGCGTCTCGAACTCCCAGTGGTCGAAGCCTTCCTCGCTACCGGCACCATCCGGGTCGGTACTGGCCATGGCCAACGCCAGCGGATCACCGCCGTTGATCACCAGATCCAGCGGACGATCGCTGTTGGTGGCGTAACGCACACTGATGTCGTACTGACCGGCCTGAGCCACGTCGATCTGCCAGCTGACGTTGTCTCCCGGGGTATCCCCGAAGTCCAGATAGCCGCTGCCGGTGAAGCCCGGACGCAGGCCGGTGGGCTGATTCGGCTCGGGGTTGTCCGGATCACGGACCTGAGTGTCGGTGTTGTTGGCATCGGTATCGAAGCTCGCGACCACCCCATCCTCGGCCTGCAGGCTCAGAGGCGAGAAAGGTGCCTCGTCGACGTCATTGACGGTGACCGAGAGCTGCTCGGTAGTGGAGAGAGCGCCGTCAGTGACGCTGACTTCGACTTCATAGACGCCGTCCTCGTCGTCATCGACCGCCAGCTCGAAATCGCGAGCGCTGGTGAAGCTCAGCACGCCGGTGTTCGGATCGATGCTGAACAGCGGAGAGTCGACCCCGCCGGTGATGGCGAATACCGGGGCGTTGAGGCCAAGGGCCACGCCATCCTCATCGACGAGGGGGATGGCGCCTATCTCGGTCAGGTTCTCGTCTACCGCAAACTCGGTCTGGGTGATGGCGATACTCTCGTTGAGATCGGCCACGGTGATCAGAGCATCCTGTGACACGCTGTCCTCGCCATCGGACACCGTCACGGTCAGCTCGTAGACGCCATCTTCGTCGCTGTCGGCGGCAAGCTCCGCGTCCGGCGGAGTGATGAAGGCGATGCCCTGGCTCACCTCGTCATAGCGGAACAGCGCCGCATCGGCACCGGACAGCGTCACGGTCAGGTCGTCACCGTCCGGGTCATCCAGTATCAGGCTGGCCACGGCAGTGCCGTTCTCGTCGACACTCAGGCTCTCTTCCAGCCCTTCAAGGGTCGGTGCGCCGTTGACCGGCTCATCAATGCGCTCGAAGACCAGCGAATCGATCCGCATCAATTCGCCATCGGCCCCCATCAGTTCGAGACTCGCCAGATCACCGGCGGTCACCTCGAAGGGTGTCTCGAAGACGATTTCCTTGCGGTTGCCGCTCTGGCCTGCGTTGCCGCGCGCGCCACTGCCGACGAAGGTGCCGAAGTCGTCATTCAACACCACGTCAGCACTCAGGCTGTCGGTTGTCGTGTTGCGCGCTTCGAGCACGGTGTCACCGATGGTCAGGCTCAAGGTGCCTTCACCGTCGGTTTCATCGAACACGTATAGCCGTGCGACGTACCAGCCGGGCTCCACGCCGCCCGCCGAAAGGTCGGTACCAATCGTGGCCGGCGCATTGCTGGTCAGGCGAATCAGCTGCTCATTGGACGCGGACGCGCTGCCGGTGACGATCAGATTGCTGGCGTCGAGATCCGTGAAGTCTTCCGCCTCGATCGTGATGCTATCGCCGACCTGGGTGCCTTCGATGATGAAGCTGAGCGTCTGGGTCGCTGACAGACCGCCCGGGTCGGTGGCCCGCACGATGACATCGAAGGTACCGCCCTGGCTGGGCGTGCCCTGGATGATGCCATCGACCACCTCGAGCCCGGCCGGCAGGTCCTCGGCCGTCAATATCAGGCTATCGCCATCGGCATCGGAGAACAGCGCTGCGAAGTCCGACAGCGGAATCTGGAGGAAGTCCTCGCCCACTTCTCCGAAGTACGGTTCGAGGGCAACGGGTTCTGCCACCGGCGCGTCGTTGACGTTCTCGAGCGTCAGGGCAAAGTCGGTGTCGGTGCTGGTGGTGCCATCATCGGCAGTCACCGTCACGGTGTAACTGCCCGGCGCCAGTCCGGCGAGGCTTCCGGACAGCACATTGTCGCTGACACTCAGCCCCGGAGCGCTGACGGGCTGACCATCGCCATCGGTGACCAGGAAGCTGTAGGTGAGGTCGTCGCCATCGTCATCGACGAAGGGCAGGTCGACTTCGAGATTCGCTCCTTCGTCGAGACTCAGGTCGGCGATGCCGCCGCCCACCACGCGCGGTGCGCTGTTGGTGTCGCCGGTGTCGGCTTCCGACAGGCTGACGGCGCTGAAGCTCGTGCTGCCCTTGGCGCCCGCATCGTCGTCGTTGACGAAGACGAGAGACTCGAGGGTGGTGCCCGCATGCGCCGACAGGTCGATGATGAAGCGCAAGGTGCCATCACCGTTGTCGACCCCCTGGCCTCGCAGATCGACGAAGCCGCCCTGGGTCTGGGTTCCACCCAGCTGGTAGACGCTGTTGCCGCCATTGAAGGGGTTGGAATCCGCATCGAAGCCGATGGCGACGATCTCGGGCACCGGCGAGCCGGAAATGGCCACGTCCACCGTCAGGAGGGTGGCATCGGTGATCGTGTAGTCACTGGGCAATGCCGCCCGTTTCCAGACGTTATCGTTCAGCATCAGTGTGCCGCCGTCGTCTTCCACCACCGCCCCCGTGCCGTCGGACGGGTTGTCCTGGGTGGCGCTGTAGGCGCTGAGAGTCGCGTCATCGAAGCTGACGTCGAGGCTCTCGGCACCAGCGGCGGCCAGCGTTACCGTGTCCGTGGCACTCGCCTCGTTGCCCGCAGCATCCGTCACGATCAAGGTCACGGTGATATCGCCCGGGGCCTGCGCCGAGAGATCGACCGTCAGGGTATCTCCATCGCTGACGACAGACTGGCGGGTCGCACCGCCATCGAAGCTGACGTCGAGGGTCGAGCCAGCATCGATCCCCACGACACTGAACACCACACTGGCACTGTCGGCCGCTTCGATGGCCTCTTCCGGGCCCGCAAGGGCCAGGTCGCCCCCCTCATCGGCGGTGGTATCCAGCGTCAGTGCCACGCTCTGTTCGGCACGGTTGCCCCAGGCATCCATGGCGATCAGCGTGGCCGACAGGTCTCCATCGGCGAAGCCCGACAGGTCCAGCGTGAAGCTGCCTTCCGGCGTCGGCACCACCTCCTGGACCGTGACGCCCTCATCGAAGGTCACGCCGACGAAGGTGATGTCGGTATCAAGCCCGGTGACGCTGAAGCCGGCCTCGCCGACAGTCGCGCCATTGAGCAGGGGCTCCACCGCGGCAAAGGCCAGCGAAGAGGCATCGTCATCCGCCACGACGTCCCCTACCGGCCCCGTGCCCGCGGTGGTGACCTCCAGGCGATCGACATTGGGGCCATTGTTGCGCCCTTGCGGAATCGCCAGGGTAATGGTGTTGTCGCCGGCTTCCAGTCGCGTCGTCAGGGTCTGGTACTCCCAGACATCGAAGCCTTCAGGGTCGACGTTGGTGGCGTTGGGGTCCGTCGCGACAAAGGCAAGCGCGGCGGGCTCGCCTTCGTTGATCGACAGATCCAGCGGACGCGCACCATTGCTGGCATAGCGGAAATTGAGGTCGTAGTCACCCGCCTCGGCCACATTGACGGTGAAGGTCAGGCTATCTCCCGGCGCGCTGCCGAAATCCACATAACCGGTGCCGGAAAAGTCCGGGCGCAGTCCGACAAAGCCACCGGCCTCGGGATTGGCGGCGTCGCGCACCAAGGTGGCGGCCCCGTTGTCGACGCCCAGTGCGGCGTCCTCGGCTTGCACCACCACTGGCGCAATCACCGGATCGACAGGATCTACCTCGTCGGCTTCCAGTAGCGCCACCTCGATCTTGTCGATATTCGGGCCATTGGTCGCGCCGCCCAGACGCAGGGTATTGCTGCCGGCGGCAAGCGTGATTTCCAGCGTCTCGGTGGTCCAGCCTTCCCATGCGGAAGACCCGCCATTGCCTGGCTGGTTGTCCGCGGGCACATCATCGACATCATCGGGGTAGTAGCCCGGCGCCTCTACCGCTGCGAACTGGAAAGTGCCGACCTGACTTTGCGTGTCGTCATCGACCAAAAAGAGATCAATGGGACGTGCAGAACTGCTGGCATAGGTCACGGTGACGCTGTAAGTGCCGGCGGTGGCCACCTCGAGGGTGAATTCTCCGTAGGCCTCGGCATTCGACAATGCCCAGTCGAGATAGCTGGCTCCTTCGGCCCCGACCCGGAAGGTTTCCCCGCCATCGGTGAAGCTGGCGATGTTGTCGACCGTCACCACGCGATTGGTGCCAGCATCGGCGACATCAGAGGTCGGGCCGATGTCGAGATCCTCGCCCTGGATGACGTAGACGTCCGGGTCCGGCGCACGCACTTCCAGATAGTCGACGTTGGGGCCACTGGCACCGTTGGAGGTGAACGACACCGTGTTCTCACCTGCCTGCAGCTGAACGCGAATGGTACGCTCACCGAAGGTGCTGAAATCCGAAGTGTCATTCGTCAGGCTGGTGCTCGGCAGGTCGAACATTCGATCCTGAAGCTCGCCGTTGACGTCCAGACGCAGCGGGCGATTACGCTCGGAGCCATCCCCATCGCGGCTCAGCGCATACCCCAGGGCGAGTTCATACTCGCCGGCCTCGGCAACGCTGAAGCTGAAGGTCAGCGTCTCGCCGGTCGCGGCGGCGAAGTCCACATAGGCACTGCCTGAGGCATTCCCGGTATTGAGGGGGCTCTGCGCTCCCGACACCACTTCGATACCGGCGCCACTCAGGGAGGCAAGATTGCCATCACCGTCTGAGTCCGTGAGGTCTTCCGCCTCGATGCGCAGGGTAGCAAAGCTTTCCGGCGCGATGAGCGCCGCCGTTGCCAGAGGCGCGGGCTCGGCCAGAAGCGCAGGCTCGGCGCCTGCGGCAGGTTCGTCATCACTGGCCAACAGCGCCTGGGCAAGCGGGTCTTCCTGAGCGATGGGCTCGCCGATGACATCATCGCTCTGGAGGGTCAGGGCCTCGCCGGGGTCAGCCGGAGGCGCATCTTGCGGGTCAGCTTGTGGCGTGCCGCCCAGCTCACTCACCTCCTCGACGACGACATCGGGGGCTTCGATCTCAAAGCCGAACTGTTCACCAGACCCGGGCAGTACCTCGCCCGCGTCATCCAACGCCTCGATCATCATCTTGAGCTTGCCGGACATGGGGGCAGGCAGATGATCAAAGACAAAGGGACGCTCGAAACGCTCAAATACCGACAATCGATCCTGAGCATCTTCCAGGGTCATTCGCACTGCCTTGATAGAATCTCCCCACGCAGAGGGAAACGGCGTGACACTGATATCGTGACTCTGGAAAGCCCTTTCTTCCAGACGGTCGCCGTTGCGGAGACGTCCCTTGCCGGCGTCAAGACGGCTGGATACGAATGACATGGAATACATTTTCCTTACCCCCTGAATATTATTATCGTGGCGAAACCGCTACGCCATCTTGAAACCTCATGACACGACTCCCCCACACCGAAACTGAAGTTCCAGTGTTTTCTCCACTCCAACGCTATCCCGATGCTTTCGAAGATGACCGGCCAAATCCCCTTCAACCCGTCAAAAACGAGTCTAGACGCGGCCTATGGCAAGACAAGAGGTTTTTGACACCTTCCCTGCAATGGCAATATGCAAAGGAACAGAAAGTTAAAATAAGTCCAATAAAAACAATGCCATAATCATTTACAACAATAAAAAAGCACCCCTTTAAGCCCTTGCCATGCGTCAGATGAGGAGAAAAACAATACCGAGCACCAAAAGAGTTAATCCACCAGGAAACCAGAAACCCCATACTTTTATAAAGACGAGAATCAGGTGGATTTATAGATTCTGAGGTGAGCAAAATGAACAGCAAAAACCAACAATATAAAACCCTGAAATGTTTTTGATGATCATCAAAATATTCACTTGCTAGCCAACCTTTCAGACGCAATATTTCAATAGGCTATCTGAAAAACAAAACATAAAAATCTAATAAATAGATAGCCAATATGACTTGCTGAGCAATGCGATTCATTCCATCGCGAAGTAGCACATCATGAAAAGATCCAGGCTCAGGGCAGCCGTCAACGACGGTGACCTGGATAAAAAGAACAACAATGACGCTAGGGAACGAGATCATGGCCACCCCACAGGAAGGCAATGACCTGCAAAAGGTCCTGGACCATTGCCGACGAAGCTTCGTCTACGTCGGTCTCTTCAGTCTTTTCATCAACCTGCTGATGCTGGTGCCTCCGCTCTACATGCTGCAGGTATATGATCGCGTCATCACGACACGCAGCCAGGAAACGCTGCTGATGCTGACTCTGGTGGTCGTGTTCCTGTTCATGGTGATGGGCGCGCTGGAACTGGTGCGCTCCAGAATCCTTGTCCGGGTCGGCAATCGTCTGGATGTGCTGCTCAGCCCCCGGCTCTATGGCGCCATGTTCAAGCGCTCGTTGACCACCCCGGGCAAGCCCTCCGCGCAACCGCTGAATGACCTCACTACCCTGCGCCAATTCCTGTCCGGCAATGGGCTGTTCGCGTTTTTCGATGCTCCCTGGGTGCCGGTATATATCGGCGTGCTGGCGCTGTTTCACCCGTGGTTTGGCCTGTTTGCCCTGGGCGCGGGTCTCGTGCTGGCCGTCATCGCCTTGATCAATGAGAAGACGACCAGACAGCTGCTGGCCGATGCCAACGGACAGCACGTCCTGTCCCAGGACCTCGCCAACAGCAACCTGCGCAACGCCGAAGTGCTGCATGCCATGGGCATGCTGCCCGGCATTCAGGGGCGCTGGGCGGCCCGCCATCGTGAGTATCTGGCGTTGCAGTCCAAAGCCAGCGACCGCGCGGGCCTCTTGACCAACACTTCCAAGATACTGCGCCTGATGTTCCAGTCGTTGATTCTCGGGCTGGGCGCCTATCTGGTGCTGGCCGGTGACCTGACTCCGGGCATGATGATTGCCGGCTCGATTCTGATGGGACGTGCGCTGGCGCCAATCGATCAGATGATCAATGGCTGGAAAGGCTTCAGCGGGGCCAGAACCGCACGCGCGCGCCTAGAGGAGTTGCTTGAGGCGGTGCCAGCCGAGGCGCCTTCCATGCCGCTGCCGATCCCCAAGGGCCGGCTGAAGCTCGAGGCGGTCAACGCCGCCCCGCCAGGCGAGCGCCTGCCGACCCTCAAGGACATCAACCTGACACTCGCCAAGGGCGAGCACATTGCTGTGGTGGGCCCCAGCGCTTCAGGCAAGTCGTCCCTCGCGCGAGTGGTACTGGGACTATGGCCGGTGCAGCTGGGCTGCGTGCGACTCGATGGCGCGGACATTTCCCAGTGGAAGAGGACCGCGCTGGGGCCTCACCTCGGCTATCTGCCCCAGGACATCGAGTTGTTCGACGGCTCCATTGCCGAGAACATCGCTCGCTTCCAGGAGGTCGATGCGCAACTCGTGGTGCAAGCCGCGCAGAGCGCCGGGGTGCACGAGATGATTCTGCGACTCCCCCAGGGCTATGACACCTGGCTGTCGCATGGCGGCGCCGCCCTCTCCGCGGGTCAGCGCCAGCGAATCGGTCTGGCCCGAGCCCTCTACGGCAAACCGGTGCTGGTGGTACTCGATGAACCTGACGCCAATCTGGATGCCAGCGGTGAACAGGCGCTGGCCGAATGCCTGATGCGGCTGCGTCGCGAAGGCACCACGGCCTTGATCATCACTCACCGTCAGCGCCTGCTGCAGCAGGTCGATCGCATCCTCGTACTCAATGATGGTCAGGTGGTGTCACTGGCTGCGCCGACGCGTGAGCCTCCCGTGGCACGGGCCGTGGCAGGCAACGGCCAACAGGCCCGATCGACAGGCGTCCAGCGCGTCACCAAGCTAAAACCCAGTGCCAGAGGCCGCCATGAGGGCGGCGAGGAGAGCGCCTCATGACCCACTCCACATCCGGCAATACCAGTGCCGAGAGTGACGTTCCGCTGCGCGATCACGGCTATCGACGCTTCGGTCTGGCCGTGCTGCTGGTCGCGGTGGGCGGATTCGGCAGCTGGTCGGTGATGGCGAACCTGGCCATTTCCGTCGTCGCACCTGGCTCCGTATCGGTGGAAAGCTTCACCAAGACGGTTCAGCACCTGGAGGGGGGGATCGTCGAATCGATCGAGGTCGAGGATGGCGATCATGTCGAGGCCGGCGATGTGCTGATCGTTTTCGACGATACCCAGGCACGCTCACAGCAGAAGATCGTCGAAGCCGAATATCTGATCTCCAGGGCCAGTGAGATTCGTCTGCTGGCGGAGTACAGCAATGCCGACAGCCTGGACTTCCCCGATTCGCTGGTCAGTTCGACCAATCCGCGGGTGCAGGAAGTCCTCGAAGTCCAGCAGCGTCTGTTCGAGGTCCGTCGCCAATCCTTGAACGGTGCCATGGCGGCGCTGGATGAGCAGATCGTGCAGATGAACGAGCAGATTTCAGGCCTCGAGAATACCCAGGCCATCACGCGGCGACGCATCAACTCACTCAATGATGACGTTGCCAACCATCGCAAGCTGTTTCGCAATGGATTGATCAACAATCAGCGTCTGCGGGAGATGGAGCGCGAGAGCCTCGAATACCAGAGCGACAACGCGGGCCAGTTTGCCGAGGTCGCGCGTCTGCGTTCGCAGATCAGTGAGAACGAGCTGCAGAAGCAGATTCGCCTGCAGGAATTCCAGCAGCAGATCGGCGAGTCCCTGCGTCAGGTGCAGGCCGAAGTCACCGACGCGGAAGAGCGGCTGGTCGCGCTCAATGACAATCTGAGGCGCACCAAGGTCATCGCCCCGGTTGCCGGCACCGTGGTCGGGCTCAAGGTTCATACGCTGGGGGCGGTGATACGCAGCGGCGACCCCCTGCTCGATATCGTGCCCGCCGGCGATGGCTTCATCGTCGAGGCAAGGGTCCCGGACCACGATATCGACCACCTCTACCTTGGCCAGCCGGCGGAAATCCGCTTCAGCGCGTTCAACCAGCGCCTGTCCAACATCATCGATGGCGAGGTGACCCACCTGAGCGCCAACAGCTTCGAGGATGAAGCGACCCGAGCGCGCTACTACAAGGCACGAATTCGTGTCACCGAAGCCGGCAAGGGCGACATGACGGACAGCATGCGTCTGCTTTCCGGCATGCCGGCGGAAGTGATGATCCGCACTGGCGAGCGCAGCTTTGCCAGCTACATCGGCAAGCCCATGGCGGACATGCTGGCGCGCGCGATGAGAGCGGAATAGATGAGAGCGAAATATAAGGAAGACAAGCGGCTGAGACGCCGCTGAATGAGAGGCAAGCGACAGACCACCCCTCAGAAACGCGAAAAGCCCGCATCGTGAGATGCGGGCTTTTCTGAATCTGGTGGAGGAGGAGGGATTCGAACCCTCGAAGCCTTTCGACTTACACACTTTCCAGGCGTGCTCCTTCGACCACTCGGACACCCCTCCAGATCAGTGCTCTCATTGGTCACCCGACTGCGTCGTGTTTCCCTTGAGAACGCGGCGTATATTATCGATAACCTTCGAGTGGCGCAAGCCTTTTTTCCAAAAACTTTCAGATAGATAGCGTCAGCGCTCTCACTCTGCGCACTGGCCCTGCGCCCTCGCCTTGCGCTCCACCCTGTGCCCTCAACCTGCGCACTGGGCCGAGGCCGTGCTCGTCGTCACGGCCCCAGCACCACGTAATCGCCACGGGCCTCGAAACACAGTCGCGGAGCGGACTGCCCTTCGACCTGACACCACAGCTGCTGGGTCAGCGACAGTCGTGCTCGCCGCCCTGCCGTCAGGCGCTCGCCCACCTCGTCCAGCGCTGCCATGTCATCCGGCGCGCAGATGATGTGATAGTCGCCACTGACTGGAGCCAGAAACCGCTGACTGGCCTGCGACACCACGATATCGCGCTGGATACCGCGAGCACGCAGCCAGAGCGTCAGCCAGCTCCAGCCACACAGGGTCGCCTCGAGACTCATGGCGCCGCCGAAGGCGGTGCCCTTGTCATTGAGATTGGGCGGCAGATGCAGGTGCCAGCTCAGCTGGCCCGTCGAGCGCTCGGACTCTGACCACTGCATCTCGACAAGCCCCAGATGAGCAGCCAGCGGGATTGCCTGCGTCAGCCAGCCACGAAACCGTGACAGGTCGTCGCTGACCGGCGCCGCGAGACTGCCCGGCTGCCCCTGCGCATCACGCGGCAGGGGCAACGGTGGCCAGGCCTCACCACTCAGGCGCGACGGCTCATTTCGCGTCTCACTCACTCAGCGTCTCTCTCATCAAGGGCTTCGCTCAGCGCCTCTCTCATTCAGGCCCTCGCTCAGCGCTCCTCACCAAGGGCCTCGCTCATGCAGCATTTCACTGCCAGCGTTCGACGAAGTCGGCACTGTTGCGGTTCGGCAATGGCTTGAGGCGCCCTCCCGGAGTGCCGAGGTAGAGGAAGCCGACCAGCTCATCCTGCTCGCCCATGCCCAGCCCTGCGTGCACGATAGGGTCAAAGGCGTAGCCACCGGTGCGCCACATACCACCGAGCCCTTGGGCCTGAGCGGCATACAGCATGGCGTGAGCGGCACAGCCGGCACTGACCACCTGCTCGACACGCGGCACCTTGGGGTGGTCCGGCGTGACCCTGGCGATCACCGCGATCACCATCGGCGCACGCAGCGGCTTCTTGCTGGCAGCGGCCTGGGCGGCCTCGTCACCCGCCGGCGACTTGTTGCGCTCCGCCTCGGCGAACAGCTCACCAAGGCGCTCAAGCCCGCCACCCGTGAATTCGATGAAGCGCCAGGGCGTCAGCTCGGCGTGGTCCGGCGCGCGCAGGGCGGCCTGGTAGATGGCCTCCATCTGCTCAGCGCTCGGGGCCGGCGCCATCAACTTGCCCATGGAATTGCGTTCATGCAGTAACGTCAGCGCGTCCATCGTCTCTCCTGTCACAGACTTAAGATAAGAATGATTCTCACACTAGCATGTCGCCGGTACGCCGTCTCATCACTCGCTGCTATCTACCTGATTGGCAAGGCGCTACCTGATTGACAAGGCGCTATCTGGTTGGCGAGGTGACAGAGACGACTACTGCCGGGAGAGACGCAGCGGCAGGCTGGCGCGGGCCTCGGCCTCGAGATCCGCCGTGGCACGCCACGGGCTGATATCCAGACCGCCACGCCGCACGTAGCGCGCCATCACCAGCAGAGACTCAGGCTTCACGCGCGCCATCAGGTCGACGAACAGGTGCTCGACGCAGTGCTCATGGAAATCCTGGTGCTGGCGATAGCTGATCAGATAGGCCAGCAGGCGCTCGCGATCGATACGCGGGCCGCGATAACGGATCCACACACTGCCCCAGTCCGGCTGACCGGTGACCGGGCAGTTGGACTTGAGCAGATGGCTGTGCAGGTCTTCGCTGACGATGTCGGCGTCATCGGCGCTGAGTAGCTCCGGCGACGGCGTGTAGTGCTCGACGCTGATCGGCAAGTCATCGAGGCACTCTCCCGGCAGACGCCCGACGTCCAGCTCGCTATCATCCAGTTCCAGCAGGCACACCTCGACCGGCGCCCCGGCCGCGGCGGCGAGGTCACGCTCCAGCGTTGCCTGCACCGCTGCCTGATCGGGGAAACGGCTCTGATTGAGACTGTTGAGATAGAGCTTCCAGGACTTGGATTCGATCAGGTTCGGCGAGGCTGCCGGCAGGCGAAAACGGGCCACGCGCACCCACGGCTTGCCGGCCTCATCCAGCCAGGAGACTTCAAAGGCGTGCCACTCATCCTCACCGACGAACGGCAGCGCCGCGTCATCGATGCCGATGGGGCCACGGTTGGCCGCCCGCGCGATGGGGAACAGCAGGCTGGCATCGTAGTGCTCGGGATAGGCGGACTCTCGCCCGAGTGGGGCATCCTTGAGAGTCTCGGGGCGCGCCTCGTCGGGCACGTTGACGGCAGTGGGGTGAGCCATGACAGCACTCCAGTGAAATAGGCCAATAAAGCATCGATATCAGGGGCGCAGACAGCAGAACGCCGGCAGAAGCCGGCGTTGCATGCACTGGCGCGATAGCGCGCATCTTACCATCATCGTCTGGGCGACATCTTCAGCTGCGGATGCCCTTGCCGCGCTCCAGCAGCCACAGCGCGAAGGCGAACAGGCCGATGATGAAGGCCACGATGGCGGCCATCGCCGGGCCGACACTGATGTCCGAGACGCCCAGAATGCCGTAGCGGAAGGTGTTGACCATGTAGAGGATCGGGTTGGCCAGCGACACCGTCTGCCAGAATTCCGGCAGCATGTGGATGGAATAGAAGACGCCCCCCAGGTAGGTCAGCGGCGTGAGCACGAAGGTCGGAATGATCGAGATGTCATCGAACTTGCGCGCGAACAGCGCATTGATGAAGCCACCGATGGAGAACAGCAGCGCCGTCAGCACCACGACCATGATGGTCAGGAAGGGGTGATGGATATCGAGGTCCGTGAACAGGAAGGCCACGGCGGTCACGATGATGCCGACCCCCAGCCCGCGCACGGCGCCACCGATGATGTAGCCGAGCAGGATGATCCACGAGGGCAGTGGCGAGACCATCAGCTCCTCGATGCTGCGCTGGAACTTGTTGGAGAAGAATGACGAAGCCACGTTGGAATACGAGTTGGTGATCACCGACATCATGATCAGCCCCGGCACGATGTAATCCATGTAGCTGATGCCATCCATGGTGCCGATGCGCGAGCCGATGAGATTGCCGAAGATGACGAAATAGAGCGTCATGGTGATGGAAGGCGGCAACAGCGTCTGCGGCCAGATGCGCGTGAAACGACGGACTTCCTTGACGACGATGGTGACCAGAGCCACCCATAGCTGACGGGGGTTCACTGCGTGATCTCCTTGGCAACATTGGAGGCGATACCGCTTTCGGCGTTGGAACGCTCGACCAGGTCGACGAACAGCTCCTCGAGACGATTGGCACGATTGCGCATCGACACCACGGTGATGCCGGCACGATCCAGCGCCGCGAAGGCGGTATTGATCGACTGGCCCTTGCGCACGGCGAGCGCCAGTTGCTGAGGGTCACTCAAGGAAACCTCGAACCCGGCAATCACCGGCGCCTTTGTCAGCGGCTCACGAATGTCGAGCAGGAAGGTTTCCGCATCCAGCTCCTTGAGCAGCTCACGCATGCTGGTGTTATGCACGATCTCGCCATGGTTGATGATGGCGATGTTGCGGCACAGGCTCTCGGCCTCTTCCAGGTAATGCGTGGTGAGGATGATGGTGGTGCCCTCCTCCCGATTGATGCGGCGCATGAACTCCCACATCGAGCGGCGCAATTCGATATCCACACCGGCCGTCGGCTCATCGAGAATCAACAGACGCGGCTTGTGGATCAGCGCACGGGCAATCATCAGACGGCGCTTCATGCCACCGGACAGCATGCGTGACGGGGTGTCGCGCTTGTCCCACAGGCCGAGGTCCCTGAGCAGGCGCTCGGCACGCGGGCGCGCTTCCTTCATCGGCATGCCGTAATAACCCGCCTGGGTCATCACGATGTCCTGCACCTTCTCGAACTGATTGAAATTGAACTCCTGCGGCACGACGCCGAGGTGATACTTGGCCTTCGAGAAGTCCTTGTCGATATCGATTCCATAGATCTCGACCTTGCCTGCGGTCTTCTGCACCAGCGAACTCACCACGCCGAGGGTCGTGGACTTGCCGGCCCCATTGGGGCCCAGCAGCGCGAAGAAATCGCCCTCGGGGACGTCAAGATCAATCCCCTTGAGCGCCTCAAAACCGTTGCCGTAGACCTTGGTCAGGCCACGGATAGACAAGGCAGGTCGTGACATCGGACACCTGTAATCGATTGACGCTGTCAGCCAGCACAGCAGAAAAGACGCATCTGAGAACAATTGCGCAACAGTGATGGCACCGTTTCGCCGTCCGCGAACATGAAAATCAGACGCAAGATATTGGATGCGCATGGTAACGCATTCGGCGCTGCCACATCAGACACACGGCAGAAAGGCATTAGTGCGCCACGGGAAACAAGCAGAGGGAGAAAATCACGCGGGGACAGCACCAGAGAGCGGCACAGAACAGGGTGGAGAGGAATTCCAGGCACAAAAAAATCGCCAGTGACGTAACACGATGATCGTGTCTGTCAGGCGATGGCGTACTGCTATGTCATGCTTCAGCTTGCAACGTCACATTCGACTGGAGCGGGAAACGAGATTCGAACTCGCGACCCCAACCTTGGCAAGGTTGTGCTCTACCACTGAGCTATTCCCGC
>NZ_JAWJYL010000005.1:0-353155 GCF_046566945.1 Cobetia sp. SIMBA_158
ATTTGGTGACCTTGTCACCACTCATCGGCAAGCGCTCACACGAATTACCTGATCAAATTTTTAAAGAGCGTCGCTGTTAAGCGAGGAGGCATATTCTACCCGGAACGCTTGAGAAGTCAAGCACTTGATAATGAGTCAGCCGACTGCCTCTAAGCATCATCAAGCGGTGAGGAGCGTTGCTCGATCACCTGTTCCGTAAGGAGTGCGGCGTATTCTAGCGAATCGCCCGGGATTGTCAATCGATGAATTCGAAGCGGACTTCAAAAACATCAAGAAAAACAGTCACCTGCAAATCTCTTTCACCGCTGGTAACGCCATGCGTCCCCGGCAGCGGATGCGTACTTTACGCACGAACCGCCGTGAGGGCAAGGGCTTTCTTGAGAGAATCTCGCCGCAATGATGTCAGGCGCTCACAACGCGTTCGGCCCCACCATGTCTGGTGGGGCCGAACAGGAGCGACATACGCCAGCGTCTTCTCAATACCTGTCAGCACCTCAGCGCGTCACGGTCACTCGTGCGTAGCGCTTCTTGCCCGCCTGGATGACGATGGCAGTATCGAAAGGTGCCATATAGGAAGGCTCGACCACTTCGCCATCCACTTTCACGCGACCATTCTTGAGCATGTCCTTGGCCTGGGCACTGTTGTTTGCCAGGCCCGCACGATTGATGACCGCAGCGATCGGCGCCACCTCGGCGCCTTCCAGGCTGACGGTGACATCCGGCATGTCCGCCGGCAACTCGCCGTCGGCCAGCTGATTGCCGCTGGAAAGATGCGCCGTCGCCGCCGCTTCTTCATCGTGGAAGCGTGCCACCAGCTCGCGCGCCAGCTCCATCTTGATATCACGCGGGTTGGCACCGTCGTCGATGCTGGCCATCAGCGCCTTCACTTCATCGAGAGGACGCAGCGACAGCAGCTCGAAGTAACGCCACATCAGCGAATCCGGCATGGAGACGATCTTGTTGAACATCTCGCCCGGGCGGTCGTTGATGCCGATGTAGTTGCCCAGCGACTTGGACATCTTCTGCACGCCATCCAGACCCTCGAGGATCGGCATGGTGATCACGACCTGCGGCTCCTGGCCACGCTGGCGCTGCAGCTCACGCCCCATCAGCAGATTGAACTTCTGATCGGTGCCGCCAAGCTCGATATCCGCTTCCAGCGCCACGGAGTCATACCCCTGGATCAGCGGGTAGAGGAACTCATGGATGGAGATCGGCTGATTGCCGGTGTAGCGCTTGTCGAAATCGTCACGCTCGAGCATGCGCGCGACCGTACTGGAGGCCGCCAGCTCGATCATGTCACCCGCGGAGAGCTTGTTGATCCATTCGGAGTTGAAGGCGATGCGCGTCTTCTCCTTGTCGAGGATCTTGAAGACCTGCTCCTGATACGTCAGGGCATTGGCCTTCACATCCTCTTCGGTCAGCGGCTTGCGCGTCACGCTCTTGCCGGTGGGGTCGCCGATGCGGCCGGTGAAATCACCGATCAGGAAGATGATCTCGTGACCGAGGTCCTGCAGCTGGCGCAGCTTGTTGATCAGCACCGTATGACCGAGATGCAGGTCCGGCGCCGTCGGATCAAAGCCCGCCTTGACCTTGAGCTTGCGCCCGGACTCGAGCTTCTTGATCAGCTCTTCCTCGACCAGCACCTCATCGGTACCGCGCTTGATGATCCCCAGCGCTTCCACTACTGACTTGTCGCTCATCCTGCCCTCTCTGACCGTTGCTGCTCCCCTCGTAACGGGGCATGTTGGCCGAGAATGTTAGCATGACGAGCATGGCATGCACCCCCTGCCGCAGAGCGGCGTGCTCACAAGCTTCACCCCCCTGTTGCACGCCCCCAATGATCGGGAGACCCCCAATGGCGCTCTACCTTGGCTTGATGACCGGCACCAGCCTGGACGGACTCGATATCGCCTTGCTCGATATCACCCCCTCCTCGCCAGACCACGAACGGATTCGCTTCATTGATGGGCTCGATCTGCCGCTGCCCGAGACACTGCGGACTCGTCTCTGGCAGCTGATGCATTGTGATGAGGCATGCTTCGCCGACCTCGCCGCTGCCGAGCAGGCGTTGGCCGAACTGGCCGCCAGCGCAGTGACGCGCTTGCTGACCCGCCAGCAGCTGAGTGCAGACGATGTCACGGCGATTGGCAGCCATGGCCAGACCATCGAGCATCGCCCCTACGGCTTCAGCGACCGGCCATGCCACACGCCCTACACCCTGCAGCTCGACAACCCCAGCCTGCTGGCCGAGCTGTGCGGCATTCCCGTCGTCGCTGACTTCCGGCGCCGTGACCTGGCCGCCGGCGGTCAGGCGGCCCCGCTGGCGCCCGCCTTCCACGCTGCTCTTTTCAGTCAGCCAGACCAATGGCATGGGCTGCTCAATCTGGGCGGCATCGCCAATCTGACGCTACTTCCCCCTCAGGACTCCACGGCTGACGTCATCGGCTTCGATACCGGCCCCGCCAACTGCCTGCTGGATGCCTGGCATGCGCGCCATCGTGGCACCGCGGTGGATCAGGACGGTCAATGGGCCGCCAGCGGCAAGGTGATTCCTGACTTGCTCGAGAGATTGCTGTCGGCCGATTACTTCCGCCGACCACTTCCCAAGAGCACTGGCCGCGAAGACTTCCATCTCGACTGGTTGGCACAGCACCTGACCGGCGACGAGTCACCGGCCGACGTGCAGGCCACGCTCCTGAGCCTGACCGTCGAGAGCATCGTGCAGGCACTGGAGCAGACCGGCGTTTCACTGGCCGCGCTGACACCCTGTGGTGGCGGGGCACGCAATGGCGCCCTGCTCACGCAGCTGGAGCAGCGCCTGGCGCAAGGCGAGCAAGCGACGCCCCTCGTGTCCTGCGCTGACATGGGCTGGAACGCAGACCTGCTCGAAGCCAGCGCCTTTGCCTGGCTCGCGGCGCGCAGAGTACTGGAGCGCCCCGGCAACCTGCCCAGCGTCACCGGCGCGAGCGGCCCGAGAGTGCTGGGCGGCCTCTACGCTCGCTGATCCTCAGCGAATATGAAAAAGCCGCCCTCTTCCTCAGAAGAAGGGCGGCTCTTGATTGGCCGATCTCTACGCCAACATCACCGACACGCCTCAGTCGTCATCCCCTTGCAGCGAGAAGCGACTGGCGGCATTCAGGACATCCAGCTGGGCTTCCTGGGCGCTGTCGGAATCACCGAACTTGATCATCAGGCGCAGGTCATTGGCGGAATCGGCATGCGCCAATGCCACTTCCTCGGTGATCAAGCCCTGCTGATGCAAGGCGTACAGCGATTGATCGAAGGTCATCATGCCCTGCTGCTGCGAGCGTTTCATGACGTCCTTGATCTCGACCACCGCGCCCTTGCGGATCAGATCGACGATCAGCGGCGAACGCAGCATCACCTCAATGGCCGGCACGCGCTGGGTGGTGTTGCCACTCTTGTGAGGCAACAGCTGCTGGGCAACGATCCCCTTGAGGTTCAGCGACAGGTCCATCCACACCTGTTCATGACGTTCCTCCGGGAAGAAGTGGATGATGCGGTCCAGCGCCTGGTTGGCATTGTTGGCATGCAACGTCGCAAGACACAGGTGACCGGTCTCGGCGAAGGTCAGCGCGTGCTCCATGGTCTCACGCGAGCGGATCTCGCCGATCATGATCACGTCCGGCGCCTGGCGCAGCGTATTGCGCAGTGCCACCTCGAAGGACTCGGTATCGATCCCCACTTCACGCTGCGTCACGATGGAGCGCTGGTGAGGGTGGATATACTCGATCGGGTCTTCGATGCAGATGATATGCCCGCTCGAGGTCTGGTTGCGGTGCTGGATCATCGCCGCCAGCGAGGTCGACTTGCCGGCGCCGGTGCCGCCGACGAAGATCACCAGACCACGCTTGGTCTCGGAAAGCCCCTTGATGATCTCCGGCAGCCGCAACTCTTCCAGGCTGGGAATCGACAGCTGGATGCGGCGAATCACCATGCCCATCTGGCTACGCTGGTAGAAGGCGCTGATCCTGAAGCGCCCGACTCCCGGCAGACTATGCGCGAAGTTGGCCTCGCGCTCTTCCTCGAAGCGCTCGCGCTGCATGTCACTCATCGGTGCGAGCACCAGCTCTCTCACCTGATCGACACTCAGCTTCTTGTCACCCAGCGCCACCATGCGGCCATTGACCTTCATCTGCGGCGGTGTGCCGGTGGAGATGAACAGGTCCGAGCTGCCCTTGCTGACCATCAACTGCAGAAGTTCATGCAGCCATTCATGAGGAGTCATGAGTTGTATCCCGATATGCGCCTTGAGAGTCGCGCCCAAGGCCTCGCGCTGAAATGCCGTCCCATGAACCTGAAAAGTTGACGTGTTCCGGCCCCTGCCCCACCTACCTGCAACGTGATTGTCGGTACTCCCGGCGAATTCAGCTCAACAAGCCCTTGGCTTTCGCCTGAGCATCTTCATTGGTCACCAGCCCTTCCGCCAACAGACGCGTCAGCGCTGCATCCAGTGTCTGCATACCCAGGGCGCCACCGGTCTGGATGGAGGAATACATCTGCGCCACCTTGTCCTCGCGGATCAGGTTACGAATGGCAGGCGTCGCGATCATGATCTCGTGAGCCGCCACCCGGCCACCGCCGATCTTCTTGAGCAGTGTCTGGGCGATGACGCCCTGCAGGGACTCGGACAGCATCGAGCGCACCATCGACTTCTCCTCGCCGGGGAAGACGTCAATGATACGGTCGACGGTCTTGGTCGCGGAGGTGGTGTGCAGGGTACCGAACACCAGGTGGCCCGTCTCGGCCGCGGTCAGCGCCAGGCGGATGGTCTCGAGATCTCGCAGCTCGCCGACCAGAATGACATCCGGGTCTTCACGCAGCGCCGAGCGCAGCGCGGGCGCGAAACCGTGGGTGTCACGGTGCACTTCACGCTGGTTGACCAGACACCGCTTGGACTGGTGCACGAATTCCACCGGGTCCTCGATGGTGAGGATGTGGTCGTACTTGTTCTCGTTGATGTAATCGACCATCGCCGCCAGCGTGGTGGATTTACCGGAGCCGGTCGGCCCGGTGACAAGAATCAGGCCGCGCGGCAGCATGCACATCTTGCGGAAGGCTTCACCGAGCCCCAGATCCTCCATCGTCAGCACTTCCGAGGGGATGGTACGGAAGACGGCCCCCGCGCCACGCCCCTGATGGAAGGCGTTGACACGAAAGCGCGAGACACCCGGCACCTCGAAGGAGAAATCGGTCTCGAGGAATTCCTCGAAGTCACGGCGCTGCTTGTCGTTCATGATCTCGTAGATCAGCGCGCGCACCTGCTTGTCATCCATTGACGGCACATTGATGCGCCGCACATCACCGTCGACACGAATCATCGGTGGCAAACCAGCGGACAGGTGAAGATCCGACGCGTTCTGTTTTGCCGAAAAAGCCAGCAGTTCGGTAATATCCATGCAGTTCCCTCGCGAAGACCGAAGCTCTTGTACCAACGAGTCTTGTGTACTCTGGTGAAAGTGTGAAGTGGCTCTTCAGTAGATAGTGCGATGAGCACCATGTCACCAGGCCTGTCACGCTCATGCTATTGATGACACGCCTGATACCGTGCCAGCCATCGCCAGGTTGTTCCAAAAATTCTGGAGCCGAGCCGCATGACCGCAGTCCCCGACGACGAAGCTTGTGTTACCCAGTGTATCCTAGAGGCCCGCGCGCGGCTGGAAAAGGCATTGCAGACAAGTAAACGCAACGCTGATTCGGCGCAAGTGCTGGCCGTCAGCAAGACCAAACCCGCCACGCTGGTGCGCGCAGCCTGGCACTCCGGCCAGCGGGCCTTCGGCGAGAACTACCTGCAGGAAGCGCTGGACAAGCAGCAGGCGCTGTCGGACCTCACCGATATCGAATGGCATTTCATCGGCCCCATCCAGTCCAACAAGACGCGCGCCATTGCCGAGCACTTCGCCTGGGTGCATACCGTGGAACGCGAGAAGATCGCACGCCGCCTGAGCGAGCAGCGCCCCGGTGAGCTGGGCGCGCTCGATGTCTGCCTGCAGGTCAATATCTCCGGCGAAGCCTCCAAGGCTGGCGTGGCGCCGCAGGGACTGCTGGCGCTGGCCGAGACGGTGATCGCGCTGCCCGGGCTGCGCCTGCGCGGCCTGATGGCGATTCCGGCCCCCTGCGCCGCCGATGCCAGTGAGACCGAGCGCCGTGCGCCCTTCCGCCAGCTGCGCGAGCTGCTGGAGCAACTGCAGACGCGCTTCCCCGCCGCCAGCTACCCGCAGGCCCGGCTCGATACGCTCTCGATGGGCATGAGCGCGGATCTTGAGGCCGCCGTCGCTGAAGGTGCGACACTGGTACGCCTCGGCACTGCCATCTTCGGCGCACGTGACTATTCCCACGTCCACTGAGTCCAACGCTCGCTGATGCAAGCCCAACGCTCACGCAAGGCTCTCGAGCTTGCCGCCAGCCCTTCCACTGAATGATCAGGAGCACCGCATGACGCACCAGAGCACCGCTACACCGCGCACCATCGCCTTCATCGGCGCCGGCAACATGGCCAGCGCCATCTTCGGCGGCATGGTCGATGCCGGCTATCCCGCGGACCGCATCATCGCCACGGCTCGCTCGCGCGAGACACTCGATGCACTCGAGCAGCGCTACGGCGTGAGCACGACCCAGGACAACGCCTACGCCGTCTCGCAAGCCGATGTCGTGGTGCTGGGCGTCAAGCCGCAGATGATGCATGACGTCTGCCAGGCGCTGACCCCTGCGGTGCAGAACCGCAAGCCGCTGATCGTCTCGGTCGCGGCCGGCATCACCTGCGACAGCCTCGAGCGCTGGCTGGGCGGCGACCTCGCCATCATCCGCTGCATGCCCAACACACCGTCACTGGTCGGTGTCGGTGCCAGCGGCCTCTATGCCACCGCCCAGGTGACGGAGGAGCAACGTGGCTTGATGGATGAGATGCTGACTGCGGTCGGTATCGTCGAGTGGGTCGAGGAAGAAGGCCTGCTGGAAGCCGTCACCGGCATTTCCGGTTCCGGCCCGGCCTACTTCTTCCTGTTCATCGAGTCACTCGAAGCGGCAGGCATCGAGCTGGGGCTGAACGCCGAGACCGCGCGCCGCCTGGCGATCCAGACCGCCCGCGGTGCCGCCGAGATGGCCTTCTCCAGCGAGCATGAGCCTGCCGAGCTGCGCCGCCGCGTGTGCTCACCGAACGGCACCACGGAGCGCGCCATCAACAGCTTCGAGGAGGATGGCCTGCGCGAGATCGTCGCGCGCGCCGCCAAGGCCTCCAGCGTGCGCGCCGCCGAGCTTGCCCGCGAGCTGGATCGCTGACAGCCTCTGCCCCACTGACAACTCCTGCAGGCCGCTGGCAGCCCGGGTCACAACAGGCCATCATGCGCTGTTCATCTGTTGTTGGCATGCTAGCGGCATGACGCGTGCACTATCGCGCGCCCACTTCTCACCGTCTTAAGGAAAGCCCCATGGGTGCTATGGGTAATATCGGACTTCAGCTGGTCACCATCCTGCTGCAACTGTTTGTCTACATCCTGATGCTGCGCTTCCTGCTGCAGCTGTCCCGCGCGGACTTCTACAACCCGGTCACCCAGTCAGTGGTCAAGGCGACCAACCCGCTGGTGGCCCCGTTGCAGGGCATCCTGCGCCCGCTGGGTCGCTTCGACATCGCCACCCTGGCCGCGGCCTTCATCGTCGTCAGCCTGGTGCTGGTCGCGATCGGCGCCCTGTTCGGTAGCGGCATGCTGCCGGTCGGCTTCATCGCGTTGACGGCGCTGGGCACCATTCTCGACAGCATCATCAACATCTACTTCTTCGCCCTGATCGCGATGATCATCCTGTCGTGGGTCGCACCGCAGGCCAACCACCCGGGCGCCATCCTGGTCCACCAGCTGGTCGATCCGATCATGAAGCCGGTGCGCAAGGTGATCCCGTCGATCGGCATGCTCGATCTGTCCCCGATCTTCGTGTTCATCGCGCTCAATCTGGTCGGCAGCCTGATCAACCAGACCCTGCCGTCACTGGGTATGCTGCGCAGCGCCTTCAGTTAAGCCGGCGCTCCGCCAGCAAGGTTGGCTCGCTCGCGCCCAGCGCACAGGCCGACGAGATCAGCGCCCGCCACGGACTCCCGTGGCGGGCGCTCTTGCATCAAGTCTCACTGGATCACGCGTGCGCACGCTGTGCTAGAGTGAGCCCTCGGCCGAAGTCAGAACCACGGTGCACGAGACGCCCACAAGGCGCATCACCGCGGCTTCGCGCCCCGGACACGGGCCTTGCCCCGAACACTCTGCTGGACATGATGCTGGAAACCTTCACCACGATGCCTGATTCCCTGCCCCCGGATTCGGTCGGTCTCGTCACGCCTCAGACTGCCCACTTCAATACCCCGCTGGAGCTGGCCTGCGGCAGACGCCTCGAGCAGTACTCGCTGGTCTACGAGACCTACGGCGAGCTGAACGCGGACGCCAGCAACGCCATCCTGATCTGTCATGCCCTCACCGGCCACCATCATGCGGCTGGCTATCACGCCATGAGCGACCGCAAGCCTGGCTGGTGGGACGACTACATCGGCCCCGGCAAGCCCATTGATACCTCGCGCTTCTTCGTCATCGCGCTGAACAACATCGGCGGCTGCCACGGCAGTACCGGCCCGACCTCGATCAACCCGGAGACGGGCGAGCAATGGGGGCCTGACTTCCCATTGGTGACCGTGCCGGACTGGGTCGAGAGCCAGAAGCGCCTCGCCGAGTCTCTCGGCATCACCCGCTTCGCGGCGGTGGTCGGCGGCTCGCTGGGTGGCATGCAGGCGCTGCAGTGGGTGATGGACCACCCTGATCGCGTCGGCCACGTCGCCATCATCGCCTGCACGCCGAAACTCTCGGCGCAGAACATCGCCTTCAATGAAGTCGCGCGTCAGGCGATTCGCTCTGACCCGGAATTCCATGACGGCTGGTACTCGCGTGTCGATGCCGTGCCCAGGCGCGGCCTCAAGCTGGCGCGCATGGTCGGTCACATCACCTATCTTTCCGAGCATTCGATGGGCACCAAGTTCGGGCGTGATCTGCGTCAGGACCGCCTCAACTTCGGTTACGACGTCGACTTCCAGGTCGAGAGCTATCTGCGCCACCAGGGCGATACCTTCTCCACCGCCTTCGATGCCAATACCTACCTGCTGATGACCAAGGCGCTCGACTACTTCGATCCTGCCGCCACGGCAGGCGATGACCTGTCCGCGGCCATGGCGCCGATCAGCTGCCCGGTACTGGTGGTCAGCTTCACCACCGACTGGCGCTTCGCGCCGTCACGCTCTCGCGAGCTGGTCAATGCCATGATCCATGCCGGCAAGTCGGTCAGCTACGCCAACATCGACTCGCCGCACGGCCATGATGCCTTCCTGCTGCCGGGCGAACGCTACGAGACGGTGCTGGGCAACTTCCTGACTCGCGCTTACGACCACGCCTGTGGCGCCCAAGCCACGCAAAAGCCGAGCACCAAGGAGACCAGCCATGCGTAACGATCTCGCCCAGATTCATGACTGGATTCCCGAAGGCGCGCGCGTGCTGGACCTCGCCTGCGGTGACGGCACCCTGCTGGCCTCCCTCAAGGAGACCAAGCAGGTCTTCGGCTATGGCCTGGAGATCGACCCCGACAACATCAGTGCCTGTGTCGCCCGTGGCGTGAACGTCATCGAGCAGAATGTCGATGACGGCCTGGCCAACTTCGCCGATGACACCTTCGATCGCGTGGTGATGTCCCAGGCATTGCAGGTGCTGCGTCGCCCGGACCGTGCGCTGGAGGAGATGATGCGCGTCTCGCGTGAGGCCATCATCACCTTCCCCAACTTCGCCTACTGGCGTCACCGCCTGCACCTTGGTCTCAAGGGACGCATGCCGGTCTCCAAGTCGCTGCCTCACGCCTGGTACGACACGCCGAACATCCACCTGTCGACCTTCGCGGACTTCGAGCGCCTGTGTCGCGCTCAGGGTCTCAAGATCATCGACCGCGCGGTCGGCAATGGCGATCACGAGCCACACCCGGCGGCGACCTGGTGGCCGAACCTGTTCGGGGAAGTGGCCATCTTCCGCGTCTGCCGCGACAACTGCCCGTCCGACCAGCGCTGAGTTCAGGCGCCCTACAGCAGTCGCCACAGACCAAGCGCCAGGCACCGCAAGAAAACGGCCGACAGGACACTCCTGTCGGCCGTTTCGCGTCATGACGCCACCGATTCTTCCGCGCCGCGATAGCGCTGCGCTATCCGGGCCATGCACAGACAGTCGCAACTAAAGTCTATATACTTTCGGGGTAAACGCAGCTGAGGATCACGGCACGCACTTCCGGTGAGGTGCGCCGGCATCCCGAGGAGAGAGTGCATGAACTTCCATACCCGCAAATGGGTCAAGCCTGAAGATCTCAACCCCAACGGCACCCTGTTCGGTGGACGCCTGCTGGCCTGGATCGATGAAGAAGCAGCCATCTACGCCATCGTCCAGCTGGGTACCTCGCGCGTGGTCACCAAGTTCATGTCGGAGATCAACTTCGTCTCCAGCGCGCGTCAGGGCGACATCATCGAACTGGGCATCACCGCCAGCGCCTTCGGTCGCACCTCGATCTCGCTGTGCGTCGAGATCCGCAACAAGATCACCCGCGAGCGCATCCTGACCATCGACCGCATCGTGCTGGTCAGCGTCGATGCCGACTTCAAGCCGGTGCCCCACGGCCGCACGCGCATCACCTATATCGAAGACCGCTTCCGTGAGCAGGCCGGCAGCAACGATAGTCATAACGACGGCCACAATGACAGTCACAAAGACGAAACGCCGCAGAAGGCACCGCGTCGTCGTGCCGACAGCGCGACGGATCTCAAGAACGCCTGATCGCGTCACTCTTCAGGTCGCGCCACGCAGGTAGCACCAACGAAAAAGGCACCTCCGAGAGGTGCCTTTTTTCATGCCGGCAATTCAGGCCGCTGTGGTGTACCTGATGTCCGAGGGCTGACTAAGCAGGGCCTGACTGACCGCTAGCTGACGGTCGTCTGCATCGTCTCACGCAGGCCTTCACAGGCATCCGCGACTGGCGCCGTCGCCGGCGTGAACCACACCAGGTCATAGGCCGGCGCCGCACCGGCACTCTCCGGCAGATAATCGGTGAGATGTGTCAGCGGCTGACCCGCGTCATCCCAGGCCACCGGCATCAGCGCCACGGACAGCGTGCTGCCGTCCAGCCAGCGCGGCACGCCGATATCACGACGGGCATGGCCTGAGCCACACACCAGCAGGCTGGTGGCGCCATCGGCCGCCAGGCCCTCCAGGCGTTCTGCCATCTGCTGATCCCGCGCCAGCTGCGCACGCAGCATCGCATCCAGGCGCTCTGCGCCCAGCAGGCCGCAATGGCCTTCATCCAGTGCCTCACGCTGCAGACGCAGCACCGCTTCCGGGAGCGCCAACGGCGACTGTCCCGGTGCCATGCTGGCCTCCAGCTGTGCCGCCGACAGGCTGGCAGAGGCGAGCGGCGCGCCACTGTCCAGCGCTCCGCGCAGCAGAGGGGCGTAGTCGGTGAAGGGCCAGCGCGCATTCCAGGCCAGCAACTGCTGAAGCTCGTCATCCGGCAATCCGGCGACCGCAAGCGACGTACGATTGGCCAGCGACAAGGCGGCATCCTGGGTCGTGTCCAGCATCTCCAGCGCCACACCACCTAGCTGACGCCGCGCGACCAGCGCATCGATCAACCAGCGTTCCAGCTGGTGATGGTCCGGATTGTCGTGATGCTCGCCCAGCAGCACCATCGAGTGCGCCTGACTCCAATCGACCAGCGCCGCTGGCGACAGACGACGATTGCCCTCCGCGACCAGAATGCTGCCCAGCAACGGGTGGGATGCCTTGGGGTCATGCCAGGCCGGCAGCGGTGGCAACGGCCCGTTGGCCGGCTGAGCGGCCTGCGCGAGCGGGCTGGCCAGTGCCGTGCCCAGCACGGAAAGCCCGCCCGCCGAGGCGACCATGCCGGCCAGCAACTGGCGACGGCTTACCCCGGCCGCAAGCTCAGGCGTCTCGGATTCGTTGCTGGAGCGGAAGCTGGAAGTGATCGAGCGGCGAAATAGCGACATGAAGATGACCCGGCATGGAAGGAAGCGGCAAGACACGGTAAAAGACCACAAGAGAGCGTGCCAACGCTGCCATGATACCCGATGCGAGCCCCCTCATGTCCGAAAGGCCACCAACCCTCCCCCAAGGGCCCTCATCCAGGCTGTGCTTGAGGCTGCCCCTGCCATCACTGCCCGTCGGCCGCAGCATGACACTGGCGCTCGATGATGGCCGTCCGGCCTTGCTGGTGATGCAACCCGATGGCCCGCGCGCCTTCCTCGACCGCTGCCCGCACCAGGGCAGCCGAATGCTGACCGAGGACGAGACTGGCGATCCCTACATGGACGCGACCGGCGGCTTGATCCTCTGCCACCGCCATCAGGCCTGTTTCGAACCGCATCACGGCACCTGCATCAGCGGACCCTGCGTCGGCCAACGCTTGACCGCGCTGGACGTTGAGCTGGTGCACAACGACGCCTCACAAGCACAGCTGCTGCTATGGGAGGCCGCAGGCAGCGGTGGAGAAATGAGGGAGAGATGATAGAGAGATTATGGAGAGAGGCGAGCGCTGACTGACAGGCTGAGCGCCAGCGACCTGATCAGCCAGCAAAGCGCGCGTCATGCAGTGGTAGCGCGTGCGTCAGACCCAGTCTTGCTCGCCACAGCGGCTGACCCGCGTCCGAAAGGTACTCCTCGAGCGTGATCTGCATGCCCAGCGCCACTACCTCGACACCAGCGGCCTGCGCCCGGGCAAAGGCCTGCGCATAGGCCGGATCGAGATGCGCCGCCGGTGCGACATCCTCGATCCCGACATGGGCGACGCAGAACACCAGCACGCAGCGGTGCCCTGCTGCGACCAGCGCCGCGAGGCTGGCCAGATGACGCTGTGCACGCGTACTCACCGAGTCCGGGAAATAGCCATGACCATCGGCTTCACGCAGCGTCAGTTGCTTGACCTCCAGATAGATCGAGGCCGCGCCCTCCTCCTTCGGCCACATCTGGAAATCGAGCCGTGAGCGTTCCGGGATGTCATTACCCGGCAGCAGGACCTCGACACGCGACTCGCGCTTGAGGCGCGCAAAGTCGGCAAGCCCCATGTCGTGCAGCACGCTGACGCTGGCCTGCTGCAGCGCCGCCTCGACATGGGCATTGGCACGTCCGGTATGCACCGCCACCAAGGCCTCACGCCGGCCGTCAGCGCTGGGTGGGTCCAGGGGCAGGCGAATCAGCTCCCAGGTCCAGGCGAGCTTGCGCTTGGGGTTGTCGGAGGGCGATAGCCATACCTCACAACCTTCGACGCACACCGCGCGCATCGAGCCGGTATTCGGGCAATGCGCCGTCACCACTTCTCCGGCCCGCTCACCCTCGAGCAGCTCCACCTCGGCGAAGAAGCGCTTGTAGCGACGGATCAGACGACCACGATACAGCCCCTCAAGCGCCATCAAGCCGACACTCCCGCCTGAGTGTCACGCCGCTCAAGGAAGCGCTCCATGCGAGCCAGGGCCTCGCGCAGACGCGCCTCATCGGCGGTGAAGGCGATACGCACATGGCGACGCCCTTCGGCCAGCGCGAAGTCCGTGCCCGGCGTGATGGCGACATTCTCTTCTTCCAGCAGTGCGCGGCAGAAGGCCTCGCTGTCATCACTCAGATGCGAGATATCCAGCCAGACGTAGAAGGCGCCCTGCGGCGGCACCGACGGCGCCAGTCCCAGACGCTCAAGCCCGGCCAGCAGCACGCCACGGCGGGCTTCGAGCACCTGCCGACGACGCTCGAGCTCCGCTTCGCATTCCGGCGTGAAGGCTGCCAGCGCCGCATGCTGGGCAGGCGTCGAGGCAGCCAGGAAGACATTCTGCGCCAGGCGTGACAAGGGCTCGACCGCCGCTTCAGGCGCCACCAGCCAACCCAGCCGCCAGCCCGTCATGCCGAAGTATTTCGAGAAGCTGTTGATGACGAAGGCATCGGGGCACTCCGCCAGTGCGGTGTGCGCAGGCACGCCATAGGTCAGCCCCTGATAGATCTCATCCACCAGCAGATGCGCATCACGCGACTGGCACAGCTCGCCCAGCGCCTTCAATTCCTCGGGCGACAGCACGTGTCCGGTGGGATTGGAGGGCGATGCCACCATCACGGCCCGCGTGTTCTCGCGCCAGAAATCATCGGCAAGTTCGGCGGTCAGCTGCCAGCCACTCTCGGCATTGACGGGCACCACATCCAGCTGGGCATCCACCAGGCCCATGAAGTGGCGATTGCAGGGGTAGGTCGGGTCGGCCATCAACACGCTGTCGCCACGTTCGGCGCACAGCAATGTGGCCAGCAGCAAGGCACCGGAGGCGCCGGGCGTGATGATGATACGGGAGGGAGAGACCGTGACGCCGTGGCGACGCTGGTAGTCTGCCGCGATGGCCTCGCGCAGGGCCGGCAGGCCGCAGGCGGGGGTGTAGCGCGTCTGACCGGCCGCCAGCGCCGCCTGCCCGGCGGCGATCACCGGCGCGGGGGTCGGGAAGTCGGGCTCACCCACTTCCAGATGAATGACGTCATGGCCCGCGGCCTCGCGCGCCTGGGCGGCTTCCAGCAGCGTCATCACGCGAAAGGCAGCGACGGATTCAAGACGGCGGGCAAACGGCATGACAGCACTCCTCAGGATGGGAGCTTCATTCTAGGCGCCTGCCAAGGCCCATTCCCAGCCCCTTCGTGCAGGAAAATCGGTGTTTGCCGGTACACGCCGGACCACTGCCCGCTACAAACTATCGTCGGAGATCGGTTGCAAACTTGTCATTTTTACGCTAAATAAGCTGATCTTCTCGCGAGGGCAGCAGTCAGGACAGCCCCCTCGCCGTGGCCAAGGAGGCAGTGCAACAGACTGTCGACGGCCCAAGTCACCTTGCGGAATGAGGCGGTCCCATGCCCTTAGCTGAAACCAAGCCGGAAGCGCTTAAGAAATTCACCCCGTATGAGCCGGCAGCGGGTGAAGAGTACATGAACGAGAAGCAGCTAGCGCACTTCCGTCAGATCCTGCTGGACTGGAAACAGGAGCTGATGGAAGAGGTCGATCGCACCGTGCGTCACTTGCAGGAAGATGCCAACAACTACGCGGACCCTGCAGACCGTGCCACTCAGGAAGAAGGCTTCAGCCTCGAACTGAGAACACGTGATCGCGAGCGCAAGCTGTTGAAGAAGATCAACGAGACCATCGAGAACATCGATGAAGACGACTACGGCTTCTGCGAAGCCTGCGGCGTCGAGATCGGCATTCGTCGTCTGGAAGCACGTCCGACCGCTACCCAGTGTGTCGACTGCAAGACGCTGGCCGAGTTGAAGGAAAAGCAGCTGGGCCGCTAAGCCCTGCTGTCGATGAAGCGACGTCAGGCCGTCGCCCTCATCCCCCATACGGGCACCCTCCTCGGAGCGGTGCCCGTATGCGTTCAGGCCCTGCTGCCTGCGAATTCCCCACCACGAAGGATGACGGAGCCCACATGCCTACCGCCTACCGTGGCCGCTTTGCCCCTACCCCTTCCGGCCCGCTGCATGCGGGCTCACTGCTGGCCGCTGTCGCCAGCTATCTCGATGCCCGCCATCACGGCGGCGAGTGGCTGGTGCGTATCGAGGATATCGACCCGCCGCGCTGCCCCGCCGGGAGCGCCGATACCATCCTGCGCCAGCTGGATGCCTTCGGCCTGCAGCGCGATGGCGAGCTCCGCTATCAGAGCCAGCGTCACGCCGCCTACGCCGAGGCACTAGAGCAACTGAAGGCCAGTGGTATCGCCTACCCGTGTGATTGCTCGCGCAAGCAGTGGCGCGAGCATGCCATCTACCCCGGCTGGTGCCGTGAGCGAACCGAGCCTCCCACGGGCGAGCATGCCTGGCGGCTGGATGTGCGTGCGGCAGAGCGCTTCGGCGGCACTCGGGCCATCGCTGGCTGGCAGGACCGCCTGCAGGGCGCGGTCCAGCTGGATCTCGCCACGCTCGGCGATGTGGTGCTCAAGCGACGCGATGGCCTGTGGGCCTATCAGCTGGCCGTGGTGGTGGATGATGCCGAGCAGGGCATCACCGATGTCGTGCGCGGGCTCGATCTGCTCGACAACAGCCCCTGGCAACGTCTGCTGCAGGCCGCGCTTGACCTGCCGATGCCCCGCCTGACGCACCTGCCGCTGATCACGGCCGCCAATGGCCAGAAGCTCTCCAAGCAGAATCTGGCGCCGGCGCTGCCGGAAGACACTAGCGCGATTCGAACACTGCTGCACCATACCCTGACGCTGCTCGGTCAGGCGCCGCCGCCCGAACTGGCGACCGCCAGCCCCGCTGAGCAACTCGCCCACGCCACTCCTCGCTGGTCACTCGCGGCGGTCGGCACCGCGCCGTCACTCAGTGCGGCCACTGCTCCAATGCCAAGGACCGATGAGGGCAGCTGAGACCAGACACGCCATGCACTCGGGACGCCTGACAACAGCCACGATTGTCGGATTGCCTCCCCTGTGGGAACAGGACAGACTCGAACGACAGTCATTCCCTCATGCACACCCTCAGGCGAGCGACATCACCCCATGGCCCGGATTCTGATCGTCGAAAAGGAAGGTGCTTCGCGCAACACGCTGCAGCATCTGCTGGAGCGCGAGGGTCACGACGTGGTGCAGGCCAGCGGCCTGGAGGATGCCCGTCTGCAGCACCCCGCCGACTTCGCGCTGGTGATCTGCGACAGCGAACTGGCCGGAGAGCATGCCGACCCGATCCTGCGCGCCAGCCGGCCAACTCCCGTGCTGCTGCTGGCCGACAATCCCAGCCTGCACGCCGCCATCGGCTGCCTGAAGGCGGGGGCAGCCGACTATCTGCCCAAGCCGTTCGACCAGCAGGCCTTCGCGCGCAGCGTGCGAGATGCGCTGTCGCTGCCACGCCAGGGGACGCCGAGTGCCGCGCCCCCTCCGCCCCAGGCACATGCTGGCACGGCCAACAAGCCGGTGGAGATGATTGGCCATTGTCGCGCCATGCAACAGGTCTATACCCGCATCCGCAAGGTTGCGCCCGCCGATGTCACCGTGCTGGTGCTCGGTGAGTCCGGCACCGGCAAGGAGCTGGTCGCGCGCGCCATTCACCGTCAGAGCGAACGCCATCAGGCGCCGCTGATCTGCGTCAACTGCGCTGCCATTCCCGAGACATTGATCGAGTCCGAGCTGTTCGGCCATGAAAAAGGCGCCTTCACCGGCGCCACCAGCTCGCGCACCGGCCTGATCGAAGCCGCCGACGGCGGCACGCTGTTTCTGGACGAGATCGGTGAACTGCCGCTGGATGCCCAGGCACGTCTGCTGCGAGTGCTGCAGGAGGGCGAAATTCGCCGCGTGGGGGCCATCGAGACCCGCTACGTCGACATCCGCCTCATCGCCGCGACCCACCGCAACCTGCATCAGCTCTCGGCCAGCGGCGAGTTCCGCCTCGACCTCTACTACCGCTTGAACGTGATGGAGATCGACCTGCCGCCCCTGCGTGAGCGCGGCGATGACGTGCTGGAACTGGCCGAGCACCTGCTGGCCGGCATCGCCCGCAAGCATGGCCGTGACGGCATGCGACTCTCTCAACGGGCGCGACAGGAAATCCATCACTACGCCTGGCCCGGCAATGTCCGTGAGCTGGAAAACGCCCTCGAGCGTGGCGTCATCCTGGCGGAGCGCCGCATCATCGCCCCGGAAGACCTCGGCCTGCGCACGCCCTCAGGGCAGCCGCTTCAGGCAACGCCCGCCGCAACGGCCGACCCGGCGGCACCCTCCACTGCTCAGACGCCGAAGACAGCGGGCAAAGGGGCGGCGAAAGGAGCGATGAAAGGCACAGTGAAAAGCGCCGCCAGGGACGCAAGTCCCGAGACGGCCGCAGCGCCTGCCACAGGG
This sequence comes from Cobetia sp. SIMBA_158, assembly GCF_046566945.1. NCBI lineage: Bacteria > Pseudomonadati > Pseudomonadota > Gammaproteobacteria > Oceanospirillales > Halomonadaceae > Cobetia > Cobetia sp. SIMBA_158. Next base: position 17,933 of record NZ_JAWJYL010000005.1, read on the forward strand.
CAACCCGCGACCAGCCAACAGGACATGGGTCAGCCACCGCCTGCGGACACCCCACGCAGCGGCCTCTCGGTGGTCGGCGATGCCAGTGAGGAGGAAGACCTTTCGCTGGAGGACTACTTCCAGCACTTCGTGCTCGAGCATCAGGACCACATGAGCGAGACCGAGCTCGCACGCCGCCTGGGCATCAGCCGCAAGAACCTCTGGGAGCGACGTCAGCGCCTGGGCATTCCACGTCGCAAGGGCCGCCGCAGCTCTCCCGCAAACTGACGTTGGCGTAATGAAGCTGGAGCGACGCTGGAGCACTGACGCTGGCGCACAGAAGTCACTGCGCTGAAGTTACTGCGCTGAAGCTACTGCACCATGCAGGTGCCCTCCCGAGCGAGCAACCCGCCTGCGGCGCCGCCTTGCCTGCCACAGATCTCCACATCATCGAGGGCATCGCTAGACTTTAGTGTCGAAAGACTCGCAAAAAACCCAGCTCAATCATTAGCTTGCAAGGCACTTCGTTAGACCTTCGCACCAATTGTTACCATCGACCCCAAATCATGACCCCATCCAGCGCACCAATGGGCACGTCAGGTAACACCTCGCACCTCTCTACACCTCACGTCTCAGCGACCTATGTCTAAATGACTGAATTGCTGGTTTTTTTTAAGCTGTGGCACATCCGATGCAATAACACGGTCAAGAAAAAGAACAACCGGAAATACGAAGCGCGCCCAACAACAACAAGAACGCGCAATGCTTCGAAAACCCTCGACACCAACAAGAACAATACCCGTCGAGCGCGTGACATTGATGATGAACCGCATGCCTCACTACATGAGTGGTGACAGGCAAGAGCCAAAACAAGAACAAACGGCCGCAGTTCATCATCCGCCGATCCAACAACAACAAGATATCGGCAGTCCGGAATCTACTGACCAGGACGCGACGAATCCGGCCTCGAGCACCAACAAGAACAACAGGCTCGACCCCGGATCACCCCCGAAACAACAACAACTCGCGGGGGGAGGCTACTCAGCCGTCGGTGAATGGAAGATTGTTTTGAATACGAGATGGTCACCGAACAGACAGCCAGACAACAACAACATGATCTGCAACACGAAGGATCTGTCTGCATTGATTTGTGACTGTGGTGCGTATTCAGGGCGATGCGCCATCACGAAAAAGAACATCCGCTCAAGGATGCGTGTACCCTACCTGCAAGGGAGACCGAGTGATCGGTCTCCCTTTTTCCTTGTCTGAGAGGTGATTTTCGCCTCGTCAGACGCCTTGAAGTGCAGAGTCGGCCCCTGGATGGCAGACCGGCGCTTTGCCAAGGTATCTGCCCTCGGCTACACTGGGCGGCCTGCCACGCACGAGTCGAATCGCTGCATGCTCAAAGGATTTACCCGCTTTCTACAACGCCCCGGTGACCGCTTGAAGACGCTTTTCAATGCAACTGACGCGCCCGCGGCCCCATTGCCCAGCCTGCGTGTGATACCGCGGGATGAGCATCCCGTATCCCGCCGCCAGCTCAGCGAGAATGCGCTGAAGGTACTCTATCGCCTGCAAAGCGGTGGATATCAGGCCTATCTGGTCGGTGGCTGTATCCGTGATGCCCTGCTCGGACAACGCCCCAAGGACTTCGACGTGGCCACCAACGCCACGCCGGAACAGGTCCGCGAGCTGTTCCGCAATGCCCGCATCATTGGCCGTCGTTTCCGTATCGTGCACGTGCGCTTCGGTCGTGAGGTGATCGAGGTCACCACCTTCCGCGGCAAGCCGGCCGATAGCACGCCCAGCCAGCATACCCAGCAGTCGGAAGACGGCATGCTGCTGCGTGACAACGTCTTCGGCTCCATCGAGGAGGACGCGCTGCGCCGCGACTTCACGATCAATGCCCTCTATTACGACGTGTCCGACTTCACGATCCACGACTGGGCCAATGGCGTACGCGATATCGAAGCGCGCATGATTCGCCTGATCGGTGATCCGGAAACACGCTATCGCGAAGATCCGGTGCGCATGCTGCGTGCCGTCCGCTTCGCCGGCAAGCTGGACTTCGACATCGAGGAGGCCACGGCCGAACCGATGTACGAACTGGCCCCGCTGCTGCTGCAGATTCCGCCGGCGCGCATGTTCGAGGAAGTGCTCAAGCTGTTCATGTCCGGCTATGCACTGGAAACCTTCCATCTCCTGCGTGAGTTTGGTCTGTTCCAGATGCTGTTCCCCGAGACGGAAGAGAGCTTCGCGCATTATCAGTGGTCCATGCCGCTGATCGAGAAGGCGCTGGCCAGCACGGACGATCGCATCCGCGAAGACAAGCCGGTCACGCCGGCCTTCCTGTATGCCGCCCTGCTGTGGCCGGGCGTCAAGGCGCGTACCGACCAGCTGATCGCCAGTGGCATGCCCGATATTCCGGCAGCTCACCAGGCGGCTCAGCAGGCGATCGCTCGCCAGCTCAACCACACCTCGATCCCGAAGCGCTTCAGCATTCCGATGCGCGAGATCTGGGACATGCAGGCCAAGTTGCCGCGTCGCCGTGGCAAACGCGCCTTCCAGACCCGCGAGCATCCGCGCTTCCGCGCCGCCTACGACTTCCTGCTGCTGCGCGAATTCGCCGGCGAAGTGAAGCCGGGGCTGGGCAAGTGGTGGACCGACTTCCAGGAAGTCGATGCTCGCACCCAGGTCACGATGATCGAAGGTGTCTCCGATGAAGGCCCCGCCGGCAGCAAGCCGGTCGGCACCAAGCGTCGCGGCAAGCGTCGGCGCAATGGTCGCGGCCAGGGCTGAGCAGTGGCTCGTCTGAGCCACTGCCGTCTCCACGCAGGAACTCCGCATGATTTCGACAGCCTTGATTGGCCTCGGTGCCAATCTTGACGATCCGCGCGCTCAACTGGAGCGCGCGCTTGAGGCTCTCGACCGGCTGCCGCTGACCCGCTGCACGCGACACTCTCGCCTGTATGCCAGCAAGCCGGTCGGCCCGCAGGACCAGCCCGACTTCGTCAATGCCGTCGCCGAGCTATCGACCCGCCTGTCTCCCCTCGCCCTGCTCGATCAACTGCAAGCCCTGGAACAGCAGCATCGCCGCTTGCGGCTGCGTCACTGGGGCCCCCGTACGCTGGATCTGGACCTGCTGCTCTTCAATGACAGCAGGATCTCGACGCCGCGTCTCGTCGTGCCCCATCGCGAAATGCTCAAACGAGGTTTCGTGATGCGTCCGTTGGCTGACCTGCTGGGCCCGCAGCGCCTCAGCGTGCTGGGCGAGGAGAATCTCGAAATACTGGCGTCTCGAGTTGAGGGCGATGACTTGCTCCCCCTCGGACCTCAGGAGTAGAGTTTCGCCATCTTGTTACCGTCGTGCCCACTTTGGCCTGTGCGGTAACACTTTCTGGTAACACCGGCCCGTGTCGCCCGCAGTCCGCCCTCGGCGGCCTTCTCGCGATCGCGGCTGCTCGACGCCACGGGCAGCCGCGTCATACGCGCCGCAACGAGTAAGCGTCCCGATGAAAAACGTCACCCTGAGCACCCTGCGCCGCCTCAAGGCCGATGGTGAGACGTTCAGTTGCCTCACCGCCTACGATGCCACCTTTGCTCATCTTGCCAGCGATGCCGGCATTGAAGTGCTGCTGGTCGGCGACTCTCTCGGCATGGTCCTGCAGGGCCATACCAGCACCCTGCCCGTCACCATCGATGACATCTGCTACCACACCGCCGCCGTGGCACGTGGCAAGCAAGGCAGCCTGCTGATGGCCGACCTGCCCTTCATGAGCAATGCCAGCACCGATATCCTGCTCGACCATGCGGCGCGTCTGATGCGTGCCGGCGCCGAGATGGTCAAGGTCGAAGGCGAAGCCTGGCTGTCCGATGCCGTCACCGCGCTCGTCCAGCGTGGCGTGCCGGTCTGCGTGCACATGGGCCTGACGCCACAGCACGTGCATGCCTTCGGCGGCTACAAGGTACAGGGTCGCGACGAGGCACGTGCCGAGCAGATCATCGCCGATGCCCGCACGCTGGAAGCCGCAGGCGCCGCGATCATCCTGCTCGAATGCGTGCCGTCCGAGCTGGCCGCGCGCATTCGTGATGCCGTCGAGGTGCCGGTGATCGGCATCGGTGCCGGCGTGGATGTCGATGGCCAGATCCTGGTCATGCACGACATGCTCGACCTGACGCCCGGCCGCAAGCCGCGCTTCGTCAAGAATTTCATGAGCGATGCCGGCAGCGTGCAGGAGGCCTTCGCCGCCTACCACCAGGCGGTCAAGACGCGCAGCTTCCCGGCGCCGGAGCACGGCTTCTGATGAAAACCGTCTCCCAGATCAACGTCCTGCGCGAGCAACTCGCCCAGGCGCGCCGCGATGGCCTGCGTATCGCGCTGGTGCCGACCATGGGCAATCTGCATGCCGGCCACCTGTCGCTGGTCCGTGAAGCGCGCCGCCACGCCGACATGGTCGTCGCGAGCATCTTCGTCAACCCGCTGCAGTTCGGCCCCGGCGAAGACCTCGACAGCTATCCGCGCACCCTCGAGGCCGACCAGAATGCGCTGGCCGCCGAAGGATGTGACCTGCTGTTCGCCCCCTCGACGGCGGAACTCTACCCCGCGGGCCGCGACGGGCTGTGCAACGTGCAGGTGCCGGGCGTTTCCGAAGGCCTGTGCGGCGGCAACCGTCCGGGTCACTTCGATGGCGTCGCCACCGTCGTCAGCATCCTGTTCAATCTGGTACGCCCTGAAGTCGCCTGTTTCGGCGAGAAGGACTTCCAGCAGCTGGCCGTGATCCACAAGCTCAACCGCGACCTGCACTTCGGCATCGAGATCATCGGTGTGCCCATCGTGCGTGCCGAGGATGGGCTGGCGCTGTCATCACGCAACGGCTACCTGAGTGAGCAGGAGCGCGTCATCGCGCCGCGTCTCAAGCAGTGCCTCGACGCCCTGAAGGCTCGCCTTGAGCAGGGCGTGGCGCGTGATGTGGCGCTGCGCGAGGCACTGGCCGCCATCAGCGAGAGCGGCTTCAAGCCGGACTACCTCGAGCTGCGCCGCGCGGCTGACCTGGGGCCGGTCGAGGATGACACGCGCGAGGCGGTGATTCTGGTCGCCGCACACCTGGGCCGTACGCGCCTGCTCGATAACCTGAAGGTCGCCTTGCCGGTGGCCTGATGCCTGATTAGACTGCGCCGCCTTGCACCCTGGCGTGGCACTGTCCGCCACGTCAGACGCGCCATGGCCCTGGTCCCAGGGCCTTGATCTGCGCCCGGTGGCGCTCAACCGGAGACATCCTGATGCAAGCCATCATGCTCAAGGCCAAGCTGCACATGGCCCGCGTGACTCACGCCGTCCTCAACTACGAGGGCTCCTGCGCCATCGATGGCGACCTGCTCGACATGGCAGGCATTCGTGAGTACGAACAGATCCAGATCTACAACGTGGACAACGGCAAGCGCTTCACCACCTATGCCATTCGCGGCGAAGAAGGCTCGAAGATCATTTCGGTGAACGGCGCCGCAGCCCACCAGGCCGACGTCGGCGACCGCGTGATCATCTGCGCCTTCGCCCACTACGCCGAGAGCGAACTGGACGCGCACAAGCCCTCCATGGTCTATCTGATGGAAGGCAACGACGTCAGCCATACGGCCAACGCCATCCCGGTCCAGATGGCCTGAGCCCCCCCCCTTGCTGCCTGCCGCTTCACGCCCTGAGGGCTGATGCTTTCAGGCCTTGAGCCTGCCGCGAGCGTTCCAACACGACGCCAGCCCTGCCTGTCAGAGCGCTGGCGTCGTGCCGTCTGGACAGGCGATACGTATGGCTAAAGGCTGACACTGGAGATGCCCTTTGGTGATTGCCGCACCGCACAAAACTGCCTTATGCTGGAATCTCACCTCAGCAGGACTGCGCCTCGCCCGCTTGATGGCATGGCCATAGTCGCAGCCAATTGACTCAGACAGTCTCGCAAGAGAACAGGAGCGTTCAGATGCAGGATGTGGTGATCGTAGCAGCCCGTCGTACCGCCGTAGGCGCCTTCGGTGGCAGCCTGGCTGGCATTTCCGCCGCGGATCTCGGCGCACATGTCATCAAGGATATCCTCGCCAGCACGGGTGTCAGTGGCGATCAGGTCGATGAAGTGCTTCTGGGTCAGGTGCTGACAGCAGGATGCGGTCAGAACCCGGCACGTCAGGCGGTCATCAAGGCAGGCTTGCCGGAAGGCGTGCCCGCCATGACCATCAACAAGGTCTGCGGGTCTGGCCTCAAGGCGCTGCACCTGGCCACCCAGGCCATCCGTTGCGGCGATGCCGAGCTGATTCTGGCCGGCGGGCAGGAAAACATGTCCCTGTCTCCGCACGTGCTGCCCAACTCGCGTGACGGCAAGCGCATGGGCGACTGGAAGGCGATCGACTCCATGGTCCACGACGGTCTGTGGGATGCCTTCAATGACATCCACATGGGCATCACCGCCGAAAATCTGGCCGAGAAATACGAGATCACCCGTGAAGCCCAGGACGCCTTCGCAGCCGCCTCTCAGCAGAAGGCCTGCGCAGCCATCGAAGCTGGCCGCTTCAAGGGCCAGATCGTCCCGGTCGAGATCCCGCAGCGCAAGGGCGACCCGATCGTCTTCGATACCGATGAAAATCCGCGCGCCGGTACCACGGCCGAGAAGCTCGGCGGCATGCGCCCGGCCTTCAAGAAGGACGGCACCGTCACCGCCGGCAATGCCTCGGCGCTCAACGACGGCGCTGCCGTGGTCATGCTGTGCTCCGCCGACAAGGCCCGCGAGCTGGGCCTGACGCCGCTGGCGACCATCAAGGCCTACTCCAACGCGGGTGTTGATCCGAAGATCATGGGCATCGGCCCGGCCCCGGCGACTCGCCTGTGCCTCAAGAAGGCCGGCTGGAGCCTGGAAGACCTCGACCTGATCGAAGCCAACGAAGCCTTCGCCGCCCAGGCCCTGTCGGTCAACAAGGAGCTGGGCTGGGATGTCGACAAGGTCAACGTCAATGGCGGCGCCATTGCCCTCGGCCACCCGATCGGTGCCTCCGGCTGCCGTGTGCTGGTCTCGCTGGTACACGAGATGATCGAGCGTGATGCCAAGAAGGGTCTGGCGACCCTGTGCATCGGTGGCGGTCAGGGTGTCGCGCTGGCCATCGAGCGCAGCTGATCGCTCACACCTGCCGACCGCATGAGCTCCCGTCGCTCGCGTAATCTCGAGCAGGGAGATATGCAAAAGCCCCCGCCAGCGACCTGGCGAGGGCTTTTTCTTGCCCGGAGGGCTCACCTCTCAAGCAGAGCAGGCAAGACCGGGGCGGGGACGATCCGCGACGATCTGTCAGTCCTGGGCGGCGGCCTCTTCAGCCTGAGCAGCGGCAAAGGCCGCCTTCTCTTCTTCGCTGATCTCTTTCAGCGACAGCTTGACGCGATTGCGGTTATCGATGTCGAGCACCTTGACCACCACTTCATCGCCTTCGTTGAGGTAGTCACGTACGTCATTGACCCGCTCCTCGACGATCTGCGAGATGTGCAGCAGACCATCGGTGCCCGGCATGAAGGTGATGAAGGCACCGAAGTCGGCGATGCGCGCCACCTTGCCGGCATAGAGCTTGCCGATCTCGGCCTCGGCAATGATGCCCTCGACGTACTTGGCAGCCGCCTGTGCCTGCGCCTTGTGCTCGGCATAGATGCGCACGCTGCCATCATCATCGAGATCGACATTGGCGCCAGTCTCTTCACATATCTTGCGGATGGTGGAGCCGCCCTTGCCGATCACGTCACGCACCTTGTTGGGCGCGATCTTGAGGGACAGCATCGCCGGGGCATTGTCCGAGACTTCCTGACGACTGGCGGCCAGCACCTCATTCATCTGCGCGAGGATGGTCAGGCGTGCCTCGAGGGCCTGTTCCAGCGCCTGCTCAAGAATCTCCTCGTCGATCCCCTCGATCTTGATGTCCATCTGCAGCGCGGTAACGCCTTCGGCGGTCCCCGCGACCTTGAAGTCCATGTCGCCGAGGTGATCCTCATCGCCGAGGATATCGGTCAGTATCGCGACGCCATTGGCGTCCTTGACCAGCCCCATGGCGATACCCGCGACCGGCGCCTTGAGCGGCACACCGGCGTCCATCAGCGCAAGCGAGGCGCCACACACGGACGCCATCGAGCTCGAACCATTGGATTCGGTGATCTCGGAGACGACACGGATCGCGTAGGGGAAGGCCTGCAGCGACGGCAGCATGGATTCGATGCCCCGACGCGCCAGACGCCCATGACCGATCTCACGCCGCTTGGGCGCGCCGATGAAGCCCGTCTCGCCGACGCAGTAGGGCGGGAAGTTGTAGTGCAGCATGAAGCGGTCCTGCTTCTCGCCGGACAGTCCTTCGATCAGCTGTGAATCGCGCGTGGTCCCCAGGGTGGCAGTGGCGATCGCCTGGGTCTCACCGCGGGTGAACAGCGCCGAGCCATGCGCCTTGGGCAACACGCCCACCGCCATGTCCAGCGGTCGCACGGTACGGGTATCACGACCATCGATACGCGGCTCACCGGCGATCACACGTTGACGCACGATACGCTTCTCGAGCGCCGCGAAAGCCGTCGCCACGGCCTCGACACTGAAGCGCGCATCATCCTCGGCGCCCAGCAGATCGATGGCCTGCGCCTTGAGCGCCGACAGACTGTCCTGACGCGCCATCTTGTCACTCAGGCGATAGGCATCACCGATCTGGGTGGCGAAGCTCTGCTCCAGCGCCTCGACCAGCACACGGTCGAGCTTCTGCGGCACCCACGCCCACTTGGGACGATTGACCTTGGCGGCGAACGTCTCGATCCCCGTGATGGCCTTCTGCATCTCGTGATGGCCATAGAGCACGGCACCAAGCATCTCGTCTTCCAGCAGCTCCTGGGCTTCGGACTCGACCATCAACACGGCCTTCTCGGTGCCCGCCACCACCATGTCCAGCTCGGAATGCGCCAGTTCGCTGTAGCCGGGATTCAGGAAGTAGCCGCGCTGCTCGCTGAAGCCGACGCGCGCCGCGCCCACGGGGCCAGCGAAGGGCACACCAGAGATGCAAAGCGCTGCAGAGGTGCCGAGCAGTGCCGCGATGTCGGGGTCGACATTGCGCTCCGCCGACATCACCGTGCAGACCACCTGCACCTCATTCATGAAGCCTTCGGGAAACAGCGGGCGCATCGGACGGTCGATCAAGCGTGAGGTCAGGGTTTCCTTCTCGGTGGGACGCCCTTCGCGCTTGAGGAAGCCGCCGGGGATACGCCCCGCCGCGTAGGCCTTCTCCTGATAATGGACCGACAACGGGAAGAAGGACTGGCCGGGTTTCGGCGACGCCTTGGCCACCACGGTGCACAACACCGAGGTATTGCCCATGGTCACCATCACGCTACCGGTCGCCTGACGCGCGATGCGGCCGGTCTCGAGGGTGATGGTGTCATTACCGTACTGGAAGCTGTGCGTTACCGGGTTCACGGCGCATGTCCTTTAATCTGATAGTCATCGATGCCAGGCGCTCATGGTAAAGCGCGCCACAGGCAATGAAAAGCGGGTTGATCCCACGCGACAAGCGGGCTGCAGCGCGGGTCGAGCCTCTGATCTGAAGCCCGGATCACCTCGGTATCAGGCACAAAAAAACCGACACCGCCCGCAGGCAGTGTCGGTTTTCCTGTGCCCACCGGGGGCCCGCCATGCACCGAAGTGCATGGCGGCAACATCGCTGATTAGCGACGCAGACCCAGACGCTGGATCAGAGCGGTGTAACGCTCGAAGTCCTTGCGCTTGAGGTAGTCAAGCAGCTTGCGGCGCTGGTTGACCATGCGGATCAGACCACGACGGGAGTGGTGATCCTGCTTGTTGGCCTTGAAGTGACCCTGCAGGCCATCAATGTTGGCGCTCAGCAGAGCAACCTGAACTTCCGGGGAACCGGTGTCGTTCTCGCCACGGCCGAATTCGGTAACGATCTCAGCCTTCTTCTCAGCGGTAAGTGCCATCTGTCTCTCCAGTAAGCAATATGCTTGATAGATTAGAAATGTCGAAGACCACGCATATTTGCAGTCTTCATGCGGCTTGCGGCGAGGCCGCAATCAGCTCACCCAGCCGCCGCCTCGACGGCAGAACTGAGCAGTCGGCGAGGAGCGATGACGCCCTCCGCCGCAATCCGGACCAGCCCGAGCAACTGCTGGTCCTGATACACACGAGCCAGGGAGTCCACTTCCAGCGACCCTGTCGTCGTTTCAGCCTGTTGACCACGCAATATCATCCGCGCCATCTCGGCAGTGATGTCGAGACGCGGGAGATGATCGAGCAGGATGTCGACAGGTAACAGAACGCCTTCACGTGCCTGCTGGTCAGCCAGCGCCTCGAGGCGCTCGAAATCCAGCATGGCATCACCCGTGAACGGGCCCGTCTTGAGACGACGCAGTGCCGTGAGGTGGGCTCCACAGCCCAGCGCCTCGCCGATATCCTCGGCCAGACTGCGTATGTAGGTACCCTTGCTGACCGCCACTTCGATCTCGATGCCATCGGAGTGCCGCGCAAGAAGCGCCATATTGTAGATGGTAACGCGACGGACTGCACGCTCGATTTCAATCCCCTGGCGCGCCAGCTCGTAGAGCGGACGTCCCTGGTGCTTGAGCGCGGAGTACATCGGCGGTACCTGATCTATCTCGCCACGGAACCTGTCCAGCACCGCGTCCAGCTCGGCCTGCGCAATCTCGGGAATCTCCCGCTCGCGAATCACCGTGCCTTCCGCATCACCGGTATCGGTGACCTGGCCAAACTTGATCCGTGCCCGATAGACCTTGTCTGCCTCGAGAAGATGCGAGGAGAACTTGGTCGCTTCCCCGAAGCAGACCGGCAACAAGCCGGTCGCCATCGGGTCGAGCGTACCGGTATGACCGGCCTTCTGCGCCTGGTAGAGGCGACGAGCCATCTGAAGCGCATAGTTGCTGGACATGCCCTTGGGCTTGTCCAGCAACAGAACGCCATCGATCGGCAAGCCGCGACGACGACGCGCCATCAGGCGTCCGGCGTGGTGCCCGGGGCACCATCTTCGCTGTCGTCATCACCGCGTTCAGCACTGCGCTTGCGATCGTCGGCGACCGCATCGTTGATCAGTGAGGACAGATGATGGCCACGAACGACGCTTTCATCGTAATGAAAACGCAGTTCCGGCACGTGGCGCAGCTGAATGGTGCGCGCCAGCTGGGAGCGCAGGAAACCTGCCGCGCGCTTGAGCACGGCGAGGTTTTCCTTGATGCGTTCCGGGCTGTCGTCACCCAGCAGGGTCACGTAGACATCGGAGTAGGACAGGTCGCGGCTGACCTTGGCGGCGCTGACCGTCAGCATGCCAAGGCGCGGGTCCTTGACCTCGCGCTGAATCAACAGCGCGAGCTCTTGCTGGATCTGGTCCGCCACGCGGTCAGTACGGCTGTATTCACGCATCCGTGATCTCTCCTTGCAGGGGCGCTATCAGAGCGTGCGCTCGACCTGGATCTGGTCGAACACCTCGATCTTGTCGCCAACCTGCACGTCGTTGTAGTTCTTGACGCCGATACCACATTCCATGCCGTTGCGGACTTCGTTGACGTCATCCTTGAAGCGGCGCAGGGATTCCAGCTCGCCTTCATAGATGACCACGTTGTCACGCAGCACGCGGATGCGCTTGGAGCGGTACATGTTGCCTTCGACGACCATACAACCGGCGATCGCGCCGATCTTCGGTGCCTTGAAGACATCGCGCACTTCGGCAACACCGACGATCTGCTCGCGGAATTCCGGTGCCAGCATGCCAGTCATGGCCAGCTTGACCTCGTCGATCAGCTGGTAGATGACGCTGTAGTAGCGCAGATCCAGACCTTCACGTTCGACGATCTCACGCGCGGAGGCGTCAGCACGGACGTTGAAGCCGACCAGGATCGCTTCGGAAGCGAGTGCCAGGTTGGCATCGGTACCGGTGATACCACCGACACCGGAAGAGACCACGGCCACCTTGACTTCTTCGGTGGAGAGTTCTTCCAGCGCGCCACGGATGGCTTCCAGAGAACCCTGCACGTCGGCCTTGAGGACGACGTTGACCTTGGCGACTTCGTCCTGGCCCATCTGGGAGAACATGTTCTCCAGCTTGGCCTTCTGCTGACGAGCCAGGCGCACTTCGCGGTACTTGCCCTGACGGAAGTTGGCGACTTCACGTGCCTTCTTCTCGTCCGGGACCACGGTGAACTCTTCACCGGCGTCCGGCGTGCCACCCAGGCCCTGGATCTCGACCGGCATGGCCGGACCCACGGAATCGACCTGCTTGCCGAGTTCGTTGATCAGCGCACGCACACGGCCGTAATGCAGGCCGGCGAGGACGATATCGCCCTTCTTCAGCGTACCGTTCTGGACCAGCACGGTCGCGACCGGACCACGGCCCTTGTCGAGACGGGACTCGACCACGACGCCTTTACCCGGCGCGGACGGCACGGCCTGAAGTTCGAGAACTTCGGAGACCAGCAGGACACCTTCGAGCAACGCGTCGATGTTTTCGCCGGTCTTGGCGGAAACGTGGACGAACTGGGTATCACCACCCCACTCCTCGGAGATGACACCGTGCTGGGACAGCTCATTCTTGACGCGGTCCGGATCAGCACCCGGCTTGTCGATCTTGTTCACCGCCACGACCATCGGGACACCCGCGGCCTTGGAGTGCTCGACAGCCTCGATGGTCTGCGGCATCACGCCATCATCGGCAGCCACCACCAGGATGACGACGTCGGTCGCCTTGGCACCACGAGCACGCATGGCGGTGAACGCCGCGTGGCCCGGGGTATCCAGGAAGGTGATGTCACCGTTGTCGTGTTCGACGTGGTAGGCACCGATGTGCTGGGTGATACCACCCGCTTCACCTGTGGCGACCTTGGTGCGGCGGATGTAATCCAGCAGCGAGGTCTTGCCGTGGTCGACGTGACCCATGACGGTAACGACCGGCGCGCGGGTGATCTGCTCACCTTCGTAGGAGATGCCTTCGAGAACGGCTGTCTCGAGTGCGTCATCCTTGATCAGCTTGGGCGTGTGGCCCATTTCCTCGACCACGATGGTCGCGGTTTCCTGATCGATCGTCTGGTTGATGGTGACCGCAGCGCCCATGTTGAACATGGTCTTGATCACTTCAGACGCCTTGACGGCCATCTTGTCGGCGAGGTCTGCCACTGAGATGGACTCAGGGATGGAGACTTCACGGACGAAGGTCTGGACCGGCTTCGGCGGCTGACGGTTGGCATCACGGCCACCACGACGACCACCGCGACGCTCGGCGCGCTTGACCTTCTTGGCCCCGCCACGCTTGCGTTCACTACGGTCTTCACGGGCTTCGCGACGATCACGTGATTCATCACGCGGCGCAGCCTTGGCGCGACGCGGTGCATCACCACGCGGCTCCTTCGGCGGCGCATTGACTTCCGGCGCAGCGTCGGCGGCCGGTGCAGCGGCAGCAGCCGGTGCACTCTGACGCGGACGCTCTTCGCGACGGTTGTCATTGCCACGACGCTCTTCGCGCTGCGGTGCCGCAGCCGGCTTGTCCGCAACGGCAGCTGCCGGTGCAGCAGCAGCCGGCGCTTCTGCAGCCTGCTCTTCGCCCTCTTTGACGTAGGTACGCTTCTTGCGCACCTGCACCTCGATGGACTTGCCGCGACCGCTACCCGTGTTGATGCGAGACTTGGTCTTGCGGGTCAGGGTAATGCGATTCTTGGGCGCTGCCGGAGCGGCGCCACCACCGTGGCTCTTGGTGAGGTGATCAAGCAGCTTCTGCTTGTCGACCTCAGAGACGGCGTCGTTCTCTGACTTGTGCTTCAGACCCGCTTCATGCATCTGTTCCAGTAGGCGGGCTGACTCGCGGCCCACCTTCTTGGCGAATTCTTTGACTGTCATTTCTGACATGTACGACCCTCCTGAGCCCGTGACCTAGTTACTGTTCGCTTGCGAACCAGGGCGCGCGGGCGGTCATGATCAACGCCGCTGCTCGCTCTTCGTCGACGCCTTCGATGTCTTTCAGATCATCGATGGCCTGCTCAGCAAGGTCTTCCATGGTGACGATACCCTTGCTGGCCAGGATGTATGCCAGATGACTCTCCATGCCTTCCATGTTGAGCAGGTCTTCGGCCGGCTGTGCGCCGTCCAGTTGCTCTTCAGTGGCGATGGCGAGATTCAGCAGTTCATCCTTGGCCCGAGCGCGCAGCTCCTCGACCAGATCCTGGTCAAAGCCCTCGACCTCGAGCATTTCCTCGAGCGGGACATAGGCGATTTCCTCGAGTGAGGTGAAGCCCTCGTCCACCAGGACACGGGCTAGATCCTCTTCAATCTCGAGATGAGTGATGAAATATTCGACGAAACTGTCGATTTCCTGCTCGCGCTTGCCCTCGGCTTCCGCCTCGGTCATGACGTTGAGCTGCCAACCGGTCAGCTCACTGGCCAGACGAACGTTCTGACCGCTGCGACCGATGGCCTGAGCCAGGTTGTCCGCAGCGACAGCGACATCCATGGAATGGGTGTCTTCGTCGACCAGAATGGAACCGACATCTGCCGGCGCCATGGCGTTGATGACGAGCTGGGCAGGATTGTCATCCCACAGGATGATATCCACGCGTTCGTTACGCAGTTCATTGGACACGGCCTGCACGCGTGAACCACGCATGCCGACACAGGCACCGATCGGATCGATGCGCTTGTCGTTGCTCTTGACCGCGATCTTGGCGCGCGAGCCCGGATCACGGGCAGCACCCTTGATCTCGATCAGCTGCTCGGCGATTTCCGGGACTTCGATCTTGAACAGCTCGATGATCAGCTCAGGACGCGTACGCGACAGGATCAGCTGAGAACCACGAGCATCCGCGTCGACTTTCCACAGCAGGGCACGAACCCGCTCGTTCAAGCGGTAGCGCTCGCCGTGAATCATCTCACCGCGCGGCAGGAAGCCTTCGGCGTTGTCGCCCAGATCGATGATGAGGCCATCACGTGTCGTCTTCTTGACGATACCCGCGACCAGCTCACCTTCACGCTCGGCGTAAAGGCGCACCACTTCCGCACGCTCGGCCTCGCGCACCTTCTGCACGATGACCTGCTTGGCGGTCTGTGCAGCGATGCGACCGAACGCTTCGGATTCGATCTGCTTCTCGACCACGGCACCCAGCGCCAGCGGCTCTTCGCGCTGTTCGGCGATGCTGGCCTTGATCTCGTAGTCCGGCGTCTCGAACTCGTCGTCTTCGACGACGGTCCAGCGACGGTAGGTCGCGTAATCACCGGTGACACGATCGATCTTGACGCGGATATCCGCCTCTTCCTGATCGAAACGCTTGCGTGACGCCGAAGCCAATGCCGCTTCGACGGCTTCGAAAATCACATCCCGCGGCACGCCTTTCTCGTTGGAGATGGCGTCAACGACCAGCAGAATCTCTTTGCTCATGACTTTGCCTCGCCAGAAACCTGTCCTTGCGCATCGACCCGGGCTCGCAACGCGAGCGGTGTGCCGACAACGTCAGTTATTTGAACTGCGGCACAATGCGTGCCTGGTCGATGCTTTCAATGGGAAAGCAGTATTCTTCTTCATCGACCCGGATCACGACATCACCGTCTTCGGTGCCAGTCACCAGCCCCTGGAACTTGCGCTGGCCATCGAAGGCCTGGCGAAGTCGCAGTGCCACCACGTGACCGATGTAGCGCTCGTACTGGTCAAGCGTGAACAACGGACGATCCATGCCTGGAGACGAGACTTCAAGCTGGAACTGACCGGTAATGGGGTCTTCGACATCCAGTACGGCACCCACCTGACGACTGACGTTTGCGCAGTTGTCCACGGTAATGCCATCGGGATGGTCGATATAGATCACCAGACGGGACTGCTTGCCTTGGGAGAGATAGTCGATACCCCAGAGCTCGAAGCCCAGAGCAGAGACGACTGGATCGATAAGCGCGTTAAGCGCAGCGTCCTTGGTTGACACAGACGAGGCTCCTACAGCAGTTGCATCAGGCACCTGACCGGGAGTAGAGAAGAGAGCTAGGTGGCTGATTGGCACTGGTGCTAACAAAAAGCCCCTTCATAGGAAGGGGCCTTTCAAGAAACTTGGTAGCGGGGACCGGATTTGAACCGATGACCTTCGGGTTATGAGCCCGACGAGCTACCAGACTGCTCCACCCCGCAACAATAGTCGGACGATGGTAATGTCACCGAAAAAGGAGGTCAAGGAATGACGTCTTTCCAAGGTGGCAGAGTTGCGTCCAGACTGCCAATCGATCTAACAAGATGGTGCCGAAGGGGGGACTTGAACCCCCACGACCATAAGGTCACTACCCCCTCAAGATAGCGTGTCTACCAATTCCACCACTTCGGCACGGGGGCGGGTATCGCCTGAGACGTTACCCGGAAGAATTCAAAGTTAACGCCTTGAATTCCTTAGAGTGCTGGTTGGTCTGCGTTGCCGCTTTCCTCAAGCACTGGCGACGTATTCTCCACACTTTCCTCGGAGTCGTCAAGTGATGGCAGTGAATTTTTCTGCTGCTCGATCACGCTGGCATTCGGAATGCCCGCTTCGACAGACGGCTGGTTGGCGTTGGACGCGAACCAGGCCAGTGTCAGAGAGGTCGCGAAGAAGCCCGCGGCCAGAACACCCGTGAAGCGCGCGAGGAAGTTGCCGCTACCGCTGGACCCGAAAACGGTCTGGGAAGCACCACCGCCACCAAAGGCAGCGCCAGCTTCGGCACCCTTGCCCTGCTGGAGAAGGACGAGCACGATCAGCGCGACCGCGAGTACCACATGGACCATCAGAACGGCTACTTGCATGAGATTCAACCTGCAGACTGGCAAATGGCTAGGAATTCGTCGATCTGGAGCGAGGCACCGCCCACGAGACCGCCGTCGATATCCGGCTGCGCAAGCAGCTCGGCGGCATTGGCAGCTTTCATGCTGCCGCCGTACAACAATTGCATTGCCTCGGCGAGCGAGGCAGACCACTCGGCCAGGCGCGCGCGAATGGCCGCATGGACCTCCTGCGCCTGCTGGGGCGAGGCGGTGCGCCCGGTACCGATGGCCCAGACGGGCTCATAGGCGACGACCAGACGCGTGCGCGCATCGGCGGAGAGCGCGGAGAACACCGCCTCCAGCTGTCCCAGCACGACACGCTCCGTGTCACCGGCTTCACGCTCCTCGAGCGTCTCACCGACGCACAGCACCGGTGTGAGGCCAGCGGCAAGCGCCGCCTCGACACGCGCCAGTACCGCCGCATCGTCTTCAGCATACAGGCTTCGACGCTCCGAGTGACCGACCAGCACCATCGCGGCACCGACATCCTTGAGCATCTGACCCGCCACTTCGCCGGTAAAGGCACCCTCGCTCGCCGGGTTCAGCGTCTGCCCCGCCAGCGCCACGCTCACAGGCATGCTCGCGCGAGCGGCACTCAGATAAGGGAAAGGCACTGCCAGCGCCACCTGAATGCCCTGCGGCAGCTCAGCCGCCTGCAGGCCCCGGGCAAACTCATCGACCAGGGCAAGATCACCATTCATCTTCCAGTTTCCGGCAATCAGCGGTGTACGCATGTGCTTCTCCCTTGTGAGCAGTGCGAGGATGGTAATGGAGCCGCCCTTGACTGACAACCTTCGCGACCCCTGTCAAGCCCCGTGATCCGGCACGATCAGGCTCGGGGCAACTGCCAGAAACGACAACAGGCGCACTCGGCGCCTGTTGTCGTCCTGTGCAACCCGACCGCTCAGCGACGTGAACCGTCGCCCCGGCGAGCTGCCTTGTCAGCGCATCACGCCGACATGCTGGATTCGACCGTCGCGGCGATCTGACCCGCCAGCGCATCGACATCGAAGTGCGGACGCCCTTCGACCATGACGCGAATCAGCGGTTCCGTGCCGCTGGGGCGCAGCAGCACGCGCCCTTCGTTGCCCAGCGTCTGTTCCACTTCGACCACTGCGGCCTGCACGGCATCCGCCGCCATCAGCGCCTTGTTGTCGCAACCCGGCGCCAGACGCACATTGATCAGCGCCTGCGGGGCCTTTTCGAAGCCGACCAGCAATTCACTGAGCGAGCACTCTTCACGCGCCATGATCGCCAGCACCTGCAGCGCCGAGACGATGCCATCACCGGTGCTCTGGATATGGCTGCAGACGATGTGTCCGGAGGATTCGCCACCCAGCTGCCAGCCATTGGCTTCCAGACGCTCGATGACGTAGCGGTCACCGACCTTGGCGCGTTCGAAGGGAATTCCTAGGCCTTCCAGCGCAGCCGCCAGGCCGAAGTTGGACATCAGGGTGCCGACGACACCACCACCCAGCACACCGCGCTCGTGACGGTCACGCGCGATCATGTAGAGGATGTCGTCACCATCGATGACACGGCCATCGGCATCGACCAGGATCAGGCGGTCACCATCCCCATCGAAGGCCACGCCCAGATCGGCGCCCTGCTCGATGACGGCCGCGCGCAGCGCCTGCGGGTGCGTGGAGCCGACGCCCTGATTGATGTTGAGGCCATCCGGCTCACCGCCGATGACGCTGACCTTGGCACCCAGCTCACGGAAGACGTTCGGCGCGATGTGATAGGTCGCACCATGCGCGCAATCCAGCACCACCTTCATGCCATGCAGGCCCAGACGACCCGGCAGCGTGGACTTGCAGAATTCGATATAGCGCCCGGCCGCATCCTGGATGCGTGACGCCTTGCCCAGGCTGTCCGGGCCGACGATCACGATGTCGCGGTCCAGCTCGGCTTCGATCTCGGCTTCCAGCGCATCATCCAGCTTGGTGCCGGCAGCGGAGAAGAACTTGATGCCGTTGTCCGGATAGGCGTTGTGGGAGGCCGAGATGACGATGCCGGCATCAGCGCGGAAGGTGCGTGTCAGATAGGCGATCCCCGGTGTCGGCATCGGGCCGAGCAGGGACACATCGACGCCCGCTGCCGAAAGGCCGGACTCGAGCGCGGATTCGAACATGTAGCCCGAGATGCGCGTGTCCTTGCCGATCAATACCTTGCCGCGGCCGTGACGGGCGAATACACGGCCTGCCGCCCAGCCCAGCTTGAGCATGAAGTCTGGCGTGATGGGGAATTCCCCGACCGTGCCGCGAATACCATCCGTACCAAAATAACGTCGACTCATCGTATCGTGCCTTCCTGTAGCACGGCCCATGCCATGTCGACAGCGTCGACAGTCGGGGCCACGTCGTGAACGCGAAACAGTCTGGCCCCGTCACGGACGGCCAATGCCGTCAGTGCCAGGTTACCAGCCAGGCGATCCTCTACCGCGCGCCCGAGGGCATTGCCGATCATGCTCTTGCGTGACGTGCCGATCAGCAGCGGGAGGTTGAATTCATGCAACTGCGCCATGCGGTGATAGAGGCGCAGATTGTCTTGCAGTGACTTGCCGAAGCCGAAGCCGGGGTCCAGCAGCAGTCGCTCACGCGCGATGCCCGCCGCCTCACAGGCCGCGATACGCGCCGCCAGGAACGTCCGGACTTCCTGCTCGATGGACTGAGCATAATGCGTATCCTGCTGCATGGTGTCCGGCTCGCCGCGCATGTGCATCAGACAGACGGGCAGCCCGCTGTCAGCGGCGGCCTCGAGCGCGCCGTCTCGATTCAGCGCACGCACGTCATTGATCATGCCGGCCCCCAGCCGTGCGGATTCGCGCATGACTTGCGGGTTGCTGGTATCGATGCTCACCAAGGCGCCCAGCTCGCTCACCAGCCGCTCCACCACCGGGCAGACCCGCTCAAGCTCTTCTTCGGTGCTGACCGGCGTCGCCCCGGGTCGTGTCGACTCACCGCCGACATCGATCATCGCGGCACCATCGGCCAGCATCTGCTCGGCATTGCGCAGCGCGGCGTCCAGGGTCGCGCTGCGGCCGCCATCCGAGAAGGAGTCCGGCGTCACGTTGAGAATCCCCATCACCCGCGGACGCGAGAGATCGAGATGGTGTCCAGCGCACTCCAATGACATCAGATGGCCCACTCGAGGCTCGAGAGGCGTGCTCAAGGCAGAATTCGTCATGGCATTCCATGCAGGCGAGAGGGGCACGAAGGTGGCTTCGCAGCCCGGTCAGAAATGATTGCGCACCACTTTAAAGAGCCAGCCCATGGCGCGCAAGGCGTGGAATGGCCGCCACACGGGGCGTCAGCAGATGGCAACGCCATTGGCTCAGACCTTTCACCCCACGCTCATCATGGCGCTGACAATGCCCGTGCAGAGACATGAGTCGACGCCGTCACGCCACGGCGTAGGCCACTCATCAGCAGCACCTTAACTTCACCAGCGTCATTGCTGCAGCAGTACAGGCCGCCATTGCTGCAGACAAGAAAACGCCCGACTGGCAAGCCAGTCGGGCGTTTTTCCTTTCAGAGGCTCGGACATCGCATGCGATATCGGGCGCCCCTTGGGCCTAGATCAGGCCTAAATCAGGCCTAGTTCAGGTCTACATCAGGCGTCCATCAATGACCGCTCGGACCACCCAGCGGGTCAGACGGGCGACGGCGGTTGCTGTCGTCATCTTCACTGCCATCAGCGTCATCATCCGCCTTGGGAGCTTCCGGCGCTTCCGCCTTCGGAGTGTCAGCAACCGGGGCCACCAGGCCACCATCACCGCCGCTCGCCGGGCCACCCCAGTCCTTCGGCGGACGCGGAGCACGACCTGCCATGATGTCCGCCAGCTGCTCGGCATCGATGGTTTCGTAGGTCATCAGCGCTTCGGTCATCGCATCCAGCTTGTCGCGATTCTCTTCCAGGATCTGCTGCGCCTTGGCGTAGCACTCGTCGATGATTCGACGCACTTCCTTGTCGAGACGCGAGGTGGTGTCGCCAGACTTCAGCTTGCCGCCACCCTGACCCGGGCCACCGAGGAACTGATGGGACTCGTCCTCGTCGTACATGATCGGGCCCATCTCGCTGGAGAGACCCCACTTGGCGACCATGTTGTGGGCAAGCTCGGTAGCACGCTTGATGTCGTTGGACGCGCCGGTGGTGACACCGTTCGGGCCCAGCGTCATCTCTTCGGCGATACGACCGCCGAACAGCGAGCAGATCTGACTGATGATCTGCTGACGCGAGTAGCTGTAGCGATCCTCTTCCGGCAGGAACATCGTCACACCCAGCGCACGACCGCGCGGAATGATCGACACCTTGTAGACCGGGTCATGCTCGGGCATCACCAGGCCGATGATGGCGTGGCCAGACTCGTGATAGGCCGTGTTGCGCTTCTCCTTCTCGGACATGACCATCGATTTGCGCTCGGCGCCCATCATGATCTTGTCCTTGGCCAGCTCCAGCTCTTCCATACCGACCAGACGCTTGTTGCGACGCGCGGCGAACAGGGCGGCTTCATTGACCAGGTTGGCCAGGTCCGCACCGGAGAAGCCCGGCGTACCACGTGCAATGTTGACCGGCACGACGTCATCGCCCATCGGCACCTTGCGCAGGTGGACGCCGAGGATGTGCTCGCGGCCACGGATGTCCGGCAGCGCGACGGTCACCTGACGGTCGAAGCGGCCCGGGCGCAGCAGCGCGGGGTCAAGCACGTCAGGACGGTTGGTCGCGGCGATGACGATGATGCCGTCGTTCGCCTCGAAGCCATCCATCTCGACCAGCAGCTGGTTCAGCGTCTGCTCACGCTCATCGTGACCACCGCCCATGCCGGAACCACGGTGACGACCGACGGCGTCGATCTCATCGATGAAGATGATGCACGGCGCCTGCTTCTTGGCCTGCTCGAACATGTCACGCACACGAGAGGCACCGACACCGACGAACATCTCGACGAAGTCAGAACCGGAGATGCTGAAGAACGGCACCTTGGCTTCACCGGCGATCGCCTTGGCGAGCAGGGTCTTGCCGGTACCCGGCGGGCCTACCATCAGGACGCCACGCGGAATCTGACCGCCAAGACGCTGGAACTTGCTGGGGTCCTTGAGGAAGTCGACCAGTTCCTCGACCTCTTCCTTCGCTTCGTCACAGCCTGCGACATCGCTGAAGGTGGTCTTGATCTGGTCCTGGCTCAGCAGCTTGGCCTTGGACTTGCCGAAGCTCATCGGGCCACCCTTGCCGGCGCCGCCACCCTGCATCTGGCGCATGAAGAACATGAAGATGGCCAGAATGATCAGAATCGGGAAGCTGGCAATCAACAGGCGTGTCCACAGCGACTGCTGCTCAGGCTTCTTGCCGATGACCTCCACCTTGTTGGCAAGCAGGTCATCCATCAGCTTGGGATCGGACGCCGCCGGCCGGATGGTGGTGAAGCTGGAGCCATCGGCCCGCTCACCCTCAATGGTGTAACCATCGATGGTCACACTCTTGATCCGGTCGTTCTGCACCTGCTGGACGAACTGTGAATAGTTCATCGCCTGCGGCGAGGTATCGACGCTGAAGTTGTTGAACACCGTCAGCAGCACTGCTGCGATGATCAACCAGAGAATCAGGTTCTTCGCCATGTCGTTCAAGGGGACACCCTCATTGCATGAATCTGTCTTGGCATGCCGTGAATACTCCGACTGCCGTCTTGTGGTGGCCTGCCATGCTATCTGATCGTGCCTGCGGGGTATCAAGTCAGCGCAACGCGCCACTTCGCCTACCGAGTCACTCAAAGCTTGCCGTGCATTGTGCTACTTGCCTGCCAGCATCGGTAAGGCATTGAAACCCACCGAACTGTCACTGGCCCATCGTACTCAAGACCCAATGATATCGACACTACACCAGATGGGGGCTGGCAACCATTGCTTAAAGCCCGACAATGGACTATTGCGCCGATAGACAGCCTGCATCAGCCAGCGCTGCGACTCGCCCGGACACATTGGCGCCAGTCTGGACGAGCATCGCATGGCTCGCCTTAACCCGCGATGAAGCATGCGACCAGCAACGTGGAAATCTCGCCGCCGCGAGCCGATACCTGCCGCGTGCAGCGGCATGCAAGGACACTGACCATCAGCCCTTGAAGCCCTGCCCCAGCAGATAGACTTCGCGTGAGCGTGCACGCGATGCTTCCGGCTTGCGGGTCACGACCTTCTTGAAGCTGCCACGCATGTCCTTCAGATAGGCATCGAAGCCCTCGCCCTGGAAGACCTTGACCAGGAAATTGCCGCCCGGCTTGAGGGTCTGGCGCGCCAGATCCAGCGCCAGCTCGACCAGATACATGCCGGCAGGCTGATCGATCGCGCTCATGCCGCTCATGTTGGGCGCCATGTCGGAGATCACGAGGTCCACCGGGCGGTCACCCAGGGTGGCCAGAATCTGGTTCAGCACGGCCTCTTCGGTGAAGTCGCCCTGAATGAAGTCGACACCGGCCAGGGCGTCCATCTCGAGAATGTCGGAGGCGATGACCACGCCTTCCATGCCGACGCGGTCCGCGGCAATCTGGCTCCAGCCACCGGGGGCTGCGCCGAGGTCGATGACGGTGGCGCCCGGCTTGAGCAGGCGGTCCTTGTCATCGATTTCAATCAGTTTGTAGCTGGCACGGGAACGATAACCGTCGGCCCAGCTGCGCTGGACATAGGCGTCATCAAAGTGTTCCTTCATCCAGCCAGCACTGCTCTTGCTGGGGTGAGCCACGTTGTCACCTGGAATGTCGGGGAAAATCGAATACTGGCGGGAGATAGCGCGGGGGATAACGACGACACGAAAGGCGTGGCAAGCTTGCGCACGGGTCGTGTCATGAGCGTCGTCATGGAGTAGAATGGCGGGTCCTGCGCGCGGTTCCGCCCGTGGGCACAGACATTGCCTGCGCAACAGACGGGTTCACACCCCTGGATTTCAAGCCCTGGAGTCGACCCTGTCTTTCGCTACGCTCCCCGCTCCCATCGGACGCCAACAGGGAAACTTTACGATACCATGAGCTTGTCACAGTCACAAAAGAAAGCATTTCGCAGCATCGGGCACCATCTTGACCCGATCGTCACCGTCTCGGAAAACGGCCTTTCCGAAGGCGTCGTGACCGAACTGGAGCGCGCACTGCACGATCACGAACTGATCAAGCTGAAGCTGGCGATCAACGATCGCGAAGCGCGCGGCGAGGTGGCTCGCCACCTGTGCAGCGAAACCGGCGCGACCCTGATCCAGAGCATCGGCAAGATCGCTCTGCTGTATCGCCGCAACCCGCAGGCCAAGCCGAAGCTGTCGAACGTACAGCGCTTCAGCGAGAAGTAAGCCGCCGGGCCCAGGCCTGACGAGGCTCACCTCGCACGCCACGCCTGCCGCAGACAGAAACGCCGCCCTCATCGAGGGCGGCGTTTCTGTTTTCTGTTGCTGACAATCACGACCTGATGACGATGAGAGCCGAGAGCCGTCTGTCTGAAGGATTTCGTGCCCGCAGGCAAAAAAACAGCCCTGCCGGGGTTACCGGCAGGGCTGTCACGACATCAGGATCTGACGAATCAGAGGCGATGCACTTCAGATGTGACGTGCTTCAGATGTGATGCACTTCGGAGATTTCATACTCCACATCGCCACCCGGGGTACGCACGACCACGACATCCCCTTCTTCCTTGCCGATCAGCGCACGCGCGATCGGAGAGGTGACGGAGATCTTGCCGTCCTTGATGCTGGCTTCATCTTCGCCAACGATGCGATAGCGCACTTCGCTATCGTCATCGAGGTTCATCAGGTCGACCGTGGTGCCGAAGATCACCTTGCCGGTCTTCGGCAACTTGGTGACGTCGATCACCTGGGACATGGAGAGCTTGGACTCGATCTCCTGGATACGACCCTCGATGAAACCCTGCTGTTCACGCGCGGCGTGGTACTCGGCATTCTCCTTGAGATCGCCGTGCTCACGGGCTTCCGCGATGTCAGCGATGACCCGGGGACGCTCAGTGCCCTTTAGGTGCTCGAGCTCCTTGCGAAGGCGGTCTTCGCCTTCGACGGTCATCGGACTTCTACTCATATCATGACTCCTGCATGCATATCCTGGAGACGACGGACCTTGACGTCGTTGCCGTAGGCAAGCGCCATGCACACGGCATTGGCACCCGCCAGCGTCGTGGCGTAGGGCACCTTGTGCGCCAGCGCCGTGCGACGAATCACGGACGAGTCATTGATGGCCTGACGTCCCTCTGTGGTGTTGACGATATAGGCGATCTCGCCGTTCTTGATCATGTCGACGATATGCGGCCGCCCTTCGAACACCTTGTTGACGGGTTCAACCTCGAGGCCGGCAGCGGCGATCACCTCTGCCGTGCCACGGGTAGCACAAAGCGTAAAGCCTAATGTTACCAGAGAGCGGGCCACCTCGATAACGCCCGCCTTGTCGAACTCACGCACGGACAGGAAGGCCTTGCGATCGCCAGTCAGGGTCGGGATGGCTTCACCGGCACCCAGCTGCGCCTTGTAGAAGGCTTCCGCGAAGGTATCGCCGGAGCCCATCACTTCGCCGGTGGACTTCATTTCCGGCGACAGGATCGGGTCGACCCCCGGGAACTTGGCGAACGGCAGCACCGCTTCCTTCACACTATAGAAGGTCGGCACGATTTCCTGGGTGAAACCGATCTCTTCCAGGGTCTGGCCGGCCATGCAGCGTGCGGCGATCTGCGCCAGCGACTGGCCGATGCACTTGGAGACGAACGGCACGGTACGTGAAGCGCGCGGGTTGACCTCGATGACGTAGATTACGCCATCCTGCCAGGCCAGCTGCACGTTCATCAGACCGACGACGTTGAGTTCCAGCGCCATGCGCTTGACCTGCTCACGCATCTCTTCCTGGACATCTGCCGGCAGCGAGTACGGCGGCAGGGCGCACGCGGAGTCACCGGAGTGGATACCGGCCTGCTCGATGTGCTGCATGATGGCGCCGATCACGACCTGCTTGCCGTCGGACACCGCATCGATGTCGACCTCGATGGCCGCGTTCAGGAAGTGGTCCAGCAGCACCGGCGAGTCATTGGAGACCTTGACCGCGTGGGTCATGTAGTTCTCGAGCTCGGCGGCGGAGTAGACGATTTCCATCGCGCGGCCGCCCAGCACGTAGCTCGGGCGCACCACCAGCGGGTAACCGATGACCTCGGCCTTGACGAAGGCTTCCTCGAAGCTGCGCGCGGTGGCGTTTTCCGGCTGGATCAGACCGAGCTTCTCGATCATCTGCTGGAAACGCTCGCGGTCTTCGGCGCGGTCGATGGCGTCCGGCGTGGTACCGATGATCGGCACACCGGCGGCTTCGAGCTCACGCGCCAGCTTCAGCGGCGTCTGGCCACCGAACTGGACGATGACACCGACCGGCTGCTCCTTGTCGGCGATCTCCAGCACGTCCTCCAGGGTGACCGGCTCGAAGTAGAGGCGATCGGAAGTGTCGTAGTCGGTGGACACGGTTTCCGGGTTGCAGTTGACCATGATGGTCTCGTAGCCGTCCGCGCGCATGGCGAGGGAGGCGTGGACACAGCAGTAGTCGAACTCGATGCCCTGACCGATACGGTTCGGGCCGCCACCCAGCACCATGATCTTCTTCTTGTCGCTGACTTCCGCCTCGCACTCTTCCTCATAGGTGGAGTACATGTAGGCGGTGTCGGACGCGAATTCGGCGGCACAGGTGTCGACGCGCTTGTAGACCGGACGGATGCCCTGCTTCTGGCGGTGCTTGCGGAAGGCCTTCTCGGACACGCCCATCAGACGCGCCAGGCGCGCATCGCTGAAGCCCTTGCGCTTGAGACGGAACAGACGATCAGCGTCCATCTCGCCCAGCGAGCTTGCAGCCACTGCGCCTTCCTGAGCGATCAGGTCGGCCAGCTGCACCAGGTACCAGCGGTCGATGTTGGTGAGGCGGAAGATCTCTTCTATATCGAGACCGGCACGCATGGCATCGGCGATGTAGAAGATACGCTCGGCACCGGCGGCCTGCAGCTCGCCCTTGATACGCGCCATGTTCTCGTCGCTGAAGTTCTCGACGATCGGGTCGAGACCGTCAACGCCGGTCTCCATGCCACGCAGCGCCTTCTGCAGGGATTCCTGGAAGGTACGGCCGATGGCCATGACTTCGCCGACCGACTTCATCTGCGTGGTCAGGCGGTCATTGGCCTGCGGGAACTTCTCGAAGGTGAAGCGCGGAATCTTGGTGACGACGTAATCGATGGACGGCTCGAAGGACGCCGGCGTCTTGCCACCGGTGATGTCGTTCTGCAGCTCGTCCAGGGTGTAGCCGACGGCCAGCTTGGCGGCGATCTTGGCGATCGGGAAGCCGGTCGCCTTGGAAGCCAGCGCCGAGGAACGCGACACGCGCGGGTTCATCTCGATCACGACCATGCGGCCAGTGTCCGGGCAGATGCCGAACTGGACGTTGGAGCCGCCGGTCTCGACGCCGATCTCGCGCAGAACGGCCAGCGATGCATCACGCATCAGCTGGTATTCCTTGTCGGTCAGGGTCTGGGCCGGGGCGACGGTGATGGAGTCGCCGGTGTGCACGCCCATCGGGTCGAAGTTCTCGATGGCGCAGACGATGATGCAGTTGTCGTTCTTGTCACGAACGACCTCCATCTCGTATTCCTTCCAGCCCAGCAGCGATTCGTCGATCAACAGCTCGCGGGTCGGCGACAGCTCGAAGCCGCGATGGCAGATCTCTTCGAATTCTTCACGGTTGTACGCCACGCCGCCGCCGGAACCGCCCATGGTGAAGCTGGGACGGATGATGGACGGGAAGCCCAGCTCGGCCTGGATTTCCCAGGCTTCTTCCATGGAGTGCGCAACCTTGGCCTTCGGGCACGCCAGACCGATCTTCTTCATCGCCTTGTCGAAGCGATCACGGTCTTCGGCCTTGTCGATGGTGTCGGCGTTGGCACCGATCATCTCGACACCGTACTGCTCGAGCACGCCTTCGCGCTCCAGCGCCAGCGCACAGTTCAGTGCGGTCTGGCCGCCCATGGTCGGCAGGATGGCGTCCGGGCGTTCCTTCTCGATGATGCGCGCCACGGTTTCCCAGGTGATCGGCTCGATGTAGGTCGCATCGGCCATCACCGGGTCGGTCATGATGGTTGCCGGGTTGGAGTTGACCAGGATGACCCGGTAACCCTCTTCACGCAGGGCCTTGCAGGCCTGTGCGCCGGAATAGTCGAACTCGCACGCCTGGCCGATGACGATGGGGCCGGCGCCGATGATCAGGATGCTGTTTAGGTCTGTACGTTTCGGCATGTCTCTTCCCGCAATGATCTGGTGACTGAACTCAACGATGGATCAGGCCCTCGGGCCTGCGCTCGGCTCAGCGTCGCGCGCGCATCATCTCGATGAAACGATCGAACAGCGGGGCGACGTCCTGCGGGCCGGGACTGGCTTCCGGGTGACCCTGGAAGCTGAAGGCCGGGCGGTCGGTGCGCTCGATGCCCTGCAGGCTACCGTCAAACAGCGACTTGTGGGTCGCGCGCAGGCTGCTCGGCATGCCCGCTTCATCCACTGCGAAGCCATGGTTCTGGCTGGTGATCATCACCACACCGCTGTCGAGGTCCTGCACCGGGTGGTTGGCACCGTGGTGACCGTGGCCCATCTTGACCGTGGTCGCGCCGGAGGCCAGCGCCAGCAGCTGGTGACCCAGGCAGATGCCGAAGACCGGCGTGTCGGTCTCGAGCACTTCACGAATCGCGGTGATGGCGTAGTCGCAGGGCTCGGGGT
The DNA here is from genome assembly GCF_046566945.1 of Cobetia sp. SIMBA_158. Taxonomy (NCBI): domain Bacteria; kingdom Pseudomonadati; phylum Pseudomonadota; class Gammaproteobacteria; order Oceanospirillales; family Halomonadaceae; genus Cobetia; species Cobetia sp. SIMBA_158. Next base: position 46,493 of record NZ_JAWJYL010000005.1, read on the forward strand.
CGCCCGGGCCGTTGGACAGGAAGACGCCATCCGGGTTGAGCGCCAGCACCTCGGCGGCAGGCGTCTGCGCCGGCACGACGGTCAGGCGGCAACCGCGGGAGGCCAGCATGCGCAGGATGTTGTGCTTGACGCCGTAGTCGTAGGCGACCACGTGGAAGGGACGCTCGGACTCACGGGTATCGGCGTAGCCTTCGCCCAGTGTCCATTCGCCTTCGTGCCACTCGAACTGCTCGCTGCAGGAGGCTTCCTTGGCCAGGTCCATGCCCTTCAGACCCGGGAAGGCGCGTGCCGCTTCCAGCGCGCGCTCGACGGCATCATCACCCTGGGCATCTTCACCGGCGAGGATGGCACCGTTCAGGGAGCCCTTCTCGCGCAGGATGCGCGTCAGGCGACGCGTGTCGATATCAGCGATGCCGACGACATTCTCGTCGCGCAGGTACTGATCGAGGGAGCGAGTGGAACGGAAGTTGCTGGCCAGCAGCGGGAGGTCGCGGATGACCAGGCCGGCGGCTGCGACGCTGTCGGACTCGGTGTCCTCGTCGTTGATGCCGGTATTGCCGATGTGCGGATACGTCAGAGTGACGATCTGTCGGGTGTAGGAGGGATCGGTCAGGATTTCCTGGTAGCCGGTCATGGCAGTGTTGAACACTACCTCGCCGCTGGTCTGCCCATCAGCACCGATGGCGCTGCCGTGAAATACACTGCCGTCTTCCAAGGCCAGTATCGCGGGTTTGATCAACGCAACGTCCTCCCCATAGTGTCCACTTTCCTGCCCGGAATCCGCGGTCGAACACCGGACATGCTGCTTGATTATCGTGCTCGGCATTCGCCGAGCCTGTGTCCCGCTGCCGACTTCTGCCAGGTGCCTGTCACTGGACAGACGCGCGCCAGAAGCGGCAAATTCAGGTTGCAAAAAAGCGGGACGAAACCGAAAAATCAGGTTTCATCCCGCTTGTTATCATTCTTCGGAATGCTGCTGGCCCGAGCGCTGCCAAAACGGCAACCAATAGAGCGGCCAAGAACGTGGCCAAATTGGGTAGAGATTACCGGAATCCTTGAGTGCTGACCACCCCACGCATGCCCCGCCAGCAGGCGACAAGGCCCACGATACGGTCGTTTCGTCGCCGCGGTCAGCTTGACGAAACCCTTGGCCGAGCCGGGACACTGCACAGCGCTTGTAAAGCGAAGCAGTCCAGCGGCGCAAGGCGGCCAGAATGGCTCACGCGTGCGCCGCATCCTGCCCACCGAGACAGCTTTCAAGAAATTCTCCTGAATGTCGCCAGACTGTCATCTCAGTGCCTGGCTCTCCATTCCGCTCACCACTTTGCTCTCTACTTCGCTCACTTGAGCCCCAGCACATCCTGCATGTCATAGCGGCCGACTTCGCGCCCTGACAGCCATTCGGCCGCGCGTGCCGCGCCCTTGGCGAAGGTCATGCGGCTGGACGCCTTGTGGGTGATCTCGATGCGCTCGCCTTCGGTGGCGAACATCACGGTGTGCTCACCGACGATGTCACCGGCACGCACGGTGGCGAAGCCGATTTCCTTGTCGGTACGCGGGCCGCACTGACCTTCACGTGCGAAGACACCATGGGTGGCGAGATCACGTCCGATGGAATGCGCCACGGCTTCGCCCATCGCCAGCGCCGTGCCGGAAGGAGCATCGACCTTGTGGCGGTGGTGCGCCTCGATGATCTCGATGTCATAGCCGGCATCGCCGAGGGCACGCGCGGCGGTCTCCAGCAACTTGAGGGTCAGGTTGACGCCGGAGCTCATGTTGGCCGCGAACACGAAGGGCACGCTGTCACGGTAGCCATCCAGCTGCTCGAGCTGCTCCGGCGTGAAACCGGTCGTGCCGATCACCATACGCTTGCCGTGCTCGGCGCACAGCGCCAGATTGGCCAGCGTCACCTGCGGTGCGGTGAAGTCGATCACCACGTCGAAGTCATCCACCACGGCAGCCAGACTGTCGCTGGCGACCACGCCCAGACGGCCCTGACCGGCCAGCTCACCGATGTCGACGCCCGCCAGGGAGCTGCCGGATTCGACGATGCCCGCCGCCAGCGTCAGACCTTCCACTGCACCGACGGCCTCGACCAACGTGCGTCCCATGCGTCCGGCGACGCCCATGATTGCGATACGGGTCATGCTGACTCCTGCCTGTTGTGGGTCTTGAGGGTGACAGCCCGCGAGCATGCCCCGAGCGTGCCACCTATGCTGTGCCACGAGTATATCAGCCGCCTGCAGCGTTGGCTGACGGCATGTATTTGTGCCGGTTACGCGCTAGAGTAGCCTCGTACCAGGTTGTCTCCTGTTGATCGTCATTTTTCTCATCACCGCTCAGTCTCCGGAGTCAGCATGCCTGCACGCCAATCCCCCGCCTCGCGCCGCTGGCGCATGCTCCAGACCCTCGCTGTCACCACGGCGCTCGCCGGCCTGTTGAGCGCCTGCGGCGTTCACCCGCGCCCCTACACGCTGGCATCGCCGGAACAGAAGAGCGAGTTCCCGGAAATCCAGTGGTGCGGCACGCTCAGGCTGCCGGGCAAATGGCTGGATGACACCCCCGTCGGGGGCCTGTCGGACATCGGCTGGGACCAGGACGAGTCACTGCTGTATGCCGTGTCGGACCGCGGCTGGCTGCATCGCCTGCGGCTCGCCTTCCGTCACGGTGAGCTGGTCGGGGCCAAGGCGCTCAATACCTACACCCTGCGCGACGAGACCGATGTCTCGCTGCGCGGCGCCCTCAGTGATGCCGAGGGCCTGCAGCTGCTGCGCGCGAACAATGACCGCCGCGGCGATTCCCGCCTGGTGATCAGCTTCGAGCAGCAGCCACGCGTCGAGCACTTCCTGCCCAGCGGCCTGGCCGTCAGCGAGCCCTTCACCCCGATGGGCGCGCGTGGCGCGGCGCCCAACAACGGCATGGAAGCCCTGACCCTGCACCCGGAATACGGCATGCTCGCCGGACTGGAAGCCACGCCGGAGGGCATGAGCGACGGCATGACGCGCATCTTCAGCCTCGACGACAAGCACGAGTGGAGCTACCCGCTGGCCAGCGACACCGGCTCGAGCCTGACCGCGATGGAGATGCTGCCCGACGGTGACATGCTGATGCTGGAGCGCGCCTTCTCACCGCCCTTCCCGCTGGTGATCAGTCTGCGCCGCGCGCATCTCGGTGAGCCCGGCACCCAGGCCGAGGTGCGCACCCTGGCACGCCTGTCGAGCGGCGATGGCTGGTCGCTGGACAACTTCGAAGGGCTGACGCACCTGGAAGGCAATCGCTTCCTGATGATCTCGGATGACAACTTCAGCAGCTTCCAGACCACGCTGCTGAGCTGCTTTGCCGTCATCGAACCCGAGGCCTTCACGGCTGAATCAGCGCCGGAATAGCCATGCCCCGGGCTGGGTTACTGGATTGAGTTACCAGAATGAGTCACCGGACTGAATTGCTGGACAGAGCCACCGAGCCTGAAACGCGAGAGCCCCGCACTCGACTTGTCGAGTGCGGGGCTCTCTGGCATGAAGGCCATCCACGGGGCTGGCCCGCGGACGGCAAGGCGAATGCCTAGGGCTTCATGTCTTCGAAGAACTTCTTCACGCCATCGAAGAAGCTGTTCTCCTTCGGTGAATGGCTCTTGCCGGTATCACCGAGGCTCTGCTGGAACTGACGCAACAGCTCCTTCTGCTCTTCATTCAAGCTGACCGGGGTCTCGATGACCACCTTGCACAGCAGGTCCCCGGCGGGGCCGCCGCGCACCGGCTTGACGCCCTTGCCGCGCAGACGGAACAGCTTGCCGGTCTGGGTCTCGGCCGGAATCTTCAGCACGACACGTCCGTCGAGGGTCGGCACATTGAGCTCACCGCCCAGCGCCGCATCGACGAAGCTGATCGGCACTTCACACTGCAGGTGACGACCATCGCGCTTGAAGATCTCGTGCTCGCGCAGGTTGACCTGCACATACAGATCGCCTGACGGCCCGCCGTTGACACCGCCCTCGCCTTCGCCGTTCAGGCGGATGCGGTCGCCGGTGTCGACGCCCGGCGGAATCTTGACCGAGAGGGTCTTGGATTCCTGGACGCGGCCTTCGCCGTGACACTTGCGGCACGGCACGCTGATCTTCTCGCCACGACCGTGGCAGGTCGGACACGCCTGCTCGACCGCGAAGAAGCCCTGCTGCATGCGCACCTTGCCCATGCCATTGCAGGTCGGGCAGGTTTCCTTGCTGGAACCCGGCTCGGCACCATCGCCATCGCAGTGGCCACAGGCGGCCAGACGCGGCACGCGGATATCGACCGTGGTACCGGCAACCGCCGATTCCAGATCGAGATCCAGGTTGTAACGCAGGTCGCTGCCGCGCTGCGGAGCGTTCGGATTGCGACGACCACCGCCGCCACCGAAGATGTCACCGAAGACATCGCCGAACACATCGCCGAAGCCGCCGGCACCACCACCGCCAAAGCCGCCGCCACCGAAGCCACCGCCGCCCTGACCATCGACACCGGCATGACCGAACTGGTCATAGGCGGCGCGCTTGTCAGCATCGGACAGCACTTCGTAGGCTTCAGAGACTTCACGGAACTTCTCGGCCGAAGTTTCATCATCCGGGTTGCGGTCCGGGTGATGCTTCTGGGCCAGGCGTCGGTACGCCTTCTTGATGTCCTTGGTGTCGGCGCCACGCTCGACACCAAGCACTTCGTAATAATCACGCTTGGACATGGATCAGGTCCGCCTGGATTGCTGGCAGCCTGAGGCTGCCGGTCTGTTCTGGAATGCCGGTTGTCACCGGTGGCTCGCGGCTAGCGCAAGGCGCCACCGATGCAAACGACAACGCGGGACACCTTCACAAGGCTCCCGCGCTGTCATCAGACGTCGTTCAAGAAATCCCTCAGGACTTCTTGTCGTCGTTGACTTCCTCGTACTCGGCGTCAACCACGTCGTCGTCCTGCTTCTTGCCAGCCTGACCTTCGGCAGCCTGCTCACCCTGGGCACCCTGCTCGGCGTAGAGCTTCTGCGCCAAGTTGCCGGACGCTTCGGTCAGTGCATCCAGCTTGGCCTGGATCGCATCCTTGTCGTCGCCTTTCAGGGCTTCTTCCAGCTCGGAGATCGCCGTCTCGATGGCTTCCTTCTCGCTGGCTTCGGCCTTGTCACCGGCTTCGGTCAGGGTCTTCTTGGTCGCGTGAATCATGCCGTCGGCCTGATTGCGCAGCTGGACCATTTCCTCGAACTTCTTGTCTTCGTCGGCGTTGGCTTCCGCGTCACGCACCATCTGTTCGATCTCGTCGTCGGACAGGCCGCCGGAAGACTTGATGACGATGGACTGTTCCTTGCCGGTCGCCTTGTCCTTGGCGGACACGTTCAGGATACCGTTGGCATCCAGGTCGAAGGCGACTTCGATCTGCGGCACACCGCGCGGTGCCGGCGGAATGTCGGCCAGGTCGAAGCGACCCAGAGACTTGTTCTGCGCGGCCTGCTTGCGCTCACCCTGCAGGACGTGGATGGTCACCGCGCCCTGGTTGTCGTCAGCGGTGGAGAACACCTGGGACTTCTTGGTCGGGATGGTGGTGTTCTTCTCGATCAGCGGCGTCAGCACGCCACCCATGGTCTCGATACCGAGGGTCAGCGGCGTCACGTCCAGCAGCAGCACGTCCTTGACGTCGCCGCCCAGCACGCCGCCCTGGATACCGGCGCCGACGGCGACCGCTTCATCCGGGTTGACGTCCTTGCGGGCTTCCTTGCCGAAGAACTCGGCCACCTTGGACTGCACCAGCGGCATGCGAGTCTGACCACCGACCAGGATGACGTCGTCGATCTCGGAGGCGGACAGGCCAGCGTCGGACAGCGCGGTCTGGCACGGCTTCAGGGAGCGTGCGACCAGGTCGTCGACCAGAGACTCGAGCTTGGAACGGGTCACCTTGACGTTCAGGTGCTTCGGACCGGTGTTGTCAGCCGTGATGTACGGCAGGTTCACGTCGGTCTGCTGAGCGCTGGACAGCTCGATCTTGGCCTTCTCGGCGGCTTCCTTCAGACGCTGCATGGCGAGGTTGTCGCCGGACAGATCGATACCGCTGTCCGCCTTGAACTGGTCAACCAGGTAGTTGATCAGGTGCATGTCGAAATCTTCACCACCCAGGAAGGTGTCGCCGTTGGTGGCGAGCACTTCGAACTGGGTCTCACCGTCGACGTCGGCGACTTCGATGATGGAGATATCGAAGGTACCGCCGCCCAGGTCGTAGACCGCGATGGTCTTGTCACCACGGGACTTGTCCATGCCGTAGGCGAGGGCTGCGGCAGTCGGCTCGTTGATGATGCGCTTGACGTCGAGACCCGCGATGCGGCCGGCGTCCTTGGTCGCCTGACGCTGGGAATCGTTGAAGTAGGCCGGCACGGTGATGACGGCTTCGGTGACTTCTTCACCGAGGTAGTCTTCCGCGGTCTTCTTCATCTTCTTGAGGATTTCCGCACTGATCTGCGGCGGTGCCATCTTCTTGTCTTTCACCTGCACCCAGGCGTCGCCGTTGTCGGCTTCGACAATCTTGTACGGCACCATCTTGATGTCTTTCTGAACCACATCATCCTTGAACTTGCGACCGATCAGGCGCTTGACCGCGAAGAGAGTGTTCTCCGGGTTGGTCACTGCCTGACGCTTGGCCGACTGGCCGACCAGAATCTCGTTGTCGTCGGTGTAAGCGATGATGGACGGTGTGGTGCGACCGCCTTCAGCGTTTTCGATGACCTTGGTTTTCTCGCCGTCGAGCACTGCCACACAGGAGTTGGTAGTACCCAAGTCAATACCGATGATGCGTCCCATAATCGTATACCTCGAATCTGTTGCTAGCCTGAAAGATAAGTCTGGATGTCGGCACCTTGTGTCGGTGCCTGAACTTGTTTCTCTAGATGGGGTCGCGTGTCAGGGTTTCAAGACCCGGCCGGGCAAATTTTCCCGGGCCGGATCGCCCTGAGCCCCCACAGGGCGCGATCCAACGCCTATCGGGCGTCGGGAGCGCGCAGGCCTCAGGAGGCCTTGCTGACTGCCACCATCGCCGGACGCACCAGGCGGCCATTGAGGGTGTAACCCTTCTGCATCACGTCGATGACGCTGTTCGGCTCCGCGTCCGGGGACGGCACCATGGCGACAGCCTGATGGTATTCCGGATCGAAGGGCTCGCCATGCGGATCCAGCTGCTCGACGCCTGACTTGTTCAGGGCATCCAGCTGCATTTTCAAGGTCATCTCGATGCCTTCGACGTGGGTCTTGGCCGCTTCGTCACCCGACATGGATTCCAGTGCCTTCTCGAGGGAATCCACCACCGGCAGCATTTCCTTGACGAACTTCTCCAGCGCGAACTTGCGCGCCTTCTCGGCGTCCTGCTCGGCACGACGGCGCGCGTTCTGCGCATCGGCAGCCGCACGCAGCGCCTGGTCCTTGGCTTCCTTGACGGCCTGCTCAAGCTCTTCGACCTGGGCGGCCAGCATCTCGGCTTCCGGGTTGTCCACCAGAGAGCCTTCGGCGCCGGTATCGTCGGCATCCAGTACGTTGTCGATCACTTCACCTTCCGGCGTTTCCGGCTGCGGCTCGGCATCGCGAGCGGCACGCTGAAGCTCTTCATCCATCGGGGTCTGCGGGTCCTGAGCCATGCTGATCTCCTGCGGGCCGGCGTCTATGCGCCATTGCCCTGATTCGTGGCCTGCTGAGCTTGTCGCGAAGCATCACGCGCACTGGCTGACAGACAGGCCATGAGTTGCCTTGAGAGGCAGCAAGGCCAGGCCATTGCTGCCGACTGAAAGTGTCAGTGCCTCTATATGGGGACAGCACATCGCTTCTCAAGCCTTGCCGCGGGCTTTTCTCCCCACTGAGTCCGGCATGGATTGAAGGCCACCCGAACGTGCTGTATAAAAAGCCATGTTCACTGTATAAACATACTGTATGGCGACACCGTAGCCCGCCCATCGAGTCCGGGTCCGCTGATGTTCCCCCAGCACGGCGTACGTCAAAGCCCCCTCGGAGGTAGTCATGCTGCTGCAACTCGCCATCCAAGATTTTGCCATCGTCGAAACGCTGGAACTCGATTTCCGCCGCGGCATGACCGCCATCACCGGCGAGACCGGTGCCGGCAAGTCCATCCTGCTCGGCGCCCTCGGCCTGTGTCTGGGCGAGCGCGCCGATGCCGGCAGCGTGCGGCATGGCGCCGACCGCGCCGACCTCATCGCGCGTTTCGATATCAGTGAGCTTGGCGATGCCCGTCAGTGGCTGGATGAGCGCGAACTGGGCAGCGACGACTGCCTGCTGCGTCGCGTCATCACCGCCAGCGGCCGCTCCAAGGCCTGGATCAACGGCACGCCCTGCACCATCGCCGACCTGCGCGAGCTGGGCGAGCACCTGATCGACATCCACTCCCAGCACGCCCATCACTCCCTGCTCAAGGAAGAGACGCATCTGCGTCAGCTCGACGAATATGCGGGCCTGGAGACTCAGGCTGCCCAGTTGCGCGAGGACTTCCGTCACTGGCAGGAGGCGCATCGTCGCCTCAAGCGCATGAGCAATGATGGCGATGAGGTACGTGCGCGTCGCCAGCTGTTGCGCTATCAGGTCGAGGAGCTCGATGAACTGGCGCTGTGCGAAGGGGAGCTGGAAGCCCTGGAACAGGAGCAGGAAACGCTGGCCAATGCCGAGCAGATTCTGGCCGAGGCGCAGTCCGCCGCCGAGTGCTGTGATCACGACGAAGAAGGTGCGTTGCCACGCCTCAACCAGGCCCTGGCGCGCCTGGCGCATCTGCCGGGCAACGAACATGGCTCACTGGCCAGTGCGCTGGGTATGCTCGAGGAAGCGCGCATCCAGATAGAAGAAGCGGCGCGTGAACTGCATCGCTTCGTGGAAGTCACCGAACTCGATCCCGAGCGTCTGGCCTTCGTCGATGAGCGCCTGAGCCGCATTCACCAGATCGCACGCAAGCATCATGTGATGCCGGACGAGCTGCATGGCCTTCATCAGCGCCTGAGCGAAGAACTCGACGGCCTGGGTGGCGATGAGGAGGCCATCGAAGCCTTGCGGGAAGAAGTGGCTCAGCGTCGCGAGGCCTGGAAGGGGCTGGCGAGTGAGGTAAGCGCCAAACGCGCCACTGCCGCCCCGCAACTGGCCAGCGACATCCAAGACCAGCTGGCCTTCCTCGGCATGGGCAAGACCACCTTCGAGGTCGCCATCGAGGCGCGGGAGCGCCCGCAGCCCGAGGGCATGGAACGCATCCACTTCCGCATCAGCGCCAACCCGGGGCAGCCGCCACGTGCGCTGGCCAAGGTCGCCTCCGGCGGCGAGCTCTCGCGTGTGTCACTGGCGATCCAGGTCGTGGCCGCCAGTCGCTCGACCATCCCCAGCCTGGTCTTCGATGAAGTCGATGTCGGCATCTCCGGCGCTACCGCCGAGATCGTCGGCCAGCTGCTGCGTCGCCTGGGCGACAAGGGCCAGGTGCTGACCGTCACTCACCTGCCGCAGGTCGCCGCACAGGCGCATCAGCACCTGCATATAGAGAAGCAGGCCGAGAAGGACACGACCCGCACCCATATGGCGCTGCTGGATGAAAGCGGCCGTGTGCGCGAGCTGGCACGCATGCTGGGCGGCATTCATCTCTCCGAGCAGACCCTCGCCCACGCCCGCGAGATGCTCGGCGCTGCCGACAGCCGCCACTGAGCACTGTCGTCAAAGTCGCCGTCGCCGTCGCCGTCGCCGTTCATGCACTGCCAGCGACGTCCATTCGTCCAATGATGCTCCTCAACAAGACGAACGCCAGAGTCATGGATTGAGGAAACATGAACGCCAGATACACGAACGGCCGCCCCTGAGGGCGGCCGTTCGTGTATCTGGCCGGAGAAGGCTCTCCGGCCACGTCATCCCTGACGCAACCCGCGTCAGCTATCGCTCTTGTCACCCTTGGGGCGCACGTAGAGCACTAGCGCATGCTCGACCAGCTCATAGCCGTGCTCCTCGACGATCTCGCGCTGACGGCGCTCGATCTCGGGATCACAGAACTCTATGATCTCGCCGCTGTCCAGACATACCATGTGGTCATGGTGTTCTTCCTGGGACAGTTCGAAGACGGCGTGACCGCCATCGAAGTTGTGACGCATCACCAGTCCCGCTGTTTCAAACTGGGTGAGCACACGATAAACCGTCGCCAGACCGACATCTTCGCCAGCCTCAAGCAACGCCTTGTACACGTCCTCGGCACTCAGGTGTCGATCCGTCGATTTCTCGAGGATCTGCAGGATCTTGACTCGCGGTAGGGTTACCTTGAGTCCCGCCTTGCGCAGTTCATGGTTCTGATCGGCCATGCTGGGGTACTCTTCGCAGTCGCTTGATGTATCAGGTATGATCGGCCAAGGCAAAACGATAGGGAATCTTCAGGGCAAATGCAAAACTTGATCAAAACAGTCGCCTTTTGCAGCGCCCTGTCGCTGCTCACCGGGTGCAGCTACTTCAGCGTCTACAAGCGCGACCTTCCTCAGGGCAACCTGATCAAGCCGGAAATGGTCGAGCAATTGAAGCCGGGCATGAGCCGCGAACAGGTCATCTACGTGATGGGCTCACCGCTGCTGACCGCCCCCTTCAGTGAGGATAGCTGGGACTACGTCTATCGCCTCAAGAAAGCGGATGGCGAAATCATCAACAAGCGCGTGACGTTGACCTTCGCAGGCGATTCACTCTCCAACATCGACAAGAGCGGCGACATCGACCAGGAAACCGTCATCGTGCCGGACCTGGACATCGACCCTCGCGCGGCACAGCCTAACCGTGCTGAACCCAAGGCAGGCGCAGCCGACCTGCCTGAAGAGCGCTGATCACTGTCCTCTTCACTCAGTGACAAGCCAGAACAACAGCGGGGCACCTTTCAAGGTGCCCCGCTGTTTTTGATTCTCGCCTGTATCTCGTCTTACTGAGCGGCGCGAGCGGCCTTGTCGGCGCGCCGCTTGCGTGCAAGCTTGGGGTCGGTGATCAAGGCGCGATAGACCTCGACTCGATCCCCGGCGTCCAGCACATGCTCATCGGGCTTGCGCAGCGCCTTGCCGAAGATGCCCAGGTCCGCCTCGAGAAACACCTCGGCGGCAATCGTCGGAAAGAGCTGCTCCAGACGTGCCATGCGCACGGCCTCGCGCGCCGTGGTGCCGGGGGCGACCGCCAGCGAGACGATCTTCTGCTTGTCGGGCAGCGCATAGGCCACCTCGACCGTGATTCTGTCTGTCATGTCTGCTCCTTTGCTCTCGCCACCTTTATATACCACCTGTGCGATATATCACCTGCGCAGCGTTCCACCCTGGCCAACGGCCAGGTGTCAGCGCTGGGTGTAGATCTGGTCAGCGCGGCGCGTGAAGGCCTCGACCATCTGAGCGGCGACCTGACTGAACAGCTTGCCGAACGCCATGCCCAGCAGGCGATTGCTGAACTCGAAGTCCATCTCGAGCGAGACCTTGCAGGCATCTTCGCCCAGCGGCGTGAACAGCCAGGTCCCCTGCAGACGCTTGAAGGGGCCATCGACCAGATTCAGCTCTATCCGCTCGGGGGCATACAGGTCATTGCGCGTGACGAAGCTCTGCTGCATGCCTGCCTTGGACAGGGTGAGCCTGCCCTTGAGATGGTCCTCATCACGTTCCAGCAATTCCGCGTTGCTGCAGCCGGACAGGAATTCGGGATAACGCTCGAAATCATTGACCAGATCGAACATTGCCCGGGCCGAATGCCGCACCAGGGCAGACCGGTTGACCGTAGGCATCTAGCTCTCCGCTGACTTGGATACGCAGCATGCGTATCATGAACAATGGGCCGGCGCATGAAGTGCCGTCTGGCCTTGAATGGTAACACGCCTCCCCCCATCCAGAAGGATGTGCCATATCCACACTGGATGACGGCAGGCGCACACGACAAATGAGGCAACATGGGCAAGAAAAAGAAACCCGAACAGGGCGGCAATCTGATCGCCCAGAACAAGAAGGCACGCCACGAGTACCACATCGAGGAAACCTTCGAAGCGGGTCTGGTACTGGCAGGCTGGGAAGTGAAGGCGCTGCGCGCAGGCAAGGGCCAGCTGACCGATACCTATATCGTGATCAAGAATGCCGAAGCCTGGCTGCTGGGCTGCCACATCCATCCGCTGGAAACCGCCAACACCCACGCGGTGGCGGACCCGCAGCGCACGCGCAAGCTGCTGTTGCACAAGAAGCAGATCGCACGCATCTTCTCGCGCACCCAGGACAAGGGCCACACCTGTGTGCCGGTCAAGCTGTATTGGAAGAATGCGATCGTGAAGTGCGAGATCGCGCTGGTGGAAGGCAAGAAGCTGCACGACAAGCGCGCCACCGAGAAAGACCGTGACTGGAACCGTCAGAAGGCCCGTATCCTCCGCGACCGCTGAGGGCAGCGTGAGGCAGCTCACGCCAGCAAGCTACTGTCAGGTCAGAAATTTTCCTGAACGCTTGAACTGGCGTAGCACAGTCCCCACCTGTTATGATGAAGACGTAGCAACGCAGTAAAGTGGTAACACTGTTATGGGGGCGTTCTGGCATTCGACGCTGGTGGCAAACCCTGAGGTGCATGCCGAGATCGTAACGTATCTCGTAAATAAAACGTTGCAAATATATAGTCGCAAACGACGACAACTACGCTCTAGCTGCATAAGCTGCTCATGATACCGTTGCGCCTGTTCAAGGTGGATTGAGAACGAGCCCGTATAAACAGGATCGTCTTGGCCGACGTCTCTAAGGTCGAGATTAAAACTCAGAGAATCGCATTGCTGTAGCCTGTTCATTGGCGGCAGTAGTGTTAAATCAAATAATGAAACTAAGCATGTAGAGCCGAAGGCGGAGTGCCGGCGGACACGGGTTCGACTCCCGTCGCCTCCACCATATCCGTGACAGAAAGGCCTCCCTTCGGGGAGGCCTTTCTGTTTGTGGGCGATCAGTTCTGGCTGGCCTTTTCCGTCAGAGGCAGAGCGCTCTCTCAAGTCGCCCTATCAAGTCACCCTCTTCAGACCTCCCCAAGCCCCTCTATCAGACCTGCACAAGGCTCGGCAGCGGCCACGCAGGCGCCACAGCGCCCGCCATGGCCATTGCCTTGGCCTCAGGTCGCGCTGCCACTCAGGCGCTCGCTGGTGCGGCGTACGCCGATCAGCAGCGGTGTGCCAGTGTCCGGGTCGGGAATCAGGCGGCACTCGACCCCATAAAGCTTGCGCACCAGCTCCGGCGTCACCACCTCGGCGGGCGCGCCTTCCGCGATCACGTGACCTGCGTGCATGGCCACGATGTGGTCGGCATAGCGGCAGGCACTGGCCAGATCATGCACCACCATCACGATGGTCTTGCCCTCTTCATGGGCCAGACGCTGGATCAGCTCGAAGACCTCGATCTGGTGGCCGAGATCCAGCGCCGAGGTCGGCTCATCCAGCAGCAGCAAGGGTGTCTGCTGTGCCAGCGCCATGGCGATCCAGGCACGCTGACGCTGCCCACCGGACATCGAGGCCAGCTCACGGTCCGCCAGGCTCTCGATATCGGCGGCGGCCATCGCCTCGGCTACCAGGCGTTGATCCTCCTCAGACCACTGACTCAGCGCGCCCTGATAGGGCTGACGACCGAAACGCACCAGCTCATGCACCGTCACCCCCTCGGGCGAATGCGTCTCCTGAGGCAGCAGCGCGATGCGCTGGGCCACTTCGCGTCGCTTGTAGGCGTGAATGTCCTTGCCTTCCAGCAGCACCGCGCCTGACTCAGGCAATTGCAGGCGAGCCAGCCCTGCCAGCAGTGTCGACTTGCCACAGCCGTTGGGCCCGACGATCGCCGTCACCTTGCCGTCGGGCAGCCCCAGGGTCAGCGAATCGATCACGGTGACATGGCGCTGGCGCGCGCCGTAGCCCAGCGACAGCTCGTTCGCTCGCAGGGTATCGGTGGTGGCCCCGGCGTGGCGATCGGCCGGGGAATTCATCGCTCGCGGATCAAGCATCGTCTCAGCGCTCATGGCGCACTCTCCTGAAACATCATCGGCCGCTGGAACATGTCGTGCGACGCTGAGCGGCAAGGGCTGGCCCTGGGCCGCTCAGCAGGAAAATAGGGGCAACGGCTAGCGCGGACTGCGCAGCAGTATCCACAGCAGATAAGGGCTGCCGACCACGGCCATCACGATACCTACCGGGATTTCCAGCGGCGACAGCAGAGTACGACCGGCGAGGTCTGCCAGCACCATCACCAGCGCACCGGCCAGCGCCGAGGCCAGCAGCGGCACGCCCTTGTGACGCGACAGGTAACGTGCGATCTCGGGGCCCACCAGCGCCACCATGCCTACCGGCCCGGCCACCGCGACGGCCGCCGCCGTCAGCACGACCGACAGCCACAGCGTGATCAGACGTACACGCGACACCGGCTGTCCCAGCCCCGTCGCCACGCGGTCGGTGAAGCGCAGCGTATTCAGCCCGCGTCCCAGCCAGAGCGCGATCGGCACGCCGATCAGCAAGGCCAGCCCGAGCCAGGTGAGCGAATCGGCATCACGCGCATTGAGGCTGCCGACCGTCCACGGATAGGCGCTGTTGGCGGCATCGATGGAGACTCTTGCCAGCATCAGCTGCGTTCCGGCACCGAACAGCGCCCCGACCCCGATACCGGCGACCAGGAAGCGATAGCCACGCGTGCCGATGCCGCCGGAGAGCCCGAAGGCCAGCGCAGTGGCGATCACGGCACCGCTCAACGCCATCACCGGCGGCGCCAGCGAGATGCCCATCCCGACCACGGAGGCCACCGCGAAGGCGGTCGCGCCATTGTCGATGCCGATGATGCCGGGTGTCGCCAGGCGATTGCCGGCCAGGGTCTGCATCAGACAGCCCGCCAGCGAGAAAGCAGCGCCTGTGGCGATACCGGCCAGCAGGCGCGGCAGACGCAGCTCCTGCACCACGAAGACGGTGGCGAACTCGCCGTGCCCGAAGGCCGCCTTGAAGGCATCCCACGGCCCGAGGCCGGCACTGCCCAGCATCAGCGAGGCGACACTGGCCATCAGCAGCGCCAGCAGCAGTATGCCGGCCGCCAGCAATGGCGCACGCAACAGCAGCAGGGACAGCTTGCCATGCCGCCACCAGAGCGTGCCTGTGGGGGCCGAGCGAAGGGGATCAAGCGGTGAAGGTCTAGACATCATCGATTCCAAACAAGGCCCTGTCAGGACAACGCCTGACAGGGCCGGTCGATTCAAGCAATGAGGCGATGGCGCCGGCATGCGCGCCAGCCTGGCCTCCATCATCGTTCACGCCGCAAGCGCCAGAGACACCAGTCGCTACAGGGTGGGCAGACGGCGAGCACGCACCACGGCAATCAGCACGGGCGCGCCCATCAGGGTCGTCAGCACCCCCAGCGGCAGCTCCGAGGGCGGCACGACCAGCCGCGACACCACATCGGCGCTCAGCAGCATGGTCACGCCCAGCGGCAGGCACAGCCACAGCGTGCGCCGCACATCGGCGCCGCACAGCGCACGCGCCACATAGGGCACGGCGAGGCCGACGAAGGCCACCGGCCCTGCCAGTGCCGTCGCGGCACCGACCAGCAGCGCCACCACCAGGATCGCGACCTTGCGCACGCGCTTGGGATGGTGGCCCAGGCCACTGGCGACCTGCTCACCCAGCACCATCGCGGAGAGCGGCCGCGCCAGCCACAGCGTCAGCAGCACCGCGAGCAGGATACTGGGCAGGCTGCTGTAAAGCGCCTCCAGCGAGCGCCCGGCCAGACTGCCGATCACCCAGAAGCGGATCTCGTCGGCCGCGCGCTGGTCGATAAGCAAGGCCAGAGACGTCAGCGCCACCAGCAGGCTCGACAGCGCCGCGCCGGCCAGCACCAGGCGCACCGGGTCCTGACGTGCGCCGCTCATCCGCACGGTGCTCATCACGAACAGGCAGCCCAGCAGCGCACCGCTCTGCGCCACCATCACGTGCATGCCGGTCGCTTCCATCCCCAGCAACAACGCCACGGCCACGGCAAAGGAGGCCCCGGCACTCACGCCCAGCAAGCCCGGCTCCGCCAGCGGGTTGCGTGCCACCACCTGCATCAGGGCGCCGCCACAGGCGAGCATCATGCCGACCACCATGCCGATCAGGGTACGCGGCGCGCGTAGCTCGAGCACCACGAAGCGCGCCTGATCACTGCCCTGTCCGGCCAGCACCTGCAGCGCCTGCCAGGGGCCGACATCGCCAGCCCCCCACAGCAGGCTGGCCAGACAGGTCAGCAGGGCGCTCAGGCAGGCCAGCGGCATCACCTGACGCAACGCAAGACGCCCGGAGACCTTGTGGGTCATCCGGGCGGCATGTGCGCGTGGCCTGCGGACCTGTGGAGAGGTCTCTTCAGCCTGCATACCACCTCCCGCGTCGCGGTTGCGGGAGGTCCCCTGCCTGCGCAGGGGTCAAACGTCGTGCACCGACATGACTGCGACTAGCCATCATCGCGCGCCCGGTCGATATCCTTCAGCAGTGCTTCCGCGGCCAACGGTCCGCTGGCGCTGGTCCACAGCTGGCCATTCACGCCGACCAGGCTGTCGCGGTCCGCTGTCTCGAGGCGCTGGAAGGCCGGCTCTGCCGCCAGGGCGTCGACCGCGGCATCAGAGGAATCGTCCATGGTGGCGAGGAAGATGGTCTGCGCATCGATGCGTGCCATGTTCTCGTCGCTGAGCGGATCGGAATGCGGGCGACCCGGCTTGACCAGATCACCGCCGACCAGCTCATAGCCGCTGGCCGCCATCAGGCCGGTCGCGAACAGCTGGTCGGACATCGCCATCAGACCACCCGGCATGCGACGCACCAGGCTGGCGGTTTCCGGAGTGGTCATCTCGGCCTTCAGACGCGCGGCGTGCGCGTCGATGGCAGCCAGACGTGTCTCGAGTTCCGCTTCGGCCGTCTCGCCCAGCGCCTCGGCATAGACACGACTCTGCTCCTTCCAGCCCTGCTGGCTCAGCGCCGAAGCGCTCGGCACGACGGTCGGCGCCAGACGCGACATCAGCTGGTACTGGGTCTTGTCGAGGCCCGGCGGCGCCAGGATCAGGTCCGGCTTGAGCGCGACGATCGCCTCGAGATTGAATTCACGCGGCGTGCCGATGATCTTGATGTCCGGCACCTGCGACTGGATATAGCTCGCCACGCCATCACCGCCGCGCGTGGTCACGGTGCCCAGCGGCGTCACCTGACTGGCGACGGCCACATCCAGCGCGCCTTCGTACAGGGTGACGACACGCTGCGGCGTGCCCTCGATGTCCAGCTCACCGTAGGCCGTCTCGACACTGCGTGCCTCGGCAGACAGGGAAGCCCCCATCAGCGCTACCGCCAAGGTCGCCATCAGGCCCTGTTTGAACCATGCAGGCCGGGTCATGCCACGAGCAGTAAAAGCAGTCGACGAGACGGTCATGCAGTACTCCGAAATGAAGGAAATGATCTCGCACTCAAGCGAAGGCAGGCGTGATCCTGCGCAGGACGATACCGCAAGGCGGCCCCTGTGCGCATGACTATCACACCTGAACAACGAATAATAATCAATCGCAACAATACCGACTCATCCTGTGACTCACCACACCAGTTCATGCAACGCGACATTGCAACATCCTGCGTGGCAACAGGTCCCGCCCCTCCCCCGAGCAGCGCCTGAAGACCTTGAAGGTTGGCGGCGCCTGCCGCAGGCTGTGCGCAAGAATGTCTCTGGCGGAGTCCCCGCAGGGGTTGGGATAGCACCAAGTGCCCCGATAACTGAGGGATGGACTCTCGCTCGGCGTGCGCGCAGGACGCGCGTGACGCCCCTTCAACATCTACCTGACAGATCCTCGCGTTATTGATGGGACGCTTGCGAGCCTCTGATGCACCTGCGGAGCCTGCTCTCACTCTCTACCCCGACGCCTCACACACTCACCGACATGGAGAAGCCATCTGTGGCGATTCCGACACCCCCGCACTCCCCTCCCGCCCTTGCTACCTCGCGCCAACCGGACTCATGGCGACCTGCCTGGCTGATGTCCGCCCTGATGATGCTGTTGATGGTGTTGAGCCTCGGGTTCAGCAGCCTGTCCCATGCCGCCCCGGCCGAGGACGTCAGCGGCGATGGCGCGACATCCTCCTATGAGAGCCTGGCCACGCTGCTGGAAGACCCCAGTCAGCGCGAGGCCCTGATCGAAGGCCTGCGACAGCTGGACAGCAAGGCGAGTGAACAAGCCGTCGAGGTGGCGGGGGAAGACGTCACCCTGAGCGAGGACTCGCCGTCACTGTCGCGTCAGCTGGCGGCCATCAGCCAGGACCTGGTCGCGGATCTCTCCGCCACGCTGGACCGCATGCTGGGCACTCTCGACGGTCTGGCCAACGAGGACGCCGACGAGATCGACTGGAGTCGCTTCACCAGCGAGGCCGTAAGCCTCGGGCTAGTCGTCATCTCGACCATCGCGCTGTTCCTCGTGCTGCGCAGACTCGCCAAGCCGCTGTTCTCACGTGTCAGCCAGTGGTCACTGGATGGCCAGCACCGCAGCCCGCTGCTGCGTACCCTGCTGGCAGTGCTGGTCGCGGCAGTGGTAGACATCGCGGTCATCGGTCTCGCCTTCCTCGGCGGCTATCTGCTCGCCATCTTCGCCTATGGCGAACAGGGCGTGATCGGTCAGCGCGAGTCGATGTTCCTGAACGCCTATCTGGTGATCGAGCTGTTCAAGGCCTTGATGCGCATGCTGTTCTCCTCCGGTTACAAGGGGCTGCGTCTGCTGCCGATGCCGGATGAGGTGGCGCGTTACTGGAACCGCTCCCTGGCCATGCTGGCCGGCTTCATCGGCTACGGCATCCTGGTCGTGGTGCCGATGATCAACAACAACCTGGCGCCGGCCGTCGGCAGCTTCGTCAATCTGCTGATCATGGCCATCACCCTCGTCTGGGCCATCGTGGTGATCTCGCGCAATCGCATCATTCTGCGTGACCGCCTGCTCACTCAGGCCCGCGAGGCGAACAACGCGATCATCGCCGTGTGTCTGCGCATTCTGGCGCGCACCTGGCATCTGATCGCGCTGGCCTACTTCGCCACCCTGTTCATCATCTCGCAGACGACGCCTGAAGAGGCGCTGCCGTTCATGATGGGGGCGACGCTCAAGACGCTGCTCGCCATCGGCGGCGGTGCTCTGCTGTCGCGCGTGGTGACGCAGCTGATCGGCAAGCGCATCCAGATCTCCGACAAGCTGCGCGGCCAGCTGCCGCTGCTCGAGAAGCGCCTCAACTCCTACATTCCCACCGCGCTGCGCATCATGCGCGCCATCATCCTGATCGTGGTGGTCGGCATGGTGCTGAATGCCTGGCACATCGTGGCGCTCGGCGAGTGGCTGGCAACCGATGCTGGTGCCCTGCTGCTGTCGCGCATCTTCCATGTGCTGTTCATTCTCGCCTTCGCCATCGCGGTCTGGGTCGGTATCGCCAGTCTGATCGAGCACAAGCTCAATCCGGACACCGGCAAGGGCAAGCCGTCCTCGCGGGTGGAAACCCTGCTGGCGCTGTTCCGCAATGCCATCGCCATCGCGATGATCGTCTTCACCGCGATGATCGTGCTGTCCGAGATCGGCATCGACATCGCGCCGCTGCTGGCCGGTGCCGGGGTACTGGGTCTGGCGATCGGTTTCGGCGCCCAGAAGATGGTGCAGGACATCATCACCGGGGTGTTCATCCAGCTGGAGAACGCCATCAACACCGGCGATGTGGTCTCTGCCGGTGGCGTGACCGGTACCGCGGAACGCCTGACCATCCGCTCGGTGGGCATCCGCGACCTGTCCGGCACCTTCCATATCGTGCCGTTCTCGTCGGTGGATACCGTCTCCAACTACATGCGTGACTTCGCCTACCATGTCGGCGAATACGGCATCTCCTATCGCGAGAATGTCGACCACGCCATCGTGCACCTGCGTGCGGCCTTCGATGAGCTCGAGGCAGGCAGCTATGGTCCGGAGATTCTCGAGCCGGTCACCATCGCCGGCGTCTCGGCCCTGGCCGACAGCTCGGTCAACATCCGCGTGATGATCAAGACCAGCCCGGGCAACCAGTGGGCCATCGGCCGCGAGTACAACAAGCTCGTGAAGCAGCACTTCGACGCCGCTGGCATCGAGATCCCGTTCCCGCACATGACCATGTACTTCGGTCAGGACAAGGACGGTGGCGCGCCGCCGGCCAACGTGCGCACCATGCAGGCGCCGTTCGTGATCGATGGCTCGGCCGCCGGTCAGCCGAAGACCCCCGAGCAGCGCGAGGCAGCCGCCAAGGTCGCCAAGCGCCGCGAGGAGAATCCGCTGACGCGTCATGCCACCGAAGACGGCGAAGTCGTGGATGCCGAGGAACAGCGCATCCGTCAGACCACCCAACCGGATGCCGACGGCGACTGATCAAGCGCCTGCACTATCCCGACACGGCTGCCTGCGCAGGCAGCCGTCCTGAAACGAAAACGCCCCCGAGCCAGTGGCTCGGGGGCGTTTTCATGTGCGGGCATAAAACACTGCCTCACACCTCATGCACGAGGCTGGCTCAGGAGCCGGTGCCCCACATGCTGGACAGCGAGCTCAGCAGCGTCGAGCTGACGCCTTCGCCGCCCATGTAGCTGAGCAGCACCGGCGCGAACTGGGAGACCATGCTGCTGTCCATGCCCAGCGCGGAGAAGGCGCTGTCCAGAGACGCGCTGTCATCGACATTGCCAACGGTGCTGGCCAATGCCGTGGCATTGTCGTTGCCGCTCAGGCTCGCCAAGCTGGAGAGCGTGGACAGCGAGCTGCTGCTGGTCAGGCTGGACAGCTGCGGCACGTCAGTGGACAGCTCGGAGGTCGCGCTGGTGCCAAGCTGGGACTGGGCCAGGGCCAGCATGGCAGCAGAGCCACCCAGCGCCTGAGTGGAGGACACACCCAGCTGGGAAGTCAGGCTGGACATCAGGTCGGCCGCCGGCAGGGACTGGCCTGTCTGGCTGCTCAGCATGCTGCTGGCGAGGCTCATCATGGAACTGGACGAGCTGGAGGAGCTGGCGGCGTTGCTGGAAGAGCTGTTACCGGTAGCGGCACAACCGGCCAGTGACACGGCCAGTACAGAGGCGCCCATCAGGGCCAGGGACTTATGCAACATGCAGACTCCATCATCGCTTGGGGAAACGGACCGGACTCGGCCCGAAGATGCACCACGTGCATGGGCGCATCCGACACGCAGAATCATCGCACGGAGGAATCGCTTCCAGCCAGCGCCACACGATCACGCTCCGGCCGTGAAGGCCCGGACGCATCGTTGCCGGATCAGCAACGAGAAATCCGGCACCGGCCATGCCCACGCCAGCATGCACCCGCCGACATCTCACGGCGGCGTGCTGACAGGGCGAAAGCCTGGGCGAGAATGCCCACAGCGCCCGTCATACGGGCAAAAAGAAGGGCATCCCGTCACACAGCGTGTGAACGTGGATACCCCGGAGAGAAACCTGCATCACCGGCCGACAGCGCGACCGGTGCAATTGGGCAATACCTTTCATCAAACAAGGAAACATCGTGCAAGCCGCCGAGTGTCTTGTCCGCCAGCCCTCATGACGCCTGGCATGCCCTGGTTGGCACTAGGCGGCTGGCGCTCGACGGTTGACTGACACTCGGCGGCCGCCCCTCAGGCGTTGTCCTTGCTCGGCTGCGGCAGGGCCGGCAGTGAGCGATCCAGCAGCTCGACGCTCTGACGGTAGTAGAGCTGACTCTTGTTGTGCTCGCCCAGGTTGGCGAACAGACGCGCGAGTTCAGCACACACCGTACCGCTCGGACGCTGGCGCTGGCTAGCCTCGAAGTACTCCTGAGCCTTGCCCCAGCTGGCGTTGCGCAGTGCCAGACGGCCCAGCGACAGCAGCAGGTCCGGATCATTCGGACGCTCCTGCAGCCACTTCTCGGCATACACCAGCTGACGCGGTGCATCCACGTCCAGTAGCCCGTAACGCAGCACCAGTCGCGAATCCCAGCACTCCTTGAGGGAGTGACGCAGCAGACGCTCGGCCAGACCTTCCTGACCACCGGCGATCAGCGCCTCGGCGTAGAGCGCGACCAGATTCACGTCGGTACGCAGGTGGTCCGGCATGTCGGCCCACAGGTTGCGCACGCGCTCGATGTCTTCCGGATTGCGCGCGGCCTGCTGGATCAGCGCCACATAGGCACGCTGTTCCAGCTCCTTCTTCTCCTCGGGGGAGATGAGGTCCTGCTTGTCGAGACGCGGCATAAGACGACGCAGACCATCCCAGTCATTGACCGCCAGATAGGCCTGCTTGAGCAGCTTGAGCACCTGCGGGTGCTCGCCCAGCTGCTTGTCGAGACGCGTCAGGGTCGCCAGCGCCTGTTCATGCTGCTGGCGGTCCAGCATCAGCTGCGCCTGCACCAGACCCACGGCACTCTCGGAGCCCTGGGTGGACTCGTGCGCCCGCTTGAGCAGCGTGTCCGCCTGCTCGAAACGCCCCTGATAGTGCGCGGCCAGGGCGGCGGACAGGTAGTTGACCAGCGGCGTGCTGGAATCTTCCGCCGAGTGGGTCAGCGACTTCTCGGCCCGCTTCCAGCGGCCTTCGGCCAGCGCCACCAGACCCCGTACGGTCTTGCGCGTGGCATTGCGGTGACGGGTACGGCTGTTCCACACCTTGAGGCGGGAGAACGGATGCGCGAAGCGCGACAGCAGGCGCAGACCGAAGTGCAGCACCACGAAGCCCGCGAACAGCAGGATCAAGCCGAACCAGAAGGAGGTCTGGACCGAGGTATCGCCGACGCGAATCAGCCAGTAGCCCGGGAAGGCCTGCATCAGTTGCCCGAACAGGGCACCGATGGCCAGCCCGATGATGATCAGCAGTATCAGGACTCTCATGCGTTGCCACCCCCTTGCTGGGCGCGACGCTCGATCAGCTCACGCAGCTTGCTCAGAGAGGCGGAGATGTCAGGCAGCTCCGGACGGATGGTCTTGCTCTTGAGCTCTTCCAGCTTGGCGACGGCATTCTGCACGCCATCGGTCTTGGTGTCGTAGTAACCATTGACCAGCGTGATGGCCTTGTCGATGGCGGCCTGGTAGAGCTTCGGCTCTTCCTTGAGCAGCGCCAGTTGCGCCTGTTCCAGCACCAGACGCACGTTCTGACGCAGGTAGGATTCCTGCTCCGGCGTGATCAGGGCTTCCAGTGCCTCGTCATGACGACGCACGGTGACCAGGTCCTTCAGCTCGTTGCCGAAGCGGGTCAGCTGCTGCTGCCAACCGCCTGTCGGCGCTGCGTCGTTCTCGACCTTGGCGGCGATCTCGGCCACGTCCTGCTTGAGCGGCAGACGCGCCAGCTGTTCCTGCTCGGCGAGCAGCGCCAGATAGATACCGCTGCGATCGACGCGCGGCACGCTGTCCAGGCTGGCCAGTTCGGACTGAATGGCCTTGCGCACCGGCAGCAGCGCCGGGTTGTTGGCTGCCGCGATGCGCGCATCGGCGTTCTCGAGCAGCGCATCGGCACCGTTCACGTCACGCTCCAGCTGCAGACGCTGGTTGGCGAGGCGCAGCAAGTACTCGGCTTCCGCATAGTGCCAGTCACGCGCGTCGGTCTGCTGGGACTTGCTGAGCTCCTCGAGCACCTTGTTGAGGGCCTGCTCGGTGTCCTGGCTCTCGCTGGACAGACGCTTGTCGAGCTCGCTGACGCGGGATTCGTTCTTCTCGAGCGTGCTCGACAGGCCATCGACCTTGCTGGAAACCTGGCCGACCTGCTGGGTCACGCTCTCGCTGACCTGCTTGTCGAGGCCCTGGGCATCCGGCAGCGCATTCAGACGCTGCCAGCCGAACCACGCCAGCACCGCGACCACGATGGCCAGCACGATGACGAGAATCAGCGCGATGCTGCCGGCCTTGCTCTTCTTGCCCTGCGGCTCGCCGGGCGGCGGCGTGCCGGGTGCCGTCGTGCCACCCAGGCCTGCACCACCGGCGCTGGCCGTCTTGCCAGCCGGCGTGGAGGGCTTGCCGGGAGTCGCCTTGCTGGAAGAGGCCTTGCCAGCACTCGGCTTGGCGGCAGACGCCTCCTTGGCGGGTTCGCTACGCTCCGGAAGCGGCGATTTTGCGCCGGAAGGCGTCGATGCGTTGTCGTCTGAAGTCTGGCTCACGGGCGTGGACTCACTGGCAGTGGAGGATGAGGTTGAAGAGGAGGAGCTGCCCTGCCCCTTGCCACGCCCACGACGATTGCGCCCACCTCGCGAGCGGCGCTCGCGCGGGGCATCAGCCGTGTCGGATGACGAGGAAGAGGACGAACGGGAGGCCTCGGCGCCAGGGCGGCCAGAGGCAGTGTCATCGGCGGAAACGCCGGAAGCGGAAGAAGCATCTGATGCGCGAGCGGCAGCATCCTTGTCGCCCGACTTGCCGGGCGTCATGCCGGCAGAGCCGTTATCTTCCTGATCGTGTTCTCGGTTGCTCATCTACGCTTGCCCTTTTCCGGATTCTTGGGAATCGATGGCCTCACGCGGACCAGGCGCAGTGGCGCCGGTCACTGCATGGCGAGTCTTGCTGATGGGGGCGCAGGCGCGAAGTACTGCCTGCGTCAGGGCCCCGGGTGAAGCGTCCTCGGCGACCGTCACGCGCTCGAAACCATGAGCGTGTGCCAGTGTAGCCAAACGGTGGCTCGACACGATTAGCGGTTGGTGCAAGGCCTGCGGCGTCACCGATGCCATCACCGTCTCGAGCAGTTCATTGCTGGTCACCACCATTGCATCATACGCGCCCGCCGCCAGACGGCCAGCCTGTTGCGGCGACAAAGCCAACGGAAGGCGTCGATAAAGTGCCAGACGCGTGACCAGAGCACCCCGTGCCACCAGCGTCTCTTCCAGCAGCGGACGCCCGCCTTCACCGGCCACCAGCAACCAGCGCTGACCCGCAAGCGCCCTGAGCGATGGCAGCGACAGCAAGGCTTCGCTGGTGGTGCCGACCGGCGCATCGCGCTCGGCATGCTCACCGCGCGTGGCGCACGGCGGAACACGCACCGGCACCCCCAGCCGCGAATGCAGCACTTCGGCCGTGGCCGCGCCGACGGCATAGAAGCTGACGCCTTCGGGCAGCTGTGGCCACCACTCCTCCAGCAAATCGGCCAGATAGCCGGCGGCCTGGGGCGAGATCACGATCACGCCGCGATACAGATCGACATCGATGATCGCCTGGCGCGCGGCGGGTTCCAGCGGCAAGGCCTCGAGCGCCATCAGCTTGAGGCATTCCACCTCGCAGCCGGCCTCACTCAGCATCGCATCGAGAACCGCTCCGCGCGAGCCCGGCCGCGTCGTCAACACCTCAAGACGCGACGCCTTTGCCATCGCTGACACCTCAGCCACGAGCGTCGCCGTAGACCGCCGCCAGAATCTCGCCGGCACCCTGGGAGAGCAGGTCTTCGGCGACGGCGACGCCCAGCGCTTCCGGCGCGTCGGACGGGCCACGCGCTTCGGCGCGCAGGATGACCGTCCCGTCGGGGTTGCCGACCAGCGCGCGCAGCCACAGCTGGCTGCCGCCTTCCTCGAGCACGGCATAGCCGCCGATCGGCACCTGACAGCCACCTTCCAGATGCGTGTTCATGGCGCGCTCGGCCAACACGCAACGGCTGGAGTCTTCATGGGCCAGCGGCTCGAGCAGCGCAAGAATCTCCTCGTCCTGCAGGTTGCACTCGATGCCGAGCGCGCCCTGACCACAGGCTGGCAGGCAGGTCTCGGCATCCATCTCGGCGGTGATGCGCGCATCCAGCTCGAGGCGCTGCAGGCCGGAAGTGGCCAGGATGATGGCGTCGAACTCGCCGGCATCCAGCTTGCCGAGACGCGTCTGGACATTGCCGCGCAGACTCAGCACTTCCAGGTCCGGGCGTGCCGCCTTGGCCTGCAGACCACGACGCAGGCTGGAGGTGCCCAGGCGCGCGCCCTGCGGCAGGGCATCGAAGTTGGCACAGGTGTTGGACACGAAGGCATCGGTCGGGGCGTGACGCTCGAGAATCACCGCCAGTCCCAGCGACTCCGGGAAGTGCATCGGCACGTCTTTCATGGA
This sequence comes from Cobetia sp. SIMBA_158, assembly GCF_046566945.1. Classification (NCBI taxonomy): domain Bacteria; kingdom Pseudomonadati; phylum Pseudomonadota; class Gammaproteobacteria; order Oceanospirillales; family Halomonadaceae; genus Cobetia; species Cobetia sp. SIMBA_158. The sequence continues at coordinate 72,508 of NZ_JAWJYL010000005.1, forward strand.
GTGCACGGCGATATCGGCGCGACCGTCGAGCATCGCCTCTTCCAGCTCCTTCACGAACAGCCCCTTGCCGCCAATCTTGGCCAGCGGGGTATCGAGAATCTTGTCACCACGCGTCGACATCGGCACCAGCTCGACGCTCAAGCCAGGATGCAGGGCCTCGAGTCGCGCCTTGACGTGTTCGGCCTGCCACAGGGCGAGCAGGCTCTTGCGGGTCGCGATACGCAGAATCTCACGGCGGGGCACGGCATTCTCCTTGCTGGCGCGCAATGCACGCCATCTGATTCGAAGTTGTTGAGCAAACATGACTGACGAACAGCGCTGCCCTCTGATGACACTTATCATAAAGCCAGTCACCTCAGGGGGAAAATCCGTGGCACGCTTTCCTGCGATCCGCCGGACTGGCCGCGGCCCCTCGCCCACGCGCAGGAGTCTGGTACACTCCAAGGTCAACGATACCGGCTGCGCGACCGTGCACCGGACGCCGAACTCTGGACACGTCACCACAATTCGAGATCCCGATGAGCGAATCTACCAATCAGTCCTGGGGCGGCCGCTTCAGCGAGCCGACCGATGCCTTCGTGGCACGTTTCACCGCCTCCGTCGATTTTGATCAGCGCATGGCGCAGCACGACATCCAGGGCTCCATCGCCCACGCCACCATGCTGGCCGGTGTCGGCGTGCTGAGCGAAGAAGAACGCGACGTCATCATCGTGGGACTGAAGGAAATCAGTGAAGAGATCGCGCAGGGCGAGTTCGAGTGGTCCGTGGCACTGGAAGACGTGCACATGAACATCGAGGCACGCCTGACCGCCAAGATCGGCATCACCGGCAAGAAGCTGCACACCGGCCGTTCACGCAACGACCAGGTCGCCACCGACATCCGCCTCTATCTGCGTGACGAGATCGACGCCATCGACGCCGAACTGACGCGTCTGCGCGAAGGCATGCTGGGGCTGGCCGAGCAGGAAGCCGACACCATCATGCCGGGCTTCACTCACCTGCAGAGCGCCCAGCCGGTCACCTTCGGCCACCACCTGCTGGCCTGGCAGGAAATGGTCGCCCGCGACCAGGACCGCCTGCGTGACTGCCGCGTGCGCATGAATGTGCTGCCGCTGGGTGCCGCGGCGCTGGCCGGCACCACCTTCCCCATCGACCGTCACGTCACCAGCGAGCTGCTCGGCTTCGACCGCCCGACCGAGAACAGCCTCGATTCGGTCAGCGACCGTGACTTCGCCATCGAATTCACCAGCTTCGCCAGCCTGCTGATGATGCACCTGTCACGCATGAGCGAAGAGCTGGTGCTGTGGACCAGCGCCCAGTTCGACTTCATCGACCTGCCGGACCGCTTCTGCACCGGCTCCTCCATCATGCCGCAGAAGAAGAACCCGGACGTGCCGGAGCTGGTGCGCGGCAAGACCGGCCGTGTCTATGGCCACCTGATGAGCCTGCTGACCCTGATGAAGTCCCAGCCGCTGGCGTACAACAAGGACAATCAGGAAGACAAGGAGCCGCTGTTCGATACCATCGATACCGTGCGCGGCAGCCTGCGTGCCTTCGCCGACATGATTCCGGCGATCCGCGCCAAGTCCGACAACATGTACGCCTCGGCCAGCAAGGGCTTCGCCACCGCGACCGACCTGGCGGACTACCTGGTGCGCAAGGGCGTCGCCTTCCGTGATGCCCACGAGATCGTCGGCAAGTCCGTCGCCTTCGGCATCGAGCAGCAGCGCGACCTGTCCGAGATGACCCTGGCAGAGCTCCAGCAGTTCTCCGACACCATCGAACAGGACGTCTTCGACGTGCTGACGCTGGAAGGCTCCGTCGCGGCGCGCAATCACATCGGTGGCACCGCGCCGAACCAGGTCCGCGCTGCCGTGCAGCGTGCGCGTGACGCCCTGGCCTCGCGCGCCTGATCATCCTCTTTCGGGCCTGGTCGCCACCCATGGCAACCGGGCCCGCATCGCTCTATCGCTTGCTGCCAGGAGGCCGCCCGATGCGTCATCTGATGAGCCAGTCCGCCCGTCATACCCTTCGCACCCTCGCGGCGCTGCTGCTGGGTGCTGGCCTGCTGGCCGGCTGCGGCCAGAAAGGCCCGCTCTATCTGCCGGCGGACGCCGATGCCGGTGGTCAGCGTGCCGAAGCTCCCGCGCCGGCAGCTGACGCCTCCGAGACAGAGAGCACCGCCGCTGCCGAGACTTCCGGCAGCGACGCCTGAGCCCCCTTATTCATCTCCGGCGGGTGATGCCCGCCGGCGCGACATCTTGCAGGCCGGATCATGGATCACTTCGTTTATCAGGATGGCGTGCTGCACGCCGAAGACGTCTCGCTCGCCACGCTGGCCGAGCAGTTCGGCACGCCGTGCTACGTCTACAGCCGTGCCACGCTCGAGCGCCACTTCAAGGCCTATCAGGATGCGCTGGGCGACCACCCGCATCTCATCTGCTATGCCGTGAAGGCCAATTCCAACCTGGCGGTGCTCAATGTACTGGCACGTCTGGGCGCCGGCTTCGACATCGTCTCCGCCGGTGAGCTGGAGCGCGTCATCAAGGCCGGCGGCGACCCCGCCAAGGTGGTGTTCTCCGGCGTCGCCAAGCAGGCAGGCGAGATGGAGCGTGCACTGGAGCTGGGCATCAAGTGCTTCAACGTCGAGTCGCTGCCGGAGCTTGAGCGCCTCAACGCCGTCGCCGGCCGTCTCGGACGCGTCGCACCGGTGTCGCTGCGCATCAATCCCGACGTCGATGCCGGCACTCACCCGTACATCTCCACTGGCCTCAAGGCCAACAAGTTCGGCATTCCGGTCGAACAGGCGCTGGAGGTCTACGAGATCGCCAACGCCATGGAGCACGTGCAGGTGGTCGGTGCCGACTGCCATATCGGCTCCCAGCTGACCGAGCTGGCGCCCTTCCTCGATTCCCTCGAACGCCTGCTGGTGCTGCTGGATCGCCTGCGTGAACGCGGCATCGTCATCGAGCACCTCGATCTCGGCGGCGGCCTCGGCGTGCCCTACCAGAACGAGACCCCGCCGGAGCCCTTCGCCTACGCCAGCGCTCTGCTGGAGCGTCTGGCCCGCTATGAGCACGGCAGCGAGATGACGCTGCTGTTCGAACCGGGCCGCTCCATCGCCGCCAACGCCGGCGTGCTGCTGACCCGTGTCGAGTACCTCAAGCCCGGTGAAGAGAAGAACTTCGCCATCATCGATGCCGGCATGAATGACCTGATCCGTCCGTCGCTGTACCAGGCGTGGCAGAACATCGTCACCGTCGACACGCGCGAGACACGCAAGTCCGCCAGCTACGATGTGGTCGGCCCGGTCTGCGAGACCGGTGACTTCCTCGGCAAGGACCGCGAACTGGCCATCGCGCCGGGCGACCTGCTCGCCGTGCGCTCTTCCGGTGCCTACGGCTTCGTGATGGCCTCGAGCTACAACAGCCGCTGCCGTCCTGCCGAAGTGATGGTCGATGGCCCCGAGATGCACCTGGTGCGTCGCCGCGAGCGCCTCGAAGAACTGTGGACCGGTGAGCAACTGCTGCCGGAAGGTGATGCCTGATGCTGGTGAACTTCACCAAGATGCACGGACTGGGCAATGACTTCATGGTCATTGACCTGATCTCGCAGCGCAGTCGCTTGCGCGATGCCGATATCCGCCGTCTGGCGGACCGCAACTTCGGCATCGGCTTCGACCAGCTGCTGGTGGTCGAGCCGCCCCGTGACCCGGACATGGACTTCCGCTATCGCATCTACAATGCCGATGGCAGTGAAGTCGAGAACTGCGGCAACGGGGCGCGCTGCTTCGCGCGCTTCGTGCGTGAACAGCGCCTGACCACCAAGCGCGAGATTCGCGTCGAGACGGCCGGCGGCCCGCTGACCCTGGTCGTGGCCGAAGATGGCCGTGTGCGCGTCGACATGGGCGCGCCGCGCTTCGCCCCCGCCGCGCTGCCCTTCGAGGCCGAGGCCGACCTGCCGGTGCACACCCTGGATGTCGACGGCGAGACGCTGGAAATCGGCGTCGTCTCGATGGGCAACCCCCACGCGGTGCTGCTGGTCGACAGTGTCGAGCAGGCCCCGGTACTGACGCTGGGCCCGCGGATCGAAGCGCATCCGCGCTTCGCCAAGCGCGTCAATGCCGGCTTCCTCGAGGTCGTCTCGCCGCATGAAGCGCGCCTGCGTGTCTTCGAGCGCGGTGTCGGCGAGACGCTGGCCTGTGGCACCGGCGCCTGTGCGGCGGTCGCGTCCGGTATTCGCCGTGGCCTGCTGGCAAGCCCGGTCAACGTCACGCTGCCCGGCGGCACCCTGAGCATCGAATGGGCTGGCGACGGCCAGCCGGTATTCATGACCGGTCCCGCCGAGACCGTCTTCGAAGGCCGCATCATCCTGTAGAGCGCCAGCCCCAGCCGAGGGACGCCGCCGGAAACATGGCCGACGGCGTCCCGCTGCCAACCGTCCGCAAGGAGTCCCACATGGCCGAGTCACCCGTGTCACGTCGCCCGCGCACGCTGGACCCGGATCGGGTCGCCGAATGGCTGGCCACGCATCCCGATTTCTTCGAGGGGCGTGAAGGGTTGCTGCAACGCATGCGGGTGCCACACCCGGAAGCGCGCGGCGGCAGCATCTCGTTGCTGGAGCGGCTGGTACATGACCTGCGCGGGCGGACCGATCAGGCAGAAGAGCGCCTCGAGGAGTTGTTGACCGCCGCGCGCGACAACGAGAGTCGCTATCAGCGTCTGCGTCAGCTGGTGCTGGATCTGCTCGATGCCGAGTCCGATGATGCGCTGGCCGAAACGCTGGCCACGCGTCTCAGCGAGCTGTTCGACATCGCGGCCGTCTGTCTGTGGCAGCGCGACGCCGGTTCCTCGGCACAGCCACCGCGCCAGGCGCTCGACGATGCGCGCGGCGAGCAGTTCGAGCGTCTGCTCGAGGGTCGCGCCAGTCGCTGCCTGGCCATGCCGCGCACGCGCTGGGAAGCCCTGCTGCCCGACCATCAGTGGCCACTCGGCGCCGACTGCGCAGACCTCGTCGATGCCAGCCAGGCCGATGCCACGCGCGGCTCCGCCGTCATCGTGCGCCTGACCCGTGGCGAGTGCCTGGGCTATCTGGTGGTGGCGAGTGCCGATGCCGAGCAGTTCCGTGCCGGTCTCGACACCCTGTTTCCCGAATACCTCGGTGACGTGCTGGCCCGCTGCCTGGGCCGCGATGTCCCGGGCCAGGCACCACTGCGCTCCTCGAGCCGTGACGACCAGGCCAGCCGATGAGTCGCCTCGAGTCGGTCCACGGCACCTCGGTCGTCGACACATCCACCGACGACGCCTCAGCGAGCAACGCCGAGCGTGTTGCCGCCGAGCAGGCGCTGTCCGCGACCTGTCGGGAATTTCTGGCCGAGCTTGCCCTCGACAGCAGCCACGCGACCGTCAGCGCCTACGCGCGTGATCTGCAGGCGTTGACCGCCTTCATGCTGCGTCCCGCAGCGGACAGCAGCGCCGCTCGTGCAAAGGACGCGCCGCCCCTGCCGCAGGATTGGCAGGCGCTGGACGTACCGACGCTCAGGCGATTTCTGGGCGCCGAGCGCAGTCGTGGCCTCGCGCCCCGCTCATTGGCGCGGCGGCGCGCGGCGATCAGCCGTTTCTGTGGCTGGTTGGTCGAGCAGGATGTGCTGCCACACAACCCGGCGGGGCTGGTGCAGACCCCGCGCCTGCCAGACCACCTGCCACGCCCGGTGGATATCGACAGTCTGGCGCGCTTTCTCGACTGCCCACATGACGGCACGCCGCTGGCGATCCGCGATCAGGCAATGCTGGAACTGCTCTACGGCGCGGGCTTGCGTCTCTCGGAGCTGGTCAGCCTCGACCTCGACATGCTGGAAACCCGCCGCCTGCGCGTGCGTGGCAAGGGCGACAAGCCCCGCCAGCTGCCGATCGGCTCACGCGCCCGCCAGGCGCTGGATGCCTGGCTGGTGGTGCGTGGTCAGCTCGCCGCCCGGGACGAGCCGGCATTGTTCGTCGGCCAGCAGGGGCGTCGCCTCGGTCAGCGTGGGGTTCAGCTCAGGCTGGTGACGCAGGCGAAAGAACGTGGCCTGCCCGAGCATCTGCACCCGCACCGCCTGCGCCACTCCTTCGCCAGTCATCTGCTCGAATCCAGCGGCGACCTGCGCGCCGTGCAGGAACTGCTGGGACACGCTCACCTCTCGACCACCCAGGTCTATACGCGCCTCGACTGGCAGCAACTGGCCAGCGCCTATGATCAGGCCCACCCTCGCGCCCGCCGCCAGCGCGGGTCAGCGACGGCAACGTCAGACACCGACGCCACCTCCCCTATTGATGCTCCACTCAAGGATGACACCCTGTGACGCCTGCCAATGCGCCTCGCCTGACGGCCTTGACCTTCGATCTCGATGACACCCTGTGGGCCAATCGCGCGGTGATGGAGCGCGCCGAGGCCGAGCATTACGCCTGGCTGGATGGCGAGATCGGGCATGCCAACGACTTCCCCCTCGAGGAATACACCCGCCGCCGCATGGCGCTGGGGCTGGAGCACCCGCTGCGCCGCGGTGACTTCACCTGGCTGCGCCGCGAGGCCATGCACGCCATGCTGCGCGATGCCGGGCATGATGATGAGCAGGCGGGCCACTGGTCACGCGCCGCCATCGAGCGCTTCCTGGCGCTGCGCCACGAATTGACGCCCTTCCCGGAAGCCAGCGAGCTGCTCGACTCCCTCGCCCGCGATTACCGTCTTGGTGCCATCACCAATGGCAATGTCGACCTGGCTCGCCTCGCGCTGGATCATCATTTCGAGTTCAGCATCGCCGCCGGCGAATGGCTGGCACCCAAGCCGGATGCGCGCCCCTTCCTCGCCGCCATGGCACGCCTGGGCAGCCGCCCCTCCACCACCTTGCATGTCGGTGACTCATGGAAGGAAGATGCCTTGCCTGCCGCGCGCCTGGGCATGCAGGCCGCCTGGATCGACGTCAAGGGCCAGGGCGCCCCGGGGCCCGTCCCGTCAGGTGTGCATGTCATCTCGCATGTCCGCGAACTGCCGGCGCTGATTGCACGCCTGAATGACTGAGTGACGGCTGAGGCTCAAGGTGTGGCGCGCCTGATGCGCCTGGTGTGCCCGATGGCTGAGTGAATTAAAACTTGTACAAAAATGACGCCTCAACCATATTTCATGTACAAGTTTCTCAGCGTCGTCGATATTGAATCCTGTCTGGGGTTCCTGAATCTGCGCTGGGAGATGCCTGCCACCTCGACCTCAACAGGAGAGGCCAGCATGAGCACCCACTCGCTCCCGCGCTACCGTGTGTCATCTTCCTCTCCCCAGAGGCCGCCCCTGCATGGTGAAGGCGAGCAGCGCGCGCCGATCATGACGCCCTCGCGACAGACCAGCCGCGCCCTGCTGAAAGGGGTCGCCATCGTGCTGGCATCCGCGCTGCTGGTCATCATGGCGGTCTACAGTGGGCGTGCCAGCCTCGCGACGCTGCAATCCGGCGTGCAGGAGGCCCCGGCGGCCTCACCACAGGAGGCCATGCGCAGCCTGCTCGTCCCCAGCGAGGCCGTGACGATGCCGGAAGTCGTCGAGCCCGCGGTAAAGGTGCCGCATATTCTCTCGGCACCCAGGGAAACGAGCTCTTTGACCCGCCTTGACCCCATCAGCAGCGCGACGCGCAGCCTGTTCATGTGAGTGGCCCTGGGGAAGCGTAAAAGCGCAGAGGTGAGTGACAACACGCCTGTCGTAACGCAAACGGCCACCCCGAGGGGTGGCCGTTTCGTCATGCAAGGTGGCGTGGTTCGAGGCTTCGCCCCAAATCGCCTTACACCTTCAATCAGTCGTCGAAGGGGTCCTGCGGTGCCTCATCGCCTGCCATCTCTTCCACGCCGTCCATCACCGACGGGTCCGCCAGCCACTCGTCGAGCTTGGCATGCACCTGCTCGACACCAGAGTACTTCAGCGACGAGAACAGCTGCACGGTGACCAGGTCTTCCCACTCCTTGAGCGCGTGACGCACTTTCTGCAGGCTTGCCGCAGCAGGCCCGCGCTTCAGCTTGTCCGCCTTGGTCAGCAGGATATGCACCGGCATCTTGGCCTCATCGGCCCAGCCCAGCATCATCTGGTCGAATTCGGACAGCGGATGGCGCACATCCATCAGCAGCACCAGGCCCCGCAGCGACTGGCGGTTGCGCAGGTAGTTGGACAGGTGTGACTGCCACTCGCGCTTCACCTTGTCCGGCACCTTGGCATAGCCATAGCCGGGCAGATCGACCAGATGGCGGCCCGTTTCACCGATGGTGAAATAGTTGATCAGCTGGGTGCGGCCGGGGGTCTTGGAGGTACGGGCCAACGCCTTCTGCGAAGTCAGCGCATTGATGGCGCTGGACTTGCCGGCATTGGAGCGACCCGCGAAGGCCACTTCGGCACCCACGTCCGTCGGGCACTGGGCCAGAGTCGCGGCACTGATCAGGAAGCGCGCCTGACGATAATGGAGCTTGGGGGTCGAAGGAGCTGATTCGGCCATGGGAGTTCTGAATACCTGTTGAAGGCGGACGTCTCGCCCGCGCGACATCACGAGAGAGCAGAAGAAACGACCGGTGTAACGAAAAGAGTGCCGCATGCCCTGCCATCGGCGCTGCAACTTGCCGACGACAGCGGGAAGATGCACTGGATTACTGCGATGACACGACTGGCGACAGGCACGCTCACGCGCCCTGAGGGGATTCGCTATACTGCCTGCATGGTCAGCATGGCGATCATGAGGCCTAGTGTACCACCCTGCTCTCACGGGCTGCGAGAGTGGGGTGCACTTCTCACCGCGCGCAGCACGGCGCGGGCACCGGGGAAATGACAGAGGCCACCATCCACGCCGGATGATACAAGCCCCGAACGGGCCTCTTCGTGAAACAGGGACCAGTGAAATGGATGAGCTGATGAGACCAAGGCAGACCCCCGAGCGCCCCTTGCGCCTGCTGCTGGCACTTGCTGCCACGACGCTGGCCGCCACCTTGCCGACGGGGGCCGCCGCCGAGTCGCTGGTCGGCGATGCCGCGGCAGGCAAGGCCAAGGCTGCCGTCTGTGCTGCCTGTCATGGCGCCCAGGGCATCTCGCCGACGCCGGCCTTCCCCCATCTTGCTGGCCAGCAGGCCCACTACCTGCGCAAGCAGACGGCCGACATCCGGGATGGTCGCCGCTCGGTGCCGCAGATGGCCGGTATCGCCGACAACCTGAGCGATCAGGACATCGCCGATATCGCGGCCCATTACGCCGCGCAGCCCGCCAATCGTGGTCAGGCCGAGCCAGAGGCGGCCCGTGCAGGCGAGGTGCTGTATCGGGCCGGCTCGCTCGAGCGTGGCATCGCGGCCTGCACAGCCTGTCATGGTCCGCGTGGTGAAGGCATCGACTCGGCAGGTTATCCGGCGCTGGCCGGGCAATTCCCCGCCTATACCGTCTCAGCACTCAAGGCCTTCCGCGACGGCAGCCGCGACAACGACCCGAACGCCATCATGAGCAGCATCGCCGCGCGCATGAGTGACAGCGACATGCAGCAGGTGGCCGAATATCTCCACGGCCTGCGCTGAGGCATCCGTTCAGCCGGTTGTCGCGTATGACTGACTTGATGACGACCGGCACCAGCACGCCATTCACGGGGCGTGATCGAGCGACGCCTTGTACGGCGCGTGATCGAACGGCGTTCATCCAACGGTCAACCTTGTCACGCTAGGCTGGCCCGACAGTGATCCGCCGTGTCCCGCCCGGCAGTCTCGACAGCAGTGGTGGCTGACACGCATACTCGATGCATCACTAATGTTGCCGGGTATCATGCCCGGGCATGCCTCAATCCGATGGAGATGTTCCATGAAGTGGAAACCCCTACTGACTCTGGTGGCGGGCCTTGGCCTGTCAGCAAGCGTGTTCGCCGCTGAAGCTGGCAAGGACTACCAGGTACTCGACGAGCCGGTGAAGACCGACGCGCCGGCGGGCAATGTCGAAGTGGTCGAAGCGTTCTGGTATGGCTGCCCGCACTGCTACAAGCTGGAATCCAGCCTCGAGCCGTGGGTCGACGAGCTGCCGAGTGACGTGACCTTCAACCGTCTGCCGGCCACCATGGGGCAGGACTGGGTCAAGCACGCCTATGCCTTCTATGCCGCCAAGGACCTGGGCATCCTCGACGAGACCCACAAGGCCTTCTTCGATGCCATCCATCAGGACCACCAGCGCCTGACCGACCCGGATGATATCGCCAAGTTCTACAGCGACTACGGCGTCAGCGAAGAAGACGCCAAGAAGTCGCTGACCTCCTTCGGCGTGAAGAGCCAGGTCAATCAGGCCCACGCCCAGATGCGCGCCTACAAGATCATGGGCGTACCGGCACTGATCGTGGATGGCCGCTATGTCATCTCGCCGAGCACGGCAGGCTCACTGCAGAACATGCTCAAGATCACCGACGAGCTGGTCGAGCAGGTGCGTGAAGAGAAAGCCGGCAGCAAGGACGCCGCTTGATGGCAGCGGCTGCTGACCCAGTGGCCGCCAGCGCCGCGGGAGGTGCCGGACTCGACGAGACGGCACCTCCCCTGCGTCTGCTGACCTTCAACATGCAGGTCGGTATCCATACCGCGGCGTGGCATCACTACGTCACCCGCGGTTGGCAGCATGTGCTGCCACACCCGATGCGCCGCAAGCGTCTGGAGCTGATCGCCGCCGCCATCACGCCCTACGATATCGTCGGGCTGCAGGAAGTCGACGGTGGCAGTTTCCGCTCCGGCAACGTCAATCAGGTCGATTCACTGGCCGAGACGGCCGAATTCCCGCATCGCTATCAGCAGCTCAACCGCAACCTGGGCCGCCTGGCTCAGCACAGCAACGGCCTGCTGTCTCGCCTGCCGATCAGCCATCTCGAAGAGCACAGCCTGCCCGGTACGCTGCCGGGACGCGGGGCCATCCATGCCCGCTTCGGCGAGGGCGAACACGCCCTGCATGTCTTCGTGACCCACCTGGCACTCGGCGCCCGTATCCAGCATCGTCAGCTGCAGTACCTCGGCGAGCTGATCGCGCCCCTCAAGCATGTCATCGTGATGGGCGACCTCAATTGCACGCTGGCCCAGCTTCGTCAGCACAAGGCGTTCAGCGAGGCACTCGACTCCCGCCCCAGCAAGGCCATCAACAGCTACCCGGCCTGGCAGCCACGCCGTGGGCTCGACCATATCCTGGTCTCCTCGACGCTGCGCTTGAGCCACCCGACCACGCTGTCGCACCTGTTCTCCGACCATCTGCCGCTTGCGGTAGAAGTCCATCTGCCAGCCGCATGCCGCAAGGCGATCGGGCTCGCCTGACGCCTGCCTCTCTTGCATAGGCATCTCTGACCTGCCCCTCGGATATCGATCCCCCGGATATCGCCCCCCTCTACTGCCTGGCTCTCCCGCCTGACTTTCCCGACCCAGGCTTCCCTCAGCTACGGCTTGCCGGCAGCTGTCTGCGCCATGATGCTCACCCCTGCCATCGCGTCTGCGGCGCATCGCTTGCCGACTGTTGGATGCGCATAACGCGATCTGCCGCGCCCTTACTTGCCCGTTTTCTTGCCTGCCTGCCGGCATTTCTTCGCCTATCTCACTGTAAGCAAAGACAAAAACCGCCTGTCAGACCAATGATCCATTTGTTGTTGCGGCGCCGCTCGCTACTCTTTGTCTGCCAATGACGTGGATTAATCGTTGACTTAGCGATGACTGATGGCATGCCGCATCCGAGCGACGTCACTTACAGGGATGAAGCGTGGAATAGCGTTGTTCAAAGCGATGCCATCACGGCTTGCTGGACACCGCGACTGACCACAACATGAGCAACATCTGAATTGGCGACCTTGCCAGCAATCGCTTGCAACACAAGCGCTTGGCAAAGACACAGCAGACGCTGTCGGCAAAGCAACAACAACACCAACAATCATCACCTGCTACCCGCAGGCCAAGGGGACTCCATGTCTGCCAATGCCTCTACCCCCGGCTGGCTCACAGGGCTCGACCGCATGACCGAGGGGCTGGGACGCTGTGTGTCCTGGCTGGTCGTCATCATGATGCTGGTCGAATTCACCATCGTGATGCTGCGCTACGCCTTCAACATCAACAGCATCCCCATGCAGGAATCCGTGATGTACATGCACGCGGCCGTCTTCCTGCTCGCCGCCAGCTACACGCTCAAGCACGACGGCCATGTGCGGGTGGATATCTTCTATCAGCGCATGTCGCACCGCGGGAAGTCGTGGGTCGATCTCGGCGGCACCCTGTTCCTGCTGTTCCCGGTGATGACCTTCATCCTGCTCTCCAGCCTCGGTTACGTGGGCGATTCCTGGGGCATCAAGGAAGCCTCGCCCGAATCCGGCGGCCTGCCGGGCGTCTACCTGCTCAAGACCCTGATTCCGGCCATCGCCATCCTGATGATGCTGCAAGGCGTGGCGGAAGCCGGCCGCCACCTGCTGTTCCTGATGGGCCGCCTGCCCTCTCCGCATGCGAGCGATGACACCCCTGACCACGATGAGGAGCTGGTGTAATGCTCGAGATCATGCCACTGCTGCTGTTCGTGTGTATCTGTATCGTCTTGATGCTGGGCTATCCGGTGGCGCTGTCACTGGCCGGTACCGCGCTTGCCTTCGCCGGACTCGGCATGGGGCTGGATGCGCTGGGCATTACCCAGGGCGTATTCGATGCCAGCTTCCTGTCCGCGATGCCCAACCGCCTCTACGGCACCATGACCAACCAGACCCTGCTGGCCGTGCCATTGTTCGTGTTGATGGGCGTGCTGCTGGAGAAGTCCAAGGTCGCCGAGACGCTGCTCGACGCCATGGCGCTGATGTTCGGCTCGCTGCGTGGCGGGCTGGGGATATCCGTGACCATCGTCGGCATGCTGTTGGCCGCCTCCACCGGTATCGTCGGTGCGACCGTCGTCACCATGGGCCTGCTGTCACTGCCGACCATGCTCAAGCGCGGTTACGACCCGTCACTGGCCACCGGCGCCATCTGTGCCACCGGCACCCTGGGGCAGATCATCCCGCCGTCCATCGCGCTGGTTCTGCTGGGCGACGTGCTGTCTTCCGCCTATCAGCAGGCGCAACTGTCGATGGGCATCTGGAGCCCGAAAACCGTCTCGGTGGGTGACCTGTTCATCGGCGCGCTGATTCCGGGCCTGATCCTGGTACTCGCCTATATCGTCTACATCGCCATGGTCGCCTGGCTGAAGCCGGAGAAGGCGCCGGCCGTCGATCGTGATGCGCTGATGGAAGAGCTGGGGCATACCGGCAGCATCTTCTGGCTGCTGATGAAGGGCCTGGTGCCGCCGATCGTGCTGATCGTCTGTGTGCTCGGCTCGATTCTCGGCGGTCTCGCGACCCCGACCGAAGCCTCTGCCGTGGGTGCCTTCGGTGCGCTGATGCTGGCCCTCGCCAATCGCAAGCTGAGCCTGAAGACCCTGACGGAAGTGGTGCGCTCCACCACCAATGTCACCTCGATGGTGTTCCTGATCCTGATCGGTGCCGCGCTGTTCTCGCTGGTGTTCCGCGGCTTCGGCGGCGAAGAGGTCGTCACCGAGATCTTCGAGAACATGCCCGGCGGCGTCATCGGTGCCACCCTGGTGGTGATGCTGGTGATCTTCCTGCTCGGCTTCATCCTCGACTTCATCGAGATCACCTTCGTGGTGGTGCCGATCGTCGGCCCGGTGCTGCTGGCCATGGGCCTCGACCCGATCTGGCTGGGCATCATGATCGCCATCAACCTGCAGACCTCCTTCCTGACGCCGCCCTTCGGGTTCGCACTGTTCTACCTGCGCGGCGTGGCGCCCAAGGAAGTCAGCACCAGCCAGATCTACAAGGGTGTCGTGCCGTTCATCCTGATCCAGCTGTGCATGCTGGGCGCCCTGGCCGCCTTCCCGGGGCTGGCGACCTGGCTGCCGGCCCAGTTCTAGGCCACGAGTGACGAGACAGCACAAGGACAGAGCAAGGACAGAACAAACACAGAGCAGCAACTGAATTGGCGGGGCCTGCCCCGCCAGCTGATGGGAGAGCCGCCAGTCGGCTCATGCAGATGCACGGGAGCCGTTCGCGGCCCACCTCTTGCCCAGCGCCAGTCCCTGACCGGTGCACAACAACAATCGGGCACTTCAAGGAGCATGCCATGCAACTCAACAAACTCGCCTTCGGCATCGCCGTCGGCACCATGACCGCCATGGGCACCCTACCGGCCATCGCCAATGCCGCGGATACCTACACCTGGAAGATGGTCACCTCGTGGCCGAAGAACTTCCCGGGCGTAGGCCAGGGTCCCGAGCGCCTCGCGCGTCTCGTCGATGAGATGTCTGATGGACGCCTCAAGATCAAGGTCTACGGCGCCGGACAGCTGGTGCCGGGCTTCGAGGTGCTCGATACCGTCTCTTCCGGTACGGCGCAGATCGGCCACTCGGCCTCCTACTACTGGAAAGGCAAGGCGCCGGAAGCCCAGTTCTTCGCCGCCGTCCCCTTCGGCATGACCGCACAGGAAATGAACGCCTGGCTGCATTACGGCGGGGGGCTGGAGCTCTGGAACGAGGTCTATGACAAGTTCGGTGTCGAAGTCATGGCCGGTGGTGCCTCGGGCGTGCAGATGGGCGGCTGGTTCAACAAGGAGATCAACTCGGTTGCCGATCTCGACGGCCTGAAGATGCGCATGCCGGGGCTGGGTGGCGATGTCATGCAGCAGATGGGCGTGGCGACGGTCAGCATGCCGGGCGGCGAGATCTTCACCTCGCTGCAGTCCGGGGCCATCGATGCCACCGAGTGGATCGGCCCGTACAACGACCTGGCCTTCGGTCTCTATCAGGCCGCCAAGTACTACTACTATCCGGGCTGGCACGAGCCGACCGTCACCTTCGAGGCCATCGTCAATGACGACGCCATGGCCGAGCTGCCCAAGGACCTGCAGGCCATCCTGCGTTCCGCGGTACGTGACGTGAACCAGGACATGCTCGACGAGTACACCGCGCGCAACAACGACGCCCTCGAGACACTGCTCAACGAGCACAAGGTCGAGCTGCGCCGTTATCCGCAGGACGTGCTCGACAAGGCGCGTGAGCTGTCCGGCGAAGTGGTCAAGAAACTCGGCGACTCCAACGATCTGGCCGGCCGCATCTACGAGTCCTACACCACCTTCGAAGGCAAGGTCGAGAAGTGGCATGAGGTCTCTGAACAGGCCTACCTGAACGCACGCAACCCGGAAGGCGTGCAGTAAGACTGCGTTACCTGCGCCGCGCTCCCGCGAGACGGCGCAGTCCCGTCATCCAATGCTTGCAGCCGCCCCCTCGGGGGCGGCTTTTTTCGGTCTGCGCGATCAGCTCTCGAGCAGGAAGGTCACCGGCCCGTCATTGAGCAGCGAGACCTGCATGTTGGCCCCGAAGCGTCCGGTCTCGATTCCCACCCCGAGTTCTCGCCCGCGCTCACGTGCCTTGTCGACCAGATAGGTGAACAGCCGCTCGCCCTCCGCCGGTGGCGCCGCCGAGGAGAAGCTGGGGCGCATGCCGCTGCCGGTGTCTGCCGCCAGCGTGAACTGCGAGACCAGCAGCAGACTGCCGCCCGCCTGCTGGACGTTGAGGTTCATCTTGTCGTTCTCGTCAGCGAAGACCCGGTAATGCAGCAGCTTGTGCAGCAGCTTGTCGGCACGCGCCTCATCATCGCCCTTCTCGACACCCACCAGCACCAGCAGACCGCCCTCGATGGCGCCGACGCTCTCGTCCTCGACCACGACTTCCGCCCGTGTGACGCGCTGGATCAATGCTCGCATGCCGCTTGCTCCTTCAAGAGATGGATGATGTTCATGACATTTCGTGTTCGGGAGCATACCAGACGCGAACGCCCCGCAGACTGAGCCTGCGGGGCGCGACAGGTGCTACTTGAGTGGACGAGCTGCCAGTTGGCGAGCTGCTAGTTGGCGAGGCTCGGCAGGAACAGCGCGATCTGCGGGAACAGCATCAGCAGCACCGTCGCCAGCAACAGCAGGGCAATGAAGGGTGGCGTCCCCCGGATGACCTCCATGTACGGTTTTCGGAATACCGCCACCGCCGTGAAGATGTCGCAGCCGAAGGGCGGGGTCGCCGAACCTATCGCCGCCTGCAGGGTAACCAGGGTACCGACCAGCACCGGGTCCAGCCCGGCGGCATCGACTGCTGGCGCAAACACCGGGGCCAGAATCAGGATCACCACGATGGGGTCCACGAACATGCAGCCGACGAAGTAGGCCGCCGCGATCACCGCCAACAGCGCCAGCGCATGCTCCGACAGGTAGGGGATGTAGCCGCCGAGGATGGCATCCGGAATCTTGGCGAAGGAGATCATCCACGAGAAGCCCGCGCCCGCCGCTACCAGAATGAACACCACCGCGGTGATCAGCCCCGTGGAGAAGGCCACACTGGGCATGTCCTTCAGGGTCACGCCGCGATAGATCAGCATCTCGAGAATCAGCGCGTAGATCACCGAGACCGTGGCGGCCTCCGTCGGCGAGAACATGCCCGAGTAGATGCCGCCGATGATGATCACCGGGAAGCCCGCCGGCAGGCTGGCGCGCTTCAAGGCCTTGAGGCGTGCGGGCCAGTCCGCCTTGGGCTGCGGGGCGATGCCCAGCTTCCACGACTTCCACATGCAGTAGAGCGAGAACAGCACCAGGATCATCAGCCCCGGGCCGATACCGGCGATGAACAGGTCACCCACCGAGGTACCGGTCGCGACGCCATAGATGATCATGCCGATGGAGGGCGGAATCAGCAGCGCGATATCGGAGGCATTGATGATCAACGCGATGGTGAACTTGTCACTGTAACCGGCTTCCAGCAGCCGCGGGCGCAGCGGGCGCCCCATCGCCACCACCGTGGCCTGGGTGGAGCCGGACACCGCGCCGAACAGGGTGCAGCCCAGCGCGGTGGTCACCGGCAGGCCGCCGCGCCAGTGGCCGACGAAGCGCTCGACCAGATCCAGCAGGCGCTGGGCAGTGGAGCCCTTGAGCATGATATCGGCCGCCAGAATGAACATCGGCACCGCCGTCAGCACCACCGGCTGCAGGCCACCGATCATCTGCTGGATCACCAGCTCCGGCTTGAGGAAGGGAAAATCGCTGAACAACAAGAAAAAGGTGCCGACGCTCAATGGCACCATCATGGGTACCCCAAGCAACAGCAGCCCCACCATCACGAGCAGAATCCACATCGCAGCTTCCGTCCCTGGGTCAATGAAGTGTGATCAATCGTCTATCGAGGCATCGAGAAGACATTCCAGACGCAGTGGCTAGAGCGCGCCGCTGCCGTCGACTTCCTCGTTCTCGTCCATCTCCGCCGTACGCCATGACAACCAGGCGCCCTGCGCCAGCAGATTGCGCAGAATCGCCATCAGGTACTGGAGCGCCCCGAGTGCGAGCCCCAGCGGGACCACGGCATAGAGCGCCGCCAGCGACCAGCGCAGCGACGGCGTGACACGCCCGGACTTGGCCAGGCTCTGCAGATAATCCACCGCCAGCCAGGCGAGGTAGGCCAGCAAGGCACAGGTGATGACCTGTCCGGCGATCAGCAGCACCTTGCGCAACCACGGCGGCATGAAGTCCAGCAGCGCCGTCACGCGGATATGACGCCCGGCGCGCGCGCCGTAACTGATGCCGAGGAAGGTCAGCCACAGCTGCAGGATCTGCATCAGCTCTTCGGTGAACGGCAGGCTGTAGTTGAAGACGTTGCGCCCGATGACATTGGCGATGCTGGCCGTCGCCATGCCCAGCACACACAGGGCGATCAACCATCGCTCGACATGCGCCAGGCCCTGGTCACCACGTTCGAACCAGGCGGCCAGACGGCGCAGCGGCGCAGGCAGATGTGCGAGGGGGTCCTGAGCGCCATTCGTCTCGGCCGGGGCGGGGCGGGTCTCATCAGCGGAGGGAGACTTGGAGGGGGGCGAGTTCATGAAGCGGCTTCCTGTTGATGTGGCATCCTGCCAGATAGGCTTTCTACCAGACGTCATGAGTGCAGTGGTTTGCGCCAGACGGCCTGCATTTGCCAGTACGATCCATTGAAATTTTCCGCGGCACCGCCGCGATTTTCACTTTGGCTACTCTTGTTCTAGCTTTATTAGCGGCGCTTGAAATCAGTATGCGGCCGATGCGCGGCATGTCGGTCTGGCGCCGGGGGTCGATCGTGAAGACCGATCGTGAAGACCGAGCGCGAAGCTCTGGCGAGCGACGAGCAGGTCCTCGAGTACCAGAGTTCAGGTACCAGAACTCAAGCACCAGAGCTCGAGTACCAGAGCCTCATGCGCACAGGCTCAGCTTATTCATAATAAATTCTAATCATACTATCCAACTTGGTAATTTTTTTATTATATTAAGAATGGCAATATTATCTAAATGATGCAAGTTGCACGCCGGGTATGCCCAGAGCCGCCCGACGCTGATGGAAATCACACAAGGAGAACAAGATGACGATGCAATGGAACCCGTCACCCGAGCAGAATCGCGAGACGTCCAGGACTCCTGTTCCCCTTTCTCGTCTCGCCGCGTTCATCAAGGGAGGCGCCCTCGCGTCCGGCCTGGGCATGGCGGCGCTGGCCTCCGCGGGCGTGCAGGCGGACACCTGGCGTTTCGCGCTGGAGGAGGTCTCCGGCAGTGTGCAGGATGCCTACGCCCAGGAATTCAAGAAGCGCATCGAAGAGGCTTCCGGCGGTGACATCGATGTCGAGATCTACCCCTACGGTGCACTGGGTACCTCCTCACAACTCACCGAACTGGTGCAGAGCGATGCCATCCAGCTGACCTTTGCCTCACCGGGTCACCTGGCCTCGGTGATTCCGGAATCGGGCGTCTTCACGCTGCACTTCCTGTTCTCCGACGACAATGCCGTCAATGAAGAGGTACTCGGCAACTCCAAGGCCATCGACATGCTGTCCGAGGCCTACACCGAGCAGAACCTCCAGCTGCTGGGCGTGATTCCGGAAGGCTGGATGGTGTGGACCGGCAACCGCGACATCAAGACACCCGAGGACATGGAAGGCTTCAAGATCCGCACCATGACCTCGCCGATTCTGGTCGAGAGCTATCGCGGCTACGGTGCCAACCCGACGCCGATGCCCTATTCCGAGGTCTACTCCGGCCTGCAGCTGGGCCAGATCGACGGCCAGGTGAACCCGGTATTCGCCATCCAGGAAATGAGCTTCTACGAAGTTCAGGACTACATGATCCAGGCCAAGCAGGCGCAGTTCATCACCACGCTGGTGGCCTCCAGTGACTTCTATTCCGGTCTGGATGACGAGCAGCAGCAGATGCTCGACAAGGTCACCAACGAGATGCGTCCGTACATCTTCGAGAAGCAGGAGGAGTACAACGCCGACCGTCTGGAGAAGATCAAGGAAGACAGCGACATCGAGATCATCACGCTGACCGATGAGCAGCGCGAAGCCTTCCGCCCGGTCGGCGAGAAGGGCTGGGAAGTCTATCGTGAGCAATCCGGTGAGCGTGGCAGCAAGATCCTCGACACCCTGCAGGCCGACATCAAGGCTGCCGAAGGCAAGTAAGCCCAGGCAAGCGCGTCAGCCCCGCCAGGTAGATAGCAAGGATCGAAAGAGTGATGGAAAGATAGAAAGACGAGCATGAAAAAACGCCCCTGCCGGGACTCCCGGCAGGGGCGTTTTTCGTGGTGTCTCGATAGAGGCGCGATAGAGGCGCAAGACGATGGCGATGCCGTGACAGATGGGCCAGATAGGCTAAATGGCCTAGATGGGCCAGATAGGCTAGAGAGGGGCTAAAGAGGGGCTAGAGGGCCCGGATGGAGAACGCGCTACTGCCCCAGCAGCTGGGTACGGAAATCCTGCTGGGCCGGCTCGTCGCCAAGCCAGATCGCGAACAGGCCATTGGCCAGCGCCAGTGAATCGCTTTCGAAGATGACCTGCCCGTTCAGCACCAGCGACAGCGTGCCTCTGCCGCCACCGGCGGGCAGCCATTGCAGCGCATAGCGATCCCCCGGCACGACGTCCTGATAGGCACGATTGAAGCGCGTCAATTCAGGCTCGATCGCCGCGAAATCCGCCGCTGACAGGTTCTTGCGCACGCCCTTGGTGGTCGCCTTGGCGAAGTCCTCGGCATCGATGGCATGGAAGTACTCCAGCACCAGGCGACGCGAGACATCCTTGAGCGGCGCCGGGCGAGGGCGACGCGCATCCTGATAATAGGCGCCGACATAGGCGTCCCACAGCAGGTAAGTGAAGAGCCCACTGCCGATCAGCGTCAGCGGCTGGCCGGACTGCGTGGTCACCTGATCCGCGAAGGCCACCCCCTTGATCTCGACGGCGAGCGCCGCCGGGCTGGTGGTGGCAAGCAGCACCCCCATCACGCCCGCGGCCAGCCAGCGCGGCGCACTCGCCACCGGCAGGCTGACGGCATGACAGGCGGCGTTCAGGCTGCAAGCGGCGCCACGGACAGCTGACACGGACAAGCGATACAGCGGCGATATAGGCATGGCATCTACTCGTTGGCTGGCAGGGATCAAGGGGAGCTCGCGGGGTTCATCACTCCTGCAGACTGGGTTTCACAGGCTGGCTCTCGCTGACTTACCACAGGGCATGGAAATGATGCACCGGACCACGGCCCTTGCCGACGTTGAGCTGGTCGGAGGCGCGCAGCGCGCCCAGCAGCCATTCGCGCGCCTCGACCACCGCCTGCGGCAACGGCAGACCGTTCGCCAGTCGCGCCGTGATGGCGGAAGACATCGAGCAGCCGGTGCCGTGCAGGTTGTCGGTCTCGATACGCGGTGCGCACAGCCATTGCTCGCCGGCATCGCTGACCAGCAGGTCATCGCAGGCCTGCCCCTCAAGCGCACCGCCCTTGATCAACACCGCCTTCGCGCCTCTGGCACGCAGCTCGCGGGCGACCTCGGACATGTCGGAGCGCCCGATCAGGCGCCGCTCACCCAGCAGTACCGCGGCTTCATGCAGGTTGGGCGTGATGATGTCGGCCAACGGCACCAGGTGCTCGGCCACCGACTGGATGGCAGCATCATTGACCAGCGCATCGCCACTCTTGGCGACCAGCACCGGGTCGAGCACGACCCAGCGCGGGCGACGCTGCTGAAGGCGGTCGGCGAGCATTTCCACCACCAGCGGATCGGCCACCATGCCGATCTTGGCGGCGCGGATATCGAGATCATCCAGCACGGCGTCCAGCTGTGCGGCGATGAATTCCCGCGAGACCGCCTCCACGCTGCGCACACCGCAGGTATTCTGCGCCGTCAGCGCCGTGATCACGCTGGCCCCGTAGGCGCCCAGCGCAGAGAATGTCTTGAGGTCCGCCTGAATGCCGGCTCCCCCGGAGGGGTCTGAGCCCGCTATCGTCAGGACGCACGGAATATGCATGCAGGAAGCTCCCGAAATATGGCTTTGACGTGCCAACAGCATACCCGAGCTGAGGAGGGAAGAAAGCCACCCCCAGCGCCCTGCCACCGTGAAAAACAGAAGAAAGTGATATGAGTGAAGTGGCCCTACTGTCATTGCCGGCATTGACCTCGCTCGCCGTGATCTCGCTGGCCAGCGCCACCCTGCTGCCCGGCGGATCGGAGGCGGCCTTCGCGGGGCTTTGGTGCCAGGGGCACGCGCCCTGGGCGCTATGGATCGCGGCGACGCTGGGCAACACGCTCGGCAGCCTGATCAACGTCGCCCTGGGGCGTGGCGCCCGTCGTCTGCGCACACGGCGCTGGTTTCCGGTCTCGCGGCGCGCATTGGCGCGCGGCACCCTGTGGTATCGCCGTTTCGGCGCCTGGAGCCTGCTGCTGAGCTGGGCCCCGCTGATCGGCGACCCGCTGACGGTGCTGGCAGGCGTCTTCCGGCTGGCGTGGTGGAAAAGCATCGTCCTGATCGTGATCGCCAAGGGCGGACGCTATGCCCTGTTGTTGCTGGCAGCCGACCTGTGGCTGACGCCCTGGTGCCAATGACCGCCGCACGGCTGCTGCCCCTGCTCCTGTTCCTGCTCCTGTTCCTGACCTCTCCCTCGTCTTTACCCTGCCGCCTCAGTCAATCGTTTGAATGAGATCGCAGACACGCAAGGCGAGGATGCGTGCTATGCTGACAAGCGCCATGCTGCACTGCACAATAAAAGCACTTCGATTGCTTTTCACCAGTGTCTCATTGCCTTGATCAGGTGCTTTGCTGCCCTTGATATGCACCTCGTCACCCTTTCGCCGCCTCCACGAGTCCACGCCTCCCCCATCACATGGCGTCTCGCTCGCGACGGTCCCCCTGACCTCGGGCATTCCCCGGCGGAGTGCTGCACTGCTAGAGAGGAGAAGGTTTCATGCGTGATACATCCTGCGACTTCTGCGCCGATGCGCTCAATATTCTGGTGCTGCAAGGCGGTGGTGCGCTCGGCGCCTACCAGATCGGCATCTTCGAGGCGCTAGCCGAAGCCGGTATCCAGCCCGACTGGGTGGTCGGCACCTCGGTCGGCGCCATCAATGGTGCCCTGATCGCCGGCAATCCGGAGGGCGAGCGCCTCAAGGCCCTTGAGTCATTCTGGTATGGCATCGCCCAACCCGCTGCCAGCATGGGCCCCGCCTTCCATCCGTGGGAGCGCAGTGTCGCGCGTACCTCCGCCATGCTGTGGGGCATTCCGGGCTTCTTCCGCCCGCGCCCGCTGTGGACGGTACCGATCTGGCAGAGCTTCTTCGGTGAGCCGCCCAGCCTCTACGACACCGAGCCGCTGGGCGACACGCTCAACCGGCTGGTGGACTTCGAGCGCCTGGATGCCCGCCATCCGGAGAACGTTCGCCTGTCGGTGGGGGCGGTGAATATCGGCAGCGGCGCGCTGCGCTACTTCGACTCCTCGCATGAAGCGCTGGATCACCGCCATATTCTGGCCAGTGGCGCCCTGCCACCGGCCTTCCCGCCGGTGTGGGTCGATGGCGAAGCCTATTGGGATGGCGGTCTCTACTCCAATACGCCCGTCAGCTGGGTGCTGTCGGAGCGTCCGCATGGCGAGACGGTGGTCAACTGCTACGTGATCGACCTGTGGAGTGCCGATGGCAAGGTGCCGGAGACCCTGCAGGAGGCGCAGCTGCGCGAGAAGGACATCCAGTATTCCAGCCGTGCCGGGGAGCACCTCAATCTGCTGGAGGAGAATCAGGCGCTGCGCATGGGGATCGAGAATCTCGCCGACCATCTGCCGGAGGAGCTGCGCCAGTCGCCGAAGATCCAGCGCATCCTCGCCATGACCCAGCAGCCCTCGATCAACGTGGTGCGCCTGCTGGCCTCGGCGCGCCCGGGCGAGACCTCTCTGAAGGATATCGACTTCTCGCGCGCGACCATCGACTCGCGTCGCGACAGTGGCTATCAGGACATGCAAGAAGTGCTGAGCCGCTGCAGCCAGTTTGCGCCGCTACCGGAGGATATCGGGGTCATCGTGCGCAACTTCACGCGCAACGCCGAGGGCGAGCTGGTCAGCCTGTCGACGCCGGAGGCAAGCTCCAGCGACGATGACGAGGCGAGCATCACGGCAGAGGACCTGCCCAGTCAGGCGACCGGCAGCTGAGCAGCGCTGACGACGATTCATAACGACCTATCCACACCCCATCGCAGCCGTCACGCGCTGGCGGCGCGCTCGGCGGGTGTGGATAACCCGGTGTCGGCAAGACGCCACCCGCCGGGTGGCCTCACCCGCGAGGCTGCGCGGCCCCCAGCCGTGAACACTCCTCGCGGGTAAGCTCGCGCCACTCCCCCGGCGCCAGCCCCTCGAGACTCAAGCCCGCCACCGACTCACGGTGCAGCCACACCACGCGATTGCCCAGGCTGCGCCACAGTCGCTTGACGTGATGATGGCGGCCCTCGTGCAGCGTCAGGCGTGCCTGGTCCGCGGTGAGAAACGCAAGCTGTGCTGGCAGTGTCGGGCGTGGATCATGTTCGAGCAGCACCCCCTGGCGAACCTGTGCGATCGCGCTTTCCTGTTCGGCCTCCGTCAGGGGCCGCTCCAGCCCCATGCGATAGCGCTTGGCGGGCCCGTCGAGCCCGGCATCGCTGATGCGCGCCGAGACATCGCCGTCGTTGGTCAGCAGCAGGGCACCGGTCGTCGCACGGTCGAGACGCCCGACATGGTGGATCTCGGCCAGCCAGCCGCTGTCCTCGCCGCGTGCATTCAGCGTGTCACGCAGCACATCGATCACGGTGGGGTGTTCGGGGTCATGACAGGCCGTCACGACCCCGGCAGGCTTGTTGAGTAGGATATGACGCGGACGCCGCGCGATCTGCAGGCAGGTGGTCGCGTCAGGCGCTGACAGGTGGATGTCATCGAAGGGGCCGACCTCATGCAGCGGGTCGCTGATCGTCGCGCCGTTGACCCGCACGCGCCCCGCCGCCAGCGCCGAGAGCGCATGACGACGGTTGAGCTGTGGCTGACGTGTCAGCCAGCGGTCCAGCCGCATGACCTAGTCCGCCGCCTTGAGCTGGGCTTCCATCTCTTCCAGCGCTTCCTGAGCCTCGAACCATTCGGCTTCGGCCTCATCGAGGCGACTCTTGATCTCGCCCTGGCTGGCCAGCAATTTGGTCAGCTCCGCCTTGCGGTCCGCCTCGTAGAGCGTGGCATCGCCCAGCGCTTCCTCGATCTTGTCCAGCTCGCCCTGCGCCTTGCTCATCTTCTGCTCGGCCTTGTCGCTGACCTTCTTGAGCGGACGCAGCTTCTCGCGCAGTTCAGCCGCCTGACGGCGCGCTTCCTTGCGGTCCGGCGTGCGCGTGCTGTCTGTCCCCGCATCGGCATCCTTCTGGGCGCGCGCTTCCCGCCGCTCGCCCTCGACGCGCGCCTTGAGCCAGGCACGGTAGTCATCCAGGTCACCATCGAAGGGCGTCACGCGGCCATCGGCGATGCACCAGAATTCATCGACGCAGGCACGCAGCAGGTGGCGGTCGTGGGAGACCAGAATCACGGTGCCCTCGAAGGTCGCCAGTGCATCGGTGAGCGCCTCGCGCATATCGAGGTCCAGGTGGTTGGTCGGCTCATCCAGCAGCAGCAGATTGGGCTTCTGCCACGCGATCAGCGACAGCGCCAGACGCGCCTTCTCGCCACCGGAGAACGACTCCACCGTGGCGTAGACCTCATCGCCGTGGAAGCCGAAGCTGCCGAGGAAGGTGCGGATCTCCAGCTCACCCGCCGACGGTGACAGGCGCAGCACATGATTGAAGGGCGTCGAGGACAGGTCGAGCCCGTCCACCTGGTGCTGGGCGAAGTAGCCGATGGCCAGATGCTCGCCGGCGGTCCGCTGGCCCTCGACCAGCGCAAGCTCGCCGGTGAGCGCCTTGATCAGCGTCGACTTGCCCGCGCCGTTGGGGCCGAGCAGACCGATGCGCTGCCCCGGCAGCAGCGAGAAGCGCACCCCGGAGAGCTGCGGCGGCTGACCGGGATAGCCGATCACCGCGCGGTCCAGCCCCAGCAGCGGATGCGAGATCTTGTCGGAGCACGGGATGGTGAAGTGGAACGGGGAATCGGCCTTGACCGCCGCCGTCTCCTCCATGCGCTCCAGCATCTTCATGCGGCTCTGGGCCTGACGTGCCTTGGTGGCCTTGGCCTTGAAGCGACGCACGAAATCCTCGATCTCGGCGCGCCGCGCCATGGTCTTCTCGTGCTCAACCTGCTCGCGCACCAGACGCTCGGAACGTGTGCGTTCGAAGCGGCTGTAGTTGCCCTTGTAGACCACCAGCTTGCGGCGGTCGAAGTGGATAATGTGATCACACACCGCATCGAGGAAGTCGCGGTCGTGGGAGATCAGCAACAACGCGCCGGGATAACGCGCCAGCCATTGCTCCAGCCACAGCAGCGCATCGAGATCCAGGTGGTTGGTCGGCTCATCCAGCAGCAGCAGGTCAGACGGCGTGAACAGGGTACGCGCCAGATTGGCACGCATGCGCCAGCCCCCCGAGAAGGCCGCCAGCGGCTGACTGAGCTGCGCCTGGCTGAAGCCGAGGCCGACCAGCAGCTGCTCGGCACGTGCCCGTGCGGTGTAGCCATCGAGGGTGTCGAAATGGGCGTGCAGCTCGGCCTGACGCTGGTGCTCGCCGCTCTCTTCGGCGGCCGCCAGGGCGCGCTCGGTCTCGCGCAGCGCGTGGTCCCCGTCCATGACGTAGTCGACGATCGGGCGCTCCAGCGCATCGATTTCCTGCGCCATGTGCGCGACACGCACGCCACCGGCCAGCGATACCGTGCCGCTATCGGGCGTCAACTCGCCGAGGATCAGGCCGAACAGGCTCGACTTGCCGGCGCCGTTGGGGCCGACGATACCGGCCTTGTGACCGGCATGCAGCGTCAGGTCCGCTTCGTCGATCAGCGGTGCTCCGCCGCGTTGCAGGGCGAGCTGGCGCAGTGCAATCATGACAACCTCGATCAGAAAATACGGGGGACGTCGGGCTCCCGTTCACCGCCACCGACACGAGCGCTACGACTCAGCAAGCTGCTGGACGCGACTCGTGAAGAGACATCATCGGTGGCACATGAAGAGACATCATCCGTGACACACGAAGAGGCCGACTTGATGGGCGCATATTCTATCGGATTGTGGGACTACGCGCTGTCTCTGTATGCCCTGCCCGGCGAGGTCGGCTCTGCGGGCAACCCTCAGCCGACGCCGGACATGATGAGTACCTGCCTGCTGCTGCAGGACGAGGCGGGCCTCGATGTCTGCGAGCTGCTGTGGATTCACTGGCTGTCCGCCCACGGCATCGCCCTGGCCGCCTCGCCCACTCGCCTGCTGGAAGACGTGCGCGACTGGCAGGGCTGGATGACCGGCATGCTGCGCGAGCGCCGCCGCCAGCTGAAGCAGGAACTGATGACGCTGCCCGCGACCCAGGACCCGGCCGCGGTGCAACGCCTGGAACGCCTCTATCAGCAGCTCAAGGCCTGCGAGCTTTCCGCCGAGCAGGAAACCCTCGCCCAGCTGGAAGAGCTGAGCCCTGCGCTGTCGTCAGCCGAAGGCG
Organism: Cobetia sp. SIMBA_158; assembly: GCF_046566945.1. Taxonomy (NCBI): domain Bacteria; kingdom Pseudomonadati; phylum Pseudomonadota; class Gammaproteobacteria; order Oceanospirillales; family Halomonadaceae; genus Cobetia; species Cobetia sp. SIMBA_158. The sequence continues at coordinate 99,464 of NZ_JAWJYL010000005.1, forward strand.
CGACCGGCCTGCGGGCGCCCTTCGCGCATGTCGCGGACCCGCTGCAGGCCTTTCAGCAATCGCTGGCCCTGCTGAGTGGCAAGACGACGCTCGCCGTGGGGGACCACCCGTCGGCACGTGCCCTGCGCCGCCTGGCACTGGCCCGCGTGCCCGCCGGCGCCTGACAACGCCAGCGAGATGCGGAACTTGTACGCGGCTGGTAGAGTCGGAGTAACACTAGTGCCCGAGGCAGGCCATGCCGCCTCGGTGCCAATTGCGTGTTTCGGGCCCGTCTCAGGCCCATTCCATCCTGAAGGAGTTTTCATGAAACAGCTGGTCAGTGCCGTCGCGCTCGGCGCCCTCCTGGTCACCCCGTTCAGCTTTGCCGCCGATGACAGCCTCGCAGACGAGCAGGCACAGCTCAGCTATGGCATCGGTGCAACTCTGGGCAAGAGCCTTTCCCAGGACATCACCGATCTGGATCTCGACGCCTTCACTCAAGCCGTGCGTGATGTCTACGCCAAGGGCGACATGAAGATGAGCGACCAGGAAATCGCGGATTCGCTTTCCCGCTTCCAGCAGAAGAAGATGGAAGAGCAGAAGAAGATGGTCGAGCAGGAAGCGACCGACAACAAGGCAGAGGGTGACAAGTTCCTCGCCGACAACGCCAAGAAGGACGGCGTGAAGACACTGGATTCCGGCCTGCAGTACAAGGTGCTGGAATCCGGTGACGGCGCGACCCCGTCCGCTGAAGATACCGTCAAGGTGAACTACGAAGGCAAGCTGCTGGACGGCACCGTCTTCGACAGCTCCTACCAGCGTGGCGAGCCGGTCAGCTTCAAGGTCAACCAGGTCATCAAGGGCTGGCAGGAAGCACTGCAGGAAATGAGCGTCGGCGACACCTGGATGCTCTACGTCCCGGCTGAGCTTGCCTACGGCAAGGCTGGCACCGGCGGCCCGATCGGCCCGAACGAGACGCTGACCTTCAAGGTCGAGCTGCTCGACGTGACCAAGGCCGACGCCAAGCAGTAATGGCGGCGTGAGCCTCCCCTGCTGGTAACCGGCAAGCACTGCTGCCGGTAGCAACGAAAGAGCCGCCCATCGGGCGGCTCTTTGCGTTTCTGGCCAGGCTGGATGAGGGCTATCGGCAAGCTCATCCAAGCGCATGCTGCGCACAGGACAACGGTGCATTCCACTACTACGGCAATGGCTGATGTCCGCTGATTCTCCCCTCCAGAAGGCCCGGTGCGGACGCCGCCAGCCTGTGGATAAATCTGTGGGGAAGCTATTGACCACAGGTTGACAACCGGCCCTTCTGGTGCCTGTCGCGGCAGTGATGCTGGTTGAACGCAAAGCAACCACTGACTTGATATTTTTAGTCGATATCTCGTAACAGTTTGTTTTTACTAGCCTTTATAAATCAGCACTTGACGGCACTGCGTTGCGTGTTCGAGGCGTCATGATTATCCACAAAATTTTCCTTGAGCGCTTGCCAACTTGTGGACAATGTGTATTTCACCTCTGAGAAAGGCCTCAAGGCGCGGCGCATTCAGCGGGTGCCACGCAGCGCTCAATCAGCGGTCGCGCTCAGGACACGCGTCACGCCAGCGCGAACACCGGCCGGCCCCGGCGTGAATGGAATGCGATCGTAGATGCGCCCCTGGGCAGAGACGAGATAGAGCGCGGCGCCATGATCGATGGTGTAACCCAGCGCGGAGTCCTGCGCCTCGACACGCCGATAGCTGACGCCATAGCGCCGCGCCACATCGGCGAGTGCCGCCTGACTGCCGGTGATGCCCTGAAAGCGCGGCCCGAAGTGCCCGGTGTATTCGGCCAGCCGGGCAGGCGTGTCGCGCTCGGGGTCCAGCGACACCATCACCGGCACCACGCGCGCCGCCGCCTGGGGTGGCAGTTCAGACATCACCTGACGCAGCGCCGCCAGCGTCATCGGGCAGACATCCGGGCACTGGGTATAGCCGAAGTAGAGCGCGACGACCGGCGTGGCCTGCGCGTCTGCGGCCTCGCCCATCGTGACCTCCGCGAGCGTGAAGTCACCCTGCTGTGATTCGAGCTGGATGGGGCCGCCCAGACTGGCCCAGGCCTGCATGCCCGCGACCGGCGCCAGATCCTGCTGCGCCTGCTGCCAGGCGACACCAGCACCGATCACGGCCGCCAGGCCGACGGCGCCCAGCAGCCACCAGCGTCTGGCGACGCCCTTGTCCAGCTGATGGCTTTCTTGTCGGCGAGTGCCTGCCTGCCCGTCCTGTGACTTTCGCTCTGCGCCCATCCCTGCCTCCCGGTGCCTTCTGCCTGAAACGACGTCCCTGCCGGCCGGGCTCAGCGCCAGCGGCTAGCTGCCCTGATGCGTCGGGCGGGTATCACTGCGAAACAATTGATCGACCGAGCTTTCGAGCTGCTCTGCCGTGGTGGCCTGCGGGTGGCTATCGAAATCGAACCAGCTGCCCAGTCGGCCACGCTCGGTGGTCACGATCACCTGCGCGCGCCACGCCATGGTCGCGCTGCTGCAGAACCCCAGCTGCCCTTCCCCCTGCCAATGCTGGCGCTCGAGGCTCTGGGCATCGGTGGTGTTCAGCACGCTGCGCTTCACGCCCATGTCCATGTGGCGGCCGATGAAGTCCACCTCGACCCCCTCCGGTGAGACGCCTTCCGTCATCACGCGAATGCCCAGCGGCGTCAGCGGACTGATGTCGCCCTCCAGCGCCAGGGTAATACGCCCGAAGCGGCCCAGCTCGGCAGTGCAAGGGGCATGATTGAGCTCGCAGGACTGATTGGGCGCAAACCAGGTCACCTTGCCGTTGCTGCCGTCGCGTACCAGGTAATAGTCGATCAGGTAATACAGCGAGACCACGATGGTGATCAGCGTGACGATGATCAGCAGATTGAGCAGCCGCGGGCGGGCATTGTCTTCTTCTACGCGATACATGGCAGTTCCGGCAACAGTCCGGCAGCGCATCGACAGGCAAGGCGCCCCGAATGGGAAAGAAAGTGACGTGATGGGAATGGTCTGCGCTCAGCCACGACATGACGCCAGCGCGTGACCGGCGAACAAGACCTGAGTCCAAGTGCAGCGCTGAGCGAGTCATGACAAGCTTACCAGCCCGCCTCACCGCGGCAGCAGGCGAGACATCATGTCACGCGCACGCCACATCGCTCTCAAGGCATTCGCACTCAGCCCCGACAAGGAGTCAGCATGGCAAGTGTACAGCAGGCGCTCGGCCCCCTCTTCCTGTTGATCCTCGCGGGGGCGCTACTCGGCTGGAAGCGCTTCCCCGGCGAAGGCTTCTGGAGCGAACTGGAACGCCTGATCTATTACGTGCTGTTCCCCGCCATGCTGGTGTCCACGCTGGCACGTGCCGACATGGCCAGCGTGCCGGTCGTGGCGCTGGCCAGCGTGATGCTGGGCGCGATGCTGCTGTTCGCCGCCGCGCTATGGCTGAGCTGGCGTCACGCGCCGGACTGGCTGAGCCGTCATATGGGCGACGCCGCCTCCTTTACCTCGCTCTTCCAAGGCAGCATCCGCTTCAACAGTTACGTCGGTGTGGCCGGGGCAGCAGCGCTGCATGGCAGTGCCGGGGCAACCGTCGCGGCCGTGGCGCTGGCGCTGATGGTGCCGGCCGCCAACCTGCTGTGCGTGATGGCCTTCATCGGGGCTGGCACCCTGGGCGAAGGTGGCCTGCTGCGCTCGCTCAAGGCGCTGACCCGCAATCCGCTGGTGCTGGCGTGTCTGGCCGGCACGGCGCTCAACCTGAGCGGCATCGGCTTGCCGGGCTGGAGTGGCGACGCCATCAGCCTGCTGGGGCGCGCCGCCTTGCCGCTCGGCCTGGTCGCGGTGGGTGTGGCGCTGCGCCCGCGTGTACTGGTGAGCAGTGGCAGCGTGGCGTGGCTGGCGAGCCTGCTGAAGCTGCTGGCGATGCCGGCACTGGTGGTCGTGCTCTGCCGGTGGTTCGGCCTCGAGGGAGTGGCGCGCGATGTGGCGATTCTGTTCGCGGCGCTGCCCACCGCGACCTCCGCCTATATTCTGGCCCGCCAGCTAGGCGGCAATGCCGAGCTGATGGCGGCCTTGATCACCGCCCAGACGCTACTGGCGATGCTGACCCTGCCCCTGTGGCTGGCGACCTGATCTCTTGTCGACCTGAGCTCCTGTCGAGCTGTCGAGCTGACGACCGCATATCCGAACGCGACGTGAGAGCTCGCAGCGTGCGTAGCGCACAACAAAAAGGGCATCCCCAGATGAGGATGCCCAAGACCGTGACTAGCTTGATGAGGAGAAACACCGTAGCGGGGGCCTGACTCCGCCGCTACGGCTGGGCTTGCGCCCTGCGATGTCTGCCCGGACACCGCACAGACAAGATAATCATTCTCATTTGCTTTTGCAAGTCAAATGCGAAGAATTTCTATTTAAGCTTTATCTTGTGCATCCTCGAGCGAGAACACCCTCAACTCCGCATGCAGCTCGACCTCCAACGCCGTCATGGCTTCCGCACGCGCCAGGCCATCACGCTCGGCGCGATACAGATGCGGGGTCATGGTCAGCAGGTCCCGAATCTGCTCATTGCTGGTCAATGACAGCCCCGCATGCAGATGCTCGACCTCGCCGCTGATGGTGAAGCCAGCAGACTCGGCAGCGCTCAGTCCGGCCTCGCCACGCGCGGGCTTCAGCTCGCGGTAGAGAATCTTGCGCAACGCCAGCAGATGCTCGGCCCCCGCTTCCAGCAGCACGACGTGGCCACCGGGCTTGAGGACACGCGCGAATTCCTGCCAGACAGGGAAGCCGAAGGCGCAGATGACGACATCCACACACGCATCCTCCAGCGGCAGAGCGGCGTTGGTGCCCACCAGCCAGGCGGCATCACGTGACTGCTTCGCCGCGGCCAGCACCGCGTGCTTGGAGATATCCAGCCCCGCCGCCGTCAGCGAGAGATTCTGCTCACCGGCAGCGCACGCCAACTGACGCAGATAGAAGCCTTCGCCGCAGCCGGCATCCAGCACGGCCAGCGGCGCCTGAGACGTCTGGGCCGCTGCCAATGCCAATGCCAGCACACGGCTGGCCAGGGCCGCCGCCAACGGCTGATAGCCGCCGAGGGCGAACAGGCGCTGACGGGCACTGACCATCGCCTTGCTGTCGCCGGGGTCCAGGCTGCGCTTGCGCTGCACCGGCAGCAGATTGACATGCCCCTGGCGTGCGATATCGAAGCGATGCCCGTCGGCACAGCACCAGCTCTGGCCGTCACGTACCAGCGGCTGGGCATCCAGCGGACAGGTCAGGGCTGTCAGCGGGGTCATGGTCGGGCGATCAGCCGAATCGGCGGTAAGCGTCGTCATGGTCAGCAACTCTCGGGACGAGGAAAGAAAGGGACAGCAAACACAGCAAGCGGCCACCCGAAGGCGGCCGCGATGCAGCATCATGAAGACGCCGCCACTGCGCACGAGGCGCTGATCAGTCCTGCTTGACGAAGATCAGGTCCCACACGCCGTGGCCGAGACGCTCGCCGCGCTGTTCGAACTTGGTCAGCGGTCGGAAGTCCGGACGCGGCACGTAGGGTGCGGTTTCCGCTGGAGCGGTGTTGGCAAAGCCCGGTGCTTCGGCCATCTCTTCCGCCATCGCTTCGGCGTAGTTGGCCCAGTCGGTGGCCATGTGGAAGTGGCCGCCCGGCTTGAGCACACGACGCACCAGCTCGACGAAGGCCGGCTGAACGATACGACGCTTGTGGTGCTTCTTCTTCGGCCACGGGTCCGGGAAGAACAGCTGGAAGGTGTCAGCGCAACCGGCCGGCACGCAATCCGCCAGCACTTCCAACGCGTCGTGACGATAGACACGCAGGTTGGTCAGACCCAGCTTGTCGACATCATCCAGCAGCTTGCCGACGCCCGGCGCATGTACTTCGATGCCGATGAAGTCGGTGTCCGGGTTGGCCTGGGCCTGTTCACACAGTGACTTGCCCATGCCGAAGCCGACTTCGATCACCAGCGGTGCCCGACGCCCGAACAGCGCCTCGAGATCCAGCTCGCCCTGCTCGTGACGCAGGCCAAGGCGCGGGAAGACCTCTTCGAGCCCACGGGTCTGGGCCTGGGTCATGCGGCCACCACGAATCACGTAGCTCTTGATGCCACGCTTGCGGGCGACGGCTTCATCGGCAACGGAAGGGGTCGCTGGCGCACTTTCGGTCTGCACGCTCTCGGGCTGCGCGCGCTCGTTCTGCACACTTTCTTGCTGCGCATCGTCAGCGGGAGCAGAAGTGGACGTGTCGTCCTGCGGCTTGGAAGTCTCGTCAGTCATGGGGTCGTCTTGGTCTTTGCATGAACGATGCGCGAGCATCGGATTCGAATGTTTCAGGGCTCAGCCGGTGATCAGGCCAGCGCCCGGTGAGGAAGCACGTGCCGTCAGGCGAGTCGGCATGCGGCCGGCCAGGAAGGCACCACGGCCGGAAATCACGGCCTGACGCATGGCATCTGCCATCAACAGCGGCTGGCGCGCGTGGGCGATGGCGCTGTTCATCAGCACGCCATCACAGCCCAGTTCCATGGCGAAGGCGGCTTCTGACGCCGTACCCAGACCAGCATCGACCAGCACCGGCACATTGGCGCGCTCGATGATCAGCGATAGGGTGTGCGGGTTGAGAATGCCGAGGCCGGAACCGATCAGCGAGCCCAGCGGCATGATGGCGCAGCAGCCGATTTCCTCGAGCTGGCGCGCGACGATGGGGTCGTCGGAGGTATACACCATCACGTCGAAGCCATCGGCGACCAGCTCTTCAGCGGCCTTGAGCGTCTCGACGATATTGGGATACAGCGTGTCCTGATCGCCCAGCACTTCCAGCTTGACCAGGTTGTGGCCATCCAGCAGTTCACGGGCCAGCTTGCAGGTACGCACCGCGTCACGCGCGTTGTAGCAACCGGCGGTGTTGGGCAGGAAGGTATAGCGATCCGGTGACAGCACGTCGAGCAGGTTCGGCTCGTCAGCGTTCTGACCCAGATTGGTACGGCGGACCGCAAAGGTGACCACTTCCGCGCCGGACGTCTCGATGGCGGAGCGTGTCTCGTCCATGTCCTTGTACTTGCCGGTACCGACCAGCAGGCGCGAGGAGAACTCGCGACCGGCGACGATCAACGGGCTGTCGCCGGCGACCTGGGTGACGGGATTGTTCAATGTCGGGGCAGAACTGTCTGTCATGATGACCTCATCGAGCTGGACGTGAACGCGCTGAGCGCGAGCGAGTAGTGAAAAGTGTCAATCCTGGAAACAGGACGGATCAGCCACCACCGATGGCATGGACGATCTCGATGCGGTCACCGGCATGCAGACGGGTGTCGGCGTGCGCGCTACGTGGCACGATGTCTTCATTGCGTTCCACTGCCAGTCGGCGGCCCTGGAGACCGAGACTCTCGACCAGGGCGGCAATCGTCGTGTCGTCCGTCACCACGTGGTCTTCACCGTTGAGCTGTATCTGCATGCTGTCCTCCCGCGAAAAGAGGCCGCTATTGTAGCGGCTTTACGTGGACAGGCGTAGGCACATCGTGCCGCGCCACCTGCCCTCAAGGAATTATTGTCTATGCGTCACAACGACTCCCACTCCCGCCACTGGTGGCTGGCCATGGGACTGGCCGGCATGTCCACCGTCGCGCTGGGTGCCTTCGCCAGCCATGGCCTGCGCGGCACCCTGAGCGCGGACATGCTGCGCGTGTTCGAGACCGGCGTACGCTATCAGATGTGGCACGTGCTGGCGGCGGTCGGGGTACTCGCCTGGCGCTCGGTGCAGCCGCTGCGCGGCCAGATGCTGACGCTGGGGCTGTGGGCGGCCGGCATCCTGATGTTCTCGGGGTCGCTGTATGCTCTGGCGACCACGGCGCGCACCCAGCTGGGCATCATCACACCCATCGGCGGCCTGCTGCTGATCGCCGGCTGGCTGAGCCTGGCCGTCACCGGCTGGCGTCAGCGCGGCAGCGAAGAGAAGGATATCAACAAGCTGTAGCGGACTGGCCCAAGACGTTGCCCATTACCGTCCCGGGGTCAGTCATCGCTGTCCGGCAAGGTATAGGTCGCGGTCACGATGGCGACCGGGTCGGTGTCACCGTGGCTGAAAAGCTCTATCTCGCCGACGGCCAGCCGCCGACCCAGCTTGCGGATACGCGCGGTGGCCATCAGATCGCGGTCGCCGCGCGCGCGACGCAGGAAGTGAATGCTGAGGTCACTGGTGACGGCCATCGGCTCCGGGCCGATCTCGCCGAGAATCGCGACATACAGGCAGACATCCGCCAGCGCCATCATCGTCGGCCCGGACACACAGCTGCCGGGACGCAGGTGCTCGTCCTCGATGGCCAGCCCCATGGTCGCCCAGCGATCGCCGACGGCCTCGATGGTACCCAGACGCTGGGGGAAGACTTCATCGAGGAAATCCTCGATGGCGGCGGCGCTCATCACGGGCATGACATTCTCCTCGACACACTGGGTCCGATCGCGCGGTTACGCGGTTTCTGAGGCAAGGCTAGCGGCAAATGCGGCCTCGGGAAACATGCGCCTGGCAAAATAGTGGCCGGGCAATTCCTGCTCGGCGACAGACAACAACGGCGACCCAGGGTCGCCGTTGTCGTGTTCAGTGTTTCCTGCCGTCAGCCGCCCTGCGATCAGCGCGCCTGCTGCTTTTTCTCGAGGCGACGGCGATGCAGGACCGGCTCGGTGTAGCCGCTCGGCTGCACGCGCCCCTGGAAGACCAGCTCGCAGGCGGCCTGGAAGGCGATGGAGCCCTCGAGGTCATCCGTCATCGCCTGATAGCTGGGGTCCGCGGCATTCTGGCGGTCCACCACGCCGGCCATGCGCTCCAGCGTGTCCTGTACCTGGGCACTGTCGACGATGCCGTGATGCAGCCAGTTGGCGATGTGCTGGCTGGAGATGCGCAGCGTGGCGCGGTCTTCCATCAGGCCGACATCATGGATGTCCGGCACCTTGGAGCAACCGGTGCCGTGATCGATCCAGCGCACCACATAGCCGAGAATCCCCTGGGCATTGTTGTCCAGCTCGGCCTGGATCTCCTCGGCACTCCACTGGGGGTCGAGCTCCAGCGGGATGGTCAGCAGGTCATCGAGGCTGGCACGCGGACGGCTGAGCAGATCATGCTGCACGTCCTTCACCGAGACCTGGTGATAGTGCAGCGCATGCAGCACGGCGGCGGTCGGTGACGGCACCCAGGCGGTGTTGGCACCAGCGCGCGGGTGGCCGATCTTCTGCTCGAGCATCGCGGCCATCAGGTCGGGCATGGCCCACATGCCCTTGCCGATCTGGGCGCGGCCCCGCAGGCCACATTCCAGGCCGACATCCACGTTCCATTTCTCGTAGGCCTGGATCCAGGCGGCGCCCTTCATGTCGCCCTTGCGCAGCATCGGGCCGGCTTCCATCGAGGTGTGCATCTCGTCACCGGTGCGGTCCAGGAAGCCGGTGTTGATGAAGGCCACGCGGGAGCTGGCGGCCGCGATGCAGGCCTTGAGGTTGACGGTGGTGCGGCGCTCCTCATCCATGATGCCCATCTTGAGCGTGGAGTCCGGCAGCCCCAGCAGCTGCTCGACCCGCGCGAACAGCTCATCGGCGAAGGCGACTTCCTCGGGGCCATGCATCTTGGGCTTGACGATGTAGACGGAGCCGGTGCGCGAGTTGCAGATGCCGCCGCGGTCCTGCTTGTCGCCCTTGAGGTCGTGCAGCGCGATCAGGCTGGTGAAGATGGCATCCATGATGCCTTCCGGCGCTTCACTGCCGTCCTCGAGCAGGATGGCCGGGTTGGTCATCAGATGGCCGACGTTGCGAATCAGCATCAGCGAGCGACCATGCAGCACGCGCGTGGTGCCATCGGCGCCGGTGTATTCGCGGTCCGCATTCAGCTTGCGCGTCATGCTGCGGCCATTCTTCTCCAGCGTCTCGGTCAGGTCGCCCTTCATCAGGCCCAGCCAGTTGCGATAGACCGTCACCTTGTCTTCGGCATCGACGGCGGCCACCGAGTCCTCGCAGTCCATGATGGTGGAGAGCGCGGCCTCCATGATCAGGTCACTGACGTTGGCGGGATCGGTCTTGCCGATGGGGTGCTCGGCATCGATCACAAGCTCGGCGTGCAGGCCGTTGTGGGCGAAGATGATCGCGCTCGGCGCGCTTTCATCGCCGCGATAACCGAGGAAGCGTTCCGGCGACTTGAGGCTGAGGTCACGCCCTCCGGCACGCACCAGCAGATGACCATCACGAATCGTGTAGCCTTCGCTGTCGTGGTGACTGCCGCCGGCCAGCGGCGCGATGGTATCCAGCACCTGGCGCGCATAGGCGACGACCTTGGCCCCGCGCGCCGGGTTGTAGTCCTTGCCACGCTCGGCGCCATCTTCCTCGCTGATCGCGTCGGTGCCGTAGAGCGCATCATAGAGGGAGCCCCAGCGCGCATTGGCGGCATTCAGGGCGTAGCGGGCATTCATCACCGGCACCACCAGCTGCGGGCCAGCCTGCTGACAGATCTCGCTATCCACGAAGGCGGTGCTGGCTTCGACCGTATTCGGCTCCGGCAGCAGATAGCCGATCTTGTGCAGAAACGCCTTGTAGGCCTCGAGGTCTACCTTGCCCGGATGCTCGCGGTGCCAGGCGTCGATCTCGCTCTGCAGCTGCTCGCGGGTCGCCAGCAGTTCGCGGTTGCGCGGTGCCAGCTCGTGCAGCAGTGAATCGACACCCGCCCAGAAGGTCTCCGGCGCGATCCCTGTGCCCGGCAGCGCTTCCTGCTCGATGAAGCGGTGCAGGCTGGCGTCGATGGCCAGGCGCTGAAGTTGAATACGGTCGGTCATGCGTTTGCTCTCCCTGAAAACGAATCGCTGGAAACCCTCAACGGCTGACAACACTGCAAGCAGTGGTGTTCAAAAGGATTTTCGCCAGACGGCACTCACTGGCGCGGCGTTTGACGCGACTGCTGACGCGCGACTGCCCGACAAGCGTGAGCCATCGAGACGCCGGGCAGGAAGACGCTGTCACCTGCCGGGCGGGGACGAATCCCATCACCATACCCGATGGCGAGGCCGGCGAAAGGACTGCTATGACCAATGAACAAGCTCATGGAGCCCGATTACCCGCCCAGCGTTGATTCCGCGTCGCTGTTGTTGCTCGGCGACAGGCGGGGAAAACAGTGAAGAAACACTGTTCTTTGTGTAGCTCGCAGCCGCGCCAGCCGCTAGCATGGCAGCATTATGGAGATGACCATGCCCGATTTCAGTGAACTGCTCGACCACGGCCCCTTTATCCGCCTGCCTGACATGCTGCCGGGCCAGACGTCCAGTCCACTGGAGCGTTACCTGGGCCATTATGGTCTCGATGCGCTGCGCAGCGAGGACATCGCCGTGCATGCCGGCCACCTGGAGGCCGGAGGCTTTCGCCTGTGGGCCCAGCTGTGGACACCGCGCAAGCCGCGCGGCACCGTCTTCGTGGTCCACGGCTACTTCGATCACCTCGCTCTCTATCGCCATCTGCTGGCGCACCTGCTGCGCAACGGCTGGCAGGTCGCCTTGTGGGACCTGCCGGGGCATGGCCTGTCATCCGGCGAGCCCGCCTCCATCGATGACTTCGGCGACTATGTCGGCTGTCTGCAGGCCTTCCAGGATTACCTGGAAGACCACAGCCTGGCGCCGCACCCGTGGTTCGGCATCGGCCAGAGCACCGGCGGCTCGGTGCTGGCTACCGACGCCCTGATGCGTGGCGATGAATCGCGCTGGCAGGGTATCGCCCTGCTCGCACCGCTGGTGCGGCCGTGGGGCTGGTCGCAGTCACGCTGGCTGCACAGCATGGCGCGCCCCTTTATCGATTCCATTCCGCGCAAGTACCGCGCGAATACCAACGACGTGGCCTTCTACGAGTTTCTCAGCACCAATGATCCGCTGCAGGCCGATCGCCTCGCGGTGAAGTGGGTAACGGCGATGCGGGAGTGGATTCCCCGTCTCCGCGCCCTGCCCCCTTGCTCACTGCCGACCCTGATCCTGCAGGGCGAGCAGGACACCACCGTCGATTGGCAATGGAATCTCGGCGTGTTGGCCAGCAAGTTCCCCAATGCGCGCATCTACCGCCATCCCGAGGCCCAGCACCATCTGGTCAATGAAGCCGAGCCGATTCGTCAGGAGCTGTTTGCCGAGCTGGACGCCTTTCTCGATGCCCTGTCGCAGCGCCCGTCAGACCTGCCGCAGCAGGGGCGCACGGCATGATGGCCATGCATCGCCTGCGCATGCTGGCCGCGACCCTGCTACTCTCCACGCTGGCGGGCTGCATGAGCCTGGACCAGGTGCCGCGTGCCGAACGCGACCCCATCTATGGTCTCGGCCAGAGCGCGGCGCGCCTGATCGCCGAGCAGTCCTGGACACCCCCGCTCGAGCAACAGGTATTGCTGCTCGCGCCGCCCGAGGTAGATGCCACGCTGCAGGCCAACCCGGGCGCGCTGAACGAGGCGCTGACCCGCGCACTGCTGGCGCTCAAGAACGGGCCTCAGGTGCTCAACTGGAGCACTGACCGCCCTGCCGTCGATAGCCGCCAGTGGCGTCTCGAGACCACTCTCGAGGCCAGTGGCGCCGCACTGACCCTGTCAGACCGCACGCTGCAGCCGTATCAGCTGCAGCTGACGCTGGTCCGCAGCGCCAGTGCCGAGCGCAATGAGACGCGCACCTTCACCCTGAGCGGTGCCTTCGACCAGGCGGCCCTCGAGTCGCTGGCGCGTAATCACCCCGCGCCCTGAGCTCCAGGTCTTGAGTCCAGAGTCTTGCGCCCAGCTGCGCCGTGGCCCCCGCCACCCCTGATTCACCCTTTACCGTTTTCTGCTTTTCCGGAGCCAACATGACCACCGCCAGTCCCCGTCGCTTTCTTGCCCACCTCTATCAGGACGGGCCGCATAACCCGTTCCCCGGCATCAAGGCGCTGGAACGCAGACTGGGACACGCGCTGCCGTATCAGTATGGCTCCAACGAAGGGCTCGACATGCCGCACCATACGCTGGGCGGCGCGCTGGGCACTGCCCTGGCCGACCTGAGCCGCAGCTATGCCGACGCCGATGCCTGGCAACTGCGCCAGCAACTGGCTGAGCGTCTGGGAGTCGCCTACGAGAACCTGCTGGTCGATGCCGGTGCCGACAGCCTGCTGGCACTGGTGATGCGCGCCACCGTCTGTGCGGGCGAGCGCGTGATCACCAGCGCCGGCACCTATCCGACCCTGGCGTACTTCGCCCGCGGGCTGGGTGCCGAGGTCATCGAGGTACCCTACAGCGAGAGCTTCGCCACGGCCGATGACGCCTCATCGTCGCGACTGACACCGGACCTCGCGGCGCTGCTCGCCGCGGCAAGGCAGCATGATGCCCGCGTCGTCTATCTCGCCAACCCCGATAACCCCAGCGGCCACCTGCATTCTGACGCCGATGTGCGCGCTCTGCGCGACGCCCTGCCGGAGAACTGCAGCCTGCTGCTGGACGAGGCCTATCACGACTTCCGCCCGGACGCCGCCCAGGCCGACCATGCGCCGATGGCGCGCACCTTCCGCCTGCGTACCTTCTCCAAGGCCTATGGGCTGGCGGGCCTGCGTCTCGGCTTCATGATCGCCGAGCCTGACGATGTCGCCATGCTGACCAAGGTGCGGATTCACTTCGCGGTCAGCGCCCCGGCAATGGCGGCAGGTGAGCTGCTGCTGGCGCACCCTCAAGAGGCGGCAGCGCACGTCGCCGGCGTGATCGACTGTCGCGATCGTCTCGCCGAGCACCTGCGCTCGCTGGGCGCGGAAGTGCTGCCCAGCGCGACCAACTTCCTCTGCGTGCGCCTCAAGAGCGCCGAACTGGCAGCACAGGTGCAGCAGCAATTGATGGCTCAAGGCGTGCTGATCACTCGCTCCCCGCATCCTTCGCTTGGCCATATCCTGCGCATCTCGACACTCGAAGACAGTCTGGTGCCGGGCCGTCTCGCGCGTCTCGAGCAGGCCATCGCCGAAGAGCGCCGTTCATGAACGATTTATCGTGAGGGCCTCGCGATGACCCTGGTCAGCCTCGCGGCTCGCGCCTTGAGCAGCCTCGCCGTGGTGGGCGCGAGCCTCTGGCTAGCGCCCGCACTGTGGTTCCGCCTGCCGGGACCGGAAGGGCTGCGCACCACCGTGGCTGCTCTCGCAGCGGTGCTGGGGCTCGTGTGCGTGATTGCCCTGTGGTGGCCACAGGCCAGCGCGATTCGCTGGCGGCTGATGGGCAGCTACCTGATGCTGCTGGTCGCAAGCCTTGCCTGGTGGGCCAGCATCACGCCACGGGCGGACCGCGACTGGGCGCCGGAGGTGGCGCATCTGGTCGAGGGGCAGGTGGTCACGCCAGCACGGGACGAGGCATCGCCGGCAAGCGCCAGGACCGAGGCTGCCACGCAGGGTGAAGTGCTGCATCTCGAGCAGGTACGCAACTTCGTGTGGCACAGCGCCGAGGATTACACGCCGCGCTGGGAAAGCCGCGACTATCCGCTGGAGGAGCTGACCTCGGTGGACCTGCTGACCAGTCACTGGATGGGGCCGCAGATCGCCCACACACTGATCAGCTTCGGCTTTGCCGATGGCCGCTATCTGGCCTTCTCGGTGGAGATCCGCAAGGAGCGCACCGAGCAGTTCTCGACCCTCGGCGGCATGTTCAAGCAGTACGAACTGGCGGTGATCGCCGCCGACGAACGCGACATCATCCGCGTGCGCAGCAACGTGCGCGGCGAGCAGGTACACCTCTATCGAGTGCAGATGCCGCGCGAGATGATCCGCGAGCTGTTGCTGGCCTACGTCGACGAAGCCGAGACATTCCGCACTCAGCCACGCTTCTACAATACCGCCACCAGCAACTGCACCACCCTCGTCTACGCGATGATGACGCGCCTGACCGACGGCCTGCCGCTGGACTACCGTCTGCTGCTCTCCGGCTATCTGCCGGAATATGTCGCGGACCAGGATGCCCTGAGTGACGCTGCGCCCTTCGCGGAACTCAAGGCCAGCAGCCTGATCAATCCCGCCGCCATCGCCGCCGATGAGCATCCGGACGGCGACTTCTCACGCCTGATTCGTGCGGGCATTCCCGGCGCGGACAGACCTTCCTACTGAGCCCGCGCAGGGCTGACGTCCTGACCCGCCGACATCAGGCGCTGCGCTGCTGGGCACCGGCGCCCGGGCGAGCCGGGTCCCTGCCCATCATGCGGTCCAGCTGGCGATAGCCGATGGCCTCCATCAGCTGCGGCCGCTGCACACCGTCCTGGTCGATCAGATCACTCAGTGTCAGCGCGACACGCAGCACCCGGTGATAGGCGCGCGCCGAGAGATTGAGGCGTGACAGCACACCGGCCAGCCACTGGCGCTCGCCGTCTTCCAGCTGACAGGCGGCTTCCAGCGCGTGGGTATCCAGATGGGCATTCAGGCCGCCGCGTGCCAATTGGCGCGCGCGAGCGGCCAGCACTCGTTCGCGCACGCCGGCCGAGGCCTCGCCGGGAGTGGCGGACGTCAGCTCCTCGGCGGGCAGGCCCGGCACCTCGACCTGCAGGTCGATGCGGTCCAGCAACGGGCCGGACAGACGCGCCTGATAGCGCTGGATCTGCGCCGGGGTGCAGCTGCAATTGCGGCGACTGTCGCCGAGGTAGCCGCAGGGACAGGGATTCATCGCCGCGACCAGCTGGAAGCGCGCCGGGAAACGGCGTTGATGGCTGGCGCGCGAGATCAGGATACGGCCACTCTCCAGCGGCTCGCGCATCACTTCCAGCACGCCACGGTCGAACTCCGCCAGCTCATCCAGAAACAGCACGCCATGATGCGCCAGCGACACCTCGCCCGGGCGCGGCTTGGAGCCACCTCCCACCAACGCGACCCCACTGGCCGTGTGGTGCGGGGCGCGGAATGGCCGCTGACCCCAGCGCTCCATGATCGGCAGACCACAGACCGAGCGCACCGCCGCGACTTCCAGCGCCTCCCCTTCGCCCAGTGGCGGCAAGATGCCGGGCAGGCGACTGGCCAGCATCGTCTTGCCGGTGCCCGGCGGACCAGCGAACAGCAGGTTGTGGCCGCCGGCCGCGGCGATCTCCAATGCCCTGCGTGCCTGATGCTGGCCACGCACCTCGCTCAGGTCGGGCTCCGGCAGGCGCGCCTGGGGAATGATCGAACACACATGCGGCGTGAGGCGCTCGCGCCCCAGCAGGTGAGCCACCAGCTCCAGCAGATGGCCCACCGCCAGTACTTCCAACTCCTCGGCGAGTGCCGCCTCGTCGGCATTGCCGCGCGGCACCACCAGCGTCCGCCCCGCCTTGCGACAGCAGAGTGCGGCTGGCAGCACGCCAGTGACGGCACGGATGCTGCCATCCAGCGCCAGCTCGCCAAGGCACTCCATCGCTGCCACGGCCTCTTCCGGTATCTGCCCGGAGGCAACCAGAATCCCCAGCGCAATGGGCAGATCGAAGCGTCCGCCTTCCTTGGGGAGGTCCGCTGGCGCCAGATTGAGGGTGATGCGCCGCGCCGGAAACTCGAAGCCGGCATTGAGCAGCGCACTGCGCACCCGCTCGCGACTCTCCTTCACCGCCGCTTCCGGCAAGCCGACGATGGACAGCCCCGGCAAGCCGTTGGAAAGGTGTACCTCGACCTGTACTTCCGGTGCCTCGAGACCAAGTGACGCGCGCGTGCGCAACATTGCCAATGACATGAGCCTTCCCTGCGTGATGCCGCCTCTCAGTTGCACGGCGCAATCGGAGCAGGCACTGGCCTGCCATGAGCGCGAAGGCACACACCGCTGCCAACCCTCCCAGCATGGCAAACCTCATACTCCCCAGAAGGCGAGCGCCTCAACGCTCGGGCGCTCGACAATTGCCGCAAGGCTTCGCACACCACTACGACACTGCCATGCGTCACCTGAAAATGCGTGTTCAGGTGACGATTCTCGCGCCTATAACGTAAATTTCTTTACGCCCCATACTCACGCAATTACTGAATACGTAACAAAAATACAGGATGTGGATAACATTACATAATCATCGCTTGTGGACATTTTTTGAGCGCTCAAAACTTCATCATTCAAGGTACTGATACCATCGATGATCAAGCGAGCCAACGTCGGACCAGGACACCCACAGCCCGACCTCAACTCACAAGCACCAACCAACAGAAATTAAACTCAATAACTGCAGGCAGGGTGCTTGAACGATCGACTCAGTCGAGTGATGAAAGCCATGTCAGAGATCAGATTGAGCCAGAGGAGCTCATGAGCCGCCTGTCAGGGAGAGATCAGCGACGGCGCATGCGTTGCGTTCGAGGAATTTGCACGAGCATCGGGTCGTTGATGCCGGGGATTGGTGCCTGAGGACCTGGCGCTAGGTGACGGCTTATTGCTGTCTGGTGATTGAGAGCGTCTGGTGCCCTGCATCTGCGACTGCGGCTGCGGCTGCATCTGCGGCTGCGGCTGCGGCTGCCATTTCAGCTTCACGCGCCGCGACGCGCTTGGGTGCTGACGATGCGGATCTCTCGCCGGCATGACGCTTACGCTACCAGCATTGCCGACAAACGCTCGCGGCGAGTTAAAAGTAGCGGTTTTGGCAGCATTTTCCACGCAAAAGCGCCTGTTTTGGCGCATTTCAGCGCCACCATTCGTCACATGGGCAAGGTGTGAGGCCAGCTCGAGACCTGCCTGCACCAAGAAAGTGCTCAGACAGGGGCGATAGCGTCCTCGAGAGAGCCACAAGAGTGCCGCCGGACGGGGACTGCTGTATATTTGATCGGTTGTCCCGGCCTTGCCGGGATGACCGCCAAGCTGTCTCACGGAACGCCGCCGCTGCGCGGCAGAGAATCGTCCAACCCACGGAAAGGGCCAGCCATTCAGGACGACTTCGGCTTGTTTCAGGAGCACTACCCATGCAAGACATGCTTGCCCCGCTGGCATCCCTGGCGGATGTGATCGGCATGCTAGGCACCACTCTGGTCGTCGGCGCCTTCTTCCTGCTGCAGATAGGCAGACTCGATGCCCGCAGCCTGACCTACAACTTGATGAATCTGAGCGGGGCGATCTTGCTGTTGATCAGCCTGTGCATCAATTTCAACCTCGCCAGCTTCGTGATCGAGATCTTCTGGATCATCGCCTCAGTGGTAGGTCTGGTGCGCTGGATGCTGGGCACTCGCCCCCAGACTGCCTGAGGCCGCCCCTCAGAATCAGCGGCGCCCATGACGCAAAAAACCGCCACGCCCCGAAAGGGCGTGGCGGTTTTGGTTCAGCCGTCACCTGACGGAATCAGGCGTCGCGCTGGCGCTCGATCTCCGCGGCGTGACTGGCGGCTTCACGCTTCGCTACCGCGGCTTCCCCCTCGTCATCCACTGGCGTGGTGGGCTCGGCAGCCGGTGCATTGCCCGCCACCAGCCCCTGCTTTTCCAGCAGTGCCTCGAGGGCGATGACCTGCTTTTCCAGCGACTCGACGCGGCTGCGCGTACGCGTCAGCACATCCATCATGATGTCGAAGTCTTCACGCGAGACCAGCTCCATGCGGTCGAAGGCACCGCGCATCACCCCTTGCACGGACTTCTGCAGCTCTTCCGGGCCATGCGAGGCATCCTGCAGGCGCTCACCGATCTGCTGGGCCATACGCCCGATGACGTCATTCTTGAACATGCTGCACCTCAGCCGTTGCGGGCCGGCGGCCGCGTCGTGCGGACTGCCGGTCAGAAAATGATGACACCCCTGTACATGGGGCCGTCGTGTCCTGCTGCAAGGATACGCAACCCTGGAGTCGGGTGCATGCCCCGCATCGTCCTGCACCAGACAATCCTCATCGGCAGGCACACACCTGCACCACATTAGCACTTGCCCCCACACCCAAAGGCGCAGAAACAGCACCATTACGGTGCATGCCAGGTGACCTTCGGATTCAGCCATCTTTGCACAGGCCGAAAGACTGTCAGTCATCCTGCGATAACCAGATGAGTTACAAGGATTTTCAGCCGCATGGCACATCTCGTGCGATGCACTTGTCAGGAACAGGCCGCCAGCTCATCTGACTGGCCATGCTTAACAAGAATGATCATTCCGGTAGCGAACGGGGGCAGCACATGAAACTGATCACCGCCATCATCAAACCCTTCAAGTTGGACGACGTGCGAGAAGCACTGGCCGACAACGGCGTGCAGGGGATTACCGTCACCGAAGTGAAGGGCTTCGGACGTCAGAAGGGGCACACCGAGCTGTATCGCGGTGCCGAGTACGTCGTCGACTTCCTTCCCAAGGTCAAGATTGAAGTGGCTGTCGATGACAGCAGTGTGGAATCGGTACTGGACGCCATCACCCAGGCGGCCAACAGCGGCAAGATCGGCGACGGCAAGCTGTTCGTCACTCCGCTGGACGATGTCATCCGTATCCGCACCGGTGAACGCGGCGCCGACGCTGTCTGAGCCCCGCGCACAATAACAAGGAGAACCCCGCATGAACGAGATCATCGAGGTCAAGTACGCACTTGATACCTTCTACTTCCTGGTCTGTGGCGCCCTAGTGCTATGGATGGCAGCCGGCTTTGCCATGCTCGAGGCCGGTCTGGTCCGCGCCAAGAACACCACCGAGATCCTGACCAAGAACGTGGCGCTGTTCGCCATCGCCTGCACCATGTACATGGTCGTCGGTTACCACATCATGTACTCGAGCGCCGAAGGCGGCTTCCTGCCGAGCCTGGGCTTCCTGATCGGTGCCGAGAATACCGCTGAGGAAGCGCTCGCTTCCGGTGGCGACATCTACTACAGCGCACGTTCCGACTTCTTCTTCCAGGTGGTGTTCGTGGCTACCGCCATGTCCATCGTCTCCGGTGCGGTCGCCGAGCGCATGAAGCTGTGGGCCTTCCTGGCCTTCGCCGTGGTCATGACCGGCGTCATCTATCCGGTGCAGGGTTACTGGACCTGGGGTGGCGGCTTCCTGAGCGCAGCGGGCTTCAGCGACTTCGCCGGCTCCGGCATCGTGCACATGTCCGGCGCTTCCGCCGCTCTGGCAGGCGTGCTGCTGCTGGGCGCTCGCAAGGGCAAGTACGGCAAGAATGGCGAGATCAATGCCATCCCGGGCGCCAACCTGCCGCTGGCCACGCTGGGTACCTTCATCCTGTGGCTGGGATGGTTGGGCTTCAACGGCGGCTCCGAGCTAGTGCTGTCCAACATCGATGAGGCCAACGCGGTCGCTCAGGTCTTCGTCAACACCAATGCCGCCGCCTGTGGTGGTGTCATCGCCGCGCTGATCCTCGCCCGTCTGTGGTTCCGCAAGGCTGACCTGACCATGGCCCTCAACGGCGCGCTGGCTGGCCTGGTCGCCATCACTGCGGGTCCGCTGGCGCCGAGCGTCGGTGCTGCCACCCTGATCGGCGCCGTCGGCGGTCTGCTGGTCGTGTTCTCCATCGTCGGTCTCGACAAGCTGAAGATCGATGATCCGGTCGGCGCCATCTCCGTGCACGGTGTGGTCGGTCTCTGGGGTCTGCTGGCCGTGCCGCTGACCAATGACGATGCCACCTTCTCCGCACAGCTGCTGGGCGCCGCCTCCATCTTCGCCTGGGTGTTCATCGCAAGCTTCGTGGTGTGGCTGATCATCAAGGCCATCATGGGGATTCGCGTCAGCGAGGAAGAAGAGTACGAAGGTGTGGATCTGGCCGAATGTGGCATGGAGGCCTATCCGGAGTTCACCTCCAGCCGCAAGTAAGCCTGGACGCGACAGCACCTGCAGCATCAAGACTCCCGCCACCTGGCGGGAGTCTTTTTTCCTGACTGGATAAGCGGTGTATGCTTGAGTCAGAGACCGGCGTGACGAGCAGGCCTCGTTACCCGCACCATCACCCAAGGAGAGACACGATGAAACTGGTCACTGCCATCATCAAGCCATTCAAGCTCGACGACGTGCGCGAATCCCTGTCGGAGATTGGCGTGCAGGGTATCACCGTGACCGAGGTCAAGGGATTCGGCCGCCAGAAGGGCCACACCGAGCTGTATCGGGGTGCCGAGTACGTGGTCGACTTCCTTCCCAAGGTGAAGCTGGAAGTCGCGGTGGATGACGCCATGATCGATTCCGTGATCGAGGCGATCACCAATGTCGCCAACACCGGCAAGATCGGCGACGGCAAGATCTTCGTCTCGCCGCTGGAGCAGGTCATTCGCATCCGTACCGGCGAGACCGGCAAGGACGCCGTCTGAGCCTCTGGCGCAAGCCCCTGGCACTGACGTGCTGCCCCGACGGGTGACATGAGCACACAAAAAAACCGCAGGCCATCGGCCTGCGGTTTTTTCGTTTCAACACTTGCCGTTCATGCGTGATGCTCGCGGGTCATGCTCTGCTGAGCCTCACTGCTCGACAAGCTTACTTCTCGACGAAGGCACGCTCGATCACGTAGTCACCCGGCACGCCCATCTTCGGCGAGATGGCGAAGCCGCGCGCATCCAGCATGGCGCTGATGTCATCGAGCATCGCCGGGCTGCCGCAGATCATGGCGCGGTCGCGCTTCGGGTCCAGCGGCGGCAGGCCGATGTCCTCGAACAGCTTGCCGTTCTCGACCAGATCCGTGATGCGGCCCTGGTTGCGGAACTCCTCGCGCGTCACGGTCGGGTAGTAGATCAGCTTCTCGGCGATCTCTTCGCCCAGATACTCGTGCTTGGGCAGCTCTTCCGCGATCATGTCGGCATAGGCCAGCTCGGAGACATGGCGCACGCCGTGCATCAGGATGATCTTGTCATAGCGCTCATAGGTTTCCGGGTCCTGGATGACGCTCAAGAACGGCGCCAGGCCAGTGCCGGTGGAGAACAGGTAAAGGTTCTCGCCCGGCAGCAGATCGTCCAGTACCAGCGTGCCTGTCGGCTTGCGAGAGACCATGATCTGATCGCCCGGCTGCAGGTGCTGCAGGCGTGAGGTCAGCGGGCCGTCCTGCACCTTGATGGAGAAGAACTCGAGGTGCTCCTCGTAGTTCGGGCTGGCGATCGAGTAGGCACGCATCAGCGGCTTGCCTTCGACTTCCAGGCCGATCATCACGAACTGGCCGTTCTTGAAGCGCAGGCTGTCTTCACGCTGAGTGCGGAAGCTGAACAGCGAATCGTTCCAGTGATGGACGTCGATGACTTCGGTTGTGGTCAGACTGCTCACCTGATGGCCTCCCGGGGCGTGGCCCCTCGAATTCGATATTCTCTATTGGCATAAACAAATAACAGCTTATGACCCAATGAACTATGCAGCGATTGTAGTCACTGCAGGGTTATGCGTTAAATGGTTTATCTGGATATAGGTTATCTAGTTTACCAATATTGGTTGCGAATGAATCGCATTTCAACCTTGATCGTGCAGGGTCCGCCCGCTCTGACGGCGAATCCTGCGTTGCGTTCACTTTCGCCTCCTCATCTCTGCTCCTTCACTGCATGCCCCGGGAGGTCGAATGCGCTACAGCCTTCGCCAGCTGGCCGTCTTCGTGGCGGTCGCGCGGCATGACAATGTCTCGCTGGCCGCCGACAGTCTGGCCATGTCGCAATCAGCGGCCAGCACGGCACTGGCCGAGCTGGAGCGTCAGTTCGATTGCCGGCTGTTCGATCGCCATGGCAAGCGCCTGCGGCTCAATGGCCTGGGGCGTGAGCTGCTGCCCAAGGCGATCGCGCTGCTGGACCAGGCCGAGGAGCTGGAGCAGCTGCTCGGTCAGCAGGACGCCACCGGCTCGCTGGAGATCGGCGCGACGCTGACCATCGGCAACTATCTGGCACCACAGATCATCGGTGACTTTCTGCATCATCACCCAGCCAGCCGCGTCGAGTTGCACGTGCACAACACCCATCAGCTGATCGACAAACTGGTGCACTTCGAACTGGACATCGGGCTGGTGGAGGGCGAGGTGGAGCACCCGCTGCTGGAGGCGACCCACTGGGTCAGTGATCGGCTGAGCATCTTCTGTGCGCCGTCACACCCGCTGGCACAGGGCGAGGTCACGCTTGAGCGCCTGCTGGCGGCTCGCTGGATCATGCGCGAGCGTGGCTCCGGCACACGCGGCACCTTCGAGCAGGCATTGCGCCCACATCTGGACGGGCCTTCGACCAGCGTTTCCCAGCGCCTCGACATCATGCTGGAGCTGGAACATACCGAAGCCATCAAGCGCGCCGTGGAAGCGGGGCTCGGCATCGGCTGCATCTCGCGCCTCGCGCTGAGAGATGCCTTTCGGCGCGGCAGCCTCGTCGAGCTGCCCACTCCATGGCTGGAGCTGACGCGCGCCTATCGCTTCGTCCACCATCGTGATCGCTTCATCACCCAGGCGATGCGCGAATTCGTCGCCGGTTGCCGCAGCCTGAGCGGCAGCGCCTCACGCAGTGACGAGATCATCCTGCCGCAGGTGCCGTGATTCGCACACGCTCGGCCTTCAGCAATCGAGCCTGATGGCACAGAGCATCAAGACACCAACCCCTGATGACACCATCCCTCTTGTCACGGGAATCATAATAATAGTGACCACTCACACACAGACGCCGCCAGCGTTTCCGCTGGCGGCGTCCTGGTCTCTGGATGACGGGGGAGTGATCAATGAGTCAGGCCGGTGAAACGTGCCTTGATCTCATCAGCGCTCTCGTGGGAGAGGTCCTTGTCGACGGTTTCCGTCACCAGCTTGGCGACCGGCTTGTCGAGCTTGTCGCGCAGCGCCCCCAGGAACTTGGGCGCGGCGGCGATGATCAGCTGATCGAACTTGCCGTCATTGGCCGTCTGCTTGAGGTATTGCGCGACTTCCTTGGCGAAGAAGTCCTGATGCTTGTCAGAGGTCGCTCCATCATCGCCAGTCTGATGCAGGCTGCCGTGCCCGCCGCTGGATTCACCCTTGCCACCGGTTCTCAGGTCACCGGTATGCTGGCGGCTTTCAGGATGTACGAGGCTTTCCACTTCGGTGACCTTGCCAGCGGCACGGGCAAAGATACGTGCACGTGCGGCGTCGGCAGCAACGATGTAAGTAACCATTTACACACTCCCTGTCTCTCGTGAGGCGTCGTTGATGAAGAATGACGATCATCGCTTCGCTTTCAATTGACTACATGCTGGCACCCTTGCGCACATTCAACCCTTGCCGCTCATTTCCCGCACACCGCCCCGCCAGCCCGACGCCTGAAGGTCGACAGGAAAGCAGATAACCAAAAACGCCAGGGCCGCCCCGAAGGGCGGCCCTGGCGTCTGATGCCTGTCACTGGCGACTGCCAGCTCGCGTGCTGACGGCCTTACCAGGCTTGCCAATCCAGCTCCTCCGATGCGACGGGGCTGGCAGCACGAGGACTGGAGCCCTGTGCGGACAGGGTGCCTGCGCTGCGCGGCGCCATTGCGGGCGGCTGCGCAGGGCCATCCAGACGGAAGCGGCCCACCATCTCGGCCAGACGCGCCGACTGCTCGGAGAGCGCATCCGCTGCCGCGGCGGATTCCTCCACCAGCGCCGCATTCTGCTGTGTCACCTGGTCCAGCTCGGCCACGGCGCTGGAGACCTGTCCGACACCGTGATTCTGCTCCTGGGTGGCATGGCTGATCTCGCCGATCACCTCACTGACACGCATCACGCTGGCGACGATCTCGTTCATGGTGCTGCCGGCTACCCTGACCTGTTCGGCACCATTGCGCGTGCGCTCGTTGGCGGAGCTGATCAGCGTGGCGATTTCCCGCGAGGCCTCGGAAGAGCGCTGGGCGAGGGTACGCACCTCACCGGCCACCACCGCGAAGCCACGCCCCTGCTCGCCGGCGCGGGCCGCCTCGACGGAGGCATTCAATGCCAGCAGGTTGGTCTGGAAGGCGATGGAGTCCATGACACTGACGATCTCGGTGATCTTGCGCGAGTCGTCATCGATGCCCTGCATGGTGGTGACGACCTCTCCGATCACCTCCCCCCCGCGACGCGCGACCTCACTGGCCGACTTGGCCAGACCGTCAGCTTCATGTGCGGAGTCCGCGGACTGGGCGACGGTACCGGAGATCTGCTCCATCGAGGCCGAAGTTTCCTGCAGATTGGCCGCCGCCTGCTCGGTACGTGACGACAGATCCTGACTGCCCTGGCTGATCTCGGCGGCGGCAGTCTGCACCGCGCCGCTGGCGAGGCGAATCTCGCTGAGCACGCCATTGAGGGTCGAGACGAAGCGATTGAAGGCATTGCCGATCTCGGCGACTTCATCACGCCCGCTGACCTGAATGCGCCGCGTGAGATCGCCCTCGCCTGCAGCGATATCCACCAGTGCATCACGCACCAGCGCCAGGCCGCGCAGACTGCGGCTGGCGATCCACGACATCACGGCGGCCGCCCCCAGCAACACCAGCAGCGTCATGGCCAGCGTGGTCCACAGCTGGGCATAAAGCGGTGCATCCGAGTCGGCCACATCCAGGGCCAGCGCCAGACGCCAACCGGTATCTCCTAGCCCTGCCGAATCCAGCTCGGCACTGAACATGCGGTAATCACGCTGCTGGATATCGACCACCAGTGCCGACTGGCCAGCGGCCACCAGGCGATTGCTGCTGGCCAGGGTCTCGGGCGTCAGCGCCGATGCGAGTGCACTCATCGGCTTGAGCACCAGGGCATCATCCGGGTGGGCGATCAGCGTGCCGGTATCGTCGATCAGGAAGGCGAAGCTGTTGGGCGTCGGCGAGAGTTCGGCGACCGTGCGGGTGATGAACGCCAGCGGCAGATCACCACTGACCACGGCGACCAGCCGTGAGCCGCGATAGACCGGCGCCGCCACGCTGATTTCCAGTTCGCCACTGGTGGCACCGACATAGGGCGCCGTGATGACGGGCTTGCCGGTCGCCACCGCCGCCTGATACCAGCCACGTTGGCGCGGGTCATAACCTGCCCGCCCCGGGCGCCCATCGAAGTAGCGGAAACGACCATCCGGGAAGCCGACATAGGTCTTGCTGAAGTCGCCCTGCTTCATCGCCTGGGTCAAGGCGGCATCGGGGAAGTTCTCGAGGCTACTGGCCGCGATGCCGCTCACCGCATTGATATGCACGCTGAACCACTGACTCAGCTGGGCGGCGTTCGATCTCAGCAACTGTTGCTGGTAGTCGCTCTCATCGGCATGCGTATTGCGGAACGTGGTCCAGGCATTCAGGCTGCTGACGACCACCAGCGCCACCAGCACTATCGCCACACAGGCTAACGTGATGCGCGCACGTAACGAGGCAAACATCGCCACTCCTTGGTTCAAATCCATGGGGAAGGGGGCCGGGGGCGCCAGCGCAGAGCGCGTCGGTCTGCCCCTCGGTGGCAAGGCATGCAGGCATGCGGTGTACCGGCGTCATCATCGGTACGTGCCGCCCTCTGTATCGGCATGCCCGGCCTTTCCTTTACCCCGCCAGCCACATGCAACGCTCCTACATCGTTGCCGGAACCGACACTGGCGTCGCGACTCCCGGACATGACGTCGATGGCGAAGTGCGTGCTAACATCCGCCCAACGCGGGGTGCCGCCTGCCCGTCTGCCACCGCTCCCCTCATCCTGTGGTCTTTTCTCGGAGAAGTTTCGATGCGCAATCTGCTCCTGATGCGCCGCCCGCTGCCCCGGCGCGTGCTGGTCACCGCTCACCTGATGCTGCAGCTGGGATTGCTGGCGGCTGCCAGTGGCTGGACGCTGCAGCACTTGACGCCCATCGGGCCTGACAATTCGCTGGTCGCGCAGTGGCCGGTACTGGCGCAGGGTGTCGGCGGCTTCCTGCTGGCCTTCGTGATGACGCGCCTGCTGTTCGAGTTGCTGATGGCGCCCCATCACCTGCTGAGCATCCGCGGGGCCAATCACACCCTGGATGCCGCGGCGCTGGTGACGCGCTCCATCTCGCGCCGCCCGGCAGTGCACGACAATGACGACAGCTGGGTCGGCAAGCCGCGCAGCGTCACCTGGCCGCGCGAAGGCGAAGAAGCCCCCGCTGCCACAGCAGCGACGGCGACATCTGCCGATACACCTGCCGCTGCATCGCCCAAGGCCGCCGCCAAGCCGCAGGAGCCAAGCCTGGGCAGCGATGAAGAGCTGCCAGACACCCACAGCAGCGAAGTACGCCGCACCGAGCCCAGCCTCTAAACGAGCCTCTTTATCCAGAGGCGCTAGATGGTAGTGAGCACCCACTGACTGCCTTGCGGCTCACACACGAAAACGCCCCGCGTGATGGAAATCACGCGGGGCGTTTTCTGTTTACGGCTTACAGCATCCAGTCAGTCCGTGGCCTCAATGCCCCAGAATCTGGCTGAGGAACAACTGGGTCCGCTCGGACTGCGGGTTGTTGAAGAACGGCTCCGGCGCGTTCTCTTCGATGATCTGGCCCTGATCCATGAAGATGACGCGGTCGGCGACGGTCTTGGCGAAGCCCATCTCGTGGGTCACGCACAGCATGGTCATGCCTTCATTGGCCAGTTCGACCATGACATCCAGCACTTCCTTGATCATCTCCGGGTCCAGCGCCGAGGTCGGCTCATCGAACAGCATCACCTCCGGGCTCAGACACAGCGAGCGCGCGATCGCGACACGCTGCTGCTGGCCACCGGACAGCTGGCCGGGGAACTTGTGGGCCTGATCGGCGATGCGCACCCGCTCCAGGTACTTCATGGCTTCGGCTTCCGCCTCGCGGCGCGGCCGCTTCTGCACCCAGATCGGCGCCAAACAGCAGTTCTCCAGTACCGTCAGATGCGGGAACAGATTGAAGTGCTGGAACACCATGCCGACGTTGCGACGGATCGCCTCGATCTGCTTGATGTCCTGGGTCAGCGGCATGCCGTTGACCACGATATCGCCTTCCTGATGCTCCTCGAGATGATTGATGCAGCGGATCATCGTCGACTTGCCGGACCCCGAAGGGCCACAGATGACGATACGTTCGCCCTTGCGCACGCTCAGGTTGATGTCGCGCAGCACGTGGAAGTCGCCGTACCACTTGTTGAGGCCCTTGAGCTCGATCATCGGGCGCTCATCGGCGCCGGTGTTGCCCTGCGAGGCGGATGTTGTCGTTGTCATGATGAAGATTCCTTGGCGCCGTGATCAGCGCTTCTTGTGACCGGTATGCAGCAGGCGCTCGAGATACTGGCTGTAGCGCGACATGCTGAAGCAGAAGACCCAGAAGACCAGCGCCACGAAGGCGTAGCCCTCGATGGAGTAGCCCAGCCATTTGGGGTCGGCGAGACCGGCCTGCACGATGGCGAGCAGATCGAAGAGCCCGATGATCAGTACCAGCGAGGTGTCCTTGAACAGGGCGATGAAGGTATTCACGATGCCAGGAATCATCAGCTTGAGCGCCTGGGGCAGCACGATCAGCCCCATGTTGCGCCAGTAGCCCAGCCCCAACGCCATGCCGGCCTCGGTCTGTCCCTTGGGGATCGCCTGCAGGCCACCACGCACCACTTCCGCCATGTAGGCACTCTGGAACAGGGTGATGCCGATCAGCGCGCGCACCAGCTTGTCGAGATTGACCTCGCCAGGCACGAACAGCGGCAGCATCACCGAGGCCATGAACAGCACCGTGATGAGCGGCACGCCGCGCCAGAACTCGATGAACACCACACAGATGCTCTTCACGATCGGCATCTCGGAGCGACGCCCCAGCGCCAGCAGGATCCCCAGCGGCAGTGCCGCCACGATACCCACCACCGCCAGCACCAGCGTCAGCATCAGACCACCCCACTCGTGGGTACCGACGATCTCGAGGCCGAAGCTGCCGCCATGCAGCAGGAAGTAGGCAATGAAGGGGAACACCGCCAGGCTGACGATGGCGACCCAGCCCTTGGCCGGCAGCTTTGGAATCGCCAACCAGGCGATCAGAGCCGCAAAGACGGCGAAGACGATATCGACCCGCCAGGTTTCCTCACTCGGGTAGAAGCCGTAGATGAACTGATCGAGGCGCGCACTGATGAACACCCAGCAGGCGCCCTCCCCCGTGCAGTCCTCTCGTGAGGTACCGCTCCAGCTGGCATCGATCAGCGCCCACTGCAGGCTGGGCACCACCAGCAGGTAGACCAGATACAGCGCGAACAGCGTGAACAGCGTATTGATCGGTCCGGCGAACAGATTGCTGCGCAACCAGGCCACCGCGCCGATGCTGTCGCTCGGCGCCGGACGGGAATCGATCATCTTCTCGGTGACCCGTGACAGGGTCTTTTCAATCGACATGGGCAGACCCTCAGCGCTCGACCAACGCCATGCGGGCGTTGAACCAGTTCATGAACATGGAGACCAGCAGACTGATGGTCAGATAGACCAGCATCGTCATGGCGATCACCTCGATGGCCTGACCGGTCTGGTTGAGCGTGGTACCCGCGAAGACCGAGACCAGATCGGGGTAGCCGATAGCCGTGGCCAGCGACGAGTTCTTGATCAGGTTCAGGTACTGGCTGGTCAGCGGCGGGATGATGACGCGCAGCGCCTGCGGCACCACCACCAGACGCAGTGTCATGCCACCGGACAGCGACAGCGCCCGTGACGCTTCGGTCTGGCCGTGCGGTACCGCTTCGATGCCGGAACGCACGATCTCGGCGATGAAGGCAGCGGTATAGACCGACAGCGCGACCCACAGGGCGAGGAACTCGGGGACGACCGTGATGCCGCCACGGAAGTTGAAGCCCTTGAGTTCCGGCAGCTCCCAGCTCAGCGGCATGCCCATCGCGAAGTAGGCCAGCAGCGGCGCCACGATGATCAGACCGAGCGAGATCCAGCCTGCCGGCATGCGCTGTCCGGTACGCGCCTGACGCTGGCGGTTCCAGTAGCTGAAGATGCCGCTGGCGACGACGGCCAGCACGAACACGGCAATCACCACCGAGAAACCGCTGGAGGTGATGGGGGCCGGCACGAACAGACCGCGCACGTTGAGGAAGAACGCCTCGCCCAGCGACAGCGAGCCACGCGGACTCGGCAGGGTTCTCAGGACGGCGAAATACCAGAAGAAGATCTGCAGCAGCAGCGGGATGTTGCGGAAGACTTCGATATAGACCGCCGCCAGCCGCGAGATCAGCCAGTTGGGGGACAGACGCGCGACCCCCATGACGAAGCCGATCACGGTCGCGGCGATGACACCCAGTGCGGATATCAACAAGGTATTGAGCAGGCCGACGATGAAGGTATCGCCATAGGTGGATTGCTCGGAATAGTCGATCAGGCTCTGCAGGATGCCAAAGCCTGCGGTGTTGTCCAGAAAGGCAAAGCCGGTGGTGATGCCACGGCTTTCGAGGTTGGTCAGGGTATTGCTGACGATGATCGCCAACACACCGAACACGCCTGCCAGCATCAATAGCTGGAAGATCAGTGCCCGCTTGGCCGGGTCACGCCAGAATGGCGGCTTGACCGTGGCCGGCGGGCGAGAAGCAGGTTGTGTCATACAGGCAATCTCCGCCGGAAAGCTATGCGACTTCCGCCTGCCGTCCTATCGAACGGCAGATCAGTTATCTCTCGGCACTCGATGAATGGGTCACGAGGAACAGGCTGGGCCTCACAGGCTGGGACTCATGTAGGACTTCTTGTTGCCGGGCCCCACATGACGCTGGCCAGAGGAAGTGGAGCAAGACGCTCACTTCCCCTGGCCAGCGTCCTTGCTCAGCCTGTCATGAGGGGCAAGGCCCACCCGCAGTACAGGGCGAGCCCGCGCATCAGCGAACCGGCGGGGCGTACTGGACGCCGCCATCGGTCCACAGTGCGTTCAAGCCGCGCTCGATACCCAGTGCGGAGCCGGTACCGACGTTGCGCTCGAACATCTGGCCGTAGTTACCGACCTGCTTGATGACCTGGTAGGCCCAGTCAGCCGGCAGCCCCATGGCTTCCCCGTAGTTGCCATCAGCACCGACCAGGCGCGCGACGTTCGGGTTGGTGTCCGACTTCTTCTCTTCGATGTTGTCGGAGCTCAGCCCCATCTCTTCGGCGTTGATCTGGGCGAACAGGGTCCATTTGACGATGTTGAACCACTGGTCATCGCCCTGACGGACGACGGGGCCCAGCGGCTCCTTGGAGATGACTTCCGGCAGCACCATCGCGGACGCCGGATCGGAGAGCTTGATACGCAGCGCGTAGAGCTGGGATTGGTCGGAGGTCAGGACGTCACAACGACCGGCTTCGAAGCCCTTGACGGTCTGGTCGGAGGTATCGAAGACGACCGGCTCGAAGGACATGTCGTTCATGCGGAAATAGTCCGCCAGGTTGAGCTCGGTGGTGGTGCCGGACTGGATGCAGACGGCTGCCCCGTCCAGCTCCTTGGCACTGGAGACGCCCAGGTCCTTGCTGACCATGAAGCCCTGGCCGTCGTAATAGTTCACGCCAGCGAAGTTGAGGCCCAGTGAGGTGTCACGGGTCGCCGTCCAGGTGGTGTTGCGAGACAGGACATCAATCTCGCCGGACTGCAGCGCGGTGAAACGCTCCTTGGCCGTCAGCGGTACATAGCGCACCTTGCTGGCATCGCCCAGCACGGCTGCCGCGACGCCGCGGCAGACGTCGACATCGAGGCCCTGCCAGTTACCGGCGTCATCCGGTGCCGAGAAGCCCGGCAAGCCGGTGCTGACGCCACACTGGACAAAGCCCTTTTCCTTGACGCTATCCAGGGTCGCGGCACTGGCGCCTGTCGCCATGGAGGCGGCCAGGACAGCGGCGCTAGCGATCAGCAGTGGCTTCTTGTTGTTATGCATCGTGATTCCCTCGCGAAAGTCTGGAGTCCGCTCGATCAGCCTCGAGTCAGAAGTGGTGCAATGCATTGCATGGCACCTATCGACAATAGCAAGCCGCGTTCCAATTTCCGCCTATCGCGTGATCCGCTGCGTTCAACGCTGAAAAAAGCGCTAAAACCCAGTGATATAGACCAAAGCCTCGGGGTGGGGCGGCGGATCATTCCGCGCGATTGCCGCGCAGTTAGGCTCATGGCGAGACCAGTTCGCCTCATATCGGTGCAAAATAAAAACGGCCGTTTCATTGCGAAACGGCCGTTGGCGGTGCAGCGATGTGGCGCGAGTGGCAGATTGCGACCAATGTCTCGGTCTGACTGACTCAACGCTTGTTCATCCCATCAGGCACGTTTTCGTGCCTGATGGGGCTTGCTTGCCACCGCAAGGTGCATGCAGATCACTTCTCCAGCAGGCGCTGCATGAAGGGCGGCAGCACCAGGGCGGCGCGATGGCCTTCGACGGTATAGAAGTCACGCGCGAAGGTGGCGGCAGCGGCATCTTCCTCGCGGAAGGACTTCACGTCACAGCCCTTGCCCGCCAGGGTGCAGCTCCACCAGCCGGACGGATACACCGGCTGCGGGAACGGCAGGGTCGCGACGCTATCAAAGCCCGCTTCGCCCATGTCGTTGCGCAGGTCCTTGATGATGGAATCGGTGTGATAGAGCGGAGACTCGCTCTGCTGCACCATCAGGCCGCCCTGCTTGAGGATACGATGGCAGCGCTTGAGGAAGTCGGTCTTGAACAGACCTTCCGCCGGACCGACCGGGTCGGTGGAATCGACGATCAGCACGTCGATGCTCTCGTCGGGGCAGTTGTCGACCCACTTGACGCCATCCTCGAACAGCAGCTCGGCGCGCGGGTCGTCATTGGACTCGACCAGCGCCGGGAAGAATTGCTCGGAGGCACGCGTGACAGCCTGATCGATATCGATCTGGGTGACCTTCTCCACGCCCGGGTGCTTGAGCACCTCACGCAGGGTGCCGCAATCGCCACCGCCGATGATGACGACACGCTTGGGGTCTGCATGAGCGAACAGCGCCGGATGCGACATCATCTCGTGATAGAGGAAGTTGTCACGGTCAGTCAGCATCACGCAGCCGTCCAGCACCATCAGGTTGCCGTAGGTCTCGGTGGCATAGACTTCGAGGTGCTGATAAGGGGTCTGCTCGTCATGCAGCTTGTGGCTGACCTTGAGCGAGAAGGCGCTGCCGTGGCGATCGAAGATTTCGGTAAACCAGGAGCCATCGAGACGTTCGGTCATGGGGGACCCTCGCATTGGATATCACAGACGGGATATCAAGGTATGGATAGAGACGGCACGATGGCCATCGGAAATTGCGCCAATCAGCACTGCGCCAGCGTCAGGCCGGCAGTTCACGGCCCGCATGACGACCATGCGGCGTGATGTCGTGATACGCGACATGCCGGGCAAGCGCCAACATGGCGCAGGCGCTGCACCATAGCCAAAGACGGGCGGAGTGGAAAGTGTTGATGCATGACAATTTCAGACAGGCCGCGTATCGATGACACGCGGCCCGGGGGAGAGGCTCAGCGAGAGGCCGGCCCGAGGCGGACCAGATGCAGAATCAGTCGGACGCACTGGAACACTCCCAGCCCGATGAGGATGCCGGCGAGGTCCGCCAGCGCATCCAGCACCTCAGCGCCGCGATAGGGAATCGCCAGCTGCAGACATTCGATGGCGACGCCCAGCAGCAGCAGGGCCGGCAGGATGATCAAGCTGGTCAAGCCCGCCAGCCGTGTCGTCAGCGCCAGCAACGCGAAGGCGGAGAAATGCTGCAGCTTGTCCCAGGGGAAGGTCTGCTCCGGATGCGGCACGCCCGGGGAGAGCGTGCCGAACAGGATCAGTAACAGGCACAGCAGCGCCACGAATGCCCAACCGCGGCGCGGGATGAGACGCTGCTCGACCGGCGTCATGCTGACACCCCCGCTGGCCGCCCTGCTGCTTGCCACCTTCTATAGGCAGCAACAGGGGTGGCAGCAGAGAAGACCATGAAGGGCCCTCCCATCAGCCGCGGGCGACCGGTGTCGCATTGGCGGCGTCATCCTGATGGTAGGCCGGGCTCAGCTCGTGCAGCGCGTCCATCAGGGCATTGACATTGCCCGGGTCGGTGAACTGGCTGATGCCGTGCCCCAGGTTGAAGATGTGGCCCGGGCCCTGGCCGTAGCTGTCGAGGATACGCCCGACTTCGGCACGAATGGCGGCCGGCGTGCCGAACAGCGCATTCGGGTCCAGGTTGCCCTGCAGGGCCACACGATGGCCGACACGCTCACGCGCATTGGACATCTCGGTGGTCCAGTCGAGGCCGACGGCATCACAGCCGGTGGCGGCGATGTGTTCGAGCCACTGGCCACCATTCTTGGTGAACAGGATCACCGGCACACGGTTGCCTTCGCTGTCCGGCTTGAGGCCAGCGACGATCTGCTCCATGTAGCGCAGCGAGAACTCGAGATAGGCCGGCGTGGACAGGGTGCCACCCCAGGTATCGAAGATCTGCACCGCCTGAGCACCCGCGGCAATCTGGGCGTTCAGATAGTCGGTGACAGCCTGCGCCAGGGTATCGAGCAACTGATGCATGGCTTCCGGATTGGAATACATCAGGCCTTTCACGTGACGGAAATCCTTGCTGGAACCGCCCTCGACCATATAAGTGGCCAGTGTCCACGGGCTGCCGGAGAAACC
Organism: Cobetia sp. SIMBA_158; assembly: GCF_046566945.1. NCBI lineage: Bacteria > Pseudomonadati > Pseudomonadota > Gammaproteobacteria > Oceanospirillales > Halomonadaceae > Cobetia > Cobetia sp. SIMBA_158. The sequence continues at coordinate 133,790 of NZ_JAWJYL010000005.1, forward strand.
GATCAGCGGCACGCGGCCGTTCAGCTCACGGCGGATGGTGGACACGGCACGCATGACGTAATCGAGATCACGCTCGACATTCGGCACGCTCAGCGCCGCGATTTCCTCGGCAGTCCGCACTGTCTTGCGGAATTTCGGGCCTTCGCCGGTCTCGAAGTAAAGGCCCAGCCCCATGGCATCCGGGATGGTCAGGATGTCGGAGAACAGGATGGCGGCATCCAGCGGGAAGCGCTCCAGCGGCTGCAGCGTCACCTCGCAGGCACGCGCGGTGTCCATGCACAGGTCCATGAAGCCACCGGCCTGACCGCGGACTTCGCGATATTCCGGCAGATAGCGGCCAGCCTGGCGCATCATCCAGACGGGAGTACGGTCGACCGGCTGACGGGCCAGCGCGCGCAGGAAGCGATCATTCTTCAAGGTCATCGGAATCACACATCAGCTCGGGGAATGTCTCGGCATTCTATCAGAGCCTGAGAAAAATCCCGCCCATCGTGGTGATGCAACAAATGCATTGGCAAATCGCCCCGCCTTTATAGTTCCTTTGCTGGCGTCATCCGACCATTGTGGTGGTGGCGGCAACAACGCTTTTCCATACAGAGCGATGAGTCATCGGCCACAGACTGGTAAACTCGCCACATGACTGCATGCTGGCCGCCGGTATCTCGAGCGACTCATCGAGACATTGCCGGACCACCGCATGCCCGCGCTTTTTCAGCCCGGCGATTGTCCGGGCGTTCGAGGTGAACAGTGACCATTCGATTCATCGCCGCCTCGCGGCTGCCAACGCCCTGGGCGACCTTCACCATGCACGGTTTCGAGGATGAGACCACCGGCAAGGACCACATCGCCCTGACCCTGGGTGACATCGATGACGGCGCGCCGGTGCTGGGCCGCGTGCATTCCGAGTGCCTGACCGGCGACGCCCTCTTCTCGATGCGCTGTGACTGCGGCTATCAGTTGCAGGAAGCGCTCAAGCGCATTGCCGCCGAAGGTCGCGGCGTGCTGCTCTATCTGCGTCAGGAAGGCCGCGGCATCGGCCTGCTCAACAAGATTCGCGCCTATGAGCTGCAGGATGGCGGTGCCGATACCGTCGAAGCCAATGAGCGCCTAGGCTTCGGGGCTGACATGCGCCGCTACGATATCTGTGTGCCGATGCTGGAGCATCTCGGCGTCAGCACTCTCAAGCTGATGACCAACAACCCGCGCAAGGTCGATGCCCTGACGCGTGATGGTGTCACCATCAGTGAGCGCCAGCCGATCACCACCGGCCTGAATCCGCACAACGAGCACTATCTCTCGACCAAGGCGGGCAAGCTGGGCCACATGATGGCACTGGATGATTTCACCCAGGCAAGCGACGTGGATATCGAGCGCAGCGAGTAGCCGCGCGCAGGGGGGCCCTGATGGGTTCCCCCTTCCTTTATAGGCAAATTGACTGGCTGGCACAGCGAGCGTGACATGACGACGTCACCCGCCAGAGAGTAGGCTGGAGTCGAACCCGCGCCGGAGACATCGTCATGCGCAAAGACTCAACGGCTGCATCATCACAGCCTTCTTCATCACAGCCTTCGTCAACACGGCCCGCCTCGACACCTCCTCAGGCATCACCCTCTTCCAGCGCATCGCCTGCCGATGACGCAGATTCACGCGACACCGCCGCGACGCCTGCTCTCTATACCCGGCTGGAGGAATGGCTGCACAGCGCCAGCCACGGCATCGGCGCCGTCATGGGCCTCGTCGGCATGATCGTGCTGATCGTGATGGCCAGCCTAGCCGCCGAAGTCGACCCCTGGAAGATCGTCAGCGTCAGCCTCTACGGCCTGACCCTGGTGGTGCTGTATGCGGCCTCGACGCTCTATCACGGTATCCGTCATCCGCGCCTGAAATATGCCTTCCAGCTGCTGGATCACTGCGCCATCTATCTACTGATCGCCGGCACCTATACGCCCTTCCTGCTGGTCAATCTTCGCGGCCCGACCGGCTGGACGCTGTTCGCCATCATCTGGTCGCTCGCGCTGGGCGGCATCTTCCTCAAGCTGCGCTGGCCTGAACGCTTCAGCGCCCTGCGCGTGAGCGTCTATCTGCTGATGGGCTGGTTGATCGTGTTCGCCTCGCCGATGCTGGTCGAGAAGCTCTCCGAGACAGGGCTCATCCTGCTGGTCGCCGGCGGCATCACCTATACCCTGGGCGTGATCTTCTTTCTGATGACGCGCCTGCGCTATCACCACGCCATCTGGCACCTGTTCGTGCTTGGCGGCAGTACCTGCCACTTCTTCGCCATCTATACCGCAGTGCTGCCGTATTCCGTATAACGTGATCGGGGCCGCCACGCTGGCCGGCGCTCTTGAGCACACCGGCTTGAGAACACGGCACTGAGAACAAGGAACTGAGAACACCGGCAAGCCACCTCAAAAAAGCGGGAAGGGTCGTCATGACCCTTCCCGCTTTTTTTTCGCGATTTTTTTGGCGCTTCAGGGCTCGTCTCTCACAGGGCTATCTCCCTGAGGGGCGAAGACCGGCAAGCGATACCGGGTACCGCGCCCGACACCGTAACTTTCCAGTACCTGCTTGGCGGTCAGGTCGGCGAGATCGCGGGCGGCGGTAGGGTCGGATGTGTCGACCAGGGCGCGATATTCGGCGCGCCCCACGCCCTCTTCGTCATCTCGCTCCAACAATGTCAGTACCAGCTCGCGCTGGCGGGCATTCAGCGGCGTACGCGCGTGCTCCAGCCACAGACGCTCGGCGCGCTGGACGCGCTGATAATGGAAGGCCGTCCGACGACCGGCGTCGCGCAGTCGCAAAAGCCACCACTCGGCCCAGACATTCATGTCACCGGGCGCTGCATCCTCCACCTCACCATTGAGCGCGCGGTCCAGCTGCGGCGGCAGCGGATGTCCACTGGCCGAAGTCTGAGGCTTGCCGAGATAACGCTGCTCCAGCTCGCGCAATTCATCCTGATGCTCGAGCACCACCGAGAACAGCGCCTGGCGGCGCCAGCAGAGTTGCTCCAGCGCTTCCGGCTCCCAGCGCTCGGCGACCTTGCCGACAAACTCGCCCTGCTGCTGCAACGCGGCCAGGGCATCGATTCGTGTCAGCCAGCGCATCAGCAGCAAGCGCCCGATCAAGCCGTTGCCCAAGGCCAGCGGTGCGAGCGCCTGCCAGTGCGCATGCAGCTGCAGGGCATTCAACACCCCTGAGTTATCCACATCCGGTTCTTCCGTCGCCAGACGCTGCCAGAAGACATCCAGCTCCCGGTCCAGCGCATCGGGATTCTCCGCTGGGGCGCGATAGCGCAAGCGCTTGAGACCGTAACGACCGCTGACCGCTTCGTAGCGCGCCTCGCGCCATGCACCGAGTGGCTGACCACTGCTGCGCGGCAGGAAAGGCCCCAGACGCCGATGCCACTCGAGCACCTGTTGGCGGGTCAGCGGCTGAAATGCCGTGCGCACGACTTCCAGCGTCACATCCACGAAGACGTCGACACCAGGCGCCGGCCCGCGCGGTGACTCCTGATGGCCGGACTCCAGCCCCAGCGCCTGATACAGCGCATCACGCAACGCCGCCCGCCCGAGCACCACGCCGGACAGCTGGGCACTGGCTTCCATCTCTTCGCTGAGGAGCGTCGCCTCGAGACGCAGGCGTTGTCGGGGATAGAGATTCTGCCCCTGAGCGACCAGCGGCGACATCACCGCCTGGGTCGCCGCCAACTGCCCCATCAAGGGCATGACCTCCAACCGCCCCCGTGGCCAGTCAGGCTGCTGCCAGATCCACATAAGTTGTTATTCCCATTGAGGTTTTCACCAACATCTTATCAAAAAGATCCGCAATAAACCACATATCGGATCACTTAATGATGCGTAAAGTAGGCAAGATGCGATCATCGCTTTTGATTTGACCAATATCATGTCATGAAAATCTAATAAACCTCTTAACCCCATGATTTTCATCGAATATGTCGCCACTCACATCGCATAAGTGCTGCCCTCGATCTCATCTCGATCAACGCTTGACCACCATGGCAAAAACAACCAATTAACGAATCATTAATAGATACGCAAAAGACTCAACAGCGCATCATTCACCACCGAATGCCTGAAACCCGCCCTCGATCGAGGACCTGCCTCGCGCCGCACTGTCTCGAACTGGCCTGCCTCTAACCGACCTGAGTCAGCCCGCCACCAGACAGCCTGGGGCGCGCCCCAGACGGTTGACGCCGCTGAACGAGCAAGGCGACCTCTCAACCTCGTCAGGCGCCCTGCAAGCGTCTCTGAGGCCCAGAAACGCAAAGGCGCCACCCTGATATCAGGATGGCGCCTCATGGCGTGTGTGCGCTCTCAGCGCGCTCTCATGGCTTCATTGCAGAACATGCAGGACAGATCAGTCCGTCAGCTTGGCCTGTGACGGCGTTCGATGACGGTTCCGGCAACAGGGCTCAGTGTTGCTGACGCTCCTCGGCAGCCTGTTGCTCGCGCTGGCGGGCCCGCTCGCAGGCAGGACGCGCCCGCACCTCTTCGCCCCACTGCTCAAGCACGGCCGGCAGAGGTTGCCCGGCCATCTGCGCCCAGCTGAGGGTCTGGGCGAGGAAGATATCGGCGACACTGAATTCATCGGCCACCAGCCAGCCCTGGCCATCGAAGCGGCGCTGAAGTGCCTTGAGAGCACGCTGGAATTCCCATTGGGCTGTCTGCTTGATGGCATCACAGCGCTGGTCCTCCGGCAGCGCGAAGGTGTGCTTGGCCAATGTCCACAGCGGCTGCTCAAGCTCGGTGGTCAGGAAACTGAGCCATTGATCCATCTGTGCCTGCTCGGCCAGCGATTGTGGCAGCAGGCGCCCTTCTCGCGCCGCCAGGTAGCGACAGATGGCACTGGACTCGAACAGGGCCAGCTCACCATCCACCAGGGCTGGCGCCTTGCCATCGGGATGAATGGCCAGGTATTCAGGGCTGTGCCCCTCACCGGCCTTCAGATCCAGACTATGAATCCGGTAATCGAGCCCCAGTTCCTCGAGCGTCCAGGCGACCCGCAGCGAGCGGGAATTCGGATAGCTGTAGAGAGTCAACATGGTCGGGCGCACTCCGTGGCGTTGCGGTGGTGACTGGCGCAGGTGAAAGCTTTCGCGCCAGCCAGGCCCTGGCTGCTTGAGCAGAGGGCTTGATGGTCATCCAGCATGGGCGGGAAGTCGCGGAGTTTCCATGCATCCTTCGCCGTCTCGCCGCAGGCAGTCACGCAACGAAAAACGCCTGTGGACAACTCGAGCTCTCGAGTCATCCACAGGCGTTTCGGTATTGCATGCCACCAGGATCAGCTGCCGAGGCGAGTCTCGATACTGGCGCGGATGCCGGCGGCATCCAGACCGCAATCACGCAGCAGCTCGACCGGCTTGCCATGCTCGACGAAGCCATCCGGCAGCCCCAGCAGCAACATGGGTTGAGCCAGTCCCGCGTTCAGGTAGAGCTCGGCCACGCCGGCTCCCGCGCCCCCCGCGATGGCATTCTCTTCGACGGTCACGACCAGGTCGTGCTCCGCGGCGATCTCGAGCAATGCCTCACGGTCCAGCGGCTTGATGGAGCGCAGGTTGAAGTGGGTCGCATCCAGCGCCTCGGCGACCTCGGCCACCGGCGTATTCATGCTGCCCACGGCGACGATGGCGACACGCACCTCGGGGCTGCCACTGATACGACGACGGTATTCCCCCTGGCCGATCGCCATTGGCGTCAGGTCGGCATCGGTGGCCATCCCCGGCCCGGTACCGCGCGGATAGCGCACCGCAGCCGGCCCGGGGTGGGCCAGTGCCGCGCTCAGCATGCCACGGCACTCGGCTTCATCGGCCGGCGCCATCAACACCAGCTCCGGCACGCAGCGCAGGAACGACATGTCCAGGCTGCCGTGATGCGTCGGGCCGTCTTCGCCGACCAGACCGGCACGGTCGATGGCAAAGGTCACGTCCAGTTTCTGCACCGCGACATCGTGGATCAGCTGATCATAGCCACGCTGCAGGAAGGTGGAATAGATCGCCACCACCGGCTTCATGCCCTCACAGGCCATGCCCGCTGCCACTGTCACCGCGTGCTGCTCCGCGATGGCGACATCGTAGTAGCGATCAGGATATTCCTTCGAGAAGCGCACCAGATCCGAGCCTTCCCGCATGGCCGGCGTGATGCCGATGACGCGCGCATCCGCGGCGGCGGCGTCACACAGCCAGTTGCCGAAGACACTGCAGTATTTCTGCGGCCTGGGAGCCGGCGCGTCGGTGACGGCAGGCGCCTGCTCGGCTGCCTGAGGCGCGGCCTTCTCGAGCTTGGTGATGGCGTGATAGCCGATCGGGTCACGCTCCGCCGGCAGGAAGCCCTTGCCCTTGCGCGTCACCACATGCAGGAACTGCGGGCCATCCAGATCACGCATGTTGCGCAATGTCTGCACCAGCGCCGGCAGGTCATGGCCGTCGATGGGGCCGATGTAGTTGAAGCCCATCTCCTCGAACAGCGTCGCCGGGCTGATGAAGCCCTTCATGTGCTCTTCGGTACGCTTGGCAAGCTCCAGCGCACCCGGCAAGGGCGACAGCAGTCGCTTGCCGTTGGCGCGCATCTGGGTATACGGCTTGCTGGCCAGAATACGTGCCAGATAGCTTGCCAGGCCGCCGACGTTCTCGGAGATCGACATCTCGTTGTCGTTGAGCACGACCAGCATATTGGCCTTCACGTGCCCGGCATGCGCCAGTGCCTCGAACGCCATGCCAGCCGTCAGGGCACCATCGCCGATCACCGCACAGGCGCGCCGTGACTCACCCGCCGTGCGGGCGCCGAGCGCCATGCCCAGCGCCGCACTGATCGAGGTGCTGGAATGTCCCACCCCGAAGGTGTCGAACTCGCTCTCGGCACGCTTGGGGAAGGCAGACAGGCCATTGTACTGGCGCATGCTGTACATGGCTTCACGACGGCCGGTCAGAATCTTGTGCGGATAGGCCTGATGACCCACGTCCCACACCAGACGGTCATGGGGCGTTTCCAGCGCATGATGGAGGGCCACAGTCAGCTCGACCACACCGAGCCCGGCACCGAAGTGCCCGCCGGTACAGCCGACGCTGTAAAGCAGGTAGGCGCGCAGTTCGTCAGCCAATTGGCGCAGCTGTGCCGCGCTCATGGCGCGCAGCGCTTGAGGTGTCTCGACCGCATCGAGCAGTGGCGTCGCGGGGCGCGCCTGAGGTATCTCGTCAAACAGCTTCATAGGCGTCAGGAATCAGTGGTCTCGCTCGATCATGTAGCGCGCCAGCACCGCGAGTGGCTCTGCGGCCTCTCCCAACGGTGCCAGGGCATCCAGGGCCTCTTGCAGTAGCTGACCTGCTCGCTCTTGAGCACCTTCGAGTCCAAGCAGCGAGGGGTAGGTCGGCTTGTCGCGCGCAGCGTCAGCACCGGCCGTCTTGCCAAGCGTTGCGGTGTCGCCCGTCACGTCCAGGATGTCATCCTGGATCTGGAAGGCCAGGCCGATAGCCGAAGCGTAGCGCTCCAGGGCAGCAAGACGCGAATCCTGCTCGTCGACTGCCACCAATCCGCCCAGACGGACCGCAGCGCGAATCAGCGCGCCGGTCTTGTAGGCATGCATGCGTGACAGCGCCTCTACCTCACGGAACTGCCCGACCGCCTCGAGATCCAGCGCCTGACCGGCCACCATGCCACGCCGCCCGGAGGCCTCGGCCAGGGTACGCACCAGGGCAGGTGTCCGTACATGGCCGGTCGTCGCCATCACTTCGAAGGAGAGCGTCAACAGGGCATCGCCCGCGAGAATGGCGGTCGCCTCATCGTAGGCACGATGCACGGTGGGACGGCCGCGCCGCAGGTCGTCATCGTCCATGGCCGGCAGGTCATCATGGACCAGCGAATAGGCATGCACCAATTCGAGCGCCGCTGCCGCCGCGTCCAGCGCAGCGCGGTCAGCGGCCTCTTCATCGCAGCCCAGGGCACGACCCACCGCATACAGCAGCACGGGGCGCAGACGCTTGCCGCCACCCAGCACGCTGTAGCGCATGGCGTCCTCGAGACGCTCACTCACCGCCGCACTGCCGGGAGTCAACAACGCCTCAAGCACGGCCTCACTGCGCGCCTGTCCAGAGCGGATCAGCTCGCTGGCCTGCGATGCAGTCGGCGTGACTTGCGTATTCAATCCACCTGACATCACCAGTCCTTCTCCTCGTCCGCTTCACCCGCCATGCTGCCTGCGGCATCGGGCGCCGTAAACGCCGTGGGCGTCAGCGCTCCCTCCGGGCCTTCCACCAATGCCTGCAGGCGCAACTCGGCACTGTCGAGCCGCTGCTGCGCCTCGCGCGCCAGACTCACGCCCTCTTCAAAAGCGCCCAGTGACGCTTCCAGCGACATGTCGCCAGCCTCGAGCCGCGTCACCAACCCTTCAAGACGGGCCAGGGTGGCGGCGAAATCCTGTGGCACTTCCTTTTCGGCCATGGGTGCTCTCGCTCATCCGACCGGGCGGGCCCGGTGTCTCTGTGTGGAGCGCCAGTATAACCCGAAGGGCTTCACGACGCTGCCCACCCCCTGCGCACGGAGGAAGAGTCACATCAAACGGCTGTGCTGTGAATTTTTCATGCCCGGCACGCGGACATTTCATCCGGAGGCCCCGTCGGCTGTGATATTCTTTGCTCCCCTGTTGACAGCACGCCCCGCTGTTTCTCTGGCATTTTCTTGAGGTGTGACACGCCAGCAGGTCATGAAAAAGACCAAACGAACAGAAACGCCGGCATGACCGGCGAGAGGGTTGATCCGACAATGGCCAAGACGTCCCTGGACAAGAGCAAGATCAAGATTCTATTGCTCGAGGGTGTCCACCAATCCGCCGTGGATAATTTCCTCAACGCGGGTTACACCAACATCGAACTACTTCAGACCTCGCTGGCCGAGGAAGAACTGATCGAGAAGATCCGCGATGTGCACTTCATCGGCATTCGTTCCCGCACTCAGCTCAACGAGCGCGTGATCTCCGCTGCCGAGAAGCTCACCGCCATCGGCTGCTTCTGCATCGGCACCAACCAGGTCGACCTGGAAGCCGCACTGAAGCGCGGTATTCCCGTGTTCAACGCGCCCTACTCCAACACTCGCTCGGTCGCCGAGCTGGTACTGGCCGAAGCCATCATGCTGATGCGCGGCGTGCCGGAGAAGAGCGCCAAGGCACATCGTGGCCAGTGGATGAAATCCGCCAAGAACAGCCATGAAGTCCGCGGCAAGACGCTGGGCATCGTGGGCTACGGCAGCATCGGTTCCCAGCTGTCCGTGCTCAGCGAATCCCTGGGCCTGGACGTCATCTACTACGATGCCGTCACCAAGCTCGGCATGGGCAATGCCCGTCAGGTGGCAAGCCTGGAAGAGCTGCTGGCGCGCGCTGACATCGTCACCCTGCATGTGCCGGAAATCCCCTCCACCAAGTGGATGATGGGCAAGCAGCAGTTCGCGCTGATGAAGCAGAACAGCGTCTTCATCAATGCGGCCCGCGGCACCACCGTCGTCATCGAAGACCTGGCCGAAGCCCTCTCCAGCGGCAAGCTGCTGGGCGCCGCCATCGACGTCTTCCCGGTAGAGCCGAAAGGCAACGGCGAAGAGTTCGTGTCTCCGCTGCGCGAGTTCGACAATGTCATCCTGACGCCGCACGTCGGTGGCTCCACCATGGAAGCCCAGGAAAACATCGGTGTCGAAGTCGCCGAGAAGCTGGTGACCTACTCCGACAACGGTACCACCATCGGCTCGGTCAACTTCCCGGAAGTCGCCCTGCCGGCGCACCCGGAAAAGCACCGTCTGCTGCATATCCACGACAACGTCCCGGGCGTGCTGTCACGCATCAACCAGGTGCTGTCCGAGGAAGGCATCAACATCTCTGGCCAGTACCTGCAGACCAACAACACGGTCGGCTATGTGGTCATCGATGTCGACAAGGCCTACGGCAAGAAAGCGCTCGAAGCGCTCAAGACCGTCGACCATACCCTGCGTATCCGGACTCTCTACTCGGAAGCTGATTTCGAGAACTGAGTCCGTGCTCTGCTTCATGGCCGTGGAGCAGAGGGCAGGCAAATGAAAACGCCGCAGCCAGAAATGGCTGCGGCGTTTTTTTGTTCCGGATTACCAGGCGCGTTGCTCGCCGCGCCTTGCTTCCCACTCCCCTCTGTCATGCCTCTGTCATGCCTCAGCCGGTTTCCCATAGACTGGCAATGCCGGGCCAAGCCCAAGGGCATGTTTCACGTGGAACATCTCAAATTCTCGTAAAACACCCTCTGAATCAAACAGTTGAGAACCAGTGCCCAGTTGAAACTTCTTCTCTCAGCGCTCTGACAATGGCGTGCCAGCGACGGCCCAGTTTTCCGGCTCCACTTCCTGCAGCATCACCCAGACGGACTGCTCACACACACCCAGCACGCGAGCCGTCTCGCGCGTCAACGCCTCCACCAACTCCCGCTTCTGTTCCTGTGTCTTGCCAGTCAGAAATTCCGCACGAATCATCGGCATGGTTTTCTCTCCTTGTTGTTCAGATCTTTTTTCCTGCATGCCAGATCAGCCTGGCCAGCCGCCTTGCTCGCTATTGCCACAGCCGCTTTAAGGCGCTGTGGCCAATGGGCTCTCGCAAATCGCTGCTGAAGCCATTGTTCCACGTGAAACATCTGCCGGCAGCAAAGAGCGCAGCCCAGCGATGTCACTCTGCGCCATAGGCTGGTAAAGAAATTGGCTGCTTTACGAAAAAGCAGCCAATTCTCGCCATACGTCATTCAAAAAATCGCTTGGCTATCAGTCTTTTGGCGCGCTTTAGCCAAATATCTCAAGCATCATGTTCCACGTGAAACACTACTTAGGCGTAGCAGGAATCACCCAGCAGCACCTCTTCGACGCGACCGTTCAACAGCATGCCAAGCAGCGGCGTGTTATGGCCGGCACTGGCCAGCGTCTCGCTTGAGACACGCCATTCCTGTTCCATATCGATCACCGCCAGATCACAGTACTCGCCCACTTCCAGCATGCCGCCCTTGAGTCCGAAGCGTCTGGCACTGAACGTCAATGTCTCGATCAGGCGAGGCAGGCTGAGCAGCTCGGCCTTCACCAGCGCCAGCCCCAGCGGCAGCATGGTTTCCAGACTGGTCATGCCGGGCTCGGATACTGCAAAGGGTGCGCTCTTGGCAGCGGCTTCATGGGGCAGATGATTACTGACTATGGCGTCGATGGTGCCATCGACCACACCGGCCCGCAGCGCATCCCGGTCTGCCGCGCTGCGCAGTGGCGGCTCCAGATGGAAGTTGGCGTTGAAGCCTTCCAGCTGCTCATCGGTCCAGTGCAGTTGCGCCATCGACACATCCGCGCTGATATCCAGCCCTCTGGCCTTGGCATCACGTACCAGCTCGACGGCCCGTGCACTGGAGAGCAGCGACACATGCGCCCGTACGCCGGTCTGCTCGATCAACAGCAGCCACTGGGTCAGGGCGACCGTTTCGGCAGATTCCGGAATGCCGGCCAATCCGAGACGCGAGGCAATGGCGCCCTCATGGGCGCAGCCCTGCCCGGCCAAGGCGGCCTCCTGGGCCTGGAACACGACGGTGATATCAAAGGTCCGCGCGTACTCCAGACAGCGTCGCAGTACGCCGAGATCGCGTATCGGCTGGCGCAGGTTGGTCAGTGCCACACAGCCTGCGGACTTGAGCGCGGCCATATTGGCGAGCAGATCACCTTCCAGCCCCTGCGTCAGTGCCCCCAGCGGCGCAAGGCGCACCCCCGCCACATCACGCGCGCGGTCCAGCAGCGTACGAATATGCGAGGCGCTGTCGAGCACCGGGCTGGTGTCGGGCCGCGGCAGGATGGTCGCGTAGCCACCCGCCAGTGCGGCAGCCGACTCACTGACCAGGCTGCCCTTGTAGCGCGGGCCCGGGTCACGCAGGTGCGCGCCAAGATCGATAAAGGCCGGCGTGACCAGCTTGCCCGCCAGGTCATCGCGCTGCTCGGCGCTGAAGTCCGCCGGCGCTTCGCCGATCGCGATCAGGCGACCGCCGTCGAGGTGGAGGTCGTACTGGCCATCGCGGCCGTTGGTCGGGTCGATCACCCGTGCATTGATCAGGCTGCGTTTCATGCGCCAGCTCCTCGTGAACGTTCACCCCTGCGCTCGGCGCGCGCCTTCATCTGTCCGGAGACCGCCATCGACAGCACCGCCATGCGCACCGCGATACCGTTGGTGACCTGATCGAGTATCAGAGAACGCGGGCCATCCGCGACGGCGGATTCGATCTCGACACCGCGGTTGATCGGCCCCGGATGCATCACCACGGCATCAGGATGCGCGTGTGCCAGGCTTTCGCGGGTCAGACCATAGCGGCGGTAGTATTCCGATTCCGAGGGCAGCAGTGCGCCATCCATGCGCTCCTTCTGCAGGCGCAGCATGATGACGACATCGACATCCTTCAGCCCTGCTGCCAGCTCAGTGAAGACCTGGCAGCCCAGCGTCTCGACCCCGATGGGCAGCAACGTCTGCGGTGCGACCACCCGCACCTCCGCTGCGCCTAGCGTATTGAGCGCCTGAATCTGCGAGCGAGCGACGCGTGAATGCAGGATGTCACCGACGATCGCGACGCGCAGATTGGCGAACTCGCCCTTGTGGCGGCGGATGGTCAGCATATCGAGCATCGCCTGGGTCGGGTGCGCATGGCGACCGTCACCGGCATTGATGATCGCCACATGCGGCGTGATCTGGCTGGCGATGAAGTGCGCCGCACCGGAGTCGCCATGACGCACCACGAAAGCATCCGCCTGCATGGCCTCGAGATTGACCAGGGTATCCATCAGCGACTCGCCCTTGGCGGCCGACGAGGTCTTGATGTCCAGATTGAGCACATCCGCCGACAGGCGCTTGGCGGCCAGCTCGAAGGTGGCACGCGTGCGGGTCGAGTTCTCGAAGAACAGGTTGGCCACCGTGCGCCCGCGCAGCAACGGCACCTTCTTGACCTCGGCATCGCCGATACCACGGAAGTGATCGGCGGTGTCGAGAATCTCGGTCAGTACGCTGCGCGGCAGGCCTTCGATATCCAGAAAGTGGCGCAGCCGGCCCTGCTCATCCAGCTGGACCTGTGCCGGCGAGGCAGCCCGCACATCCGCACTGGCCTGCGAGAGATCAAACAGGTTCATGCCGTCACCTCGCCGGTATCGACCAGTGTCAGGCGCAGGTTGTCGGGGCCTTCCAACTTGATGCGCTTGCCGGGCGCCAGCGCCAGGTTGGCGCCCAGGGCGTCCGGCTGCACCGGCAGCTCACGCCCCGGCAGCTCTACCAGGCAGGCCAGCAGCACGCGGCGCGGACGGCCATAATCGAACAGCTCATTGAGCGCCGCGCGCACGGTACGCCCGCTCATCAGCACATCGTCCACCAGCAGCAGATCGCGATTCTCGATATCCGGCAGCTGTGACCCCTGGCCGCCATCCGACAGGCCCTTGTGGCCGAAGTCGTCGCGCCAGAAACCGATATCCAGTGTCGCGAGGGGCTCTTCCAGCCCCAGCCGCTCACGCAGTGCCTGGGCGACCCAGACACCGCCGGTATGAATGCCGACCGGAATCAGACGTTCACGATCGAGTTCACGGCGCTCGAACAGCAATTCGAGCTCCTCGGTCATGGCCTCGAGCAGTGCCTCGACCTCTGGCAGTGCCTCATGTTCTTCGTGCATCTCAGACTCTTGCATGGATATCGCTTCCTATCTTCCCTGCCGGATGGCGGCAAACAGACAAAAAAAACCCGCTTCCGGAAAGGAAGCGGGTGGAGTATTCAGTAACCGACAAGGTCGCCCTCGCCTCGCTGGCTTGCAAACCAGCTCTCGAGAATCAGCTGAGCGGCGAGGCCGTCCACGCCATCATCGCGATAATTGCCGCGGTGGCCGCGCTCGCGCGCCAAGCCCTTGGCCGCCTTGGTGGAGCCACGCTCGTCCCACATTTCCAGCGGCTTGCCGTAGCGGCCATACAGGCGCTTGCCGAACTTGCGGGCTCGGCTGCACATCAGTGTCTCGCTGCCGTCCAGCTCGAGGGGCAGGCCGACCACGAACAGGTCGGGCTGCCATTCCTCGATCAGGCGATTGACGACATTCCAGTCCGGAATGCCGTCCCGCACATGCAGCGGCACCAGAGGCGTCGCGGTGCCGAGCATCTCGGTACCCACCGCGACACCGATGCGACGCGTGCCGAAATCGAACGCCAGCGCCGTACGGCTGACTTGCCGCTCAGCCATGCCCAATCTCCCGCGACATCAGATTCATGTCGACGCCCAGCTTGCTGGCAGCCGCTTCGAGACGGGACTCGCTGTCGGCATCGAAGAGGATGCCGCTGTCGCCTTCGACGATCAGCCAGCTGTTTTCCTTCAGCTCGTTGGTGAGCTGGTCCGGCTCCCAGCCAGCGCAACCGAGGCAGACCATGAAGTCATCAGGGCCTTCGTTGCCGGCTATCGCCTTCAGGATGTCCAACGAAGTGGTCAGCGCCAGCTCGTCGGTCACCTGCAGGCTGGAATCCCACTCGCTGGCCTTGCCGCGATGCAGGATGAAGCCGCGGTCCTTGTGGACGGGGCCGCCGTAATAGACCACCTCATCGAGGCGCTCACAGCTGTCGGCAGCGATCTCGAGCTGCTCGAACAGACCGCGCATGGTCAGCTTGATCGGCTTGTTGACGATGACACCGAGGGTGCCCTTGTCATCATGATCACAGAGGTAACTGAGCGAGCCGGAAAAATTGTCATCATCGAGATGCGGCATCGCCAGCAGGAAATAGTCTCGCAGACTTTGCATGGTCCTCCCGAGGCGTCAGGGCGCGCCAGAATCGTTGCCGGGGCCGAATCGCCAGATGCGGGTGATGGTCAGCTGGCTCATCCCCTTGAGACTTTCATCAAAGGGCGCATAAGGAGCCGCGCCGTAGACCGTATCCAGAGCCGCCTGGTCGAGTTCAGCATGTCCCGAGGATTGTAACACTTCCGCGAACTCAAGCTGACCGCTGGGCAGCACGACGGCGCGAATCCGCAGCTCGCCGCTCAGATGGGCAGGTGCCGGATAGTGCTGGTTGCCGAATGCTTGCACCGTGCCGGTCCAGTCATTGATATAGCGCGCGCGGGCCGAGGCACGCGCCGCCTTGCGTGAGGCGGTGTCACCCACCACCTCACGCGACTGGCCGGAGGCCTGGATTCGCTGAACGTCCTGCTCGCTGGCCTGCTGTTCATTGTCCGGCGTATCCGGCAGCAGTTCGGAACGCGTCACCTGCTGTGACGACGCCTGCTGGGTCGCGATGACCTCGGGGATGCGCTCCGGCAGTACCAGCGCCTGCGTGGCCGGAGCCTGGGCTTCCGCCACGGCCGGCTCGCTGGCCTCGGACGCACTCTGCTCACCCGGCTGCGGGGGCGCCTGATTGGTTGGCCCGGCCTGGACCGCCGCCTCGCGCCCGCTGCCACTGGCCTGCTGGTCCTGCTCGGCCACCACCTGCGAGTCGACGGCAGTGGTGCTGGCCTGACTGACCAGCGTCACATCGAGCATCACCGGCTTGGGCATGGGT
Source organism: Cobetia sp. SIMBA_158 (assembly GCF_046566945.1). Classification (NCBI taxonomy): domain Bacteria; kingdom Pseudomonadati; phylum Pseudomonadota; class Gammaproteobacteria; order Oceanospirillales; family Halomonadaceae; genus Cobetia; species Cobetia sp. SIMBA_158. The sequence continues at coordinate 149,329 of NZ_JAWJYL010000005.1, forward strand.
GGCACCTCGGGCGGCGTCAGCAGGCCGCTGCCCAGCAACCACCAGCCGATGACGGCATGGACGGCCAGTGCCGCGCCCCATGCCACCACACGGCGATGCACCCGCGTCACCGGAACATAGGTGATCGGGTCGGTGACGCTATGATTGCCTGCCCACCATTCGACGGGTGCTGCCATACCCCACTCCCTGTCCACGGAACCTCATTGGCAGCTTCGGCTTCCCTGCCGTTTACTGCGAATCCATTGCGGGTCAGCCAACTGGTGCCGACCTCATCGCGACGTTGCTCAGGCGGGCGTCTGCGCCGCCAGACGCGCTTCGATGGCATCCATCAACAGACCGGCGATATCAGTGCCGCGCTGGGTATCGATCTCGCGCACGCAGGTCGGGCTGGTGACGTTGATCTCGGTGATGTAGTCGCCGATCACGTCCAGGCCGACGAACATCAGACCCAATGATTTCACCACCGGCTTGACCTGCTCGATCAGCCAGTAATCGCGGTCGGTCAGCTCACGCGATTCGCCACGTCCGCCAGCCGCCAGGTTGCCGCGCGTCTCACCGGCGCTGGGAATGCGCGCCAGGCCGAACGGCACCGGCTCGCCATCCACCAGCAGAATGCGCGTATCGCCGGCACTGATTTCCGGCACATAACGCTGGGCCATGATCTGACGGGTGCCCCGCAGCGTCAGCTGCTCGATCACCGAGCCGAGATTGCGGCCATCTTCGGCGACGTGGAAGATGCCACTGCCACCCATGCCATCCAGCGGCTTGAAGATCACGTTGCCATGCTCGGCGTGGAAGGCGCGCAGCACCTTGTCGTTGGCCGACACGGTGGTCGGCGGGATGCACTGCGGGAACTGCTGAGCGAAGAGCTTCTCGTTGCAGGTCTGCAGCGCGGCCGTCGGATTGACCACCAGCACGCCTTCCCGCTCGGCAAAGCCCAGCAGGTGAACGGCATTCAGGAAGTGTTCGTCGACGGGCGGATCCTTGCGCATCAGGATCACGTCAAGCTCGGCCAGCGGAGTCGCGACGACCTCGCCCAGCTGATAGAAGTTGTCCGGATCGTGGTAGACCTCCAGATCACGCATCCGGCCCATGGCGCGACCATTCTCGAGATAGAGGTCTTCCTGCTCGAGATAGTGCAGCGACCAGCCACGCTGGCTGGCGGCCCACAACATGGCCAGAGTGGTGTCCTTCTTGTAGGCGACGCTGGACATCGGGTCCATCACCACGCCGATCTTGAGCTTGCGAGCAGTCATTGAGGCAACCTTGTGACGACACTGCCAGCCCGGAACGCGGCCGGCAGCGGGGATAACGGAGACTCCCGTCGCGACATGACACCATGGCGCGGGAGCGATGGGACAAGTATGCAGCAGCGCCGTGCTGCTCACCACTGGCGAAACGCCCTTGCCGGCTCACGCTGTGTTGCCGGCAGATCAACAATTTCGCCCGGGGGCCAGATGATGGGAGATCAGCGCGGCAGGTCACCAAATCGCTGCTGCAGCAAGGTCAGCGCCACCACCGGCGCCGTCTCGGTGCGCAGGATACGCGGCCCCAGGCCGAGCACCTCACAACCGGCGGCGGCCGCTTCTGCCACCTCTTCCTGCGTGAAGCCGCCTTCCGGGCCGATCAGCAGGCTGGCACGGGTCACGCCACCCTCGGCCTCGGCCTCGGCCACGTTCAGCGCCTCGGCGCCGCCCGGCTGCAGAATCAGGCGCAGCGGCTCATCACGCTCGGCCAGCCACTGCGTCATCGCCACCGGGGCATGCACGACCGGCACGACGCTTCTTCCGCATTGCTCGCAGGCGCTGGCCGCCACGCCCTGCCAGTGCGTCAGCTTCTTGTCGGCGCGCTCGCCCTTGAGCTTGACGTCGCCCCGCGCGGTATAGAGTGGCGTGATGGCAGCCACGCCCATCTCACAGGCCTTCTGGATGGCGTAATCCATGCGATCGCCCTTGGAGATCGCCTGCCCCAGATGCACCGCCAGCGGCGCCTCGCGGTCATTGGGCACCGCCTCGATCACCTGCACGCTGACGCCCTTGCGGGTCACCTCCTCCAGCAACACGCGCACCTCCTGCCCACGGCCATCGAACAGCTGCGCCTCACTGCCGACCTTGGCACGCAGCACCAGCCCGAGGTGGCGTGCAGGCCCCTCGGGGAGCGCGAAGGACGCCCCGGCGCTGACATTGAGATCAAGATCGGGGCAGTGCAGACGGATGGCCATGGACGGGGTCTCGCGGACTAAGAAGCAGTGAAAGTGAGCCGCGATGAGTCGATATAGCATCGCAGGCAAGGCGGCGGCCATTGTCGCCCAAAAACGCAGCGACGGGCCACTGGGGCCCGTCGCTGGTCGTACCTGTCATGTGGCCAATCAAGGCCGGCTCACTGATCAGTGAGCGGTCGCCTCGGCGGCGCCCTGGGCTTCACGCTGCTTGCGCTGCGCGTACATGGCCTCGAAGTTGACCGGAGCCAGCATCAGCGGAGGGAAGCTGCCACGGTTGACCAGATTGTCGATGGCTTCACGCGCATACGGGAACAGCACGTTCGGGCAGAAGGCGCCCAGGGTGTGGTCCAGCTGCTCGGCAGACAGGCCAGCGATACGGAACAGGCCAGCCTGCTCGACTTCCGCTAGGAAGGCTGTGGTCTTGTCTTCGCCGTTGGTGACCTGGGCAGTGACCTTGATGGAGACTTCGAACAGCTCCTCACCGACCTGCTGGTGCTCGGTATCCAGCTCCAGCGCGACCTTCGGCTGGAACGGCTGGGAGAAGACCGCCGGAGAATTCGGGGCTTCGAAGGACACGTCCTTCACGTAGATGCGCTGCAGGGCAAACTGGAGCTGATCCTGAGCCTGTTCTGCGCCTGCTGCAGCCTGTGCGTTCTGTTCTTCAGCCATGAGACATATCCTTGAGGGTTCGGAGATTTATTCTTGGTTGCGAGCCGGCCTCCAGCAGACCCGCAAACTTGCCCCGCCAGCGGGGCAATGACAGCTGGCAGACACGCGACGTGCGAGTCTGCGACTCAGCGAGTCACGACCGGCAGGCTGTCGGCTTCCCACTGGCCCATGCCGCCCTTGAGCTTGACGGCCTGCTTGAAGCCATCCTTCTCGAGGCGCGCCACCAGCGGCCCCGCCGTCTGGCCGTGCTTGCAGACGATGATCACCGGGCGTTCCTTGTACTTGGCCAGCGGAGTGGTCTCGCTGGTCAGCTGACTGCTGGGAACGTTGACGGCACCGGCGATATGACCGGCCTTGAATTCCTTGCTGTCGCGGATGTCGATGAAGACACCCTCTTCGCGATTGACCAGTCGCGTGGCCTCGCTGACGCTGACGCCGTGGTTGCCACGCATGGTTTCCATGACAATGAGGGCGACCAGCAGGGCGACGAAGGCGCCGACCAGCAAGGGATGATTCTGCGCGAACTGAAGCAGCTGTTCGATCATGAGACGGGCTAACTCCGCTGTGACGTGCATGCCGACGCGTACGCGGCAAAGGAAATAGACCGCTACCTGAGGTAACGGAGCCAGCATTATACATGACAGGCCCAAGCATGAATGCCGCTGCATGGCATCAAAAAGGCGTAGCCGGGCGATGCGCCGGCTGCTGTCAGCTCAGCCGGGCCGGGACGATCCACCGATAGCGCAACCCAATCCCGGCGATACACTTGCGGCACTTGCACTCGGCACCTTACCACCCCTCTAATAGAGGGCAGAACGAGCAGGTAGTTTTATCACTACATGTCGTTTCCGCCGAGGGTTCTGCCCCACGGATGCGCCACAGCATGGCCGCAGGACATGACAGCTGCATGATGCGTCACCCGGCGAACATCGTCCTGTCATCCCGGCCCCTGCTCACCCCAGATCATTCGTCATCACAGCGAGGAAGTCATGGCAGCTCAAGCACAAGGTCCGCGTCCCGTCGCCCTAATCATTCTGGACGGCTACGGTCACAGCGAAGAGGAGAAGGACAACGCCATCCTCGCCGCCGACACGCCGGTGATGGACCGCCTGCGTCGTGAATATCCCAGCGAACTGATTCACACCGATGGTGGCTTCGTCGGCCTGCCGGACGGCCAGATGGGCAACTCCGAAGTCGGCCACATGAACCTCGGTGCCGGTCGCATCGTCTATCAGGACTTCACGCGCATCACCAAGGCGGTGCGTGAGAATGCCCTCAAGGACAATGACATCCTGACCGCGCCCATCGATGCCGCCGTCAAGGCCGGGCGTGCCGTGCACCTGATCGGCCTGCTGTCTCCGGGTGGCGTCCACTCCCACGAAGACCACACCCTGGCCATGGCCGACCTGGCTGCCGAGCGGGGCGCCAAGCGCATCTATATCCACGCCATCACCGATGGCCGTGACACCGCGCCCAAGAGCGCCGAGGCCTCCATCGCGCGTGCCGATGAGCACCTCGCGGGCCTGGGCCTGGAAGATGGGCGTGTCGCCACGCTGGTCGGTCGCTACTTCGCACTGGACCGTGACAACCGCTGGGACCGCGTCGAGCAGGCCTACCGCCTGATCGCCAACGGCGAAGCCGAGCATGAAGCCGCCACCGGCGTCGCCGGTCTGGCTGCCGCCTACGAGCGCGACGAGACCGATGAATTCGTCACCGCCACCCGCATCGGCGATTCCGTCGCCATGCAGGAAGGCGATGCGGCCATCTTCATGAACTTCCGCGCCGACCGTGCCCGCGAGCTGACCCGCGCCTTCGTCGAGCCGGACTTCGCAGGCTTCGAGCGTACGCCGCCCAAGCTGGCCCACGACGGCCTGGTGATGATGACCCAGTACGCCGCCGACATCCCGGCGCCGGCAGCCTTCCCGCCGTTCGAACTGCACAACACCCTGGGCGAGGTCGTGTCCGACCGTGGCCTGACCCAGCTGCGCATCGCCGAGACCGAGAAGTACGCACACGTCACCTTCTTCTTCTCCGGTGGCCGCGAAGAGGAATATCCCGGCGAGACGCGCATCCTCGTGCCGTCCCCGCAGGACGTGAAGACCTACGACGAGAAGCCGGAAATGAGCGCCGGCGAAGTCACCGACAATCTGGTGGAAGCCATCGAGTCCGGCGGCTACGACCTCATCGTCTGCAACTACGCCAACGGCGACATGGTCGGCCACACCGGCAAGTTCGACGCCGCCGTCCAGGCCGTCGAGTTCCTCGACAAGTGCGTGGCGCGCGTGGTCGAGGCGCTGGAGAAGGTCGGAGGCGAATGCCTGATCACCGCCGACCACGGCAACGCCGAGCAGATGGTGCACCCGGAAACCGGCAATCCGCAGACCGCGCACACCACCTTCGAGGTGCCGCTGATCTACGTGACGCAGCGCGATGCCAAGCTGGCCGCCGACGGGCGTCTGTGCGATCTCGCCCCGACCCTGCTGACCATGATGGGCCAGTCGGTGCCGGAAGAGATGGATGGCAAGGTGCTGGTCGATTATGCCGAGGCCTGATAGCAGGCTGCATGGCGCACCCTTCGGTGCGTCGTGCCTCTCGCCCAGCCCGAGCAAGCCGCTCGGGCTGGGCGACCGCCCCCGAATCTTCAAGCGCCGGAGCCGAGTCTCCGGCGTTGTGCTGTCTGCCTGGCTGCTGAGTCTCGCCCCGCTGGCACTCGGCCCCGTGGTGGCGACCACCGCGCAGGCCGCTGACGACACCGCCACCCTGACCCAGAAGAAGCAGGCCTCCCAGGAAGACCTCAAGCGCCTCAAGCGCGAGATCCAGGCGATGCAGGGCGAGCTCAAGGCCACGGCAGCGCGGCGCAGCGACACGCGCAACGGGCTGGAGAAGATCGAGCGCCAGCTCAACGCCACGCGCCAGCAGACCGGCAAGCTCGAGGATGAGCGCGATGACATCAAGCAGCAGCTGGTGGCACTGACGCGCAAGCGTGAAGCCCTCAGTCAGCAGCAGACGGCCCAGAAGGCGGCGGTCGCCGAAGAAATGGCCGCCCTCTATCGCCTCGGTCGTCAGCCTGAACTGAAATTGCTGCTCAACCAGGATGATCCCGCACGTCTTGAGCGCCTGCAGGTCTATCTGAACCACCTGAGCGAATCACGACGCGCAGCGCTGGAGCGCCTGGCCGAGCTGAACCAGTCACTGGCCGACACCCGCGCACAGCTGCTGGCCCGTCAGACACGCCTGAATGACGTACAGGCAGGCCTCAAGCGGCAGGCCAGTCAGCTGATCGCGCAACAGAATGAACGCGCCGCACTGCTGCGCAAGCTGGATGCGCGCTATGCCAGCCATGAGGCGAAGATCGCCGAACTGGACCAGGACCGCGCACATGCCAATCAGCTGATCCAGACCCTCGAGAAGCGCCTCAAGTCGATCAAGAGCGCGCCGCCACCCAAGACCCGCATCACGCGTGCGATGGGCAAGATGGACTGGCCGGCGCCGGGCAAGGTGATCTCCGCCTATGGGCGTGGCGAGGGCGTCAACCGTGATGGCGTGCTGATTCGCGCGACACAGGGCACCGCCGTCACGGCGCCGCACGCCGGTCGCGTAGTCTTCGCGGACTGGATGCGTGGCTATGGCAACCTGCTGATACTCGACCACGGTGACAACGTGCTGACGCTCTACGCCCACCTGGCAAGCTTCAGCGTGGGCCCGGGCGACAGCCTGTCACGCGGCCAGCAGCTGGGCAGTGTCGGCAGCAGCGGCGGGCGTGATGGCCCGGCGCTCTATTTCGAAGTGCGCCGCAGCGGTCAGCCGACAGACCCGAGTCGCTGGCTCTCGCGCCGCTGAAGTGCCTGGCAGCGGCACCTCGCGCAGCGTCTGATTGTCAGTCAGCGCTGAACGCCACCGCTAGCCAGCGGGCTAGTCGCCAGGCACTCGCGCGGGATATGCTCGCAGTAGCCTGTGACTGCGAGCATGCTGGGCGGTGTTCCCCCCTGCCATGCCTCGACATCCGGCCCCGGCGCTCAGCGCATTTCGGTACCAGTCGAGTCAGTATCCGTCGAGAAGGAAATCGCATGTCTGCAATGTCGCCGTTCCGTCCTGCCCCGCGCCGCCTGCGTCAGCTGGCGGTCAGCGTGCCGCTGAGCCTTGCCCTGCTGGGCGGCGGACTGCCGGCCAGTGCAGAAGATGTCGCCTCGCCATCCGACAGCTCTCAGAATGCCCGCCAGGGCACGGACCTGCCGCTGGATGAGCTGCGCACCTTCGCCGAGGTCTTCGAGCGCATCAAGCGCACCTACGTCGATCAGGTCGATGACCGCACGCTGCTCAAGAATGCCATGCGCGGCATGCTCGAAGGGCTGGACCCGCACTCCGCCTATCTGGATCAGGAAGACTGGCAGGACCTGCGCGAGAATACCGATGGCGAGTTTGGCGGCATCGGTATCGAGGTCGGCACCGGCGACGATGGCCAGCTGACCGTCATCGCCCCCATCGACGACACCCCGGCGGCGCGCGCGGGCCTGCAGCCGCGAGACGTCATCCTCAAGATCGACAATACGCCGCTGGACGGCCTGTCGATGTCGGAGTCGGTCAAGTTGATGCGCGGTGAGGCAGGCTCTCGCATTCGGCTGCTGATTCTGTCCGAGGGCGCCGACATGCCGCGCGAAGTGGTGCTGGAGCGGGCCATCATCAAGAGCAGCAGCGTCAGTCAGCGCCTGCTGGACCCGGGCTATGGCTATCTGCGCATCAGCCAGTTCCAGAGCGCGACCGGTGACGAGGCCCACACGGCGCTGGCCAGACTGCGGGAAGACAATGATGGCGAGCCGCTCAAGGGGCTGGTGCTGGATCTGCGCAACAACCCCGGCGGGCTTCTCTCGGCCGCCGTCGAGATCAGTGACCTGTTTTTGTCCAGCGGCCGCATCGTCTACACCGAAGGCCGCCTGCCCGACAGCGAGCTGTCCTTCTCGGCCAAGCCCGATACCCCGGCGGGCGACACCCCGCTGGTGGTGCTGATCAATGGCGGCACGGCCTCGGCCGCGGAAATCGTGTCCGGCGCGCTGCAGGATCAACACCGCGCCATCATCATGGGCACCGACAGCTTCGGCAAGGGCTCGGTCCAGACGGTGATGCCGCTGGGCAATGGCGATGGGCTCAAGCTGACCACCGCGCTCTACTTCACGCCCAGCGGCCGTTCGATCCAGGCCGAGGGCATCCGCCCGGATGTCGAGGTCGTGCGAGGCCGTCTCGAGCGCGACACGCGGCGAGACTTCAGCGTGCGCGAGGCTGACCTCGACGGGCGCCTCGACAATGCCAACGCCGCCAGCGAAACCGCCAGCAGCAAGGCACCCGACAGCCCGGTGGTGGCGGAAAGCGACTATCAGCTGGGTGAAGCGCTCAATCTGCTCAAGGGCATGAACGTGCTGGGGCGCAGCGCGGCACTCAAGGCCACCGTGCCCACAAGCGACGAGTAAGCCTCACGCCATGATCGTTTGATCATCAGGCCACAACGACAAGGCCCCGCCATCTGGCGGGGCCTTGTCGTTGCAGGGGGCATGACATGCGCACTTGTATAGAGGCATATAGCGGCATGTGTGGCAGCGATCGGCCATCCTGTGACCACCTATGCCCAAGCGATGATAGTAGGCGCTCACATACCCGATGGCGCAGGAATTACACCACCTTCACTCTTGTTACGGCTTGCAGCTGGCGGGCAACTCACCCCGCTGCCCCATTGCCTGACGCATCAGGATACGCTTCAGCTCGCCCTGGCCATCGACGAAACCAAGCCCGAAGTTGCGCAGCAGCCGCACGCCCGGCTGACGGCTGCCGAACAACAGCCGGAAGCCATCCATCATCTTGAGCATCATGGCATTGTCGCTGCGACGCCGGCGGCGATAGCGCGCCAGCCAGCGCTCGTCGCCGAGCGCCACCCCGCGGCGATGTCCTGCCAGCAGCTCGTCTGCCAACACCGCCACATCCATCAAGCCCAGATTGACGCCCTGGCCTGCCAGCGGGTGAATGGCATGCGCAGCATCCCCCACCAGCGCCAGCCCCGGCAGCACATAGTCTTCGGCGTGACGCTGATGCAGCGGGAAACTGAAGCGCTCACTCGCCCATTCGATGGCGCCGAGCTGACCTTCAAAGGCGTCTTCCAGCTCACTACAGAATGCCGCCGGTGACAGTGCCAGCAGCCGCTCGGCCTCTTCTGGCGTAGTCGACCACACGATGGAGCAATGCCGCTCTGCAGCCGAGGCTCCCTCGGCCGGCTGAGCCAGGGCGTCATTGACGGCCAGCGGCAGGAAGGCCAGCGGCCCGGTCGGCAGGAAGCGCTGACGCGCGACGGCCTGATGCGCGAGTTCGGTGCGCACCGTGGCCACCAGCGCAACCTGGCCGGTGTCGTGTTCCCGCGTGGCGATCCCGGCCAGCTCGCGCAGCCGTGAGCGCGCACCATCCGCCGCGACCACCAGCGCCGCGGTGACTGTCCGGCCATCGGTCAGCGTCAGGCTGGTCGCTTCCGCTGCATCGAGTTGGTAAGCATTCACTACCGATGTGGCTCCTGAGCGTGGCAGTGCCATGCCTGCCACACGCGCCCCGAAGCAGCGCGTGATTGCCGGGCAGGCATCGATGGCCTGCTCCAGTGCGGCGAGCGTGACCCGGTTCTCGACGATATGCCCCAGTACCGGCACACCGCTGTCCTCGGCGCTGAACTGGATCTCGCCATTGCCCTCTGCGTCCCACACCTGCATGCCGGTATAGGGCATCAGGCGACTGGCGGCGATCGTCGGCCACACACCCAGACCGCTCAGCAGCTGCTGAGAGACCGGCGTCAATGCACTCACCCGTGGCTCGGGGGCGCTATCTGGTTGCCAACGGGTCGCGGACTCACGCCCCTCGACCAGCATGACCCGCATTCCCGCCTGCCCCAGCAGCAGCGCCAGGGTGGCACCGACGATACCGGCACCGACGATGGCGACATCGGCGTCATGTGCGCTACCTGCTGATCGACCGTCCTTCATGCCTGCTCCCTGTCTCGTAGTTCTGTCTCGTAGCCTGATCTCGAAGACCAATCTCGTGCCCTGATTTCGAAGCCCCGTCGCGTGGCTCGATATCAAGGCTCTGTCAGTGAGGCCCTGTCAGTGACGCCCTGCCTGCGAGGCTCTGCCCACGAGCCAAGTCAGTGAGTACCCACCAACCTCAGCGCTCAATGCCCATCGAGCGTCTGGCCAACAGGCGCTTGAGCGGCGAGACCAGATTGAGCCCGATCAGGCCCGCTGCCCGTGCATGCCCCAGCCAGCGACTCTCGACCCCGAACAGGCGGATCAGGCCATCGCTGAACAGCACCACATTGTCGCGATCCGCGCCGCGCCGCTCCTCGAAGTCACTCAGCACGCTGGTGGCCCCCGGCGACTCGCCACGCGTCAGGCCCGCCTCGATGGCCGCAACCAGGTCGGTCACGCCGCGCAGCGCCAGATTGAAGCCCTGCCCTGCCACCGGGTGCAGGGCGTGGGCGGCGTTGCCGAGCACCGCAAGGCCGGGACGCGTGCCTTCGCTGGCACGCACCAACGACAGCGGATAGGCGTGGCGTTGCCCGACGCGGCGAAAGCGTCCAGCGCGTTCACCGAAGGCGCGCTGCAGCGCCTGCAGGAAGTCGCTGTCGGGCAGCGCCATCAGGCTTTCCGTGTCCGCGGGGGAGCGTGTCCACACCAGCTCCATGCGCTTGCCGGCCAGCGGCAGCAGGGCCATCGGGCCTTCGCTGGTGAAGCGCTCGTAGGCGACTCCCTGATGAGGCTGGCCCATCTCCACCGTGGCGATCAAGGCATGCTGCTCATAGTCCTGCGCCGCACTGTGGATACCGAGACGCTCCTTGAGCCCGGAGCGACCGCCATCCGCCAGCACGGTCAGCTCAGCCTCGATCAGGCGACCGTCCTCGAGCGTGAGGCGATGGCCTTGCGCCGTGACAGCGATTTCTGCCACGCGCGCCGGGCAATACCAGGCCAGCGGCAGCTCGGCCAGCTGGCGATGCAGCACCTGACCCATCCAGGCATTGGGAATCACGTGGCCGAGCGCGGCTACCTCGAGTTCTGAGGCCCGCATGCGTGTCGCGCCCAGGTGGCCGCGCTCACTGACATGGATGGTGCGAATCGGCGTGGCGTGCTCGCACATCGCCTCCCAGACCCCGAAGGCGGTGAACCGCTGGCGTGAGCCCGCCGCGATGGCGCTGGCACGTGCATCGAAACTGGGCTGGAAGCGCCGGGCATCTGCCGTCGCCGCGGGCAGCTCATTGGCCTCGATCACGGCGACACGCAACGCTGCAGCCTCACGGCCCTTCTCGTCGGCCACACGTTCCATCAGCGGCGCCAGCGCACAGGCCAGGCTGGCACCCACCAGACCGCCGCCGATGATCACGATGTCGAAGTGTTCGGCATCACGCCCGCTCATGGCTTCAGGCTCACTCATGGCGTCAGGCCTCCGCGCGCATCAGCGCCTCGATGGCCTCGATGGACTTGGGCACGCCATGACTCAACACCTCGTGGCCCGCGGCAGTCACCGCGACGTCGTCCTCGATGCGAATGCCGATCCCGCGATACTCAAGGGGAATGTCGCCGTCCTGCGGAATGTAGAGGCCCGGCTCGATGGTCAGCACCATGCCCGGCACCAGCGGACGCGGCTCACCCGCTTCGCGATAGCTGCCCACGTCGTGCACATCCAGCCCCAGCCAGTGTGAGGTGGAGTGCAGATAGTAGCGACGGTAGGCATCGCTGCTGATCAATTCCTCGACCTCACCCTGCAACAGGCCCAGCTCGACCAGCCCCGTGGTCAGGTCATGCACCACCTGTTGGTGAATACCCACCAACGTTGCACCCGGCACCACGGCGGCCACCGCTCGTTCCTGAGCCTTGAGCACGATCTCGTACAGACGGCGCTGCGGCTCACTGAAGCGGCCATTGACCGGGAAGGTACGCGTGATGTCGCCGGCATACAGGGCGTACTCGGCGCCGGCATCGATCAGCACCAGCTGACCATCTTCCAGCGGCGCGCGATTCTCGATGTAGTGGAGTACACAGGCATTCACACCCGCCCCGACGATACTGGTGTAGGCCGGAGCCGGCGCCCCCTGCCACTGGAATTCATGCTCGATCTCGGCCTGCAGATGATACTCGTGCAGGCCGGGACGGCTGATCTGCATCGCACGCACATGCGCGCGCGCGGAAATCTCGGCGGCGTGACGCATCAGTGCCAGCTCACGCTCATCCTTGATCAGGCGCTGCTCATGCAGCAGCGGCGCGAGATCCTCGAAGGCGGCCGGCGGCCGTGCTCCGCGACGCACCGCGGCGGCCAGCTCATCGCGCAGCGCTTGAGCCAGCGCCAGAGCTTCGTCATCCTCGAACAGCACATAGAGACGCTCGCGGCCATCCAGCAGGCTGGCCATCACTTCATCACGGGCCTCATTGGTGAAGGCCTGATCGAAGCCTGCCGTGGCGACGGCACCCTCGGCACCGATGCGGATGCCGGTCCAGGCTTCGGCCAGCGGGTCCTTCTCCTGACAGAACAGCACGCTCTCCCCTTCGGCGCGCCCGGGCAGCAACAGCAAGGCGGCCTCGGGTTCCGGCCAGCCGGTCAGATAGTGGAAGTCGCTGTTCTGACGGAAGCTGTATTCACTGTCGCGGTTGCGCTGGACCAGGCCCGACGAGACCACCAATGCGGCAGCCCCCTGCGGCAGCTGCGCGATCAGGCGCTGGCGGCGTGCACGAAAATCCTCTGCCGTCAGGGCAGCAGGTGCGGGCAGGATGGCTGGGGCAGTCATGGCAATCTCCGTCGAGAACCCGCCGGGCATGGCGCGTTCGAGTGACAAACAGGCGTGATGCTGTAGATGGGGTCACCCGCCCTCTTGTACCAGCCTTGCATCAGACGCGGCGCAAGCGGTGGGTGACCATCGTTTCAGTGGGTATCGGTACGTGAGCTGACGCCGAGGCTGCCCTCGAGACCGCCTTCCGGCAGCTGGTCATCGCTGGGCTTCTCGACGTCCGGGTTGCCGGGGTGCTGCTCGGTATACAGCAGCAAGGCCGCCATGCGCACATGGTCAGCCAGCGCGAACAGGTCGGCCTCGTCCTCGGCGTTGTCGTCGTCGAGGTCTTCGGCGTTGGCGAGGCCACTCGAGATGGCTTCGACATCGCTCAGCGCATCCTTGAGCGCCTGACTCCAGCCACTGCGGACATCGTCATCGGCACCGGCCAGCTCTTCCTGGAAGCCCAGCGTCCATTCGCGCAGGCTCTGACCACGTTCGGCCAGCGAGAACATGTCATCCGGCAGCAGCGGCTCGAAGCTCATCTCGCTGGCGGCCAGACGCTCCTGATTGCGCGTGCGCCAGGTGAGGAAGACTTCACCTGCTTCACGCGTGGCCGGCTGCTCGACCCCCAGCGAGGCGCAGACGCGCGCCAGCCAATCCTCGGCACTGATGTCATCCAGCGCCAGTGCGGCTACCAGCTGACCATCGAGGAAGGAGGGATTGTTGAGGCTGCCGTGAGCCAGGAAGTGGTCTGCGACGAGCGAGAAGTCGAAGGTATCGTTGATGATCGCCATGATGCGGCCCCATTGAGTCAGTGAGAAGTGGTTCTGTAGCGGGAGAATGGCATCTGAAGGATGTGCTGCAGCACAAGGCAGCCGCGCCGCGCGGCGCGTTGACCCTCCAGAAGCGGCTCTCTATAGTGGCTCGAGAATGCCCCCATCTTACCGCACTGGCCCTCCTTCTGGCTTGCCGTCCTGACTGCGACGGTGACGCACTGACAGCAGGACGTCGGCATCAATCTGGATGACGCCGGACAAGGCCCGAGAGGATCTACATGAGCGATTCCGCCACCCCACGCAATACCACCGAGATCAGCCTGCTCGGCCGCAGCTATACCGTCAGCTGTCAGCCCGGCGAGGAAGATGGCCTGACCCGTGCGGCGGCTTATCTGGATCTCGCCATGCAAGGCATCCAGCAGCGCGGCAACACCATCAGTGCCGACAAGGTCGCCCTGATGGCAGCGCTCAATATCTCGCATGAGTTGATCAACAGCCGTGACAGCGAGCGCGCCCTGCAGCGCGACTTCGAGACTCGCCTCACCGCGCTGGACCGTCAACTGGATGCCGCGCTCAGTCAGCTGCCAGCCGACTATGCCGATCAGGCGAAGGCGCGCGCTGCTGAGCGTAAAAACGCTTCAGAATCAAACAACTGATACATTCAGGCAACAGATTGTTCCCGACAGGATTAGCCCTTGGGCAGGCAGGCGGGGTTTGGTAGACTGAATGAGTTCTCTGGGGTGTACGACAGTTGCCGATGTCCCTCGAGCTTATAAGCTATTCCCAGGGAGTCCACTGCGCAGTGCTGTGTGCATGTCCGTGCGTCGGAACGCCTGATGCGCTGCGCGGGACTACCCACCTTGAACCGCTGGGTTCAAGGGCCCCCGGTAACACCGGCACCTTGGAGAACCCTGTCTGACGGAGATTGTCAGGCATGCGCAAGCCCCCCGCGGTCTATGCCGCACCCGCGAGCCCACGCTCGCCACTCCCTTCTGCAGCACTCGATACCACGCTCTGGGCGCTGCCCAGCGAGCTCGATCACCCTCAGGCCGACCGCCGTGCGCTTCGCCGTCTGCTGCGCCAACGCCGCCGTCAGCTACCACCTGCCATTCGCCTGCAAGCCGAAGATGCGCTCCTGCGTCAGCTGAAACGACTGCCGGAACTGTTGCGCGCCCGCCACGTCGCCCTGTATCTGCCCTACGATGGCGAGATCGATGCCACGCGCCTGTGCGATTGGCTGCAGCGACGGGGGGCGAAGGTCTATCTGCCGGTACTGCGTCCATTCGCGGCCAATTCGCTATGGTTCGTGCGCTATGACGATCAGACACCCCTGGTCAGCAACCGCTTCGGCATCGCCGAACCGGACACCCGTCATGGTGCTTCCAGAGTGCGGCGCCTGCCTGCCTGGGCGCTGGATGTCGTCTTGATGCCGCTGGTCGGCTTCGATGGGCGCGGGGCTCGTATCGGCATGGGCGGCGGCTTCTACGATCGCAGCTTCGCCTTTACCCGCCGTCCCGGCCCCCGACCACTATTGATCGGCCTCGCCCACCACTGTCAGAAAGTCCCCGCCCTGCCGGTACAGTCCTGGGATGTCCCGCTGGACGCCATCATCAGTGATCGCGAAGTCGTGCGCCCTGCCCGCCCTGAATGAGGCGCTGGGCTTTATGACGAGATCGATGGCACGACCACGAGATGTCGAGGGTGAAAGCAGGCAGAAATGGGCTATCGGTGAGAAGGAGAAGCAGCAACGCAGTGAGGCCAGCCGGGGGGGCAAGCTGAGGGAAAGCTGGGAGCAGAAACGCTGGAAAGCCTGGCAGGAGGGTCATGGCATGGGTGCGTGGCGCCAGAGAGACTGACGCCAGCAGCACCGCTACCGCCGGTGAGGGCAGCAGCGCAGGATTCAGGAACCCATTACGGTCTGGGCGTAGCCGGTTGCCACTACACCAATCCCGAAGATGAATACCAGGGCCATGACCAGATCGGGCTTACGTTTCATGAGAGCGGGCTTCTTCTTATATCGTCAGTGGCTTTCGCGTGACGGTTGTCGATGACTGTCTTCCTGACAGTGACCAGATGATAGGCATCTGACTTCTGTATGACAATCACCATGCAATCGTTTGAATGGACGCTTTTCCACGCAGCTTTTGATGTCTGGTCACCCCAGCCGACAAGAGCTTCATCCAGAAACACCGTTCTTTTTCGCGCCTGGCATGAAATGTGGAATTTCCTGCGGCATGCCCGCCGGATACGCATGAAAAAGCCCCGGCCTTCCACGCGAAGGCCGGGGCTTTTCTATCCACGAATGTGACCAATGAAGCATGATGAGCTGCGCCTCAGCCCGCCGCCTTCAACGCCAATGACTTATATAGCCATCATCGCCCCGCCGCTTGTCTCGCTCAGGACAGAAACAGGCGATAGGCGGGATTGTCGCTCTCTTTCCAGAAGCGATAGCCGATCTCATTGAAATATTCCTCGACCCGCGCGCGATCGCCATTGGGGATCTGCATGCCGATCAACACCCGGCCATGCGACGCGCCGTGGTTACGGTAGTGGAACAGCGAGATATTCCAGTCCGCCGGCAGGTGGGTGAGGAAATTCATCAGGGCGCCCGGGCGCTCCGGGAATTCGAAACGATAGACCTCTTCCTCGAGATCGCTGGTCGTGCGCCCACCGACCAGATGACGCGTGTGCAGCTTGGCCAGTTCGTTGTCGGTCAGGTCTTCCACCGCATAGCCCGCCTCACGCAGCTTCTCGACCACAGCCGCGCGGTCTTCACCGCCCGGCTTGACCTGCACGCCGACGAAGACATGCGCTTCCTCCGGGTTGGCATAGCGATAGTTGAACTCGGTGACCATGCGCTTGCCGATCACCTTGCAGAACTGCTTGTAGGCCCCCGGGCGCTCCGGCAGCGTCACGGCCAGAATCGCCTCACGCTGCTCGCCCAGCTCGGTGCGCTCGGCAATGTGCTGCAGGCGATCGAAGTTGGTGTTGGCGCCGGAGTTGATACAGACCAGCGTCTCCCCTTCCGCGCCTGACTGCTGGACGTATTTCTTGAGGCCCGCCAGAGACAGTGCGCCACTGGTTTCGGAAACGGCGCGCGTATCCTCGAAGATATCCTTGACCGCTGCACACATCTCGTCGGTATTGACGGTGATGACCTCATCGACGGTGTGCTGGATGAGCTCGAATGGTGCCGCGCCGATCTGCGCGACCGCCACGCCCTCGGCGAACACGCCAACCTGGTCCAGCACCACGCGCTCGCCGGCTTCCATCGCTGCCTTGAGGCAGGCGGCATCTTCCGCCTCGACCCCGATGACGCGGATCTCGGGGCGCAGGTACTTCACGTAGGCCGCGACACCGGCGATCAGGCCACCGCCCCCGACCGGCACGAAGATCGCATCGATCTTGCCGGGGTGCTGACGCAGGATTTCCATGCCGACGGTGCCCTGGCCGGCAATGACATCCGGGTCGTCATAGGGCGGGATGAAGGTATAGCCGTGCTCGTCCATCAGGGTACGCGCGTGGGCCAGTGCCTCGGGGAAGGCGTCGCCCTTGAGAATCACCCGCGCGCCGCGCTCGCGCACGGCCTGCACCTTGATTTCCGGCGTAATGCGCGGCATCACGATCACTGCCTTGACGCCCATCAGCTTGGCCGCCATCGCCAGGCCCTGCGCATGATTGCCGGCCGAGGCCGCTATCACGCCACACGCCTTCTGTTCATCCGTCAGCTGGGCCATCTTGTTGTAGGCGCCGCGAATCTTGAAGGAATAGACAGGCTGCAGGTCTTCACGCTTGATGAAGATGTGATTGCCGAAACGACGCGACAACAAGGGTGCCGGCGAGAGCGGAGTTTCATGGGCGGCTTCGTAGACACGAGCCGACAGGATTTTCTTGACGTAATGTTCGAGCATTATAGGAATGTCCTGATGTGTCACAGCGCGGGCCGCATGAGCGCGACCGAACCCCCATTGTTATCAGACCGCTGGCGAGAGCGTCCAGCGCCATCGCCGGGTTTGCCGTTATAATGTGGCGTTTTCCGGCGTTGCGCTTCACGTCAAGCCGTTTTCCAGTGCCTGCCGGCGGTAAACTGCTGGCCACGTAGGGAAGACCGCGCCAATGTCCACTTTCACCACCGCCCCACCGACCCGAGGTATCACATGACCCAGGATGAGCTGAAGCAGGCCGTGGCCCGCGCCGCCCTTGACGAGATTCGCCCACTGCTGAGCCGCGACACCATCATCGGCGTCGGCACCGGCTCGACGGCCAATCTGTTCATCGATGCGCTGGCGGAAGTGCGCCACGACTTCGCCGGCGCCGTCGCCAGCTCCGAAGCCACTGCCGAGCGCCTCAAGGGCCATGGCATCGACGTCTTCGAACTCAACCATGTCGGCACCGTACCGGTCTACGTGGACGGTGCCGACGAGATCGACCCGCGCCTGGCGATGATCAAGGGCGGCGGCGCCGCGCTGACCCGCGAGAAGATCGTCGCGGCCTGCGCCGAGCGCTTCGTGTGCATCGCCGATGGCTCCAAGCAGGTGGATATTCTCGGCGGCTTCCCGCTGCCGGTGGAAGTCATCCCGATGGCGCGCTCCTATGTCGCGCGTGAGCTGGTCAAGCTGGGCGCAGACCCGGTCTACCGCGATGGCGTGCTGACCGACAACGGCAACCGCATCCTCGACTGCTACAACTTCCTGATCGAGGACCCGATCGCCATGGAAGCGCGCATCAATGCCATCGTCGGTGTCGTCACCAATGGCCTGTTCGCGGCACGCGGTGCCGATGTACTGCTGGTGGGACGCGAAAGTGGCGTCGAACGCATCACTGCTTGAGGAGCTGGCATGACGATGAATCTGCGCCCACGACTGCGCCTGGCGACCGCACTGCTGCTGGCAGCCAGCGCAAGTCCGCTGGCGCTGGCCGATAGCCTGCCGATCAGCCAGCCAGTCACCGTGACGCTCGACAGTGGCGTCAAGATCCTGCTCAAGCCGGACCACAGCTGGGAATATCAGCTGGATGAGGTGCAGGCCGCTTCCGCCCCGGCCACACAGCCCTCAGTGAAGGCTGGCAGCGCGCTGGTGCCGACCTCGACGGCCGTGCCGGTGACGGCGGCGGTCGCTCCGGCTGGCGACTCGGCCTCACCATCAGCCAGTGCAGCCTCTGCCAGCGCCAGCAACACAGCGCCTGACAGCGCGTCACGCCTCAACAGCAGCGCGCTGGCCAATCCGCGGCTGTTGAGTGAAGGCCACCGCGATGGTCTGGTCGCGCGTCTGTCCTCGGTGAGCGAAGAGGATGACGAGGCGCTTCTGCAGTTCAGTCTCGACAACACGGCCGGCCAGAGTGTCATCGGCGTGCAGGCCAGACTGCGCCTGTATGCCGATGATGGCCATCTGCTCGCGACGCGTGAAGTGCCGCTGTGGGTCGGTGAATATCGCCTGCCCCAGACCTACCTGCGCCCCGGCCAGACACGCGATAGCCGCGAGGTACGCATCTCGCTGCCGGAGGGCGAGTGGTCACGCCAGCTGGTGCGCGTGGAAGTCACCGAGGTGGAGTTCCGCTGATCATCAGATGCCGGATTTCAGGTGTCAGATGCCACAGCAGCCAGACGAAAAACGGGAAGCCCTGAGGGGCTTCCCGTTTCTGTTTTAACGCCGGTCGCTCAGCGAGAGCGAAGCGGTGATCAGAACTTGTAGTTGATGCTGAAGTAGTTGCCGAAGCCGGTGGTGTCCTGACGAACTCCGGTAGCAGTGGAGCCATCGGTGAAGAACGCCATGTTGTTGTAGTACTTCAGGCCATAGCCGATCGCATAGCGCTGGGTGTGGTAGTAGATGCCGTTGAACCACTCCATGCTGTTGACGCTGCGGCCCGCCTGGCTGCCCACTTCGTCGGCATCGAACTTGTAGTCCAGATAGCCCTGATAGGCGATGAAGCTGCCATCATCGAAGTTGACGAACGGCTTGAACCAGTTGGTGGAGGCCATGTAGCCGTCCCACTTGCTCTCGTCTTCACCGCCGTAGTTCTCACGCACGTAACGCGCGTAGAGGTTGAAGCCCATCTTGCCGAACCACGGCACCTGCACATCGCTGCCCAGACCGACGTAGTGCTCCCAGAGACCGCCGAATGCGCCGTTGTCACCGATGTTGGTGACGGTGGCGATGTAGAGCTCATCCACCGGGCCGAACGACAGGTCGTAACCGGTCATGGCGTCCAGCGAAAAACGCGGCGCCAGCTTGGCGAAGAAGTTGTCGCCGTCGTTCAGGTCATCGGAGCTGTCGTCCAGCAGGTCGAAGAAGTCGACATACCCGTAGAGATCGACGATGCCCGAGCGGCCGCCGAATTCCATCTCCAGGTAGGTATCTTCGCTGTTGCGGAACGGCAGGCGGTTGTCTTCACTGCGCATCAGGTTGAAGGTCAGCCACTTGTAATCATTGGCGTGGATATCGCCATTGAAGTCAGTAGCCTGCGCCGGTGCTGCAGCGGTCAGCAGCGTGGTGGCAGCCAGAGTGCTGGCCGCGAGGGTCTTGAGCATGGTCATCGCGTAACGATCCTGTCCTGAATGTTGAGACTGTTCGAATTCTTGTGGTCTTGCCCGCTGAGCGGGTCTTGTCGCTATGAAGTCCGACGAAGGCGCGGGAGTGAAACTCGCACGGGGCCCAGTCTGGAAAGGCGGCGATGTTAGCACTTCCTCGCAAAAACGACAGAGCGACATTTCGGGGGTGATCAACGTGCCTTCGACGACAATGTGAACCTTTTCACACTCTCGCCAGGCACCTTGTCACCCTCGGCTTCCCCGAGATGACGTCCCGATGTTTCCTCGCTTGCCGCCCGGCGCATGCCGGCAGGATGGCTCCCGTCGACTGACCGGGCGGAGAGCGAGGAATGCATCAGGCCGCCAGCGCCAGGAAGAAACCGGCAATCGCCGCCGACATCAGATTGGACAGCGTACCGGCGAGTACCGCCTTGAGCCCCAGGCTTGCGATCTCATGACGGCGTGTCGGTGCCAGGCTGCCCAGCCCCCCCAGCAGGATGGCGATCGACGACAGATTGGCGAAGCCGCACAGCGCGAACGACAGCACTGCCATGGTGTAGGGCGTCATCACCGCGCCGGTGGCCGCGACGATGCTGTCACCGCTGAGGTAGGGCGCCAGATTGATGTAGGCAACGAACTCGTTCACCACCAGCTTCTGGCCGATGAAGGAACCCGCCAGGGTCGCCTCGCTCCACGGCACGCCCAGCAGGAAGGCCAGCGGCGCGAACAACCAGCCGAGAATCATGTCGAGACTCAGCGTGTCCATGCCGAACCAGCCACCCACGCCGCCGAGAATGCCGTTGATCAGGCCGATCAGCGCGATGAAGGCCAGCAGCATCGCCCCGACATTGGCTGCCAGCTTGAGGCCGGAAGACGCACCGGAGGCCGCAGCGTCCAGCACATTGGAAGGCGCATCATCATCCTTGAGGGCAGCATCGGCGAGGGCGATCGAGTCGTCCGGCTTCTCCGTCTCCGGGAACAGCAGCTTGGCGAACAGCAGCCCGCCGGGCGCGGCCATGAACGATGCCGCCACCAGGTACTCCATCGGAATGCCCAGCGCCGCATAGCCGCCCAGCACCGAACCGGCGACGGAGGCCAGGCCACCGCACATCACGGCGAACAGCTCGGAGCGCGTCATGCTGGCCAGATACGGCTTGACCACCAGCGGTGCCTCGGTCTGACCGACGAAGATGTTGGCCGTGGCCGAGAGCGACTCGGTACGCGACGTGCCCAGCACACGCTGCAGGCCGCCACCCAGCAGGCGAATCACCCACTGCATGATGCCGAGGTAGTAGAGCACCGCGATCAGCGACGAGAAGAAGATGATGATCGGCAACACCTTGACCGCGAAGATGAAGCCGACACCACTGCCCGGATTGGCCAGGCTGCCAAACAGGAAGTTGATGCCCTGATCGGCATAGTTGACCACCTGACTGACGGCACCGGAGACACCGGCCAGCACTCCCTGACCGAAGGAGGTGTAGAGCACGAAGGCGCCGATGGCCAGCTGGATGGCAAAGGCACCACCCACGGTGCGCAGGCGAATGGCGCGTCGATTCGACGACAGCGCCACGGCAATGAGGATGAGCGAAGCCATCCCGACGAGACTCATGAGGGGATTCATTGGGAAGATCCTGAGGGTTCTTGTGGTTGTTATGGGTGCTGCGTGCAGGGCTGCGACGACCCGTTCTCAACGTCGTGCAGTGTTATCCTGCATTCTCACCATGTTCAAAAAGTCACAGCCTGACCAAATAGTCAATACGTCCGTTTTACCTCACGCCCACTTGTCTTCCAGTGCCAGACTGGCGATGTCAGGGGCATTTTTGAGGTTCTCCCTGTGTGTCAGTGGTTTATCATCTGCTTCTGACGTGGGACGTGGCGCTTCAGCCCAGTTTTTCGCCAACGCTCCCTCATCGGAACCGGCACCAAAGGACAAAAGCCGCATGAACAATCACAGCGCCGCCCGACTCGACCGCCTGCAGGCCATTCTGCGCGAAGGCAGCCCTCTGCAACTGAGCGACGCCGCACAGCTATGCGCCGTCTCGGAGATGACCATTCGTCGCGACGTGGCGCACAGCAACGGACTGCTGGAAATTCTGGGTGGCCGCCTGTTGCTGGTCGATTCATCCGCCGGCAGCGTCTATCGCCTGGATCGCGAGATCGACGCCAGCGCCCCGATCAAGCAAGCGCTGTGCCAGCAGCTGGCCAGTCATATCGAGGACGGCGACACCCTGTATGTGGATTGCGGCACCACGCTGGTCCATCTGGCGGCCGCCATCGACCGCCAGCAGACGCTGACCCTGGTGACCTGCGCCTTGAATGTGGCCAATGCGGTCGGCCATCTGCCCGGGGTGCGGCTGGTGATGCTGGGGGGCCTTTTTCACCCGGCCACCCAGTCATTCACCGCCACCGACATGCCGGAGGCCATCCGCCGTCTCGGCATCAACAAGGCCTTTCTCTCGGCGGGCGGAGTGCATGCCGAGCGAGGCGTCAGCTGCTTCCATTTCCATGAGGTCGCGGCCAAGCAGGCCGCTCTGGAAAGCGCGATGCAGCGCTTCTTGATCGTCGATGCGCGCAAGTTCGAGATGGTGCGCCCCGCCTTCATCGCCCCGCTGAGTGACTTTGATGTGGTGATCAGCAATGCCAGCCCCGCCGCACGTGATTGTCTGGGGGCGCTGGAGGCAGAAATGGGTGTGACGGCCGAGCTTGTCGACTGCTGAGCTGCAGATTGCCGAGCCTGTCGATTGCTTCGCAGGAAAGAGCCAGGCCGCTCGCAGCGCCAGACCACTGACAAACAGAAAACGCCGCACGATTGTGCGGCGTTTTCTGTCTGACCAGACAGTCAATGCACACTTTGCGTGCGCGGGGACGTCACAGCGGCAGGTGGTGCTCGAGCATCGCCAAGGTACCGCTCAGCGCGCCACGATTGCGCTCCACGACCTGACTGGCCGCCTGGCCTGCCATCTGCTGCGCGGCCTGATCCGAGAACAGCGCATTCACCGCCTCGGCCAATGCCGCGTCATCCGCAACGACCTGGAGCGCGCCTTCCGCGGTCATCACCTCGGCGATCTCACTGAAGTTGTCCAGCGATGGGCCACTCAGCAGTGGCAGCCCCAACGCAGCGGGCTCGAGCAGGTTGTGCCCGCCGATGGGCACCAGACTGCCGCCGATGAAGGCGATATCACTGGCCGCATACAGCGTCAGCAATTCCCCGAGACTGTCACCGACCAGCACCGAGACGGCGTCAGCCACCTCGGTGCCGCTCTCTGACATGGCACTGCGCCGCAGGCTGCTCTCGCCGCGCGCCTGACACCACTGCGCCGCCTGAGCGGCCACTGCCTCGAAGCGTTGCGGATGGCGCGGCACCAACAGCAGCAAGGCCTGAGGATGCTGGTCACGCACCGCGGCATGCGCCGCGAGTATCTGGCCATCCTCGCCGTCATGCGTCGAGGCGGCGATCCATACCGGCCGCTGCGCGAATGACTGGCGCAGCACCTGGCCATCGGCAATGACCTGTTCAGCAATCTCCAGTTCGAACTTGAGCGAGCCGACGGCCGTGCCACGCGCGGGCGGCAGGCCAAGCGCCATGAAGCGCTCCAGATCCTGCTGCGACTTGGCCGACAGACCACTGACGTGAGCGAGGCTGTCGCGCATCAGGGCGCCGATCCTGCGATAGCGCTGGAAGGCGCGCGGCGACAGGCGGCCATTGATGACGCACAGCGCAATGCCATCCCGCGCGCAGGCCGCCATCAGGTTGGGCCACAGCTCGGTTTCCACCATGATCGCCAGCGCCGGACGCAGCCGACGCACGAAGCGCCGCGCGCTCAGCGGGAAATCCAGCGGCAGGTAATGGTGACGGGCCGGGGCAAGCCCTGACGAGCCCTGCGGCGTATGCAGCAGACGTGCGGCCTGTGCAGCGCCGGTGGCTGTCATGGTCGTCAGCACCAGCGGGCGCCGTGGGTAACGCTGACGCAGCGCCTCGACGAGACTCGCCACCATCACCACCTCGCCCAGCGAGGCGGCGTGCAGCCAGATGGGGCGCTCAATGTCGGGCGTGGTGTTCGGCGTGGAGGGGATGATACCCAGCCGCTCCAGGCGCGGGTGCTGGGCATCGTGCTCGCGCCAGACCCGCTGCCAGATGAGGGGCGACAGCAGGGTCAGCGCGGTGCTGTAGAGGCCGCGGGCAAGGCTCACGCCTAGTCCTCGCGATCGAGAATGGTGGCGATCATCGCGGTGGTGGAGACGCCGTCCTCGAAACCGAGCACGCGGACTTCACCGCCATTGGCGATCACCGCCTCTCCCCCGGCAATCTCTTCGGGACGATAGTCGCCGCCCTTGACCAGCACATCCGGCAGCACGGCCTCGATCAGGCGTGCCGGGGTGTCTTCGCTGAAGGGCACCACCCAGGCGACCGCACCGAGGCCCGCCAGCACCTGCATGCGGCGCAGTACCGGGTTGATCGGGCGTGTCGGCCCCTTGAGGCGTGCCACCGAGTCGTCGTCGTTGACGGCCACGATCAGGCGATCGCCGTGGCGTGCCGCTTCCTGCAGGTAGGCCACGTGACCGGCGTGCAGGATGTCGAAGCAGCCATTGGTCATCACCACACGCTCGCCGCGTGCCTGGGCGGCCTTCACTGCCGGGATGAGCGCGGACTCCTGGATCACGCCGAATTCTGCCAGCTTGTCGCCGTGCAGCGCGGTGTAGAGCTCCGCCACCGACAGGGTCGCGGTCCCCGGCTTGGCGACCACCAGGCCCGCGGCCAGGTTGGCCAGCATCACGGCTTCCGGGAAGGCGTGACCGGCCGCCAGCGCCAGACCCAGCACGCCGATCACCGTATCGCCGGCACCGGTGACGTCGTAGACCTCACGCGCATGCGTCGGCAGGTGCAGAGGCTGATAGCCCTCGCGGATCAGGGTCATGCCCTTCTCGCTGCGCGTCACCAGCAGGGCTTCCAGCTCGAGCTCGGCACGCAGTGCCTCGCCCTTCTCGGCCAGTTCCTCGTCGCTGCGGCACGGCCCGACGATGGTCTCGAATTCGGTCAGGTTGGGGGTGATGATGCTGGCGCCGCGATAGCGCGAGAAATCACTGCCCTTGGGATCGACCAGCACACGCTTGCCCGCCGCACGCGCGGCGGCGATCAGCGCCTCGACCTGATTCAGCGAGCCCTTGCCGTAGTCGGAGAGAATCATCACGCCACTGGCGCCCAGCTCGGCCTCGACCTGGCTCACCAGCGCGCTGGTGTCCACCTCGTGCAGCGGCTCCTCGAAATCGAGGCGCAGCAGCTGCTGATTGCGGCTCATCACGCGCAGCTTGGTGATGGTCGGCACGCTGTCACTGGCCTGGAAGCGCGTGATGACATTGGCGTTTTCCAGCGCGCGGGTGAGAATGGCGGCGTTGTCATCCTCACCGACGACACCGGCGAGGGTGGCGTGTGCGCCGAGCGAGGCGATGTTGAGCGCGACGTTGGCGGCACCGCCGGGGCGGTCTTCGCTCTCGCCGACTCGTACCACCGGCACCGGCGCTTCCGGCGAGATGCGTGAGGTGCCACCGTGCCAGTAGCGGTCGAGCATCACATCACCCACGACCAGCAGGCGAGCCTGTTCAAGCGCAGTCAGATCAAGCTTCATCAGGCGTCTCCGCGTGCAGAGGGGGATTGGGAAGAAGAGGTATCCGTAGAGGAGACAGCCGCGACCGGCAGACGTTCGCAGCTCTGGCCACGAATGACGCCATCGGTGTCCGCCAGCAGCTCAGCGAGGCGCGCGATGACATCCTCGGCGCGAATCAGGCTCATGGCGTCCTGATGGCGCACGCGCTGGCCCCAGTTGATCTCGTCCATCTGCTTGTGAAGATAGGTCTTCACGGCGTCCGGATAGCGATTGACCACCAGATGCTGCCAGCAGTACGGCGCCGCACGCTCTGGATTGGTGGTGGCGTACAGGCCGATCACCGGGGTGTTGAGCGCATTGCCCATATGCACCGGGCCGGAATCCGGCGCGATCACCGCCACGGCGCGATCGATCATCGCCAGCAGGCCCTTGAGCGAGGTGCCACCGATGGCATCGATGACCGCGCCTTCGCTGACCAGCGCCTTGATGCGCGCGCCCATTTCACGTTCCTGCGGGCTGCCGCCACCGGTCATCACGCTGCGGATGCCATATTGCTGCCAGGCATGATCGACGACCGCCGCATAGCCTTCCGGCGACCAGTTGCGGAAGTTGCGCAGTCGCGGATTGGCACACGGACTGATGATCAGATACGGCGCCTCACCGGTGACGCGTGCGGCTTCGGTGTAAGCCTCGGGCGGCACATCGAGTCGCCAGTCGAGGCGGCAGTCCTCGACACCCAGCGTACGCGCGAAGTCCATGAACGACTCCAGCACGTGGGCGCGCTCTCGCGGGGCCAGCTGATGGGAGGTAAAGAGGTACTGCCAGTCCTTGGCGCGCGCACGGTCGTAACCGATGCGCACCTTGGCCTTGAGGCCCAGCGACAGCGCACTGGCGCGCAGTGCCTGCTGCATGTGCAGCAGCACATCGAAGTGCGTGTCCTTGAGCTGTCGCCAGATGGCGCGCATGCCCGCAAGACCGGTGGACTTGTCATAGACCACGAACTCGACCCCGGTCAGGCCGGACAGTAGACTGTGCTCCCCCTTGCCGACGATCCAGGTAATGCGGGCCTCAGGCCACTGACGCTGCAAGGCGCGTACCGTTGGCACAAGATTGCAGACATCGCCGAGAGCGGAGAGCCGGAGCACGCAGATATGTGCGGGCTGGGCAGGGAGAGGATGCTTCATGCGGATGGCAGTTTTCCGAAATGAGAATGCCCACATTCTATATGATGGCGAAACAGCGCCACAAATGACGCCGGACTGGTTCATACCATCGTTCTGGCGTGAACACGACGCCGTGACCGGCGAAGCGCCGGGGCGCGGGGCGAGTCTGTTCCTCGATGTCTGTCGTTTGCCCGCCGAACTGCAACCCGCCAATACCACCGCGACACCGGCTCGCCGCTGGGCACTGCGCCCCTATCGTCGCGGCGGCCTGATCGCGAAGCTCGCCAGTCAGCGCTACCTCTATACCGGCCTTGAGCGCACCCGCGCCTTCGCCGAACTGCGCCTGACAGAGCGTCTGTATCGCCAGGGGCTGCCGGTGCCAGAGCCCGTCGGTGCCTGTGTATGGCGGCATGGCCTGACCTACGAGGCCGCCCTGATCACGGTGCTGATTCCCGGCGCACGCGCCTTCGCCGATGACCTGATCGCTCTCGAAGCACAGCGCCCGACTGCCGGGGCCGAGCTGCCCGAGGCCCTGCTCCGCCTGTTCGACGCGACAGGTCACGCCATCCGCGCCGTGCATGACGCCGGGCTCGAGCATGTCGATCTCAACGCACGTAACCTGCTGATCGATGAAAGTGAACGCGTCTACGTGATCGATCTCGATCGCTGCCAGCTGCATGCCGAGGCTCCCACGGATGCACGCTGGCGCGAGAGCAATCTCTCCCGCCTGGGCCGTTCGTTGGCCCGCTTCACCCCGACACATCATGCGGCGTGTCTGGCCCGCATCCGCAGCGCCTATCAAGGGTAGGCGCCCGCTCCGTTCCACTCTTTGCTGACGCTCCGTTCAACTCTATTACTGACAAAGTGGTCATCCGGCGCGCAAAACAAGATATCATGCTAACAATATGTTATGCATGATAACTATCTTGCCGCTCCCCACGCTTGATGGGTTATCGCGCTTTTTCCTATCCGCCGGATATGACCGATGACCGCAAAGATCCCTGACTCGCCTGCGCCCGCCAACGCCCGACCTCGTGACAGCCGCCGCCGCTATCTTCGCGACAGCGCCACCTTCTCTCTCGCCATCCTGGTGTTGATCTGGCTGGTCGCGACCCGCTATCTGCCCTTTACCCCACTCCCGCAAGGAGTGAGTGCCGCCAGCCTGAGCGGTTGGGCCTACCTGGCCACCACCTGGCTGGGTCACTACGGACTGCTTGCCCAACTACTGTGGCTGCCACTTGGCCTGCTCGGCATGATATTGCCCGCGCGCAGCGCTCGCCGCTGGCTGTGGCTCCCTGCGGGCATTCTGGCCGGCAGTGCATTGAGCGCACTCATCATCGACAGCCTCGTCTATGCCCAGTACCGCTTCCATCTCAACGGCTTCATGCTGTCGATGTTCCTCAATGACAGCAACGGTGAAATCTTCGAGTTCGATGCCACGACCTGGCTACTGGGTGCCTGCACCCTGCTCGGCTTGATCGCGCTCTGCTGCGGGCTGGCTTATCGACTGAGTGGGCCTGCGGCAGTCAAGCGCGCTCACCGTTTGCCGACAGGCAAGCTGCATGCCTTGCTGTTCCTCATGCTGCTGGCAAGCCACATCCAGCACATCGTGTCGGATGCCCATCACAACCTGCAGGTGACACGCGAAGCGCCAGCCTTCCCGCTGCTGTTCCCCGCCACAGCGCGCGACTTCATGGAAGACCACGGGTGGCTGGATGCCCGGACTGCAGAAGCGGCCAAGGTGCATATCCAGAATTTCGGGGCGGGTTCGCTGGCCTATCCTGCCGTACCGCTTAAACAGGATGACGATGTCATCACCAGCAGAGGTGTCGACGGCCAGCCTGCCAACATCCTGTTTTTGGTGATCGACTCCTGGCGCGCCGATAGCTTCACTGCCGAGACGATGCCCCACTTGCACGCCGCCCTGGCGGATGGTCTGCACTTCCCGGATCACATCTCCGGCGGCAACAGCACCCGCACCGGTTTCTTCAGCCTGCTATCTGGCCTGACCGCCAATTACGTCACCCCGATGGAGAATGACGGCCTGGGCAGCGTGCTGGTCAATCAGGCACTGCAGCGCCAGTGGCCGCTGGGGCTATTCTCCTCGGCAAGCTTCAATGGTGTCGGCCTGGACCGCAGCCTCTTCCCGA
Organism: Cobetia sp. SIMBA_158; assembly: GCF_046566945.1. NCBI lineage: Bacteria > Pseudomonadati > Pseudomonadota > Gammaproteobacteria > Oceanospirillales > Halomonadaceae > Cobetia > Cobetia sp. SIMBA_158. The sequence goes on from NZ_JAWJYL010000005.1 coordinate 178,218, forward strand.
AAGTGCCAGATCTGCGCTTGCGCACCCTGGGCGATAGCCCCGCCATGCGGGACCGCGTGATGACGACTGACTGGCTCGCCTGGCAGGCCCAGCGCCGCCAGACAGCGCTGCAGCAGGACGCTCACGCGCTGAAACCGTGGCTGGGCGTGCTGTTCTACGATGCTCCGCATGGATACTCGCTACCCAGAGGTGCCAGTACTCCCTTCCAGCCCAGCGCCACCGGCATGGACTATCTGACACTGGGTCCCGACACCGACCCGACGCCTGTGCACAACCTGTACCTGAACTCGCTGTATCATCTGGACAGGCAACTGGCGCGCGTGATTCAGGACCTGAAAGAACACGGCGAGTGGGACAATACGGTGCTGGTCGTCACCGGCGATCATGCTCAGGAGTTCAATGACAGCGGCAAGAATTTCTGGGGACACAATGGCAACTTCACTCGCTACCAGACCCAGGTACCGCTGATTCTGCGCGGCCCAGGCATTCCTGCCGGCCACTATGGAAGCCAGCTGCCCCTGCCGCCCGTCACCGCGCATTATGATGTCGTCCCGACACTGTTACGCCATGTGATGGGCATCAGCAATCCCCCCAGCGACTACAGCATGGGCCATGACCTGCTGCGCACTCTCGACCATCAGCCAGAGGTCGACAACGAATGGGTGCTCTCCGGTAGCTATCAGGACTTCGGTATCATTCAGCGCGATCGCATCTATGCACTGGAAGGCACCGGCGGCTATGCAGTGTACGATGGCGAGATGAATCGTCGGCAGGCGCTCGGCGAAGGCGCCAACCCCGTCATGAAAGTGATGGAGGCCATGCGCCGCTTCTACGCGAACTGAGCCTGCCACTGAGTCCCATCGGCGCCTGCCACACCCCGTCGTGCTGCAGGCGCTCTTCAGACAGAGACCGTCATGAACACGAGCGACGAGGCCTCGGCCGCCCCTTCACCCGATGGCAAGCTGCGCACCGCGGTGCCCATCACCGGCTGTGTCATCACCCTCAATGAAGCCCACAACATCGAGGACTGCCTGCGCTCGCTGGCCCAGGTCTGCGATGAGCTGATCGTGGTCGATTCCGGCTCCACCGATGCCACCTGCGAGCTGGCGCGCAACATGGGTGCCGTGGTGATCGATCAACCCTACCTGGGCGACGGGCCGCAGAAGAATGTCGGGCCGAGCCATGCCAGCCACCGCTGGGTGCTGTCTCTGGATGCCGATGAGCGCCTGACCGACGGTGCCGTCAGCGCCATCCGGGAACTGGCACTCGACAGCACGCCTCACGATGGCTTCGCGCTGCGCCGTCGCAACTTCATCGGCTCGCGCTGGGTGCGACATGCTGGCTGGTACCCCGATTACTGCCTGCGCCTGTATGACCGCGAGAAGCTCGCCTTCCGCGATTCGCGTCAGCACAGCTCGGTACAGGCCAACCACCCCTGCGAGCTGGACGCCGATCTCGAGCATTACAGCTTCGCCAATCTCGGTGAACTGTTCGTCAAGGCCAGTGGCCGTTTCTCGAACCGCGCCGCCAAGATCATGTATCAGAAGGGAAAACGCGCCAACGCCTTCACTCCCTTCCTGCATGCCAGCAATGCCTTCATGCGCAAGTTCGTCTTCCAGGCCGGCTTCCGCGATGGCGTCGATGGCTTCTCGGTGGCGCTGTCGGCCAGCGTCAATGCCTACCTGAAATACGCCAAGCTGCTGGAATTCCAGCGCGACGCCAAGGTGCGTGAGGCCGAAGATTTCAACAAGGTATGGTGACCATGACCGCTAGCTGTGAGCCGACTGCCGCGCGAGGTGTGACGCGCCCGCTTCACGTACGCCATGTCAATCTGGCACGCGGCTTTCGCGGCGGGGAGCGCCAGACGCTCAACCTGATCGCGGACCTGGCGCGACGCGCAAGCCCGGGGGAGAACGGCGAAGCCGGCGCGCCGATCCGCCAGTCACTGGTGTGCCTGCAAGGCTCGCCCTTGATCAGCGAACTGGCGGCACTCGAGCTTGCCGCCACGGTGGAAGTGATCGAGATCAGCGGACGCTTCAAGGGCCATCTCGGCCAGCCCCGCGCCGATATCGTGCATGCTCACGAAGCCAAGGCCGTGCACTGGGCATGGCTGCATCAGCGCCTCACCGGCACGCCCTACCTGCTGACACGCCGGGTGCCCCAGCCGGTGAAGGACAAGCAGTTCAATCGCCTGACCTATCGCGCTGCCGCCTGCCGGGTGGCGATTTCGTCGGTGATCGAATCTCACCTGCGGGAGCGCCAATGGGGTGAGACGGCGTTGATCCCCAGCACCCTCGCCCATCTGCCCAGCGACAAGCAAGCCGTGGCCGAGCTACGCCAGCGCTTCGGCAATACGCCCGCAGGAGATCGTGTTGTCATCGGGCATGTCGGCGCCCTGGTGGACCGCCACAAGGGCCAGCGAGTGCTGATCGAGGCGGCCCGCAGGCTGTGCGACAGCCACCCGCAGCTGCTGTTCGTCTGTCTGGGCGCCGGCGAGGATGAGGCGGCCTTCAAGGCGGAAAGTGCCGATCTCGACAATCTGGTCTGGGAAGGCTTCCACACCAATGTCGGCGACTATCTGGAAGCCTTCGATCTGTTCGCCTTCCCGTCGCGCAACGAGGGTCTCGGCTCGATTCTGCTCGACGTGATGGATCACGGCGTCCCGATCATCGCAAGCGATGTGGATGGCATCCCCGATATCGTGCATGACGACAGCACCGGCGTGCTGGTGCCCACCGGCGATGCCCAGGTACTGGCTGCCGCCATCGTGGCACTCGTCGCTGATGCACCACGTCGGGAGCGGCTGGTCGCGGGCGCGCGGGCGCATCTGGCACGCTTCACTCCCAGCGCCATGGGCGAGGCCTATCTGGGGCTTTATCAGCGGCTGGCACGCTAGACCGCTTTTCATCTCAGACACCTGGCCCACAAGCATCTATCGTCCAGGCACCTATCATCCAGGTACCTATCGCTCGGCCAAAGAACGAAAAAAAGCCCTGTTTCATGTGAAACATCACAATGAGACAGGGCTTTTTCGTTTTTCCAAACAGCAGGTCAGCAACTCAGGCGCGCGAATCACCGTCCTCCAGGCCGCGCAGATCCGGCCAGCCCTCGTCCACACCCAACACGGGATATGTCCGGGGATCCAACGGGCCTGGTTCGCTTTCGGGGCGACACTCTCGCAGCGCAACCTGCAGCCGCTGCAGGGCCTCATCGCCTTCGGCACCAGCGGTCACTCTGTCCCAGAACTCCCGATGTACCGCCTTGATGACGACGGGCACGCTGGGCACACCGACCTGTTGCGCCATGGCCAGACGATGCAGGCCACGGTTGATCTTGAGCAGGCGACCCTCACGCGTCACCGCGACGCCCATCTCGTCCTTGGTGACCCCCTGACGAAAACCATTGCTGGCCATGTCCTGCAGATAACCGCGATAACAGCGCAGATAGCCAAGAATCTGCTCCTCGCTGTCCATCAACAGCCCATCACGTGGTGACGACCACGGTTTGCCCGATTCCAGCAAGGCCTTCAAGTGCTGATAGCGCTCCGTCACCGTCAGGTCATCGCCATGCTCGATCAGGTCCCGCATCAGCCGCGAGCGTGAACCGAAACGGAAGGCGCCACGCCGCAGGTCCCAGTCGCCATCCCAGATGAAGGCGTTGGAGGAAGGCCGGTTGCGCTTGTCACGCCCGAAGTTGACGTCGCGCACCAGCTCACGCGGATTGACCCAGACCGTCAACGCCTCCTGCCCCATCACGTCTTCCAGCGCATGACGCGGCAGGCCACGGCGCTCAAGGAACTGATGGCGTGCGCGCTGGCGCTTCCAGCGCATCAACCAGCAACGACTGAACGGCAGTATCAGGTGGTGCTCGCACCAGGCACGTAGCGTCTCGATCCGCTGAGCACGCTGCATGGCCCCGCGCATGCGCGGGTGGATCAGATCATCCGTCGTACGGTTTCTCGGCAGGTTCACCGCGCATCCTCATCCAGCGAGATCGCCGCCAACAGTCGCTCGGGAGCAATATGGTTCAGACAATTGGTATGCCCCAGCGGGCAGACGCGCTTGAAGCAGGGTGAACACTCCAGCGCCAGCCAGTGGATCTCGCGATTGGCCGTCAGCGGCGGCGTGTAATGCGGCGACGAGGAACCGTAGATGCCCTGGATACGGGCCCCTACCGCGGCCGCCACATGCATCAGGCCGGAGTCATTGCTGACCACTTCCCGACACTCGGCGATCAGGTCCACTGCATCCGCCAGCCGCGTCTTGCCACACAGGTTGTGAACGCCCGCAAGCCCCTGGGCGATCTCCTCCCCCGCCGCGACATCCTTGGGGCCACCGAAGATGCGCACCTCGGCCCCCTGGCGAGTCAATGACTCGGCAAGCGCGCGAAAGTGCGCCAGCGGCCACTGCTTGGCCGGGCCATATTCCGCCCCGGGCATCATGCCGATGATGGGGGCCGGCGGCGCCACCAGCCCCAACTCGCCGCGCAAGCGCAGCTGATTGGCGCTGTCAGTGACCAGAGCGGGCTCCGGGATGCCCACCGGCGGATTGGCCTCCTCAACGGGCAAGCCCAGCGACGTGAAGCGCTTGACGGTCTGGTCGAGCACCGACTTGTCGAGCTTGCGGCACTCGGTGAGCAGGCCGTAGCGCTGCTCACCGGTGAAGCCGACGCGCACCGGAATGCGCGCGAAGAACGGCACCAGCGCTGCCTTCCACGAGCGCGGCAACACGATGGCGCGGTCGAAGCGTCCACGCAGCGAACGCCCGAGCTGCCAGCGCGCCTTGAGGGCGAAGTCACCATGCCCTGCCGGCAACGCCAGCGCCTCCTCGACCTCGGGCATGCGCTCGATGATCGGCTGCGACCAGGCGGGCGCCAGCACACTGATCCGGCAGCCGGGCGAGCGCTGCTTCAGCGTCATGAACAGGCTCTGCGCCATCACCATGTCGCCGACCCAGCTGGGCCCGACCACCAGAATGCGCTCACTCATGCCTTGCTCCTCTTCACGGCCAATCCTCCTTGCGGGTGCGCTTGCCCTGCCCCATCGCCCTTGCGAGGCAGGCGCTCACCCTCAATCCACACGCGCTCAGTCCCCACGTGCTCGGACTCAGCGATTCAGCCATTCGAGATAGGCGCGCGTGCCCTGGGCAACGGTCTTGAATTCGACGTTGCAGCCGGCCTTGCGCAGCTTGCCGATATCGGCACGCGTGAAGCTCTGGTAGCGGCCCTTGAGGTTTTCCGGGAAGTCGATGTACTCGATCTCGCCCTTCTCGTAGTACTCGATGACGGTCTCGGCGATCGCCTTGAACGGCTCGGCGCGACCGGTACCCAGATTGAAGATGCCGGAGGCTTCCGGGTGATCGAGGAACCACAGGTTCACGTCGACCACATCGCCGACATAGACGAAGTCACGGCTCTGCATGCCGGCATCGTAGCCATCGTAGGCGCCGAACAGCTTGGGGTTCTCGCCCGCCTTCACCTGGGTGTGATGGTGATAGGCAACGCTGGCCATCTTGCCCTTGTGCTGCTCACGCGGGCCGTAGACATTGAAATAGCGGAAGCCGACGACCTGGGTGGTCAGACTGTCCCAGCGCTGGCGCACGTGCTGATCGAACAGCAGCTTGGAGTAGCCGTAGACGTTGAGCGGACCTTCGAACTCCGGCGTTTCCTTGAAGACCTGGCTGTCGCCATAGGTCGCCGCGGAGCTCGCGTAGAGGAAGGGAATCTGGTTCGCTTCGCAGAAGTTGAGCAGCACCTTGGAGTACTCGAAGTTGTTCTCGAGCATGAACTGGCCATCCCACTCGGTGGTGTCCGAGCAGGCGCCTTCGTGGAAGATCGCCTCGATCTTCGGCAACTCGGCATACTCGCCCATCAGGCTCGACTGGACGCGAATCAGGAAGTCGTCCTTGTCGAGGTAATCGGCGATGGTCAGGTCCGCCAGATTGACGAACTTGGTGCCGTCACTCAGGTCATCCACCACCAGGATATCGGTACGGCCGCGGTCATTGAGTGCCTTGACGATATTGGCACCGATGAAACCGGCGCCTCCGGTAACGACGATCATTTGAGCTCCCAGAGCCTCTAGAGGCTTGTAGGCAACGCGCGCGTTCAGTAACGCGACACATCAGAATTTGGAAATGGCACGCACTCGGTTTCGTCTGCGGCCTATAACCCGATAAGCGGGGATTGTATACTCGGCAGTTCTCGAATTCATGGGCCAACGGGCTTCACCAATGACACAGCCAGACGTGAAAACCTTCCAGGGCCTGATTCTGGCCCTGCAGCAATACTGGGCCGAACAGGGTTGCATCATCCTGCAACCATTGGATATGGAGGTTGGCGCGGGGACTTTCCACCCAGCGACCTTCCTGCGCTCCATCGGTCCTGAAACCTGGAACGCTGCCTACGTGCAGCCTTCCCGCCGTCCCACCGACGGCCGCTACGGCGAAAACCCCAATCGCCTGCAGCACTATTATCAGTTCCAGGTGGTGATGAAGCCGTCACCGGCCAACCTGCAGGAGCTCTATCTGGGCTCGCTGGAGCGTCTGGGCATCGACCCGCTGGTCCACGACATCCGTTTCGTCGAGGACAACTGGGAATCTCCGACGTTGGGCGCCTGGGGCCTCGGCTGGGAAATGTGGCTCAACGGCATGGAAGTGACCCAGTTCACCTACTTCCAGCAGGCAGGTGGCATCGAATGCTTCCCGGTCACCGGCGAGCTGACCTACGGCCTCGAGCGCATCGCGATGTACCTGCAGGACGTGGACAGCGTCTACGACCTGATCTGGACCACCGCCCCGGACGGCTCTGTCGTGACCTATGGCGACGTCTTCCTGCAGAACGAGAAGGAGCAGTCGGCCTACAACTTCGAGCACGCTGCCGTGCCGGAGCTGTTCGCGGCCTTCGATCACTGCGAGAGCGAGTGCCAGAAGCTGCTGACCGCCAACCTGCCGCTGCCGGCCTACGAGCAGGTCCTGAAGGCATCACATACCTTCAACCTGCTGGATGCGCGTCACGCCATCTCCGTCACCGAGCGTCAGCGCTACATCCTGCGCGTGCGCACTCTCGCCCGTGATGTGGCCCACGCCTATTACGATTCGCGCAAGGCCGCCGGCTTCCCGCTGGCCCCGCAGGCGCTGCGTGATGAGCTGCTCGCCGCCGATGACACCACTACCGAGGGAGACGCGTAAGCATGGCCTCCGTGAATACCCTGCTGATCGAACTGGGCTGCGAAGAACTGCCGCCGGGCGCCATCGACGCACTCGCTGACAGCCTCGCCAACGGCCTCGCCGATGGCCTGCGCGACGCCGAAGTCGCCTTCGGTCAGGTACGTGCCTACGCCACACCGCGTCGTCTGGCGGTGATGATCGAATCCCTAGCCGAGCGCCAGCCGGATCGCGAGATCGAGAAGCGCGGACCGGCCAAGGCCGCCGCCTTCAAGGATGGCGAACCGACCCGTGCGGTGCAGGGCTTCGCCCGCTCCTGCGGCGTCGAAGTCAGTGACCTGATCGAGCTGGAAACCGACAAGGGCACCTGGCTCGGCTATCGTCACACCCAGCCGGGCGAGCATCTCTCCGCCCTGCTGCCGGCCATGCTGGAGCAGGTCGTGGCTCGCCTGCCGGTACCGAAGAACATGCGCTGGGGTGCCTCACGCATCGAGTTCTCGCGTCCGGTGCATTGGCTGGTCGCGCTCTACGGCAGCGAAGTCATCGAGGCCAGCGTGCTCGGCCTCGACTCCGGTCGCACCACCTTCGGCCACCGCTTCCATGCGCCGCAGGCCATCACGCTGGCGCACGCCGAGGACTACCTCGACGCGCTGGAAGATGCCCGCGTGCTGGCCAACCGTGAGGTGCGCCGTGAGCGTATCCGCGAACAGGTCCAGGCCGAGGCGGAAGTCTATGGTGCCAATGCCGTCATCGAGGAAGCCCTGCTCAACGAGGTCAACGGCCTCGTGGAATGGCCGGTGGCGCTGACGGGCACCTTCGACGAGCGCTTCCTGGAAGTGCCGGCGGAGTGTCTGATCTCCTCCATGAAGGCCAACCAGAAGTACTTCCACCTGCTGGACAACGACGGCAAGCTCAAGCCGGCCTTCATCACCATCTCCAATATCGAGAGCAAGGACCCGCAACAGGTCATCTCCGGTAACGAGAAGGTGATTCGTCCGCGTCTGGGCGATGCCGCCTTCTTCTACGAGACCGACCTGCGCAGCACGCTGGAATCGCGTCGCGAGAAGCTCGAGAGCGTCGTCTTCCAGCAGAAGCTGGGCAGCATGGCCGAGAAGGCCCGTCGCAGCGAAGCCGTGGCACGCCACATCGCGGAACGCATCGGTGCCGATGTCGACCACGCCGCACGTGCCGCACAGCTGGCCAAGACCGACCTAGTCACCGAGATGGTGCTGGAGTTCCCGGAACTGCAGGGCATCATGGGCCACTACTACGCCCGTCACGATGGCGAAGATGCCACCGTCGCCCTCGCGCTGGAAGAACAGTATCTGCCGCGCTTCGCCGGCGATGCGATCCCCACGACCAAGGCCGGCATGGCGATTGCCCTGGCCGACCGTCTCGACACCCTGACCGGCATCTTCGGCATCGGTCAGCGTCCGACTGGCGCCAAGGACCCGTTCGCACTGCGTCGCGCCACCATCGGGGTGCTCAACATCCTGATCAAGGGTGAGCTGGACCTCGACCTGCGCGAGCTGCTGACCGTCAGCGCCGAGCAGCATCGTGATCTGCCCAAGGCCGAAGGACTGGTCGAGGACGTGCTCGAGTACATGCTCGATCGCTTCCGCGCCTGGGCCAGCGATGAAGGCATGGGTGCCGAGCTGTACCTGGCCGTGCGTACCCTGAAGATCAGCAACCCGCTGGACTTCGCACGTCGTCTGCGTGCCGTGCACGCCTTCGGCGAACGCCCGGAGGCCGCTGCTCTGGCTGCAGCCAACAAGCGCGTCTCCAACATCCTCGCCAAAGCCGAGCACGATGGTCGCACCGAGGTGGATGCGAGCCTGTTGAGCGAGCCGGCCGAGCAGGCACTGGCAGACGCCCTGACGGCACGTGGCGCGGAAGTGGCACCGCTGTTCGCCGCGGCGCGCTACCAGGAGGCCCTCGATGCACTGGCCAGCCTGCGCGAGCCGGTCGATGCCTTCTTCGATCAGGTGATGGTCAACGCCGACGATGCCGCCGTGCGCGCCAATCGTCTGGCGATGCTGGCCAGTCTGCAAGGCCTGTTCATGGGTGTGGCCGACATCAGTCTGCTGACCCAATAAGAACTGCCGATCCACGCTGTCCCTGACATCGGTAAATCGCAGTCGCTGCAAAAGAACCCCGCCACGGCGGGGTTCTTTTGCATCCGGGGTCCCGAAATGCCGTGTTGCGTGACAGGATTTCACGCAACACGGCAGCGATGTCACAATTTCTGCCTTGATCCCCTACCTAGGTCGCACTAGTATTCCAGTATAGAAACAGTGTTCGAAAAGCGCGGCAGCCTGTCGCACCCCGCACTTCGACCACTCGGCGCCATTTGCCCATCCCCACGTGCGAGCGTCATCTTGTGACTCGGCTCACAATTTTCCAGGCAAAGCGGCGACCCCTGACAAGCAGCCCGGCTGACGCCCCTGACTGCCCTGAAGTGAAGAGTTGACCATGCAAAAACTGATCGTGCTCGACCGTGATGGTGTCATCAATGAAGACTCCGATGCTTTCGTCAAGAACGCCGAGGAGTGGATCGAATACCCCACTTCCATCCAGGCCATCGCCCGCCTGACCCGCGCTGGCTATACCGTGGCCGTGGCGACCAATCAGTCCGGCATCGCCCGTGGCCATTTCGGTCACCGCGAACTCGACCAGATGCACACCAAGATGATGCAGCTGGTGAAGGAAGCCGGTGGCGATATCGCTCACATTGCCTACTGCCCGCATGGCCCGGACGACGGCTGCGATTGCCGCAAGCCGGAACCCGGTCTGCTCCATCAGATCCAGGATGCCCTGCAGATTCCCGACTTCGAAGGGGCCTGGATGCTGGGTGACAGTCTGCGTGACCTCATCGCGGGCCAGAAGGCCGGCTGTCGCGCCGCGCTGGTGATGACCGGCAAGGGCCAGAAGACGCTGGCAGATGGCGAGGGGCTCAAGGACGTGCTGGTAGTGGCCAACCTGGCCGACTTCACCAACCGCCTGCTCGATGGTGAGCTCAATCACCCCATATCGGATGGTGAGCCGGGAAAGTCCCAGCGCCGCTGCGTGAGCTGTGAAGCCGCTGCCGAAAGCTATCTGTGAGGCGCGCCTGCCCGGCGAGAACCCTGCGCACGGCGCGCTTGCCTCTCTAATCAGTAGCGGCGGTATGCTACCCTTCAGACATGAATCCGGGCGGGCGACTGCCTGCCTGTCTCACTTCCTCATGCTGGAGGCTTCACATGCCACTGCTGGATAGCTTCACTGTCGATCACACCATCATGAAGGCGCCTGCCGTGCGCGTGGCCAAGAAGATGGGCACCCCGAAAGGCGACAACATCACCGTCTTCGACCTGCGCTTCTGCGTGCCGAATGAAGAGATTCTCTCCGAGAAAGGCATTCACACCCTCGAGCACCTGTTCGCCGGCTTCATGCGCGAGCACCTCAACGGTGATGACGTCGAGATCATCGATATCTCACCGATGGGTTGCCGTACCGGTTTCTACATGAGCCTGATCGGTGAACCGGAAGAAGCTCGCGTTGCCGCTGCCTGGTCTGCTGCCATGCAGGACGTGCTCAACGTGGCGCGTCAGGAGGAGATTCCGGAGCTCAACGTCTATCAGTGCGGCACCGCACAGATGCACTCTCTGGAAGAAGCCAAGCAGATCGCCAGCAACATCCTGTCCCGCGATATCGGCGTCAACCGCAATGACGAGCTGAAGCTGGATGAAGGCTTCCTCAATCAGGCGCACTAAGCCTTGAGGCAGCAAGCCTTGAGACATCGAGCCTTGAGGCACGGGGCTTGATCAGCCTGTCGAGTGCGCCGAGCACTTGAACGAAAAAGCCCGCTATCTGACCGGATCAGATAGCGGGCTTTTTTCATGACGTGACATCCGAGCGAGTGTAGCCAATGCCAGATTCCAGCAGCCATGCCTTTGATTTCACAACCTTCCTGGCAGACAAGGAAGCGTGGTCAGCGCCGAATGAACTCGTCCCCTACCGCTGCCGCGATGACAGCAGCCTGGGCTGTCGCCATTATCCCGCAGCAGGCATGTCAGGGAGCCGCTCACACCTCATCCTGCTGCATGGCTCCAGCGCTGACAGCCGTTATCTCGCATCGCTGGCAACGCGCCTGGCTGAGGCTGGTCATCATGTGCATACGCCGGACTTGCGCGGCCACGGCCCAGCCCCGCAGCGACGTGGCGACATCGACCACCTGCTCCAGCTCGAGGAAGACCTCGAGGACCTGATCCTATCGCTAGAGCTACCAGCCGATGCCAGAGTCATTGTCGCTGGTCACTCTGCCGGAGGCGGCCTGGCACTGCGCTTCTCGGCCGCTGTCTGTCAGCGCCAGCGTGCCGATATTCCGCTGCACGGCGTGATATTGCTGGCGCCGTACCTGCATCATATCGCGCCCAACATGCGACGTGATTCGCGCTGGGCACAGCCGCGCATCGCGCGGATGCTGGCTTGCGCACTCCTGAATCGGCTCGGCATCCATCGCCTGGATCATATTGAGGTCCTCGGCTTCAATATCCCGCCAGAGTACCGCGATGCACATACCACCGACGCCTACTCGTGGCGCCTAATGACGGGCCTCAATCCTCGCGACTATCAAAGTGACCTCAAGGCGCTCGCCCACCATCAGCTGCCAGTGCTGGCGCTGATTGGCGAGCATGACGAGGCGTTTCATGCCGAGCGACTTGCTCAATGTCTGCAACCCCACCACCCCGCGGCGCAGGTGGAAGTCCTCGAGACAATCGATCACCTGGGGCTTGCGACGTCCTCCATCACGGCAGAGCGAATCACCGCCTGGCTGGCCGAGCAACGCACCGATCAGGACGACACGCCCGGCTGAGACGACACTCTCGGCCGTGACCGAGCCGAGCCCCTCGCTGTTATCCTTTCCCCTGATTGCGGCAACACGCACATGCAAAAACGGCCCCTGATCGAAGATCAGGGGCCGTTTTCTAGCCCGGCTTGGCAAGACATCCGCCAAGCGCTAGCTCAACGCCATCAGACGTCGAGGTTGGCCACCAGCGCGAAGCGCTCGATGAAGTCACGGCGCGGTTCGACTTCATCACCCATCAGGGTGTTGAACATCTGATCGGCACCGATCGCATCCTCGACGGTCACACGCAGCATGCGACGGGACTCCGGATCCATGGTGGTTTCCCACAGCTGATCCGGGTTCATCTCGCCCAGCCCCTTGTAGCGCTGAATGCTGAAGCCACGTGCCGCTTCCTTCATCAGCCAGTCGAGGGCTTCGTAGAAGGTGACGACTTCCTTCTTGCGCTCACCGCGCGAGACGTAGCTGCCAACTTCCAGCAGGCCTTCCAGCATGTTGCCCAGCTCACTCATCTCGCGGTAGTCGGCGGACTTGAAGAAGTCGACATCCCACAGGTAATCGCTGCTGACACCATGTGCCGTCAGCGTCACCGCCGGCAGATAGAGATTGCGCTCGCCGTCGTAGCTGAGAGTGAAGCTGTAGTGCGGGCCACCCTCATAGGCAATCAGGTCATCCATTTCCTTCTGGAGACCGTCGATCCAGCCTTGCACCTGAGACTGGTCCGCGAGAGCGGCCTCATCCAGATGCGGAGCGTGCACGATCTTGCGCAGCACGGCAGACGGATAGACGCGCGCCAGACGATCGATGCGCTTCATCACGCCACGATACTGGTTGACCAGTGCTTCCAGCTGAGCGCCGGCGATACCCGGGGCATCAGCGTTGACGTGCAGCTTGCCGCCGTCCAGCGCCGTGGCGGTCAGATAGTCCTGCAGCGCCTGCTCGTCCTTCAGATACTGCTCATGCTTGCCACGCTTGATCTTGTAGAGCGGCGGCTGGGCAATGAAGATATGACCGCGCTCGATCAGCTCCGGCATCTGACGGAAGAAGAAGGTCAGCAGCAACGTACGGATGTGCGAACCATCGACGTCGGCATCCGTCATGATGATGACGGAGTGATAGCGCAGCTTGTCGGGGTTGAACTCTTCACGGCCGATACCGCAACCCAGCGCGGTGATCAGCGTGCCAACCTCGGCAGACGACAGCATCTTGTCGAAGCGCGCCTTCTCGACGTTGAGGATCTTGCCCTTCAGCGGCAGGATCGCCTGGGTACGACGATCACGCCCCTGCTTGGCGGAGCCACCAGCGGAATCACCCTCGACCAGGTACAGTTCGGAGAGGCTCGGGTCCTTCTCCTGACAGTCAGCCAGCTTGCCCGGCAGACCTGCGATATCCAGGGCGCCCTTGCGACGCGTCATATCACGCGCCTTGCGTGCAGCTTCACGCGCCCGCGCCGCATCCAGCATCTTGTTGACGATGCCCTTGGCTTCGTTGGGCTTCTCGATCAGATACTCGGAGAACAGACGGCCCATTTCCTGCTCGACGGCTGTCTTGACCTCGGAAGAGACCAGCTTGTCCTTGGTCTGCGAGGAGAACTTCGGGTCCGGTACCTTGACCGAGATGATCGCGGTCAGACCTTCACGGGCATCATCCCCGGTCGTACCGACCTTGGATTTCTTGAGCAGACCTTCCGCCTCAATATAGCTATTGAGCGTACGCGTCAGTGCCGCACGGAAGCCGGCCAGGTGCGTCCCGCCATCGCGCTGAGGAATATTGTTGGTGTAGCAGAAGATATTCTCGGCGAAGCCTTCATTCCACTGCATCGCCACTTCGACGGCAATGCCATCCTCGCGCTCCATCTCAAAATGGAACACCGGATTCAAGGGCGCCTTGTTGGTGTTGATATGGTCAACAAACGCCTTGAGGCCACCTTCGTAATGGAACAGCTCTTCCTTGCCGCTGCGCTCGTCAATCAGACGGATGGCGACACCGGAGTTCAGGAAGGACAGCTCGCGCAGACGCTTGGCCAGAATCTCGTAGTGGAATTCGATATTGGCAAAGGTCAGCGGGGAAGGCTTGAAGCGCACCAGGGTACCGGTCTTCTCGGTCTGGCCCACGATGCCCAGCGGCGACTGCGGCTCGCCATGGCGATAGATCTGCTCGTGGACATTGCCCTGACGCCAGATGGTCAGCTTGAGCTCTTCGGATAGCGCGTTGACGACCGAGACACCCACACCGTGCAGACCGCCGGAGACCTTGTAGGAGTTGTCATCGAACTTACCGCCTGCGTGCAGCACGGTCATGATGACTTCCGCTGCGCTGACGCCTTCCTCTTCATGGATCTCGGTCGGCACACCACGACCGTTGTCGCTGACGGAAACTGACTCGTCGGCATGAATAACGACCCGGACTTCGCTACAGTGACCGGCCAGCGCCTCGTCGATGGAGTTATCCACCAGCTCGAACACCATATGATGCAGCCCCGTGCCGTCATCGGTATCACCGATATACATGCCGGGGCGCTTGCGTACGGCATCCAGGCCCTTGAGGACCTTGATGCTTGATGAGTCGTAAGCCTGTTCGCTCATTGGCTTCTCCGTCGTGAAATCATTCCGTGTGCAGTCGCCCGTGTTCCACGTGAAACATCCTGACATCAGTGTTCGGCAACCATACCCGATCCAATGTTTCGGGTTCGACGCAGGTCACGAAGACCTGGCACTCGAGGCCTGCCAACAGCTGGCAGAACAGACGGCGATGCTCGCCATCCAGTTCCGCCGGCAGATCGTCGATCAGGTAGACACAGGTACGTCCGTTCATTTCTCCGAGCAAGCGACCCTGAGCCAGCTTGAGAGCGCTGACCACCAGCTTCTGCTGGCCGCGAGACAACACCTCGACTGCAGGGCGTCGCCCCAGGCGAATACGCAAGTCGGCGCGTTGTGGGCCAGTCTGGGTAAAGCCCATATGGCTATCACTGTCGCGCCCTGCTGCCAGCACGTCGCCCAGAGGGCGCTTGGCATCCCAACCGCGCTGATAGCGCAGAGTCAGCTCGGGTAAATCAATCAGCTCGGCAAGCGTGGCTTGAAACAGAGGCGCCAGCGCCTGCATATATTCCATGCGCAGGGCATCAAGACGCTCGCTCCAGTGAGCAAACTCTCGATCCCAGACGTTAAGTGCCTGAACGTCCATCTTACCATGCCTGAGCAGTGCGTTCCGATGTTTGAGCGCCCGACGCACGCGGCGCCAGACGTCGAAGAAGTCGTGTTTCACGTGAAACACACCCCAATCGAGGAACTCACGTCGGGCAGAGGGCGACCCCTCCAGCAACCGGAAGGCATCCGGATTGATCAGCTGCAACGGCAAGGCCTGAGCCAGTTGGGCGACTCGCTCTACCTTCTCGCCATCCAGCCGCATCTCCAGCCCATCTGCGGCCTGATCCCGCCTTACCCCCAGGGGGCGCGGCGGATCGCCTGCCAGGCGGCCAAACAGCGTCATTCCCGCCGTGTCATGCGCAATGGCATGCTTGAGCTTGTGCGTGCGAAAAGAGCGCGCCAGCCCCAGTACATGGATACCTTCCAGCAGACTCGACTTGCCACTGCCATTGGCACCACTGACCAGATTCACCCCTTTTCCCGGCGCCATATCGACTGTCGCCAGGTTGCGCAGATTCTGGAATTGGAGTCGTTCAAGCGCCATGACGGCCTCATTCGATAGAGAAAAAGAGCCATGGCCGCCTTCGGGGCTCAAATACGACAACACCCGCCATTCAGGAGTGAAAATGGCGGGTGTTGTCGAGGCTCATTCTGCGATTGCGCGCGTCAATCGCGCCACAATTACGATTCAAGGTACTGATTTAAATAGCAATTACGATATTACAGACGCATCGGCATCACTACGTAACGCGCATCGCCACCACCCGGCTCTTCCAACAGCGCTGAGCTGTTGGCATCGGACAGCGTCAGCTGCACACGATCGGCATCCAGCACTCCCAGCACATCGATCAGGTAACCGACATTGAAGCCGATCTCGAGGCCAGCCCCTTGATAATCAAGGGCAATATTCTCTTCGGCCTCTTCCTGCTCGGGGTTGTTGGCCAGCACACGCAGGTTGCCTGCCTCCAGATAGAGGCGCACGCCACGGTACTTCTCGTTGGAGAGGATCGCGGTGCGCGACAGTACCTGACGCAGCTCGGCACGCTCGGCCACGATGACCTTGTCACCGCCACGCGGGACAACACGCTCGTAATCCGGGAACTTGCCGTCCACCAGTTTGGAGGTGAAGGTGAAGTCGCCGGTCTGGGCACGCACGTGCGTCCCGCTGACCGTCAATGTCATCAGCTCATTGCTGCCATCGAGCAGGCGCGTCAGCTCAAGGATACCCTTGCGCGGGATGATCAGCTTCTGCGCTTCCGGCACGCTGATGTCAGCGGCCTGCTCGCAGACAGCCAGGCGGTGGCCATCGGTCGCCACTGTACGCACCAGGTTGCTGGTCAGTTCCAGCAGCATGCCGTTGAGGTAATAACGGACATCCTGTTGCGCCATCGCGAAGGAGGTCGCGTCGATCAGATGCTTGAGGGTGCCGCGAGGCAGGCTGACGGTGATATCGCCCTGACCATCATCGATGTTCGGGAACTCGGCCACCGGCAAGGTCGACAGGGTGAAGCGTGAACGGCCGCTGCGCAGAATGGCACGCCCTTCTTCCAGCGCGAGAATGATCTCGCTGCCTTCGGGCAGTGACTTGCAGATATCCATCAGCTTGCGCGCCGGCACCGTCGCGGAACCCGGCTCATCGACACGGCTGGGCTCGACGCGCCCGATCAGCTCGACCTCAAGGTCAGTCCCGGTCAGCGACAGCTGCTGATCGGACACTTCAAGCAGCACATTGGACAGCACCGGCAGTGTCTGGCGACGCTCGACGACACCCGCCACCAGGGACAGCGGGCGCAGCAGGGCTTCACGCGAAATGGCAAATTTCATGGAGACTCCACTCTCTGGAAACGGGGCAATGCTCGCTGACAGGCAGCGCGCACGCAAAAGAAATTCGGGGCCGCGACAGGCAAGCCCGGAGCACAGCAGGCCGATAGCGTGATTGTCGCCAACCCGACCTGCCGCTGCAATTCGATCAGCTGGTCAACAGACGCAGCAGATTCTTGTAGTCCTCGCGGATATCGGCGTTCTCTTCACGCAGCGAGGCCACCTTGCGACAGGCATGCAGCACCGTAGTGTGGTCTCGCCCACCGAAGGCATCGCCGATTTCCGGCAGGCTGTGGTTGGTCAGCTCCTTGGCGAGCGCCATCGCGACCTGACGCGGACGGGCGACGGAGCGCGAGCGACGCTTGGAGTGAAGATCGGAAATCTTGATCTTGTAATACTCGGCCACGGTACGCTGGATATTGTCCACACCCACCTGCTTGTCCTGCAGTGCCAGCAGGTCCTTCAGGGATTCACGGATGAAGTCCTGATTGATCGCGCGGCCCATGAAGTGGGAATCGGCGATGACCTTCTTCAAGGCACCTTCCAGCTCGCGCACGTTGGAGCGGATCTTCTGCGCGATGAAGAAGGCGGCATCGTGAGGCAGATCGACCTTGGCCTGATCGGCCTTCTTCATCAGGATCGCGACGCGTGTCTCGAGCTCCGGCGGCTCGATGGCTACGGTCAGTCCCCAGCCGAAGCGTGACTTGAGACGCTCCTCGACCCCATTGATCTCCTTCGGATAGCGATCCGAGGTCAGGATCATCTGCTGACCACCCTCGAGCAACGCATTGAAGGTGTGGAAGAACTCCTCCTGGGAGCGCTCCTTGCCAGCGAAGAACTGGATGTCATCGATCAGCAGCGCATCCACCGAACGGTAGAAACGCTTGAAGTCATTGATGGCGTTGAGCTGCAGCGCCTTAACCATGTCCGCCACGAAGCGCTCGGAATGCAGGTAGACCACCTTGGCATTCTCGCCGCCCTGCTTGGCCAGATGATTGCCCACCGCGTGCATCAGGTGGGTCTTGCCCAGACCCACGCCGCCATACAGGAACAGCGGGTTGTAGGCGCCGCCGGGATTCTCGGAGACCTGACGCGAGGCCGCGCGAGCCAGCTGGTTGGACTTGCCTTCGACAAAGGTTTCGAAGGTGAAGTTCGGATTCAGGCCACTGGAATGCTTGAGGCTACCTTCTACCTGCACCTGGCGTGTGTTGCGACGCGGTGCCTGTTCCCGGGCGCCATCGCCGGCTATCTCACGCTCTTCCGCGAAATTGCCCCGCGGTGGCGTATGCACGGAAGGGGCACGCGGGCTCGGCATCTGGCCCGGCGCTTGCGCCTGGGCAGATACCGGCGACGCAGCCGCGCCTTCCGGACGCGGGTTCGAGACGGTCCGGCGGCTACCGACGCTCAGCTCGACCTTGGGCGGCTTGCCCGGTGCCAGCTCACGCAGCAGCTCGTGAATTCGTTTGAGGTACTTGTCATTGACCCAATCACGCACGAAGCGGTTGGGGGCGAGCAGGCACAGCTCTCCGCTGTCGCCTTCCTCAGCCTGCAGGGGACGAACCCAGGTATTGAACTGCTGTGAATTCAGCTCGTCTTGCAGGGCGTCAAGACATTGTTGCCAAAGTGCGAGCGACACGCGACCTCACATCCAGTTGTCGAAGGGGCGGCCATTGTATAGGCCAAGCCACGAGTTATCCACACGACATCTGCCGCAAAAAGCACTGTGGACAACATCGGTATTCTTCAAGTATCCGCATCGGGACAGGCTGGGGAGTATCCGCGCACAAGATTTCGACTGTGGACAAGACGACAGTTATGCACATGGCCATGCACAGGCTGAACGCAGGTTGCCCACCACTTATCGCCAGAGCTGTCCTATCGACATGCAATTGAGCAAGATAGGAAAAAACAGGTTATCCACAGCAACTGCCTTCCTTAATAGTTATTGGTTATTCAGAACTACTTCTCTGTAGTAATGACAGCAGCCCCGCGATCTTCGAATCACGCGAGGTGCGAGGGGCTCTGATCGCGCCGACAGAATCCCGGGTTATCCACTGCGACTTTTCGGCACGCCTGACACGTCAGGGGGCGGGAGTGCACAACCGCTCGTCAGAAACGCGAGTCCTTGAGGCTCACGACCGAACACAGGACTTGCGCCTTCCCGTGCATCGCCATGGCGGGCGATGCCAATCACTCAGCCCCACTGAGCGCTGAAAAAGCGCTGATCGCTTGCCTGGCGAGCGGCGCCTGTTGGCTCAAGGACGCCAAATGGAATTTTTTTGTGCCCGAAGGCCTGTCTTGCACGTGATCCGCGTGAGACACGAAGCGCCATATGGCGGGCGGCGTAGACGATATCTGTCGTCAAATGCCGCGAACGGGCTGTGGACAACTTCCAACGCGACATTGCAAGCCACTTGCAGATTCACTAGAATCCCTGCCCCTGACCAATCTGCCCTGTCCTCATGTGGATACAGGGCAACATTCGTTGACCTTTTCCAAACAACCACGTGGGAAGAAGCAGCTATGAAACGCACATTTCAGCCGAGCGTCCTGAAGCGCAAGCGCACACACGGTTTCCGTGCTCGTATGGCGACCAAAGGTGGCCGTGAGGTCATCCAGCGTCGTCGTGCGAAAGGCCGTAAGCGTCTGAGCGCCTGATCGAGGCCCGGATGTCCCGTCAGGGATTTCCCCGGCAGCTTCGCTTGCTGACTGCCGGGGATTACCGGCACGTCTTCGATCACACCACCCTCAAGGTACACGGCAAGGGGCTTCTGGCCCTGGCGTGTCCGAATGACCTGGGACATGCCCGCCTGGGGTTGGTGTTCAGCAAGAAGAACGTGCGCCGTGCCGTAGATCGCAACCGCCTCAAACGTCTGACGCGCGAATCCATTCGCCTCCGCCAGCAGCGCCTTCCGGCCGTCGACATCGTCGTACTGGCCAAGCGAGGCGTGACCGAGCTGGACAACGAGACTCTGCATCGCCAGCTGGACGGCATGTGGGCTCGTCTGGAGAAGGACGCCAGACGCCAGAAAGCGGCCAAGTCAACGCCACCTGCCTGACGCGACACCTGCCCGGTGCGTCCGGCATGTGGCGTTTTTTTCGTTATACGCCCTACCGTTCGTGACCGGACTCATCTGACTCCCCGCCAGATTGATTCACCCTCCAACGGGTATACACCATGGACGTCAAACGATTACTCCTCGTGATTCCGCTTGCGGTTGTCGCCTATCTGATGGTGGTCCAGTGGAACAAGGACTACGACCAGCCGGCTGCGGAAACACAGGCCCCCCAGGTTGCCTCTCAGGCCGCCAATGCCACTGCACAAGGCCTTGAAGCCCCAAGCAGCAGCACGACTGCCAATGGCGATACCGGCCTCTCCACGCCGGATAGCGCAGCAAGCACCCCGAGCAACAACCTGATTGAAGTCAAGACTGACGTGCTGGACCTGCGTATCGATCCGCAGGGCGGTGACGTGGTCTATGCAGCGCTGCTCGAGCACAAGCAGAACAACGCTTCCGAGTCGCCCTTCGTGCTGCTGTCCGACAATCAGTCACGCAGCTACGTGGCCAAGTCCGGCCTGCAGCTGGATGGCCACAAGGGCCGTATCGCCTTCTCTGCCGACAGCAACAGCTACACCCTTGCCGAGGGTGACGACAGTCTGCAAGTGGACCTGAAGGCCGACATCAATGGTGTTGCGGTCATCAAGCGCTTCACCGTCAGCCAGGACAGCTACCAGATCAAGGTCGACTACCTGCTGGACAACCAGTCTCAGCAGCCGGTCAATGCTCGCTTCATCGGTCAGCTGGCCCGTGACAACAGCGCGGACCCGACCTCCGGTGGCGGCATGGGCATGAAGTCCTATCTGGGTGCGGCGTTCTCTTCTGAAGAGAACCACTACCAGAAGGTCGATTTCGAAGACATCCAGGACGGCAGCTTCAAGAATGTCGACGTCCAGGGTGGCTGGGTGTCCATGATCCAGCACTACTTCGTGTCTGCCTGGGTGCCGGCTGACAACCAGAAGAACCTCTACTACGCCAACGTCGACAAGCAGAACCGCAATGTCGCCGCCTTCGCGAGCCCGACGACCCAGATCGCCGCGGGTCAGCAGGCTGAGCTCGGCGCGACCCTGTTCGTCGGCCCGAAGGATCAGGACCAGCTGGAAGCGACCGCTCCCTACCTGGAACTGGTCGTCGACTTCGGCTGGCTGTGGTTCCTGGCCAACCCGCTGTTCTGGCTGCTGGAGCACATCCACGCGCTGGTCGGCAACTGGGGTGCCTCCATCATCCTGCTGACCGTTCTGGTCAAGGTCGTGCTGTTCCCGCTGTCCGCGACCGCGTACCGCTCGATGGCCAAGATGCGCAAGATGGGCCCCGAGATGCAGCGCATCAAGGAGAAGTACGGCAGCGACCGCCAGAAGGTCTCCCAGGAGATGATGAAGTTCTACCAGACGGAGAAGATCAATCCGCTGGGGGGCTGTCTGCCGATCGTGATCCAGATGCCGGTCTTCATCGCCCTGTACTGGATGCTGATGGAATCCGTCGAACTGCGCCACGCGCCGTTCATGCTGTGGATCCAGGATCTGTCAGTGAAGGACCCGCTGTTCATCCTGCCGATCATCATGGGCCTGACGATGTTCATCCAGCAGCAGCTGAACCCGACGCCTCCGGATCCCACCCAGGCGAAGATCATGAAGATGCTGCCGATCGTCTTCACCTTCTTCTTCCTGTGGTTCCCGGCAGGTCTGGTGCTGTACTGGATCGTCAACAACACGCTGTCGATCGCTCAGCAGTACGTCATCACCCGTCAGATCGAGAATGCCGAGCCAACCAAGAAAGGCGCATGATGCCTTTCAGGTTCGCCTGACATGACTCACCCACGACCCTCGCCTCGGCGGGGGTCGTGGCGTTTCAGGGCCCTGATTCCGGGGGCTGCGCCGACACTCCCGCCGCAAGGCGCCTTTCCCGTCACCCCGCTTGCTGTCACGGGCCTCCAGCCGCGACAATAGCGGCCATCTCCTTCATCTTCATTCCGGCTTCGCGCCCGAGGTTTGTGCATGTCTACCGCCTACCAGCCTGACTCCATCGCGGCCCTGGCCACTCCGCCCGGCCGTGGTGGCGTCGGCATCATCCGTGTCTCCGGTCCGGCCTGTCAGGCCATCGCCCAGGCCATGCTGGGCCAATGCCCGCCGGCCCGCCGTGCCCACTATGGTCCCTTCATGGGACTGGATACCCAGGGCAACCCCATCGCCCTCGACGAAGGCATCGCGCTCTACTTCCAGGGCCCGAATTCCTTCACCGGCGAGGACGTGCTGGAGCTGCAAGGGCACGGCGGCCCGGTGATCATGGACCTGCTGCTGGAGCGCTGCGTGCAGCTGGGCGCGCGTCTGGCACGCCCCGGTGAATTCAGCGAGCGCGCCTTCCTGAACGACAAACTGGATCTCGCCCAGGCCGAGGCCATCGCCGACCTGATCGACGCCAGCTCACGTGCGGCGGCCGAGAATGCGCTGCGCTCGCTCAAGGGCGAGTTCTCGACGCGCGTCAGCGCGTTGGTGCAGCGTCTGATCGAGCTGCGCATCTACGTCGAGGCCGCCATCGACTTCCCCGAAGAGGAAATCGACTTCCTGGCCGACGGCCATGTCGCGGCGCGCCTCGATGAGGTCAAGGCCGAGCTGGTGGGCGTGCGAGCCGCTGCCAACCAGGGCGCTCTGATGCGCGAGGGGATGACGGTGGTGATCGCCGGCCGCCCGAATGCCGGCAAGTCGAGCCTGCTCAATGCGCTGACCGAGCAGGACACCGCCATCGTCACCGATATCGAAGGCACCACCCGCGACGTGCTGCGTGAGCACATCCATCTCGATGGCATGCCGCTGCATATCATCGATACCGCCGGGCTGCGCGACACGCCGGACGCCGTCGAGCGTATCGGCGTTCAGCGCGCCTGGGACGAGATCGAGAAGGCGGACCGCGTCCTGCTGCTGGTCGATGCCGCCACCACCTCGGCGACGGACCCGATGGAGATCTGGCCGGAATTCGTCGCGCGCCTGCCGGACCCGTCCCGCCTGACGCTGGTCCGCAACAAGATCGACACCAGCGGCGAGACGCCGGGGCTGACCGCCATCACCGCAACACAGGATGGCGATGCCGAGCTGGCACGCCACCAGGCCAGCGTGGTGCGCATCTCGGCGCGCGACAATCAGGGCCTCGATGCGCTGCGCGATCACCTCAAGGACATCATGGGCTTCACCGGCACGGCAGAGGGGCGCTTCAGCGCCCGCCGCCGCCACCTGGATGCGCTGGAGCGCGCTGGCGAATATCTCGACAACGGCGAGGCCCAGCTGCATGGCGCCGGCGCCGGCGAGCTGCTGGCCGAAGACCTGCGCGCCGCCCAGATGGCGCTGTCCGAGATCACCGGCGAATTCTCCGCCGATGATCTGCTCGGGGAAATCTTCGGCAGCTTCTGCATCGGCAAGTGATCGCACTGAAGTGATCGCGCCGAGCTGACTCCCGTCCGCAGGCGGGCTCTCTTGCCGACAGTGCTTGCGTCTGGCTGTCTCCCTCTCGTTATACTGCCTCTGCCGACCCCTCCGAGTGGCGGAGGCGGGCAGGGGCAGACCGGGAGCCGACATGGCGGGACGCGCGACATCGAACAGACCGCAGGATGCCCATCGCGAGTCCCGTGACTCCAGCGCCTCTCCCCCGCCGGCCCCCGCCGCCGAACTGACTTCCGGGCCTCTCCCCGAGGCCCCGTTGCGCCACCTGCTGCTCGACTTCTTCACTCGCCATTGGCCCCGCTATCTGCTGGCCATCGCGTTCCTGATCGGGGTCGCGGGGCTGAATCTGCTGTTGCCGTGGGCGATCGGTGCCACCATCGATGCGTTGCGTGATGGCAGCCTCGACCACGACGCCTTGCTGAGCCGCCTGTTGTGGATGGTAGGCGCGGGGCTCGCGCTCTATGCACTGCGCTATGCCTGGCGCGTGACGCTGTTCGGCACCGCCTATCAGCTGGGGACGGAGCAGCGTGATGCCTTCCATGCCAAGCTGACGCGTCTGGACCCCGGCTTCTATCAGCGCCATCGCACCGGAGACCTGATGGCGCACGCCAGTCAGGACATCGATGCCGTGGAGATGGCCGCCGCGGAAGGCGTACTGTCCAGCGTCGATGGCGCCATGACCTTCGTGCTGGTGCTCGGCATCATGCTGATCGCCATCGATGTACCGCTGACGCTGCTCGCCCTGTTGCCCTTCCCCTTCATGGCCTGGGCCTTCGCACGCATCTCGCGAAGGATCGGAGAGCGTTTCCGCGAATCGCTGGAGCGCTTCTCGGACCTGAATGACCAGACCCAGGAAGCCTTCGCCGGCATTCGCATGCTCAGAAGCCATGCCTTGCTGGAGGATGAAGGCGCAAGATTCTCGCAGCGTGCCGCCGCCGCCGAAGCCGTCGATTATCGCGTCCAGAAGCTGGAGGCGGCCTTTGATCCGGTGGTGTTCATTGCACTCTCGGCAGCGACGCTGCTGACGCTGGGCGTGGGTAGCTGGCGCTATCTGGATGACGCCATCACCCTGGGCCAACTGACCAGCTTCACGCTCTATCTGGCGCAGCTGATCTGGCCGATGTTCGCGCTTGGCTGGTGCCTGAATATCCTGCAGCGCGGCGCGGCAGCCGCACGGCGGCTGGCCACCTTCCACGCCGCACCAGAAGCCCTTGAGGACAGCGGCACTCTGGACGAGGTCAGTAACCATTCACTACGCCTTGAAATCAATGAATTCCACTACCCGGGCAGCCAGCAACGTGCTCTAGGGCCCCTCTCCCTTCAGGTGGCGGCAGGGGGCAGTCTGGGGATCGTCGGCGCGACCGGCAGTGGCAAGTCCACCTTGCTGCGTCTGCTGTCGCGCAGCTGGCCTCTGACGCCTGAGCAAGGGGTCCTGACGCTCGGTGGCAGAGAGGCGAGTGAGTACACACTATCGGCCTGGCGCCAGCAGTTATCACTGGTCCCCCAGGACCCGTTCCTGTTTGCGCTCTCGGTAGCCGACAATGTCGCCCTCGCCTGCCCCGAGGCCTCCGACGAGCGAATTCGAGAGGCGCTGCGCGCCGCAGCCTTCGAGGAAGATCTGCGCCGCCTCCCCCAGGGACTGGAAACGCTGGTGGGTGAGCGAGGCATCACGCTCTCCGGCGGCCAGCGTCAGCGGCTGGCATTGGCACGCAGCCTGCTCAGCGAGGCGCCCATCCTGCTGCTGGACGACACCCTGTCGGCGGTCGACCAGGTCACCGAACGCACCCTGCTGAAGACTCTCGCGCGCCTGCAGCAACCCGATCACCACGGCCTCAAGCGCACGCTGATCATCAATTCCCATCGCCTGTCTGCCGTACAGGCCTGCCAGCAGATTCTGGTGCTCGAGGACGGGCGCATCCTGGAACAGGGCGATCACGCCAGTCTGCTGGCCGCGCGCGGCGCTTACTGGCGACTATGGCAGGCCCAGCAGATCAACCGCGAAGACGATGCCAAGGCGGAGCGCTCATGAGCCACGATGCCGCGACACGGCCCGACCCCCTCAGCGGCACTCGCCTGCTCAGCCGACGGCGGCTGGCATTGCTCTGGCAACCGCTGGGCAGGCGCCGCGCAGAGGTCCTGCGCGCGCTGTTGATCCTGATCGCGGCGACCGTACTGGATGTGCTCGGCCCTTGGCTGACCCAGCGCTATCTGGATGACTACCTGATTCCCGGCAACCTCGCTCCCGAGGCTCTGGCAGGACTGGTGGCCATCTACGTGATCACCCAGCTGGGCGCCGCCGCCGGACGCTATTTCCAGCAACTGCGCTTTGCCCGTCTGGCCCTCGCCAGCGTGCGCGACATCCGTGAGCGAGTCTTCACACACCTGCTGCATCAACCACTATCGACTCTCGACAATATCGCCGCCGGTGAATTGGTGGCCCGCGTGACCAACGACACCGAATCGCTCAAGGAGCTGTATATCGGGGTGCTGGCGACACTGATCGGCAATGTGGTGCTGTTGATCGGCATCCTGTCGGCGATGGCCCTGATGGATGGCACCCTGGCGATGATCGCGACGGCACTGGTCCCGCTCTCCATCGGCATGATCTGGCTGTATCAGCGCTTCTCCGGGCGCGCTGCACGCGAGGTGCGCCGCCTGCGTGCCTTGCAGAATGCCAGGATCGCCGAGGCGATCGGCGGCATGAGTGTGCTGCAGGCAAGCGACCAGACCGAACGCTTCAGTCGGCGCTATCACCACCTCAACGTCTCCCAGTATCAGGCGCGCATGCGCACGGTGCGTGTGTCGGGGCTGCTGTTGCGTTCGGCCATCGACCTGATGGCGATGCTGATCACGCTCTCGCTGGTCGCCGTGTTCGGGCTGCGCGAATTGGGGGGCGGTGCGGAACTGGGGGTGCTCTACGCGTTCATCGCTTGGTTGGGGCGCATCAGCGAGCCCCTGATCCAGATCACGCAGCGACTGCAGGTCTTCCAGTCGGCGCTGGTGGCGACAGGCCGGCTGGAAGAGGTGCTGGACCGGCCACGCGAGACGCCTGAGCCAGACACGCGCGCCGCGAGGAAAGCCACGCGTGGGCACACGGACAATGCCGTGATAGCGAGTGGTCACTATCAACTCGAGCAGCTGAGTTTCCGCCATCAGGGTGCGGAGGGCCCGGCCCTCAATGGACTGACGCTTGCCATCGAGAGCGGTGAGTTTCTCGGCGTGGTCGGCCCGACGGGCAGCGGCAAGTCCACCCTGCTCGACCTGCTCAGCGGACAGCGCCCTGCCCCGGCATCTCAGCTGCTGCTGGATGGTCGGCCGCTGATGGAGTGGTCGGCTCAACAACGCGCTACCGCGATAGCCGTCGTCCCGCAGGAGCCCTTCATCCGCGCCACGACACTGCGCGACAACCTGCTGCTGGGTCGTGAGATCAGCCAGCAGCACCTGTCACGGGTCCTGCACAAAGCGCATCTGGCGCCGCTGGTCGATAGTCTGCCGCTGGGACTCGACACCTTGCTGGGCGAGCGCGGCCTCAGTCTCTCCACGGGTGAGCGCCAATTGCTGGCGCTCGGACGCGCACTGGTCACGACACCACGCGTGCTGTTGCTGGATGAGGCCACCGCCAGCATCGATAGCCATACCGAAGCCCTGTTGCAGCAGGCACTGCATGAGCTGCGTGGCGAAGTGACCTTGATCGTGGTGGCACACCGGCTTGCCACGGTGCGCGATGCGGACCGCCTGCTGGTGCTGGAACAGGGCCGCATCACCCAGCTGGGGAGCCATGATGCCCTGATGGCAGAACCCGGCCTCTATCGGCGGCTATGGCGGGAAGACATCGCACACTGATCAGGCCACTGGTCACCACAATACAAACGCCCCACGATGCAAGCGGCCCCGCGATCTAGACGCCCCACAATCTAGACGCCCCACAATGCAAACGCCCCCACAGGCATGGCCTGTGGGGGCGTTTGCAATCCGAGCTCATAATATGGCGCTCAGCGTTCTGCATTCACACCTGTCATCACGGCTTGCGCGGGCCGCGTGGCTTGTTGCTCTGAGTCTTGCCAGAGCTGTCCTTGCCAGGCGCTGACTTGCCTGAATTCGTCTTGCCAGGCGCTGACTTGCCTGAATTCGTCTTGCCAGCTGCTGACTTGCCAGAGCTTTCCTTGCTGGCGCCGCCCTTGGCAGCCTTGCCTCTCATGGCATTGCTTTCCTGCTTCTCACGCAGGGCACGCGCTTCACGCGCATCCAGCGGCTTGCCGACATCCTTGTTGTCTTCAGGACGCTGCTTGGCCGCGTACTTTCTGGGCAGTTTGGTCGTGCTGTTCGGGTTGACCTGACCATCACGACCGATCGCCGGCGTGCTGCGCATGCTGACCCGCGTGGAACCTTCGCGGCGGCCCTTGCCCGGCACGCTGGAGGACCAGTCGCTCCAGCTGGCAGAGTCCTTGCCCGCCCCCTTGCCTGCCGTCTCGCCCTTGCCACGCGGACGAGTCGGCTCGACAGCGGCCGTCGACTTGCGCTCGGCAGGCTTCTCGCTGACGCGCTTCTGGCTCGGCGCGGAATGCCCATGCACCTCGTCCTTGACCTGCGCCTTGATGCTGGTCTTGGGCTTGGCTGTCGCGGAATGGCGCTTGCCCTTGGCCTTGGGCGTCGCACTGTCATTGCGCACGCGAGGCTTGGCCCAGCCTTCACCACGCTTGAGCTTCTCGCGCTTGGGCTTGGCCTGGGTCACCTCGACATCGCTGTCGCGCTTGACCTTCTGGTTGAGCTTGCGCAGTGACAGCAGTCGCTCACGCGGCATCGGCTTGGGCTCGTTGCGTTCGCGGGCGACTTCCTCCGACAGCCACCACAGGCCCTTGTGCTCGACGGCAACCGACTGCGGAGCCGGCAACGCGCCCTTGAGCACCTCGACCACTTCCTGCATGGCGATAGAGAACTGACGATCGAACTGCCACGGCGGATTGATCACCAGCATGCCGGAGCCGTACATGCCGTGCTCGCCTTCCGGCGAATCGATGGTCAGCTCACTGCGCCACATCGGTGCCGGCGAATGCTTCTTGAGACGCTCGAGCAGATCATGCTGACGACCCGCCGGCAGCAGCGGATACCAGATCATGATGGTGGCATGACGTGACTTGCGCAGGGTCTCGACCACGACCTCGGCGACATCACGGTAATCATTCTTCAGCTCATAGCTGGGGTCGATCAGCACGGCGACGCGCGGCGTGGTGACCGGCACGGCCGCCAACAGACCGGACAGACCATCCTGCTGACGACGCATGACCTTGCCGAGGCTGTCACGCTGCACCGGCGCCTGATCGAAGTGGTAGATCTCGCCCGGATGCAGCTCATAGGCCAACAGGCGATCGCCGCGACGCAGCGACTGGCTCAGCCACCAGGGCGAACCGGGATAGACGCTCAGCTCGCTGGCGCTGCCCTTGGCGGCATCCGGCTGCATGTCCGCCAGCCGTGCCAGCCAGCGAGCCAGCGGCTTGTCAGCTGACGGGGACTTCGGCTCACCCGCATCGGTCAACCAGCGATCACGCACCTGCCACAACGGCAGAACGCCCTGCTCGTATTCGCGCAGCTGTTCCGTCTCGCGGGCCGCCAGCGGATACCAGCCACGACCGGCGTGAGTATCGATAAACGTAACGGGAGATTCTTTACGTAATAGCTGCTCGGCCAGGGTGGTGGCGAGCAGGTGCTTGTGCAGGTCGGCAAAATTGCCAGCGTGATAGGCGTGCTGATAGGCGAGCAAGAGCGCCTCCTTGATACGGCGATATCTGCCACATCCAGCGAGGCAGCAGATAGAAATCGGGGGGCGGCGACGAGAGGAAAACCAGACAAGGCCGCCGAAGGGGCTGAAGGATAGCAGAGATGATCACTTGTCACCCCAAAAGCCGTGCTTGCCAAGCAACGAGGCCCACGCAAATGCGCAGGCCTCGTGGTCATTCACCGTCATGTCGCCATGACAGCTGATGGGTCTCAGCTTTCCATCGGCGTCAGCGTGATCTCGACGCGACGGTTCTGGGCGCGCCCGGAGGCGGTGTCGTTGGATGCCACCGGGCTGGCTTCACCATAACCGCGCATGTTCAGACGGTTGAAGGCGATGCCACCACTGGCCAGATAGTTGCCGACAGCCTGGGCACGCAGCTCGGACAGGTTCTGGTTGTAGTTGCTGGCACCGGTGGAATCGGTATAGCCCGCGATGTTGACGCGAGTCTCGTCGTATTCCTTGAGCACGGTGATGACGCCATCCATGACCGGCTGAATCTGGCCGGACAGGGTGCTGGAGTCGGAGCCGAAGGTGACGTTGGACGGCATGTTGAGGATGATCTGGTCGCCGACACGGGTCACGCTGACACCGGTGCCCTGCAGCTGATCACGCAGCTTGGCTTCCTGAACATCCATGTAATAGCCGATACCACCGCCCGCGGCGGCACCCGCAGCGGCGCCGATCAGCGCCTTGTCGAGACGATGGTTACCACTCTTGGTCGCCCCGGCGATTGCGCCGACGACCGCACCGATGCCGGCGCCCTTCGCCGCACTGGAGGTCTGCTGCTCATTGGTATACGGGTTGGTCGTGGAACAACCCGCCATCGCGACGGCGGCTGCCAACGGCAGGGCCAGGAGTACAGACTTCTTCATGGTAACGCTCCCTATCTACACACTCATTAAAGGCAAGACGACAATTGCGCAAATAATCGTCATGCCTCCGATAATGCCTGATCAATCAGGTGTCGAACATGGCCAGCAGGTCATTGAGGAACAATAAGCCCTGGGGCGTGGCGCGCAACAGCACGTCATCCTCAACGATGAGCCCGCGCGAGCGCGCCTGGCTCAGGCCCGGCTCCAATGCCTCGCGATCCAGCCCGGTCGTGCGACGCAGATCCTCGAAGCTGACACCCTCGGTCAAGCGCAGTGCATTCATCATGAACTCCAGCGCCAGCTCATCGCGGTCAATTTCCTGCTGACCCGCCACGAACCCGCGAGGGTCCTGCATCCTGCGCAAGTACGCTTCAGGCTGACGACTTTTCCAACGGCGTTGGAGTTGCAACTCGCCGTTCAAGTTCCCTGCCGAGTCGGTCTTCAACAACGTCAACTTGCCGTGCGCGCCCGCTCCAATGCCCAGGTAATCGCCGAATTTCCAGTAATTGAGGTTATGACGCGCGCTGCGCCCTTCAAGGGCATAGGCGGAAATCTCGTAACGACGGAAACCGGCAGCCTCCAGCTCGGCGTGACCGTGATCCTGGATATCCCACAGCAGGTCATCTTCCGGCAGTACCGGCGGGCGCGAATAGAACTCGGTATTCGGCTCCAGCGTCAATTGATACCAGGACAGATGGGTCGGCTTGAGTGCCAGCGCACGCCGGATATCATCCAACGCGGTCTCCAATGTCTGGCCCGGCAGGCCATGCATCAGATCGATATTGAAATTGTCGAAGCCCGCCGCCCGTGCGCTGGCCACCGCGCGCCCGGCTTCTTCAGCGGAGTGGATGCGCCCCAGCACCTCGAGCTGCTCCGGCTGGAAGGTCTGCACGCCCAATGACAAGCGATTGATGCCGGCGGCGCGATAGGCGGCAAAGCGGCCCTGCTCCAGCGTGCCGGGGTTGGCCTCCAGCGTGACCTCGCAGTCGGCAGAGAACGTCATGCGCTCGCGCAGGCCGTCGAACAGCCGC
Organism: Cobetia sp. SIMBA_158; assembly: GCF_046566945.1. Lineage (NCBI taxonomy): Bacteria > Pseudomonadati > Pseudomonadota > Gammaproteobacteria > Oceanospirillales > Halomonadaceae > Cobetia > Cobetia sp. SIMBA_158. The sequence continues at coordinate 209,363 of NZ_JAWJYL010000005.1, forward strand.
TGGTAAGCCGCCCCACTCAGCAGACTCGGCGTGCCGCCGCCGATGAAGATGCTGTGCAATTCACGCTCGGGCTGGCCCTGCAGCAACTGCAGGTCCTGATCGAGATCGGCCAGCAGTGCCGTGATGTACTCCTCTTCAGGCAAGCCGGCATCACGCCCGACCCCGTGGGAGTTGAAGTCACAGTAAGGGCACTTGCGCACGCACCACGGCACGTGAATATAGAGCGACAGAGGCGGCAGGTTCGCGGCGGACATCACGCCTGACCGCTCTGCGCAGCAAGCGCCTCGAGCAACTGCTGCATCGCGCGTCCCCGGTGGCTGAGACGGTTCTTGGTCTCGGCATCCAGGGCTGCGGCGGTCATGCCATGTTCCGGCAGCCAGAAAAGCGGGTCATAGCCGAAGCCACCCTCGCCCTGAGGCGCGTCAAGGACACGTCCCTCCCAACTGGCCTGAACGATGATCGGCACCGGGTCTGCCGCATGGCGCAGATAGACGAGCACGCACCAGTAGCGCGCCGTACGCGCTTGCTCAGGCACGCCCTCAAGCGCTGCCAACAGGGCGGCGTTGTTGTCACCATCACCGCTACCTTGCTGACGCCGCGCGGCAAAGCGTGCGGAATAGATGCCCGGCTCCCCGCCCAGCGCATCGACTTCGATCCCGGAATCATCTGCCAGCGCCGGCAGGCCGGTGACCTCTGCGGCGTGGCGCGCCTTGATCAACGCATTCTCGACGAAGGTCAGCCCTGTCTCTTCGGCGTCACTCACTCCCAGCTGCCCTTGAGGCATCGGTTCGATCCCCAGCGGTGCGAGCAGGTGGGAAAATTCACGTAGCTTGCCGGCATTGCCACTGGCCAGTACGAGAGAAGAAGCGGACATGTGAATCTCCGGGATAGGAACAACGAGAATGCGGCCGCGTGTGAGTCACACGGGCGAGGCGCTTGCAGCACCCCATTCTAGCGCGTGAGTCCGGTGCGTACACGCGAGGGGTCTGCGCCAGGCACGACTGAGATCCATGATGTCATGGGCCGATGTCACTCATGTGCTCAACTTGATGACTGACAGGCCGATACAGGCTATCTGCCTCAGCGCGGGCTAATGCCTGTGCAGGATTTGTCTGTGCCTCGCGGCTCAAGCAAGTAAACATCAACCGAAAAAATCCCGTAACTCGATGTTTTGTATAGCCTTTAAGTGGGAAATAAAAGAAATGTGCGTTATGCCATCTAACACTATGCGCAGCGCCAGCCCCCAGGTGTCACTCGACTAGACTTCAAGACAACCATCGAATCACCGTGGATTCATGTCTCCGCCTCAGCCTGCTGATGATGAGCCCCCAAAACGCTTGCGACAGGAGCGCCCCATGACTGCTACCAGAGTCCTGTTCGTGACAAGCCCTTCACCGCAGACCGAACTGTTCGTCGAGTACCTGCAAGAGACACTGAAATGTGTCGTCGAGGCCTGCCACCATGAAGCCCCACTGCCGTCATCTCCCTGCCTGGTGCTGATCGACAGCACCCAGTGCAGTCTGGCCCAGATGATGCGATGGAGCCATATCGACAAGATCGCTGCCTTCAATGTCGAACATGAAGACGATGCCATCTCACTACTTCTGAATATTCCCTTCAGCGGAATCTTCTATCGCCAGGACAGCCTTGAACAAATCAGCAAGGGTATCGGCAAGATACTCGAGAATGAAAACTGGCTGACTCGCAATATCATGCAGACGTTGATTCGTCATTATCGTCAACAACAACAGATTGCCTTCCAGCCTGTCATGGGACTGACACAACGGGAACTGGAAATATTGTCACTCATTGCGTCACAGCAAAGTAATGCAGATATCGCGCATAGATTGATGTTGAGCCAGCACACCGTGAAGTCTCATTTATATAACATCTTTCGCAAGATCAGAGTCCACAACCGCCATCAGGCGATCCAATGGGCCCACGAGCACCTCAACCTTTACATCCCCAAGCGCACGACGGAGCCGGAATCCTGAGGCCCAGATGACGCTGGAAGAGTACTGTCACCAGGAGATGGGGCCTTGGGGTCATCACCGCGGCAGAGCATGTCCCACGCCGGCTACGCGTAGTAAACGCTTCACTTATCAAGAGTGAAATGGCTCATGCTCGGAGCCGCGTCGCATTCCTGACACCCTTCGAATCAAGAGATACAAAAAGACAAGCCCGGTTACATAATGACATTGAAGAGACGCTTCCCGGCATTAGATTCATGGTACCTTTGAACCAGTGGAAAGCTTGGTAAAAAAAGCGCAAAGGTCTGGTTTTCATTGCACTCTCGAGAAGGGTCATCATGACCAGCGCTATTTTCATCGGGTTTACGTACTGTTTTTCCTATTCTTTTTCTGGGTCAAATCAGGACTGGAGGGGAAGGATAAACTGGTTATTTTAGCAAGTACTGATTAGAGGTTGCCTTATCCCCACTATCGCGCAATCCTATAAAGGTGCTCAGCGCGTAATGCCCGACGTGAATGAGTGCAGTGCTACACGACCCACCCAACCACACTTCAGATATGGCTCCGCCAAGAAAAATCGGTACGACAACTCAGAGGTCTCGCACCATGATTACAGGGAACGCAATGGTGCTGCTGGTGACTGACTGCAATCCGCAGTCAGCGCTTTTCATGGATTACATTCGCCAGCAGCTTGAGTGTCAGGTGGCTTCCGCAAGCCCCGACGAGGATTACACACCCGGGCAGGCAGAGAGAACGATAGTGCTGCTGGACACCGACCATGTCGATGAAGGCACGATGCAACGCTGGGATGCAGATGCCAGCCAGGATGCCAGCGCAGAGCTGGCCGCTATCAACATCAGTGATGAAGAGGAAGCTGCCAGCCTGCTGGTCAGCACCCATCTTCAAGGCGTGTTCTACCGACAGGACAGCCTCTCACTGATCAGCAAGGGCATCGCGAAACTGCTGGAAGGCGACATGTGGATGTCCCGACCGCTGATGACCCGCCTGCTGGATTTCTATCGCCGTCAGCAGCTCAACGCCTATCGCCCGGTCTGTGGTCTGACCCAGCGTGAGGTGGAAATCATCGGCTTGCTGGGCACGGGTGCCTCGAATACCGAGATTGCTGACCAGCTGTTCGTCAGTGAACACACGGTCAAGTCACATCTCTACAACATCTTCCGCAAGATCAAGGTGCATAACCGCATTCAGGCCATGAACTGGGCACGTCAGAACTTGGCAATGCCTGTCTCGCGCACCCCACGCATCGCTCGCAGAGCACAGATGTCGTGAACGGTCGGGGCATGACAAGCCGCCAGGTGGTCGCCTGGGGACTGACATGCTTCAGTCTGTCGCCCGCCTTCGCGCAATCCGCGCCGGAGGCGGTGCGACCCGAGGTATCCGTTGCCAGTGAAGAGCAGCAGGCTCGCCGTCAGGGGGAAGATGGGGTCGCCATCCAGCGCGCGCGCCCCACGCTCTCCGACGGTCTCAGCGGCGTGATGATCGATCGCACCATGACCATGATCGGCAAGACCTTCTTCCGCCAGTTCAGCCAGCAACGCCTCGATAGCCCAGCCATCCGCAACACATCCCTCAGCATCCATGAACGCCCCTCAGCACGCTGGGGCAGCCTCATCTGGATCACCGAAGGCAACAACGTTCTGTACGAAGCGACGCTCCCTCCGCGCCTTAATGACGTGGATATGTACGCCAGCGCCGCGGTATCAAGCGTCTCCGACCAGTTCCTGCGTCGCAAGGTCATGGAAGCCCTGCGCAACGACCCGGACATGGCCGGTGACGAATTCTGATGTATTGAAGACCGACATAATAAATGGGCTCCGGACACGGAGACCCTGACAATACGCAAGGGAACAGGGGAACATCATGAAGCATCAGACACTCGCGGTGTCGTTGCTGTTATCGGCGATGCCGCTATATGCCGGTGAACTCATCTATCAGCCCATCAACCCGAGTTTCGGTGGCAATCCTCTCAATGGCAGCTACCTGCTTGGCAAGGCCCAGGCCCAGGACACCCACGAGGATCCTGATGCCTACTCCTTCGATAGTCTTTCCGAAACAGAACTTTTCATCAGCGACCTGCGCAATAGCCTGGTATCCGATGCCATCACCGATGCTGTCGATTCCACAGAGCCCGGCCGTTCCAGCGTGATCGACAGCGCTCAGCTGCGTGTCGAAGTCATCAGTAACGGCAATGGCGGTTTCTCCATGCAGGTGCTTGACCGCGCCACAGGTGAAACCACCGTCATCAACCTCGGCACATCAGGCAATACATTCTGATCCGCTACTGATGAAGGGTTTCGCTCAATGAAGACACTCACTTCCATGCTGGCCGTTGCCAGCCTGGCGCTTGCTGGCTGTGCGCCGATGGTCGCCAATACCCAGGGTCTTGAAGGGGTGCCCAGCACCTTGATGCCAAGAACCGCCACCTATCAGGACCTGATCAGTCTACCGCCTCCCGCCGGACGTATTCCGGTCGCCATCTATGACTTCCGTGACCAGACGGGCCAATACCGGCCTGCCCCTGCCAGTACCTTCTCTACGGCGGTCACCCAGGGCGGCGCCGCCATGCTGAGTGCCGCATTGTCGGACTCCGGCTGGTTCATCCCCCTCGAGCGCGTAGGACTGCAGAACCTGCTGACAGAGCGCAAGATCATCCGCGCCAACATGGAACGCACGGGCCAGAATGATCTTGCCGCGCTGCAAGCTGCCAACCTGCTGTTCGAGGGTGGCATCATTGCCTTCGACTCCAATGTCAGAACAGGCGGGGCAGGCGCGGAATACTTCGGTATCGGTGCCTCTGGTCAGTATCAGGTGGACCAGGTGACGGTCAATCTGCGCGCTGTCGATATCACCACGGGGCAGGTCATCGCCAACGTCAATACCAGCAAGACGATCTACTCACGCGAGCTGAGGGCGGGCGTCTATCGCTTCATCGATTTCAGTCGCTTGCTGGAGATGGAGGCGGGGTATACCAGCAATGAACCCGTACAGATGGCGGTCATGTCCGCCATCGAATCTGCCGTGATTCACTTGATTGCGCAAGGCGTCGAACGCCAGCTCTGGGTTCTCCAGGACCCGGACAGCCTTCAGACATCAGAGCTGATGGATTACCTGCAAGCCCCGACCCCGATGTTGTAGAGCCAGCCCACATTCAAGACCCCGTAGAGAGCATCGTGGTATTCGCGGTGTTTATCTCTTCCTTAAAAGGCAGTCACCTCACAAGAGGTGGCTGCCTTTTTTCGTGCCTGCGCAAAACATAAGAAACAATTAAAACAACAAAGCATGAAATATCATGCGCCTAATACCGTCAACAGTAATACCTCCCTAAACGGTGCTGAAAATCTGGCCACCCTTTGTCATTACTCACCGCTATTGTCCAAGACATTATGAGTAGCAATCTCTAGCCCTCATAAACCCGAAAAGGACTGATGGTGATGGCCTCGATAAAGACCAATAGTTAGTGCACTTAGACGGTCACCTGGATGGACTCACGCCATGGCTTCGGCAAAGCATCAACAAAGAAGAATGCTACAGGCCTGCCTTTTCTTTTCATCACTGACACTCAGCTTGTGGGTGTTGGCCTATGACCTGGCGACCACCTCCGAATTGGGGAGCAGCCACTCAGTGGCGGTCATCGAGCAATCTGGCGCTTATAACTCGGCGATGATCGTTCAGCATGGCAATGGCAACGCCTCATTGATTGACCAGAGCGGTGTCCTGAATGAAGCAGGTGTCGACCAATATGGCAATGGAAACACGGCGTACACGCTGCAAGAGGGCGCCCTGCATGAGGCCAGCATTCTTCAGCATGGGCAATATCATGATGCGCTGATCATTCAGCAAGGTGTTGGGCAAAGCGCCAGCATTCAGCAGACAGGCATCGGGGGAAGCGCCACGCTTCTACAACAGGCCAGTAGTCAGATACCGGCAAGTATCACTCAATATTCACGGGGCCATATGCGTGTCCAGGTCATACAACAGTGATCTCTACCACGATGGCTCGCATGACATCGCTATATGACAATGATGCTTGTGAAGGTGGTGGCTGAATATTCGCTTTCGTCGAATCGACAATACGAATTTTGCCTGGCCAGGAGAGGTTCTCACTTACATGTAGTCAAGAGTCCTGCATGACGAATACAACCTTCTGGCAAGGCCATAAAAGAGCAGTAGCAGTACAACATGATGTCGCGGATCACGAAAACCAGACCGCCATCATGTCAGGGGATGCACGACCAGAAGCAAATCAATAATAAAAACACAACTCAAAAAACGATCTACACAAGGGAACAAACCATGAAAATCCAAATGAGCCTGCTGGCTGCCGCTGTCGCTTTCTCTTCACATGCGATGGCAGTGGACAATGCTTCAGACATCGATCAGACCGGTTTCGCCAATGGCGCGACGGTCACCCAAGGTGATCGCAATGGAAACCCGTTCAACGCCGGCGAGCATACCAGCGATATCGATCAGACAGGGGCCTTCAACGGCGCCACTGTCTACCAGAGCGGCGTCGCGAGCATTGCCAGTGTCAACCAGCAAGGCCTGGCCAATATGGCGGATGTCCTGCAGAGGGGGCAGGCACAGAAAGCAACTGTCTACCAGGATGGCCGCCGCAACCACGCTGATGTCGACCAGAAAAGCTTCAAGAACACGGCCACCATCACCCAGGAAGGCCAGCACAACAACTCCGTCTCCAAGCAGGGCGATAGCGGCCGGAACTCAAGCGGTCGTTTCAATGACTTGACCGTGACCCAGACAGGCGCCTTCAACTCGTCCATCGCTACGCAAAGCGGTAGTCACGAGAAAGCGACCGTGAACCAGATGGGCCTCGGCCATGATTCGGATGTCGAACAGAGCGGTGACTACAACGTCGCTTCCGTCAGCCAGAGCGGCATCTACCATGACTCCAGCGTGTTGCAGAGCGGGAAGTACAGCAAGGCACGTGTCATGCAGACGGGGGCCTTCAGTGACTCGGACATCGCACAATCCGGCAAGCATCAGCTAGCTCAAGTCATGCAAAGCGGAAAATTACATGATTCCGAGATCAATCAGGCGGGTGGCCACAACCGTGCCAACGTCACCCAGTCGGACTTCCACAATGACTCCGAGATAGACCAGTACGGTTACGGAAACCGCAGCATGGTCATTCAGAGCGGCGCCTTCAATGACTCTGATATCAAGCAGGCCGGTTCAGGCAATCTGGCCATGACTGAGCAAAGCGGCATCAACAACGATGCCAATGTCGCGCAGTATCTGTCTTTTGAGAACGAGTCCTACATTACCCAGACCGGTTACAACGACAGTGCGACCGTGCTGCAGGTAGGCGGACATAACGAATCCACCATTCTGCAGCAGGCTGGCGGCTTCATGAGCTTTGCGCCGAATACTGCCAATGTGACGCAGACTGGTTTCACCAACTCTTCCACCATCACCCAGACTGGCGGTGGCAACGTAGCCAACGTGATGCAGTACTGATCACGCCCCAGCCAGGATGTCTTACAGAACCTCGCGCAAGCGGGGTTTTTCGTTTTTCCGCCCGGTGGATCCATATAATGAAAAAGGCCGCTGACAGGGTTGTCAGCGGCCTTCCAGTACCAGCCGCGAAACATCTATCGCAGCGGCAAGTTACTTCTTTGGCGGTGTCACGGAATTCTCCGGGAAGGACTTGCGATAACTCTCAAGGCTTTCATCCACCATCTGGCGGCCCTTGCTGACCTGCTTGTTACCGCTGGTGATCCGCGCCTTGCCCTTCTTGATCTGACCATTGCCCTTGTCGATCAGCGCCTGGCCCTTGGCGATATTGGATTCGCCATCATTGACCAGATTCTCACCACTGACGACCTGCTTCTCACCCGCGGCCACCAGAGACTTGCCGCTCTCCCAATTATCGGCCAGCTGATCACGCACCTTGGCGACGGCCTTGGCTTCCTCAGCCTGACCGCGCATGAGATCAGCGGTTGTCGGCTGGCTGGAGCAGCCCGCGAGCAGTGCCAGACTGATGGCAGCGGCGGCGGTATTTACCCATTGTTGGCGCATGATATTTCCTTTCCAGATGCATAGCTTCCCAACGAAAGCCAAGGCTCACTCGGGAGCGCACTATGCAATACAAAAAAGGGCATGGCGGTCATCCCGCCATGCCCCATGACAACTATCGCTCGTCTCAATGCAGCCTGAGCTGCTCACGAATCAGGCGAGCCAAGGTGACATTGGCGTTGGGCGCTGTCGTGTCGATATGGACCAGCTGACCATGCTCTTCTGGCGCAAATGGCTCGCGATTGGCCAATTGCTTGTCGAGCACTTCCAGACCTGCTTCGGAAGCCTCACCACTGCGCTGACTACGCTTGATGATGCGCTTGCGCAGCGTCTCGTCATCGGCCTCGAAGCTGATCATCAGTACCGGCAGGCCACGGGCTTCTGCCTCATGACGCAGGCGATCACGCTGCACCTTCTTCAGGCAGGTGGCATCGATGCAGACGGGGATACCCGATTCCAGCAGCGTGGCTGACAGATTCGAGAGTCGCTCGTAGGTCGCATGGGTGGCCTGGGGGGTATAGATGCCGCCATTGAGCCCGGACTCGGTATCGGCATCCGCCGCAAAGCCATACAGGCGCTTGCGCTCGACATCGCTGCGAATGCGTACACCGCCCAGCTCGCGCACCATCTCTTCGGTGAAGCGACTCTTGCCGCTGCCGGAGACACCCACACCGATGATCATATAAGGGAAGCGGATCTCGCTATAGCGCTCCGCCAGCCCGATATAGCGCTCGTACTCGGCCAGCACATCGGCGCGATCCGCTTCACACAGGTCCGGCTGATGATAGCGAATCATCGCCACCTTGGCCCGGATCAGTGCGCGATAGATCTTGTAGTACGGCAGCAGACGCACCAGCGAGTAATCGCTGGAGAGCTCGAGATACCGGTTGAGAGCATGATGGGCAAAGGCCTGCTCATCACGCGCTTCGAGATCCATCACCAGGAAGGCCAGATCACAACCGACATCATTCCAGCGCAACTCTTCATTGAACTCGATGCCGTCAAACAGCAGGGCACGGCCTTCGTGGCGCACGGCGTTACCCAAGTGGATATCGCCGTGAGTCTCACGCACGAAGCCTTCCTGCCAGCGACGCTCGAACTCGGGATTGAGGCGCTGGAAGGTCTCTTCGGTCCACTGCTTGAGCAGCGCGAGTCGCTTGATGGCCTCGGCATCATCACCGAGGCGCGGACGAATCAGCTCGAACTCGTTGTCGATGGTACGACTGACCATCTGCGGGCTACCCAGCTCGCTATCGCCCTGGATGCGCTCGGCCTGCTCGTGGAAGGCCACCAGCTGGTCGACCAGATCGTCCAGCAATTCCAGCGACAGCTCGCCACTGGCCTGCAGGGCGCTGAACAGATGGCGATTGGAGAACTGGCGCATCTTGACCGCGTACTCGAAGACAGCACTGTCGTCTCCGATGCGCGGAGCTTCGGGCGTGCCCGAGATCGCCACGGTATCCAGGTACAGCGTCGGTGCCAGACGGCGGTTGAGGCGCACTTCCTGTTCACACAGGAGCTTGCGGCGCTCAAGGGTCGAGAAATCCAGGAAGCTGCCGAAATCCAGCGGCTTCTTGATCTTGTAGGCGTAGTCGCCGGTCAGCACGATCCACGAGATATGCGTCTCGTGCACTTCGATATCCTTCACGGGGTGATCGAAGCAATCGGCTGTGTGAAGGGCTCGAATCAAGGCCTGGCTCAAGGTCGTCTCCGCTAAGGCAAGCTGGCTATAAGGTCATTAGCGCAATCGCTATCGTTGGCGACAAGTGTACCGGATGGCAGCCCGCCCGGCAGCCTGCCGAGCGGGTTCCTGTCTGCGTTGGCCAACCCGCGGACTCAGGTACTGTCTCGCGTCTCACTCAGTTCGATGCGGACATCTGCGCAAAGACCCGCTCAGCCGCATCCAGCGTGGCCTGGATATCAGCATCGGTGTGCGCCGCGGACATGAAGCCGGCTTCATAGGCGGACGGCGCCAGATAGACGCCTTCGGCGAGCATCGCGTTGAAGAAGGTCACGAAATCCTGCTGACGACAGCGCGTGGCGGAGGCGAAATTGCTGACCTCTGCGTCATCGGTGAAGAAGACACCGAACATGCCACCGGCATGCTGGGTAATCAGACGGATGCCTGCCGCCTTGGCACGGCTTTCCAGACCTTCACACAGCATCTCGACCTTGCGTGAAAGCTCGGCGTGGAAGCCGGGCGCCTTGAGCTTGCGCAGCAGCGCGACGCCAGCGGCCATCGCCAGCGGATTGCCTGCCAGCGTCCCGGCCTGGTAGACCGGCCCCAGCGGCGAGAGATGGTGCATGATCTCGCGCTTGCCGCCGAAGGCACCCACCGGCATGCCGCCGCCGACGATCTTGCCCAGGCAGGTCAGGTCCGGCGTGATGCCGTAATGTGCCTGAGCGCCACCCAGGGCAACACGGAAGCCCGTCATCACCTCATCGAGGATCAGCACGCTGCCGTGGGCATCGCACACTTCACGCAGGCTTTCGAGGAAGCCTGGAACCGGCGGAATGCAGTTCATGTTGCCGGCGACTGGTTCGACGATAATGCAGGCGATCTCGTCACCCAGCTCGGCGAAGCAACGGCGCACACCCTCGGCGTCGTTGTAGTCCAGCGTGATGGTGTGCTCGGCCAGCGAGGCCGGCACGCCCGGGGAGCTGGGCTCGCCATGGGTCAGCGCGCCGGAGCCGGCCTTGACCAGCAGCGAGTCGGAGTGACCGTGATAGTTGCCCTCGAACTTGACGATCTTGTCGCGACCGGTAAAGCCCCGCGCCAAGCGGATCGCCGACATGGTGGCCTCGGTGCCGGAGTTGGTCATGCGCACCATGTCGAGGCTCGGCAGCATCTCGCAGATCAGCTCGGCCATCTCGGACTCGATCTCGGTGGGCGCACCGAAGGACAGACCACTTTCGAGACGCTCGCGCACGGCGCTGAGCACATCTTCATCGGCGTGGCCGGTGATCATCGGTCCCCAGGAACCGACGTAATCGATATAGCGCGTGTTCTCCACATCGAACAGATACGCGCCCTTGGCATGGTCGATGAACACCGGCGGACGATGCAGTCCCTTGAAGGCGCGGACCGGCGAGTTGACGCCACCGGGAATATGACGGCTGGCGCGTTCGAACTGGGCAGCGGACGTGGTCATGACATACCTCTTGATAAGCGGCGAGCGGCCCATCGGCCGCGAAAATGGAGAAAAGGGGGATCAGACATAAAGACGCTGTGGATAACGTGAATGCAGCTTGTCCACAGGCGATGAAACGGCCCGATAGCCTCGGGGCGGCAAGGGGGTGTGGATAACCCGAATGCCGTCGATGGCGACAGCTTAACGCGACTCACGGGTGAGTTGCAGCCGCGCGAGCGCAAGGGGTGCCGGCGTCGAAAGGGGCAATAGCGCTATCGCCAGGGCAGAAACTGGGCCTCGGGCAGCGCACCTTTCCGCCCACGTTGCTGGCCATCGACGAGACTCTGCCAGGTGGCCTGCTGGGCAGCCTGCCATGCCGATGGCAACGTCATGCCGCGTGCCAGACGAACCGCCAGGTGCGAGGCCAGCGTGCAGCCGCTGCCATGGAAGCTGCCCGTCAGTCGCGGGCAGTCCAGTGCGAGCGTGGCGTGGTCACGGCGATACAGACGATGGATCACCGACGGCTCAGCCAGCGAATCAGCACCGTGTCCCTGCGGGTCAGCATCGCGCTCGACAGGATCGGTACCGGTGACCAGCACGGCCCCGGCGCCTGCCGCCAGCAGATGCTCGGCGAGTCGGCCGTCGCCCGTCCCCGTGGGACAGGCCGCCAGCCGCGCAAGCTCCGCGCGGTTGGGCGTGAGCACATCCACATGCGGCAGCAAGCTCTCACGCGCCTGATGGATCAGCGACTCGGTGGAAAGCTCAAGCCCGCCGCCCGCCTTGAGCACCGGGTCCCATACTACGGGTAACCCCGGCCAGCGCTGCTGGAGTTCCTCGATCAGCGTCACGCACGCCGTGAGCGCCGCTTCGCTGGCGAGCAGACCGATCTTGAGCGCGCCCGGGCGGAAGTCCTCACACAGGGTGCGGGCCATGGCGAGCATCGACTCGCCCGATTGCGGGATCACCGCCTGCACATTGCAGGAGTTCTGCACCGTCAGTGCCGTCGGCACCGTCAGCGCCCAGCCGCCACCGGCGCGGATCGCCTCGCTGTCGGCAATCAGACCCGCGCCGCCACTGGGATCATGCCCCGCCAATACCAGTACGTAGGGCAATTGCGCTGAGCACTCGGTCATGGCGGAACCAACCCTCAGAACGGTTTGACGATGACGCAGATGACGATCACCACCAGCATCAGCACCGGCACTTCATTGAAGAAGCGGAAGTAGCGCGAGGTTCTCTTGCAGGTATCGGCGGCGAACTGCTTCAGATACAGGCCACAGGCATGGTGATAGCCGACCAGCAGCACGACCATGGTCAGCTTGAGGTGCATCCAGCCCATGCTCATGAAGCTCGGCACCAGCGCCAGCAGCCAGATCCCCAGCACCAGGGTCGCGATCATCGACGGCATCATGATGCCGCGATAGAGCTTGCGCTCCATGGTCTTGAAGTACTCGATGGCCTTGTGGTCGCCGGCATCACGCGCCTGGGCGTGATAGACGTACAGGCGCGGCAGATAGAAGAGGGCAGCAAACCAGCACACTACGGCAATCAGATGGAAAGCCTTGATCCACAGATACATGAGGGAGCTCCGTCAGTCAGGGTCGGGAAGGTCAGAAAGTGGACGCGCGGATGAAGCAATCGGATCGCCACGATGGCATGTGGCACCGCCAAGGCCCATGCGGTATGCGGTCGCGGCCAGGCGCGCGCAGAGCGAATTCACGCCTGAGAAGCAGGTGCCATGGCGCGCGTCAGGGCGTATAGCGATAGTAGCTCTCTATTGCATCCCGCGTGATGATACCTGAAATCTTGCGAATCATCGGTGCGGTGGTGTGCTCGACATAGAGGGCATCGACATCGCTGGGCAGCAGCCGCTCATAGGCCTCGGACAAGGTAGCCTGCAGGTGGATGGGCGCGAGATCCAGACGCTGAGCCGGGATCTCGAGCAGGTCGAGCTCTTCCTGCTCCCGCCAGTGCTCATCCATCAGCACACGCACCAGATCCGCCGCCGGCAGCGCGACCATCGGCTTTTCCGGCGTCGAGCGCGTGACCACCAGCCAGACCGGCTTGCTGTCGAGCAGGGCGCGAGCGCGTTCACGCGTGATGCGGCGCGGCACGCTGACCAGCGAGCGCTCCATCACCGCCGGCACCGCCACCCGCGACAGCGCCTGCATCAATGGCTGCTGGAGCGGATGCAGGCCCTGCGCCGTCAGCGTCGAGATGAAGAAGCCTTGGCAGTGACACAGCTGGCGACAGGTCAGGCCTGCCACCACCACCGCCAGCATGCCGGGCAGGATGATATTCGGCGAATGCGTCAATTCGAGCAGTGCCATCAGGGCAGCCAGTGGCGCCTGAAGCACCGCGCCCATCATCGCCGCCATGCCGAGCAGGGCGTAAAGCGCGATGTCCGAGGCCTGGTCCGGCAACAGCCAGCCGCCCAGCATGCCCATCAAGGCCCCGGCAGCGGCGCCCGCCACCACCACCGGACCGATGATGCCGATCGGCACGCCACAGGCCACGCACAGGGCCGACAGCACCAGCTTGCCGATCACCAGCGCCAACAGGATATCCAGCGCCAGCTGGCCGTCGAGCAGCTGGGCCAGGCTGTCATAGCCGATACCTTGCACCTGGGGATACCACCACGCCACGGCGGCCGTCGAGATCCCGACCAGCGCCATGCGCATCCCCCATGACAGGTGTGCCACGCGCGCCTGCTGACGCGCCAGATGCACGAAGCCCCCCGCCAGCAGGCCGATGACCAGCGCCGTGACGATGACCCAGGGCAGGTCGAGCAGGGAATGCAGCAGCAGAGAGGGCACCGCGAAGGCCGGCGCCGAGCCGTAGACCATCTGCGTGACCACCGCGCCGGTGGTCGAGGCCAGAATCACCGGCATGAAGCCCATCAGAGTGTACTCCATCATCACCACTTCCATGGCGAAGATGACTCCCGCGATCGGCGTATTGAAGGAGGCGGAGATGCCCGCCGCCGTGCCACAGGCGACCAGCACGCGCAGACTGTTGTTGGGCAGCTTGAGGCGCTCGCCGATCCAGCTCGAGGCACCGGCGCCCAGGTGGATCGCCGGACCCTCACGCCCCGCCGACAGACCGCCGAGCACGCTCACGACCCCGACCACGACCTGATTGAGCCAGGCACGCAGCGGCATCTTGCCCTGATGGTAGGTCAGGCGCTCGATGACATGCCCGATGCCCAGCTTGCGCTGCGCCGGATGCTGTCGCCCCAGCACGATGCCGATCACCAGCACCGCCAGCAGCGGCAGCGAGGCGCGCACCCAGGGGGCAAGTCCCTCGAAGTTCTCCGGATTGTCATCGGGCATGAAGCCCAGGGCACCGGCGCTCAACAGCAGGCGGAAACCGACCATCAATGAGCCGGTCAGCAGCCCTGCCACCAGCCCCAGCAGACACAGTTGCGGGAGTGCATCGACCGCCGCCAGCTTGCGCCGAAAATTGTCGAGACTGGGACGAGGCAGATGCGGACGCGTCAGGCGTGACACTCACGACTCCTTGAAGGCACTGGCAATGACAGAGGACATCCATGTCGGCAGCGCATTACTGCCCGCCTGACACCTGTGTATCATATCGATTGCGAACCGTCGCGACCGTGCGCAATCCGACAACCTCGGCACAGCATGGCGCAACGCCTGTCTCGCGCACAGGCCACCAAAGGTCGCAGCAGCAGATCGGACACAAGATTACATCTCGCATCAACAGGACACCGCCCGAAGGCGGGGAGGCAGCATGATCAAGGTAGGTATCGTCGGCGGCACCGGTTACACCGGAGTGGAACTCCTCAGGCTCCTGGCCAGCCATCCGCAGGTGGAAGTGACCGTGATCACCTCGCGAAGCGAGAAGGGCGTGCGTGTCGACGAGATGTACCCCAATCTGCGCGGCCACTACGACACCCTCGCGTTCAGCGAGCCGGATGCCGACGTGCTGGCCGCCTGTGACGCCGTGTTCTTCGCCACGCCTCACGGTGTCGCTCACGCCCTGGCCGGCGATCTGCTGGCACGCGGCACGCGTGTCATCGACCTGTCCGCGGACTTCCGCATCAAGGACGCCGACGTCTGGGCCGAGTGGTATGGCCAGCCGCATGGCGCGCCGGAGCTGCTCGGCGAAGCCGTCTACGGCCTGCCGGAAGTCAATCGCGATGCCATCCGCGAAGCGCGCCTGATCGCGGTGCCGGGCTGCTACCCGACCTCCGTGCAGCTGGGCCTGATCCCGCTGCTGGAAGCCGGCCTGATCGAGACCGACAACATCATCGCCGACTGCAAGTCCGCCGTCTCCGGCGCGGGTCGCGGTGCCAAGGTCGGCTCGCTGCTGTGTGAAGCCGGCGAGTCCATGAAGGCCTACGGCGCCTCCGGCCATCGTCACCTGCCGGAAATCACCCAGGGGCTGGACCTGGCAGCCGGCAGCGCGGTCGGTCTGACCTTCGTCCCGCACCTGACGCCGATGATCCGCGGCATCCACTCCACCCTCTATCCGCGTCTGAGCGGCTTCAGCGGCACGCTGGAAGATCTGCAGGCGCTGTTCGAGCAGCGCTACGCCGATCACCCCGCCGTCGATGTCATGCCGCTGGGCAGCCATCCGGAGACGCGCAGCGTGCGTGGCACCAATCTGTGCCGCATCGCCCTGCATCGTCCGGGCAACGGCGACACCCTGGTGGTGCTGTCGGTGATCGACAACCTGGTCAAGGGCGCATCAGGTCAGGCCATCCAGAACCTCAACCTGATGTTCGGTCTCGATGAGATGATGGGTATCGGCGCGCCGGCGATGATGCCCTGAACCGCCAGCGTACGCCCGCAAGGCAGCACGTCAGACAAAGTTGACCCTTTTGCTCGGATATAGGGATAATAGGCGTCATTCCGTTCTCTATACCGTGCCGGGCGCTGTCTTCAGCGTCCGGCCTCCGACTCCTTCCAGGAGGCCCGCATGAGCGAAGCACAAAGCTTCATCCCGACGCCGTTGTACCTGTCCGAGCGCGCCAGTGCCCGGATTGCAGCGCTGCGCGCGGAAGAAGCCAACCCGGAGCTGCGTCTCAGGGTCTACGTCACTGGCGGCGGCTGTTCCGGCTTCCAGTACGGTTTCGATATCGCCACCGATCTGGCCGATGACGACACCGTGGTCGAGCTGGGCGAAGCCGCCATCGTGATCGACCCGCTGTCCTACCAGTATCTGGTCGGTTCGACGATCGACTATGAGGAAGGTCTGGCGGGCGCCCGCTTCATGATCCAGAACCCCAACGCCACCAGCACCTGTGGCTGCGGGTCTTCCTTCATGGTCTGATCATTGAGGGTCTGACCAGAGAGCGTATGACCGTCAGGGCTGACAGGCCCGCGCACGACATTGGCGCCTTGTTGACGCCTGATCGCCCCCTACCGGGAACCGGTAGGGGGCGATTTTTTTTCGTCATCTCAGTGGCTTGCAAGCTTCCCTTCGCCGCATGGCAGCAGCGGGAAACTTGACGGGGTCCGGTGTGCTCGTCAATCTAAAAACGCTATACATCCTAAAATCTAAATATAAAGAGGAATGTAAAATGCGCAGATCTCACCTGCTGGCCTCCCTCTCTGGCCTCGCGGCCGCCACCTTCATGGCCAGCGCTGCCCATGCCGTCACCCTCAAGGCGGCGACCGACCCGAGCTTCGTGCCCTTCGAGATGCTCGACCAGGAAAGCGGCGAGATGGTCGGCTTCGATATCGACATCCTCAATGCCATCGGCGAGCGCGCCGGCTTCGATATCGACCTCAAGACCATGGACTTCAATGGCATCATCCCGGCCGTGCAGACCGGTAGTGTCGATGTCGCCATCGCCGGCATCACCATCACCGAGGCGCGCGAGAAGATCGTCGACTTCACCGATCCCTACTATGACTCCGGCCTGCAGATTCTGACCTCGGCCAACAACGGCGACATCGAGGATATCGAAGGCCTGGAAGGCAAGAAGATCGGCACCAAGATCGGCTCCACCAGTTACGACTACCTCACCGCCAACCTCGGTGACTCCACCATCACGCCTTACCCGGGCAGTGCCGACATGTACATGGCCCTGATGTCCGGCAGCGTCGATGCCGTCTTCTACGATGCCCCCAACGTCGGCTACTTCGCCAAGACCAAGGGCAATGGACGCGTCAAGACGGTGGGGCCGCTCTATGAAGGCCAGCAATACGGCATCGCCTTCACCGAAGGCAGCGAGTGGACCGAGGCCGCCAACGAGGCGCTGGCCGAGATGAAGTCCGATGGCAGCTATGCCGAGATCTACCAGAAGTGGTTCGGCGCCATGCCCGGCGACAGCCAGTAAGCCGCTTTCGACTCGCCTCAGACGCCTCACGTCGCGTAGTGCAGATCATCATCACGACATTTCGGCAGCGACAGCCTGCCGGAATGTCGGTCGTCTCGAACCTCCGGCGCGCCCAGCGGCGCATGAGAGGTTCGTGCCAAGGAGCCCCCCGTGGACGTTCAGTTCCAGTTTGATTGGCAGGCCGCACTCGATTCGGTGCCCTACCTGCTCGAGGGCATTCCCTGGACCCTCGCCATTTCCTTCGGTGGCCTCGCCATCGGCTTCGTGCTCGGCATCCTGTTCGGACTGCTGAGCCTGTCTCCCAGCCGCCTCCTGCGCTGGATCGCCACCGCCTATATCGAGATCTTCCGTGGCACCCCGGTGCTCGTCCAGGTGCTCTTCATCTTCTATGGCCTGCCGCAGATCATCGGTGGCCCCATCGATGCCCTGACCGCCGGCATCGCCGCGATCGCCTTGAACTCGGCGGCCTATATCTCGGAAATCGTGCGCGGTGGCGTGCAGTCCATCGCCCGTGGCCAGCGGGAAGCCGGCCTGTCACTCGGTCTTTCCACCCCGCAGACCTTCCGCTATGTCATCTGGCCCCAGGCGCTGCGCCGCATGATCCCTGCGCTGGGCAACCAGGGCATCGTCTCGATCAAGGACACCTCGCTGTTCTCGGTGATCGGCGTCGGTGAGCTGGTGCGTCAGGGGCAGATCTACATCGCCACGACCTTCAATGCGCTGGAAACCTACTTCATGGTCGCGCTGCTATATCTGGTGATCACCCTCAGCCTGTCATTTGGCTTGCGGATGCTCGAGCGCCGCGGGTTGGTGGGCCAATGATGTCTCTCTGCCCCCCACACGTGACGGATATAGCCGCGCCATCTCTCCTTCTGCCTGATCTCATTTCTCTGACGACCTTCCGGCATGCAGCGCCGGTTCGGAGTGCCCCATGACTGCCATCGTGAAGATGCACAAGCTCAACAAGCATTTCGGCAGCCTGCATGTCCTCAAGGACATCGAGCTCGAGGTCGCCCAGGGGGAGGTGGTGGTGATCATCGGGGCCAGTGGCTCCGGCAAGTCGACACTGATTCGCTGCGTGAACGGCCTGGAGGAGTTTCAGGACGGCAACATCGAGGTGGATGGGCATTCGCTGATCCCCCACGGCAAGAGCCACAGGGCGCTCAAGGCGATACGCACCGAAGTCGGCATGGTCTTCCAGCAGTTCAACCTCTTCCCGCACATGAGCGTGCGTGACAACGTCAGCCTGGCCCCCATCAAGGTCCGCGGTACCTCGCGACCGGCGGCCGAGCAGCAAGCCGATACGCTGCTCGAGCGGGTCAATATTCTCGAGCAGGCCGACAAGTACCCGGGGCAACTCTCCGGCGGCCAGCAGCAACGCGTGGCCATTGCCCGCTCATTGGCGATGGAACCGCGCCTGATGCTGTTCGATGAGCCCACCTCGGCACTGGACCCGGAAATGATCGGCGAGGTGCTCGATGTCATGCGCAAGCTGGCCCGCGAAGGCATGACGATGATGATCGTCACCCATGAAATGAGTTTTGCCCGTGAAGTGGCAGACCGGGTGGTGTTCATCCATCAGGGCAGCATCGTCGAGGAAGGCACGCCAGAGCAGGTCTTCGATACGCCGCAACATCCACGCACCCAGAGCTTCCTGGCCCGCGTACTGTCCCACTGAGCGCCTTCCACAAGGCTCGCTGAGCCACTGCCCAGACAAGCGTTGAGCACGTGAAGACCCTACCCGCTGCCATGCGTGCAGCGGGCATGCCCCGACCGTCAGGTCGGGGCATTTTTTTGTCCTCAGAGGCCCTCGCGAGCCCTGCGGATCGCCAAACGATGAAAAATCTTCTCTCCCCGTGCCATCTGTCGGCATTTCGAGAAGAAAAAAACGAATTTTTTTGGCCCCGGCCACCCCCTTGCCAGGTCACGCAAACACGCCTTGGCGCTCGAACGAATGACGCTTTCCCCGCCTGGCAGTCATCGCTGAGGCGTCGCTTTAGCGTGTGGAAAACAGGGATAAATCAGGGGCCTAGCCGGAAAACCACACGAGGATAACGTGCACCGTGAGCCGCCGGGACAGCGTTCAGACAATCTCAGCGGCCGACACGGGCAAAACAAGCGAAAAAGTATCCACAGGCTGGGTCGCGTCGCGTCATTGGCACCATTGGCGAAGGCTGTAGCCATTCATGCACCACTTATCCCATGACTGTCTACAGCCTTGGGCAGCGCAGGAAATCGACATTTGCCTCTGTGGACATTTTCCGGCATTATCCGCGGCCTTCTTACCTTCAGGCCATGCAGCACTAGGGGTTGTGGGTAACAACGCCACTTGTGCACAGCAGGGCAGAAAAGTCGGGTACCAGCTCGGTATGAATCAGGGGATAATCGGGGCTGTGGACAAGGGCGCATTTCATCCACAGGAAGCGACCGGTGGCGTCCTCAGGTACTCCGCATTTTCTCCCCAACTATATCAACATCGTAAGCTTTTGATTTGTAACGGATAAAGTCGATTTCCCACTGATTTTGTCCACAACAGTAGTTACAACATCAACAGAACCCCTTTTTCTTTTCTTTATATAATCTTGTTATCCGGAAACCCGAAGGACGGACCGAGACCTCACGATCGACCTGACGTGAACTCGCCGAACCCGAAGTGTTCGGGATAACGAACGGCTGTCTGGGTAGCGCATCCCTCGCCGAAAAATCGACGCGTCGTATCCGCAAGACTCGTGAATCGTCACGGCGTGGATTGATGCCCCAGAAGAAACAACCCGGGCATTCGCTCATGGGCTGCCAGGACAAGGCTCTGTGGAAAACTCCTGACGCTTACCCACAGGCGGTTTATACTGTGCGGCCCGGACGTCATCCTGCTGGCTTGCAAGCTCCCTCACCGGTCGAGCACATGCCTTCGGCGACGGACATCATTCGCCATGCCGTCTGGCAGTCCTTGATTCACCCAGGCATCGATTCATCGCCCTGCCTGGCCGATTTGCCTGCTTCGCCAACCAGCGAACAGCGCTTCACCCAAGTTTCGTGATACCCCGAGGTGCCAACGTGGATTACCCGAACCGCTTTGACGTGATCGTCATCGGCGGCGGTCATGCCGGTACGGAAGCCGCACTGGCTGCTGCCCGCATGGGCCGTCAGACCCTGCTGCTGACCCATAACATCGAGACGCTGGGCCAGATGTCCTGCAATCCCGCCATCGGCGGGATCGGCAAGAGCCATCTGGTCAAGGAGATCGATGCGCTGGGCGGTGCCATGGGCCTGGCCACCGACATGGCGGGTATCCAGTTCCGCACCCTGAATGCCCGCAAGGGGCCGGCAGTACGTGCCACTCGTGCACAGGCTGACCGGGCGCTGTACAAGGCCGCGATCCGCAACGTGTTGGAAAACCAGCCGAACCTGACGCTGTTCCAGCAGGGCGCGGAAGACCTGATCGTCGAAGGCGAGACCGTGCGGGGTGTCGTCACCCAGACCGGGATCCGCTTCCACGCCACCACGGTGGTGCTGGCGACCGGGACCTTCCTCGGCGGCGTGATCCACATCGGTCTGGACAACCATGCCGGTGGCCGTGCCGGTGATCCCCCCGCCAATGGCCTGGCATCGCGTCTGCGTGAACTGCCGTTCCGGGTCGATCGCCTCAAGACCGGCACCCCGCCGCGCATCGATGCCAAGAGCGTCGACTTCAGCAAGATGGAAGCCCAGCCGGGCGACACGCCGCGTCCGGTGATGTCCTACATGGGCAGCCGTGAGATGCAGCCGGAGCAGGTCAACTGCTACATCACGCACACCAACGAGCGCACTCACGAGATCATCTTCGCCAATCTCGATCGCTCGCCGATGTACTCCGGCGTCATCGATGGCATCGGGCCGCGTTACTGCCCGTCCATCGAGGACAAGGTGCATCGCTTCGCCGACAAGAACAGCCACCAGGTCTTCATCGAGCCGGAAGGCCTGAATACCCATGAGCTGTATCCCAACGGCATCTCCACCTCGCTGCCCTTCGATACGCAGCTCGAGGTGGTGCGCTCGATCCGTGGCATGGAGAACGCGCATATCACGCGTCCCGGCTACGCCATCGAGTACGATTTCTTCAATCCCCAGGACCTGCATCACTCCCTGGAGACGCGTTTCATCAAGAACCTGTACTTCGCCGGTCAGATCAACGGCACCACCGGCTATGAAGAAGCCGGTGCCCAGGGGCTGCTGGCGGGCGTCAATGCCGCCTTGCGCGCCACTGACGACGAGTCCTGGCATCCGCTGCGTGACGAGGCCTATACCGGTGTAATGGTCGATGACCTGATCACCCTCGGCACGCGCGAGCCGTACCGCATGTTCACCTCGCGTGCCGAATATCGCCTGCTGCTGCGTGAGGACAATGCCGATCTGCGTCTGACCGCCAAGGGCCGCGAGCTGGGCCTGATCGATGACGCCCGCTGGGAAGCCTTCGATCGCAAGCGTGAAGCCATCGCCCGCGAGACCGCGCGTCTCGAGAGCACCTGGCTGACGCCGAAGAGCCCGGAACTGGCCCCGTTGAGCGACAAGCTCAGCTCGCCGCTCAAGCGCGAGGCCAGCCTGATGGAGCTGCTCAAGCGTCCGGAGCTCGAGTATCCGGATGTGGCAGGCCTGAAAGGGGAAGGGGTCGACGACTGGCGCATCGCCGAACAGGTGCAGATCACTGCCAAGTACGCAGGCTATATCCAGCGTCAGCAGGAAGAGATCGATCGCCTGCGCCGTCACGAGCACACCGAACTGCCGACCAGCCTCGATTATGATTCCGTCGATGGTCTCTCCAACGAGATCAAGCAGAAGCTCAACGAAGCGCGCCCGGCGACGCTGGCCCAGGCCGGTCGCATTTCCGGTGTCACGCCGGCAGCTGTCTCTATCCTGTTGATTCACTTGAAGAAGCGTCAGCTGATCAAGGCGGAGACACCCGCAGATGCCGCAACGACTGACACGGGAGTCGCGCAATGAGCCAGACGCTCAACGAGACACAGCGTGAACGTTGCGCTCAGCTGCTCAGTCGTGGTGCCAGCGCCATGGGAGTGGCGCTGAGCGAGGAACAGCACGCCCAGCTGATGACGTTCCTGGTGCTGTTGCACAAGTGGAATCGCGCCTATAACCTCACCGCGGTACGTGAGCCGGAGGCGATGGTGACTCGCCATCTGCTAGATAGCCTCAGTGTGCTGCCTTATATCAGTGGGCCACGCCTTCTGGATGTCGGCGCCGGCCCGGGCCTGCCCAGCATCGTGATCGCGATCATGCGTCCCGACATCGCCGTCGTGCCGCTGGATTCGAATGGCAAGAAGGTGCGCTTCCAGATTCAGGCCGGCCATGAACTGGGCCTCAAGAATCTGAGCCCGACCCAGGTACGCATCGAAGCCTATGATGGCGCGCCGTTCGAGCAGATCATCTCGCGTGCCTTCGCCGATACCGATGCCTTCGTCAATCTGTCGGCGGCCCTGCTCGCCGAGGGCGGCGAATGGCTGGCCATGAAAGGGCGCATCCCCAGTGATGAGATTGCCCGCCTGCCGATGGGTGTCTCGCTGGTCGAGACATTGGTGCTGGAAGTGCCGGGCGAGGAAGGGGAGCGTCACCTTCTGCGCCTCAAGCGCGACTGATAAAGCGCCTCAAGGCGTGCGCAGGGATTGTGCCGGGCACAAAAGGCAGGCAGCCTGATGTTTTCACGAGGGCAGATCATTGATCTGTCCTCGTGAGCATGTGGCTGGTGCCAATGGCCCCGCTTCTCAAGGAACCAAGGAAGTCGCTCGTGACCAAGATCATCGCGCTGACCAACCAGAAGGGTGGCGTCGGCAAGACCACCACTGCCGTCAATCTGGCGGCGTCGCTGGCGGCACTCGATCGCCGCGTTCTGCTGATCGATCTCGACCCGCAGGGCCATGCCACCATGGGCAGCGGCATCGACAAGCACGACCTCGAAGGCAGCGTGCTGGATGTGCTGCTGGGTGAGCTGCGTGCCAGTGACGTGATTCTCGATTGTCCCGATGCCGGCTACGCCCTGTTGCCCGGCAATGGCGACCTTACCGCCGCCGAGGTCGATCTTCTCGGTGTCGAGGGGCGTGAGCGCCGCCTCACGGAAGCTCTGGCGCCGATCGCCGCAGAATATGACGTGGTACTGATCGACTGCCCGCCCTCGCTCAACATGTTGACCGTCAATGCCCTGACCGCCGCCCATGGCGTGCTGATCCCGCTGCAGTGCGAGTTCTATGCACTGGAAGGTCTGTCAGCGCTGCTCGATACCGTCGAGCAGATTCAAGGCAACGTGAATCCGGCCCTCGACGTGTTCGGGATCGTGCGTACCATGTACGACGCTCGCAACAGTCTGACCCGCGATGTCAGCAAGCAACTTTCCGATTACTTTGGCGATACCCTGATCAAGGCAACCATTCCGCGCAACGTGCGGGTGGCGGAAGCGCCGAGCCACGGCCTGCCGGTGACCAAGTATGCGCGTCTGTCGCGTGGCAGCCAGGCCTATCGGGTGCTCGCCAAGGAATTGATTCGTCGTCTCTCGCTGTAACTTCACCGAGGAAGGTCCATGACGCGTAAGCGTGCCCTGGGAAGGGGCCTGGATGCCCTGATTGGCGCCGGAAACCGCCGCCGCCATGTCGAAGCCGATATAGAAGCTGTCGATGGCGACTCCATCGATGCGTCACCGGATGCCGCGCTGGCCGCGAATCCGGCCGCTGCCACGGCGGAATTGCCCAGCGAGCGCCTCGAGCGCCTGCCGCTCGGGCAGCTGCAGCGTGGCAAGTATCAGCCACGGCGTGACATTCAGCCGGAAGCGCTCGAGGAGCTGGCGGATTCCATCCGGGCTCAAGGCGTGATGCAGCCCATCGTGGTGCGGCCGGTGGGGGAGGGGCGCTACGAGATCATCGCCGGCGAGCGCCGCTGGCGTGCCTCGCAGCTGGCGGAGCTGGATACCATCCCCGCCGTCGTCCGCGAAGGCATCAGCGATGAGATCGCGCTTGCGCTGGCATTGATCGAGAACATCCAGCGCGAGAATCTCAATCCGGTCGAGGAAGCGCTGGCGCTCAAGCGCCTGCTCGAGGAATTCGAGCTGACCCAGCAGCAGGTGGGCGACGCCGTCGGGCGTTCACGCGCCCAGGTCACCAACCTGCTGCGACTGCTGACGCTGGAACAGGAAGTGCAGACCCTGCTGGAGCGCGGTG
Source organism: Cobetia sp. SIMBA_158 (assembly GCF_046566945.1). NCBI lineage: Bacteria > Pseudomonadati > Pseudomonadota > Gammaproteobacteria > Oceanospirillales > Halomonadaceae > Cobetia > Cobetia sp. SIMBA_158. The sequence continues at coordinate 234,021 of NZ_JAWJYL010000005.1, forward strand.
AGCTCGACATGGGGCACGCGCGTGCCCTGATCGGCCTGACCCCGGCACGTCAGCGCAAGCTGGCCCATGAAGTCGTCGAGCGCGAGCTGACCGTGCGCCAGACCGAAGCGCTGGTGAAAAGCGTGCAGAAGGGTGAGCAGCCCAAGCCGGCACCGGCACGACCGGACGCCGACATCCAGCGTCTGGAAACGCGCCTCTCGGAGCAACTGGGCGCCGCCGTCAATATCCGTCACGGCAAGAGCGGCAAGGGCAAGGTCACCATCTCCTACACCAGTCTGGATGAGCTGGACGGCATTCTCGGCCATATCCACTAGTGGGTGAGCAGGGGAGGGCTGACCGTGCGTCACACCTCCCCTGGCGGCAATTTTCCGCATGACGGATCACGATCCTCTTTCGCGCCCCTGTGACTCATTGTCGCAGGGGCGCGAAATGCATCTGACATTCAAGATATTGAAGGATGTTGCTGACGTCAGGTTGTGATTCATGCAACCCTGTGTCGCTCGCACCGCAAGCGACTGTCAACGTAAGCAAACTGTCATCGGTTTCCCGCAAGATAGTGAGGCTTTGGTCGTAAGCTTGCGAAAGATCAAGGAATTTAGCTTGTCGTTTGGTTGATGGCGGTGAAGCGCTCCCCTATAATCCGGCGAGTTTGCTCCCGGGCTGTGTCCAGCGCAGCGCCAGAAATGGCGAAGGCCATCATTGCGAGACACAGGTCCAAGATGCACAAGACGACACCCGCTGCTCTACAACGCCCTCAGGTGGCTCGATTGCTCTGGGGCCAGGCGCTGGTCATCGTGATTGCCGTCTTGCTGGCGGGAGTTATGAAAGGCAGTGGTGCGGCGCTTTCCGCGCTGTGTGGTGGGCTGGTCTGCCTGCTGCCCAATCTGTTTTTCGCCTGGCGTTCACTGCGTGTGACCGGTGCACGCTACGCCCAGGCAATGGTCAAGGCCTTCTATCAGGCCGAGGCCGGTAAGTTCGGTTTGACGGCCGTATTGTTTGCGTTCTTCTTCATTGCAGTGCCGCCCTCAAACCCCGCTTTATTTTTTTGCGCTTACGTGGCGGCAATGGCGGTTCACTGGCTGGGCCCCTGGCTGGTGAAGCGAACACCGTACACACGAACCTGAGGCAGAGTCATGGCAGGCACCAACCCGAGTCCCTCCGAATATATTCAGCACCACCTGCAGAATCTGACGTACGGCAACCACCCGGAACACGGATGGTCACTGGCGCACAGCGCTCAGGAAGCGGCCGACATGGGATTCTGGGCCATTCACCTGGATACCATGGGCTGGTCCATCGGTCTGGGCCTGATCTTCCTGTGCCTGTTCCGCAAGGTCGCCAAGTCCGCCACCACTGGCGTTCCCAGCGGTCTGCAGAACTTCGTCGAATTGATGGTCGAGTTCGTCGATCAGTCCGTGCGTGAGACCTTCCACGGTCGTTCACGCCTGATCGCACCGCTGTCACTGACGATCTTCTGCTGGATCTTCCTGATGAACCTGATGGACTTGATCCCCGTCGACTGGCTGCCTGGCGTTGCTGCCAAGGTCGGTGAGATGTTCGGCGCCGATCCGGCTCACGTGTTCTTCAAGGTGGTGCCGTCCACTGACATCAATGCCACGCTGGGCATGTCACTGTCCGTGTTCGCGCTGATCATCTTCTATTCCATTCGCGTCAAGGGCCTCAAGGGTTTCCTGGCCGAACTGACGCTGCACCCGTTCAACACCCCGAACAAGCTGGCACAGATCGCGCTTATTCCGGTCAACTTCCTGCTTGAGTTCGTGACGCTGATCGCCAAGCCGATCTCTCTGGCGCTGCGTCTGTTCGGTAACATGTATGCAGGCGAGCTGATCTTCATCCTGATCTCGCTGGTCGGTATCTGGCAGCTGCCCCTGCACTTCCCGTGGGCGGTCTTCCATATCCTGGTCATCACCCTGCAGGCATTCATCTTCATGATGCTGACCATCGTCTACCTGAGCATGGCCAGCGAAGACCACTGATGTAATTCGCCCCACGCCATCCGTGGCGTGGGGCAAGATTTCCGAGCTCTGCTCACACCCTCAACCCTTGACTTAAACTTGACTAAAACTGGAGTTCCACAATGGAAGCACAAGTTCTTGGCATGACCGCTATCGCCGTCTCCCTGCTGATCGGCCTGGGCGCCCTGGGCACCGCCATCGGTTTCGGTATCCTCGGTGGCAAGTTCCTGGAAGGCGCAGCGCGTCAGCCGGAAATGATCCCGCAGCTGCAGGTCAAGATGTTCATCGTCGCTGGTCTGCTGGATGCCGTGACCATGATCGGTGTTGGTATCGCGCTGTTCTTCACCTTCGCCAACCCGTTTGTCGGTTAAACATCGGCTGGCCTCCGGCCTACCGTGTTTTTGACCCAACAATCGTGAAGCGAGAGGTGCTGGCGTGAATCTGAACTTAACCCTGATTGGTCAGGCCATCGCCTTTGCGGTCTTCGTTTATTTCTGCATGAAGTATGTCTGGCCGCCGGTCACACAGGCTCTGGCAGAACGTCAGAAGAAGATTGCAGATGGTCTGGATGCTGCCAGCCGTGCTACCCGTGACCTCGAACTGGCGCAGGAAAAAGCCACCGAGACTCTGCGGGAAAGCAAGGATGAAGCAGCACGCATCATTGAGCAGACCCATAAGCGCTCCAACCAGATGATCGAGGAAGCACGTGAAACTGCACGTGCGGAAGGCGAGCGTCTCGTTGCGCAGGCCCGTGCCGAAATCTCCCAGGAGATCAACCAGGCCAAGGACGAGCTCCGTGGTCAGGTCGCTGCTCTTGCAGTGGTCGGCGCCGAGCGCATCCTGGAATCCTCCATCGACGAAGCCAAGCACCGCGAGCTGATTGACAAGCTCGCTGCCGAGCTCTGAGGAGACTGATTCCATGGCTGAAACGTCTACCTCCACCGCGGCTCGCCCGTACGCCAAGGCGGCGTTCGAGTTTGCACGCGGCCAGCAGGCGCTAGAGGCCTGGTCCGGCATGTTGTCGACAGCGGCACTCGTCGCTGTCGACGCAAACGTCAAGGCGGTGCTCGACAACCCCAAGCTCTCCACCGAGCACAAGGTTGGCACCTTCCTGGACGTGTGCGGTGAGGCGCTGGATGACAGCGCCCGCAACTTCATCCGGACTCTCGGTGAGCAGGACCGCCTTGCGGCCCTGCCCTCCGTGGCCGAATTGTTCGAGGCCCAGAAGGCCGAGCAGGAACAGCGTGTCGAGGTGACCCTGGTGTCTGCCTTTGCACTGGAGAGTGAGCAGGAAGAAAAGCTCGCCACTGCCCTGCGCAAGCGTCTGAACCGCGACATCTCCATTACCACTCAGGTGGATAGTACGCTGCTCGGCGGCGTCATCATCCGTGCCGGAGATACCGTCATTGACGGCTCCGTGCGCGGCAAGCTGGCCCGGCTTTCCGAAGCACTGAACTCCTGAGTCCGAGGGACATGGCATGCAGCAACTGAATCCTTCCGAGATCAGCGACATCATCAAGCAGCGTATCGAAAAGCTTGACGTCGCATCCGAAGCCCGTAATCAGGGCACCATCGTCAGCGTCTCCGACGGCATCGTGCAGATCCACGGCCTCGCAGACGTCATGTTCGGTGAGATGATTGAATTCCCGGGTGGCGTCTTTGGTATGGCGCTTAACCTTGAGCGCGACAGCGTCGGTGCTGTCGTTCTGGGTGACTACCTCCAGCTCGAAGAGGGCATGACCGCGCAGTGCACCGGTCGTATCCTCGAAGTGCCGGTAGGCCCGGAAATGGTCGGCCGTGTGGTCGACGCGCTGGGTAACCCGATTGACGGCAAAGGCCCGATCGACGCCAAGCTGACTGACGCGGTTGAGAAGGTCGCTCCGGGCGTCATCGCCCGTGAGCCGGTCGACCAGCCGGTGCAGACAGGTCTGAAGTCCATCGATGCCATGGTGCCGATCGGTCGTGGTCAGCGCGAGCTGATCATCGGTGACCGTCAGATTGGTAAGTCCGCCATCGCGATTGATGCCATCATCAATCAGAAGGGCAAGGGCATTACCTGCGTCTACGTCGCCGTCGGCCAGAAGCAGTCCACCATTGCCAACGTCGTGCGCAAGCTCGAAGAGCACGGTGCGATGGAACACACCATCATCGTCGCTGCTGGCGCTTCCGACCCGGCTGCCATGCTGTTCCTGGCACCGTACGCCGGTTGCACCATGGGTGAGTACTTCCGCGACCGCGGTGAAGACGCGATGATCGTCTATGACGATCTGACCAAGCAGGCATGGGCGTATCGTCAGATCTCCCTGCTGCTCAAGCGTCCGCCGGGCCGTGAAGCCTACCCGGGTGACGTCTTCTATCTCCACTCCCGTCTGCTTGAGCGTTCCGCACGCGTCAACGCCGATTATGTCGAGCAGTTCACCAAGGGTGAAGTGAAAGGCAAGACCGGCTCCCTGACTGCGCTGCCGATCATCGAGACCCAGGGTGGCGACGTGTCTGCGTTCGTTCCGACCAACGTGATCTCCATCACCGACGGTCAGATCTTCCTCGAGACCAGCCTGTTCAACTCCGGTATCCGTCCGTCCATCAACGCGGGTCTGTCTGTTTCCCGTGTCGGTGGTGCTGCTCAGACCAAGATCATCAAGAAGTTGGGTGGTGGTGTGCGTCTGGCACTGGCTCAGTACCGTGAGCTGGCAGCTTTCTCCCAGTTCGCCTCTGATCTGGACGAAGCGACCCGCAAGCAGCTCGAGCATGGTCAGCGTGTCACCGAGCTGATGAAGCAGAAGCAGTACTCTCCGATGTCCGTGGCCGACATGGCGATCTCGCTGTTCGCGGCCAACGAAGGCTACCTGGATGACGTCGACGTCGCCAAGGTGCTGGGCTTCGAGAAGGCGCTGCTGGACTTCATGCGCTCCGAGCACGCGGATCTTCTGGACAAGATCAATCAGTCCGGCGGCTACGATGACGAGATCAAGAATGGTCTCAAGGCTGGCGTCGAGAAGTTCAAGGCGACTCAAAGCTGGTAAGTGGCATGGCCCGGCCAGTTCGGGCCCTGTCGTTTCCCTTCGGGTGGCATGAATAAGGCAGATCGCTATGGCAGCTGCAAAAGAGATTCGCTCCCAGATCGGGAGCATCAAAAATACGCAAAAGATCACCAGCGCCATGGAAATGGTGGCTGCGTCCAAGATGCGTAAAGCGCAGGATCGCATGGCGGCCAGCCAGCCTTATGCTCATCAGATCCGCAAGGTTGTAGGACACATCGCCCGGGCCAACCCGGAATATCGCCATCCGTATCTGATGGAACGCGATGTGAAGCGTGTCGGTTATATCGTGGTCTCCAGTGATCGCGGCCTGTGTGGTGGCCTGAACGCCAATCTGTTCAAGGCTGTCACCAAGCATGCGAAGAGCTGGCGCGACCAGGGTGTCGAGGTGGACTTCTGTGCCCTCGGCTCCAAGGCCGGTACCTTCTTCCGCAACTACGGTGGCAACCTGCTTGCCGCCAAGTCCGGTCTCGGGGATTCCCCGGGTACCCAGGATCTGATCGGTAGCGTCAAGGCCATGCTGGACGCATTCGACGAGGGCAGCCTCGACCGTCTGTACGTGGTGTTCAACGAGTTCGTCAACACCATGACGCAGAAGCCGGTCGTGCGTCAGCTGCTTCCTCTCGAAGCTGATCTGAATGACGAAGAAACCGGTCCCACTACATGGGACTACCTGTATGAGCCGGATGCCGTCTCGTTGCTCGACAAGCTGCTCAAGCGCTATGTCGAGGCCCAGGTCTACCAGGCCGTGGTCGAGAACATCGCCTGCGAACAGGCAGCGCGAATGATCGCAATGAAGAGTGCGACCGATAACGCCGGCGACCTGATCGACGACCTTCAGCTGGTCTACAACAAGGCCCGCCAGGCAGCGATCACTCAGGAAATCTCCGAGATCGTATCCGGTGCCGCCGCCGTCTGATGACAGCGTGGCAACAGGCAAGCAGGTTTCAATCGCAGGTTTAAGAGGAACCAGGAATGAGCGGACGTATCGTACAAATCATCGGCGCGGTGATTGACGTCGAGTTTCCGCGGGACGCAGTGCCCAAGGTCTACGACGCCCTGAACGTCGCCGATAGCGAGACCGTACTCGAAGTCCAGCAGCAGCTGGGCGACGGCGTGGTCCGTACTATCGCAATGGGTTCGACCGAAGGCCTCAAGCGCAGTCTCGCAGTTGAGAGCACCGGTGCTCCGATCTCCGTGCCGGTCGGCACGGCGACTCTGGGTCGCATCATGAACGTGCTGGGTCAGCCGATCGACGAAGCTGGCGACGTGGGTGCTGAAGAGCACATGCCGATTCACCGTGCAGCCCCGAGCTTCGCGGAACAGGCAGCGTCCAACGAGCTTCTGGAAACCGGCATCAAGGTCATCGACCTGGTCTGCCCGTTCGCCAAGGGCGGCAAGGTCGGTCTGTTCGGCGGCGCCGGTGTCGGCAAGACCGTCAACATGATGGAGCTGATCCGCAACATCGCCACCGAGCACAGCGGTTATTCCGTGTTCGCGGGCGTGGGTGAGCGTACTCGTGAAGGTAACGATTTCTTCCACGAAATGAAGGAATCCAACGTTCTCGACAAGGTTGCCTTGGTCTATGGCCAGATGAACGAGCCGCCGGGTAACCGTCTGCGCGTGGCACTGACCGGTCTGACCATCGCCGAGAAGTTCCGTGACGAAGGTCGTGACGTTCTGCTGTTCGTCGACAACATCTATCGTTACACCCTGGCGGGGACCGAAGTGTCCGCACTGCTGGGTCGTATGCCGTCCGCGGTAGGTTATCAGCCGACTCTGGCGGAAGAGATGGGCGTCCTGCAGGAACGCATCACTTCTACCAAGACTGGCTCGATCACTTCCGTGCAGGCCGTTTACGTCCCCGCGGATGACTTGACCGATCCGTCTCCGGCGACCACCTTCTCGCACCTTGACGCGACTGTCGTACTGTCCCGTCAGATTGCCGAGCTGGGTATCTATCCGGCCGTTGACCCGCTCGACTCCACCTCTCGTCAGCTCGACCCGCTGGTCGTTGGCGAAGAGCACTACAACACTGCCCGTAACGTTCAGGGTGTGTTGCAGCGCTACAAGGAGCTGAAAGACATCATCGCCATCCTCGGGATGGACGAGCTGTCTGACGAAGACAAGCAGACCGTGGCACGTGCGCGCAAGATCCAGCGCTTCCTGTCACAGCCGTTCTTCGTTGCGGAAATCTTCACCGGCGCGCCGGGCAAGTACGTGTCCCTCAAGGACACCATCCGCGGCTTCCAGGGTATCCTGGACGGCGAATATGACGCACTGCCGGAGCAGGCGTTCTACATGGTCGGCACCATCGACGAAGCTGTCGAGAAAGCCAAGGGCATGTAATTTCCCTGTTCAGGCATGAGGAAACAGGTATGGCTATGAGCGTCCATTGCGACATCGTCAGCGCTGAGAAAGGCATCTTTTCCGGCCTGGTCGAGCGTCTCGTGGCTGCCGGCAGCGAAGGTGACCTCGGCATCATGCCGAGTCACGCTCCGCTGCTGACCGAGCTGCAACCCGGCCCGATTCGCGTTCAGCGTCAGGGTGGGGCCGAGGAAATCTACTACGTCAGTGGCGGATTCCTCGAAGTGCAGCCGAACCTCGTTTCAGTCCTCGCCGACACCGCAGTACGTGCCGACGATCTGGATGAGGCGGCAGCCCAGGAAGCCAAGGAAGTGGCCTTGAAGGCCATGAACGACCAGGCTTCCGAACTGGAATACTCACGCGCCACGGCCGAACTGGCCGAGGCGATGGCCAAGCTGCGCACCGTGCAGCAGATGCGTCGTCACACGCGCTGAGATGCACTGGGCCATGACGGCCAGTGACAGGAAAGAGGCGACCTTCGGGTCGCCTTTTTTTGTGCTCGTCACCAGGGGATTACCCGTCTGCCACTGGGGCAGCCTGGCGCGATTCAGGGCTGAGCGTGCTCATTCGCCAGTGCCTTGAGTACTGAGCCGCTTGGCTGAGAGCTCTTGCGGGAGCACTGCTACTTTCTCGGGTCTGTTCTCGGCGACAGTCCCGTGGGTAAACCTCGTCACTGGCAGGTCACGGATCAGCTGCTATCATGGCGCCACTATTTTCAGGGCTTCAGGTATGAAGACCCGCTTTCTACAGGAGTTCACCGATGAGCAGCGCAGAGCGTACCGACGTCGTCATTCTTGCCGCAGGCCAGGGCACCCGCATGCGTTCCAAATTGCCGAAGGTGCTGCACCCGTTGGCAGGCAAGGCGATGGTGCGTCATGTGGCTGACACCGCTGCAGGCCTGGACGGTGCGCATCTGAATGTCGTCATCGGTCATGGTGGTGAGCGCGTCCAGCAGCAGCTGGCCGATACCGGTGCCAGCTTCGCGGTGCAGGCAGAGCAGAAGGGCACCGGTCACGCCGTGGCCCAGTCACTCGACGCCATCGGTGATGGCAAGGTGCTGATCCTGTATGGCGATGTGCCGCTGATTCGTCGCGAGACCCTCGAAGCGCTGCTGGCCGAAGTCAGTGAGCAGACTCTGGGCCTGCTGACGGTGATTCTGGAAGACCCGACAGGCTATGGCCGTATCGTGCGTGACGCCGAAGGCCGCGTCAGCGCCATCGTCGAGCACAAGGATGCCACGCCGGAGCAGCTGGCCATCCAGGAAGGCAACACCGGTATCCTCGCCACCACCGGTGCCCAGCTCAAGCGCTGGCTGCCGGCGCTGTCCGCCGACAATGCCCAGGGCGAGTACTACCTGACCGACATCATCGCCATGGCAGCCAGCGAAGGCGTCAACATCGCCACCGCCCAGCCGGCGGCGGTCGAGGAAGTGCAAGGCGTCAACAACCGCCTGCAGCTGGCCGATCTCGAGCGTGCCTTCCAGCGTCGTGAGGCCAACCGCCTGATGACCGAAGGCGCCAGCCTGGCCGATCCGTCACGCATCGACGTGCGCGGCAATCTGACCATCGGCACTGACATCAGCATCGATGTCGGCTGCATCTTCGAAGGCGACGTCACCCTGGCGGATGATGTGGTCATCGGCGCCCACTGCGTGATCCGCAATGCCACCATCGGTGCCGGCGCCAACATCGCGCCGCACAGCGTCATCGACGGCGCCGTGCTGGAAGGCGACAACAATGTCGGTCCGTTCGCGCGTCTGCGTCCGGGCACCGAGCTTGCGCGTGGCGCACGCATCGGCAACTTCGTCGAGACCAAGAATGCCCAGGTCGGTGTCGATGCCAAGATCAATCACCTGAGCTATGTCGGCGATGCCACCCTCGGTGAGGCCGTCAATGTCGGCGCCGGCACCATCACCTGCAACTACGATGGTGCCAACAAGTTCCGCACCGAAATCGGCGCCAATGCCTTCATCGGCTCCAACTCGGCGCTGGTGGCACCGCTCAAGATCGGTGCCGGTGCCACCGTGGGTGCCGGTTCTACCTTGAGCCGCGATGTCGCCGAGGGCGCGCTGAGCGTGGCGCGTGGCAAGCGTATCGACAAGCCGGAATGGCCGCGTCCGACCAAGAAGTGATCGGCAGCTGTGGTAGCGATGCTTGCCCCTGAGGGGAGATGAGCATCACCGGCGGGGAGGCACCGACAGGTGTCTCCCCGTTTTTCGTCACGGCCGGTTGTACTGGACGGCCTGCCGGGAGTGAATCGTCTCATCCTCAAGCGCCTTTCACTTGATGTTTCGATTCATCTCTCTTATCTTTCGGTTCGAAACTTTATGGGGATCCCCGATGTCAAAGCGACTGACACCACAACGGCGTCACCAGATCCTTGATCAGCTGGCGCGTGACGGTGAGGTCAGTGTCGAGGCACTGGCGCGGGAGCTTGCCACCTCGGAGGTCACCATCCGCAAGGACCTGGCCTTCCTCGAGAAGAGTGGCCTGCTGCTCAGACGCTATGGCGGCGCCGTGGCCATGCCGCGTGAGCTGCTGGTGCATGACGAGCCGGTCAGCGCCGCCAAGCAGGCCATCGCCCGTCTCGCCGCGAGCCGTATCCGCGCGCACCAGCGCATCATCATCGACAGCGGCACCACCACGGTGGTGTTGATTCCCGAGCTCAAGGGCCGGGATGACCTGATCGTGATGACCAACTCGCTGAGCGTGGCCAATGCCATCCGCGAGCTGGAAAACGAGCCGGTGCTGCTGATGACCGGTGGCACCTGGGACCCGCACTCCGATTCCTTCCAGGGTCAGGTGGCGGAGCAGGTGCTGCGCAGCTATGACTTTGATCAGGTGTTTCTCGGCGCGGATGGTCTCGATCTCGAGCGTGGCACCACCACCTTCAACGAGCTGATCGGCCTGTCGCGCGTGATGGCCGAGGTGTCGCGTGAAGTGGTGGTGATGGCGGAATCCCACAAGCTGGGCCGCCGCATTCCCAACCTGGAGCTGGCCTGGTCCAGCGTCAGTACCCTGATAACCGATGACGCGTTGCCTGATGCTGCGCGTGACCAGATTCGTGCTCATGGCGTCGAGGTGTTGATCGCCCCGCTCATCGAGCCAGCAACTGCATAAGGAGATCGCTCATGTGTGGCATCGTCGGCGCCGTCGCCAGTCGTAACGTCCAGAACATCCTGCTCGAGGGCCTGCACCGCCTCGAATACCGTGGCTACGACAGTGCGGGCATGGCCGTCCTCTCCGAAGAAGGTCGCCTGAACCGCGTGCGCGCGCTGGGCAAGGTCGGGGCGCTGCAGAGCCGCCTCGAGGAAGCTCCGCTCAAGGGCCGTGTCGGCATCGCGCACACCCGCTGGGCCACCCATGGCGCACCGAGCGAAGCCAATGCCCACCCGCACCAGTCCGGCGATAGCCTGGCCGTGGTCCACAACGGCATCATCGAGAATTACGAGACACTCAAGCGCGAGCTGGAAGGTCAGGGTTATGTCTTCACCTCCGAGACGGACACCGAGGTGGTCGCCCACCTGCTGGCGCGGGAATACACCCTGAGTCAGGACCTTCTGACCGCGGTGCAGAAAGCCGTGGCGCTGCTCGATGGCGCCTTCGCGCTGGGCGTGGTGCATCGTGCCCAGCCGGACGTGCTGATCGGCGCGCGTCAGGGCAGCCCGCTGGTGATCGGTGTCGGGATCGACGAGCACTTCCTGGCCTCCGATCAGCTGGCGCTGCTACAGGTCACCGATCGCTTCATCTACCTGAAGGAAGGCGATCTGGTGCGCATGACCGCCGAGCAGATCGAGATCTTCGAGCAGGGCGAGCGTCTGGTCACCGAGGCCAACGAGCGTCCGGTGCAGACCTTCGAGCACGCACAGGATGCCGCTTCCAAGGGCGATTATCGTCACTTCATGCTCAAGGAAATCCATGAGCAGTCGCGTGTGCTGGCCGCCACGCTGGAAGGCCGCCTGAACGGTGATCACGTGCTGGTGCGCAGCTTCGGCAGCGAGGCGGAAAACCTCTTCCGCCAGGTCAAGCAGGTGCAGATCGTCGCCTGTGGTACCAGCTACCACGCCGGCATGGTCGCGCGTTACTGGATCGAGCGCCTGGCCGGCATTCCGGCGGCGGTCGAGGTTGCCTCCGAGTTCCGCTACCGTCCGGTGGTGGTCGCCGATGGCACCCTGTTCGTCACTCTGTCCCAGTCCGGCGAGACCGCCGATACGCTGTCCGCGCTGCGTTATGCCCAGTCGCTGGGTGGCTTCCTCGGCAGTCTGGCGATCTGCAACGTCCCGGGCAGCTCGCTGGTGCGGGAGTCAGACCTCAGCCTGATGACCATGGCCGGCCCGGAAATCGGCGTCGCCTCCACCAAGGCCTTCACCACCCAGCTGGTCGGCCTGATGCTGCTGACACTGTCGCTGCGTCGTGTGCGTGGCGGTGATGAGGCCGGTGAAGCCGAGGTGGTGCGCGAGCTGCGTCAGCTGCCGTCGCTGGTCACCAAGGCACTGGCCATGGACAGCGAGATCGAGCGTCTCTCCGAGGCCTTCGCCGACAAGCACAATGCGCTGTTCCTCGGGCGTGGTACCCAGTTCCCCATCGCACTGGAAGGCGCGCTCAAGCTCAAGGAAATCTCCTACATCCACGCCGAGGCCTATCCGGCGGGTGAGCTGAAACACGGCCCGCTGGCACTGGTCGATGCCGACATGCCGGTAGTGGCGGTGGCACCGAACGACGAGCTGCTCGAGAAGCTCAAGTCGAACCTGCAGGAAGTGCGCGCGCGTGGCGGCGAGCTTTACGTGTTCGCTGATGAGAACATCAGCCTTGAAGAGAGCGAAGGCGTGCGCGTGCTGCGCATGCCGCATGTCAGCGAAGTGCTGGCGCCGATTCTCTACACCCTGCCGCTGCAGCTGCTGTCCTATCACGTCGCCGTGCTCAAGGGCACCGATGTCGATCAGCCGCGCAACCTGGCCAAGAGTGTCACGGTCGAGTAATTTGCGATGCAAGACTGCTGCGCCATATCTGGCGCAGCAGCAGATGAGCCCAGTCTCATTGTGCCAACGGCAGCCTCAGGGCTGCCGTTTTTGGTATCCTGTGCGCCTGCCTTCTTATCCCCTTCCGTCCGCTGCGCGTTCATCGCCCGGCGCACGCACGTGACCTGCCATGACTGATCGCGACGCATCGCTTACCCGCCTCAACAAGTTCATCAGCGAAACGGGCTTCTGCTCGCGGCGCGAGGCGGATCGCTACATCGCCGAAGGACGAGTGACCATCAATGGTGTCGTGCCCGAAATGGGCACCAAGGTCGCGCCGGGCGATGAGGTGCTGGTCAATGGCAAGCCATTGAAAGCCAAGCAGGAAGCGGTCTACCTGGCCTTCAACAAGCCGGTGGGCATCACCTGTACCACCGAGCGCCATGTCGATGGCAACATCATCGATTACATCGGTCATCCCAAGCGCATCTTCCCGATCGGTCGCCTCGACAAGCCCTCCGATGGCCTGATCTTCCTGACCAGTGACGGCGATATCGTCAACAAGATCCTGCGTGCCGGCAATGCCCATGAGAAGGAATACGTGGTGCGGGTCGACAAACCGATCAACGGCGACTTCCTCAAGCGCATGGCCGCTGGCGTGCCGATTCTGGACACCATCACCCAGCCGTGTCGCATCGAGCAGATCTCGACCTATGTGTTCCGCATCATCCTGACCCAGGGCCTCAACCGTCAGATCCGTCGCATGTGTGAGGCGCTGGGCTATGAGGTCTTCAAGCTCAAGCGGGTGCGCATCATGAATGTCAGCCTGGACGGGCTGGGAGTCGGCGAATGGCGGTATCTCACCCAGCGCGAGATGGCGGATATCCAGCAGATGATCGAGGGCTCCAGCGGCACTGAGGAAGCCTCGCGCCTGGCGGCGGCACCGCCTCCTTCCCAGCATGCGACGGCCGCGCGCCATCAGCGCGCCGCCCAGGATACGGACGCTGGCCGGCGTAGCGGGACTCGACGTCATGAGGGCGGCAAGAGCGGATCCGGCCAGCGCGACACACGTCAGCGCAGTTCAGATCAGCGCAGCCCTGATAAACGCGAGCCACGTCAGCGCGGTGCTGATCAACGCCATGCGGGCCAGCGTTCAGGCGCTTCTCAGGCAGGGGCCAAGCAGGCAGGAGCCAAGCAAGAGGGTGCAGGGCGTCGCGAGCGTTCTGACGAGCGCACCACGGGGCGTGGCAATCAGGAAGGCAGAAGCGACGGCAGGAATTCCAGCAGGAATGCCACCAAGAGTGCGGGCGGCGCCGGCAAGCTCGCCAGCGGACTCAAGCCGCGCACGCGTGGCAATGCCAGTGATGGCCGCAATGAGCGGGGCGCGGCCAACAGCAAGGGCTCTGTCAACAAGGGCTCTGCCAACAGCAAGACCTCTGCCAACAAGGGCGGCAGCAGCAAGAGTTACGGCAACACGAGCTCGGGGAAAAACAGCTCGGCCGGCAAGGGCGCCTCGTACAAGGGTCGCGGTTCCTCCAATGGGGGGCGCGGTCGCCGCTAGTGAGCCGTCTGCACCTGCTTGTCATGCGCCGGCGAGGCAGGCTGTGCGGTATGAGGCGTGCGGCGATGATAGCGGCCCAGCACGAAGGACAGTGTCGCGAATGCCAGCGCCGAACAGATGACCTGTGGCCAGGGGTAGACCAGCGCGGCGATCGCGATCAGCAGCAGGTCGAAGGCGAAGGTGGTGCGACCGGCATGGATGCCGAAGCGTCGCTCCAGATGTAGTGCCAGAATATTCAGGCCGCCCAGCGAGGCGTTCTCGCGAAACAGTAGCGTGATGCCCAGGCCGATCAACAGGCCTGCGGCAATCGCCGCGACCGGCAGGCTGACGGCGCCCAGCGGCAAGCTGACCGCCAGCACATCGGACAGCACGGAGAGCAGGCTGACGCAGCCCAGCGTGCGCAGGGTGAAATTCAGCCCCAGCTGTTTCCAGGCCAGGCCGTAGAAGGGCAGGTTGATCAGGAAGAACAGGCTGCCGAAGCTCAGTGCTGTCAGGTCGGCACCCAGCAACGACATGCCGGCAGTGCCACTGACCAGCAGGCCACCGGCCTGCAGCAGGCGTACGCCGAGCGCCACCAGCAGGCAGCCCTCGATGAGCGTGATCAGGCTGCGCAGGGTGATGGCATTTGCCGCGCGAGAGCGGCTGCCGCTGGCGCGCAGAATGAGTCGTTGGAAAGCAGTCATGACAGGCTCCGGGGTATGGGCAGTCAACAAGAGTGTCTTCCGGCGCGGCTTGTGGCTGGCAGGAAGCGGAGTCAGGGCGGTGGGTGGACCGCCTAATGACGTGTCATGCAGGATGCGGACCATAGCACGCCGTGATGACAGTTTTTATTGTGCTTACGTCGCTCTGGCAGACGATATTCTTCGGCTTGTTGGCTATTTGACCCTTATATTCCTCTAGTTCTGGCCTCTTCATGCACCATTTTCATGCAGCCTCCGCACCGTCGGATGCCTCGCACTCGGCGGGGCATCTTCATCTCGGACTCGCGATGTGGGCCAATGACGACTGGCGCGGCAGCCTGCTGCCGGGCAGCGGCCCGCGGGAACATCTGGCGGATTACGCCCGGGTCTTCGATAGCGTCGAGGGCAATACCAGCTTCTATGCCCAACCCACGCCTGCTGCCATCGCCAGCTGGGCACGTCAGGCGCCGGCCAATTTTCGCTTCTGCTTCAAGTTGCCGGGCCGACTGACTCATGAATTGCGCCTGCAGGGCATCGAGCAGGAGCTGGCGGATTTTCTCGATTGCCTGGCGCCGATAAAGGACCGCCTCGGTCCGATCATGATTCAGCTGCCGCGTGACCTCGGGGCGGAAGTCCTGCCACGCCTCGAGCAATTCCTGCAGTCGGTGAAGGGAGCAGGGCTTGCCTGGTCGGTGGAGCCCCGCGACCCGGTATTCTTCGCCAAGGGCGAGGCGGAACGACAGTTGAATCGCTTGTTGATAACTCACGCAGTCGATCGCGTGATGCTGGATGTGCGTCCACTCTTCAGTGGCCCTACCACCGCACATCCGGGCCTTGCGGTGGCGCGCTCGGAAAAGCCTCACCGCCCATTGCATGTGTTCTCCAGCGGACAACATCCCGTGGTGCGCTTCATCGGTCATTACGATGAAGCTACCAACCGGGCACTGTTCGCTCCCTGGGTAGAGCGACTTTTCTTGTGGATAAGTCAGGGGAAAAGTCCGTTCCTCTTCGTGCATACACCGGACAACAAGGCAGCACCCGCGCTGGCACGCCTGTTGGCCAACCAGGTGCTGGCGAAACTGGACCGCCCCTTGATCGGGGCCTTTCCGGGAGAGGGGCAGGGCAGCCTGTTCTGACGCTCCACCTGGCCGTGAGGTTTCTCCTGTGAGGCCATGGTCTGATGGTGGCTTGCTGGCAGATGGCCCCTCAATCGAGTAGCTTTAGCCACATGTTGCCGTTACCGCGGCGATATTTACCGGAGATGGGCAGTCTGCCCGTTCCGGCGTGCCTATCGGCACTTGCCTGTCATTCCCCACGACCTACCCGGTCGGCGTGAATGCCGGGAGCACCACAGCAGTGATCCTGCGACGCCATCGTGTTGGCCACGGATGATCCGTCCGCATTGGCAGCATGATGCAACAAGCACAACAAGGTGCCCGAAGTCGCTACCAGCGACTGGCACCCTCGCGACGAATCAGGGATTCACATGTCATCCAAACCGCATTCCCACGCACAGTGGTCTTCTCGCCTGGCCTTTACCCTGGCTGCCGTCGGTTCATCCGTCGGTCTGGGCAATATCTGGAAATTCCCCTACATGACAGGTGAGAGCGGCGGCGGTGCCTTCGTCCTCGTCTATCTGATCTGCATCCTGCTGATCGGTCTGCCGATCCTGATGTCGGAATGGCTGCTGGGTCGCCTGGGGCAGAAGAACCCCATCTCGACCATGAGCCACATCAGTGCCCGGCTCAAACGCAGTCCCGCCTGGGTCTTGATCGGGGTAGCCGGCGTGCTCGGCGCCTACCTGATCCTGTCCTTCTACAGCGTCATCGGCGGCTGGGCGCTGGCCTTCATCGCCGACGCGGCCAGCGGCAGTTTCGAAACCCTGACCTCTGAGACGGCCGGTAGCCTGTTCGGCGGTCTGCTGGGGGACCCGACCACACTGCTGGCCTGGCACAGTGCCTTCATGCTGATGGTGATCCTGGTCGTGGCCGGCGGGGTCGCCGGTGGCCTGGAGCGTGCCGCCAAGATCCTGATGCCGCTGCTGGCGGTGATGTTGATCGTGCTGGTCGGCTACGCCGCCACCACCGATGGCTTCGCTGATGCGGCCGCCTGGCTGCTGACGCCGGACTTCTCCAAGCTCGACAAGGATGGCGTGCTGGCGGCCATGGGGCATGCCTTCTTCACCCTGTCACTGGGCATGGGCATCATGATGGCCTACGGCTCCTACCTGTCCGATGACGTCAACATCGGGCGTACCGCGCTGGTCGTGGTGGTGCTGGATACCGTCATTGCCCTGCTGGCCGGTCTGGCCATCTTCCCGGTGGTGTTCTCCAACGGTCTCGACGCCGCCGCGGGCCCGGGCCTGATCTTCCAGACCCTGCCGCTGGCCTTCGGCCACATGCCGGGCGGTGAAGTCTTCGGCGTGGTGTTCTTCGTGCTGCTGGTATTCGCGGCCTGGACCTCGGGCATCTCGCTGCTGGAGCCCATCGTCGAATGGCTGGAAGAGAAGACGCCGATGTCGCGCGTCGGCTCGGCCTGGGTCGCGGGTATCGCCACCTGGCTGCTGGGCATCGCCACCATCCTGTCCTTCAACCTGTGGAGTGACGTGGCGCCGCTGGGCATGTTCGCCAAGTTCGAAGGCATGACCATCTTCGACCTGCTCGACTACGCGACCAGCAAGCTGATGCTGCCGCTGACCGGTCTGGCGACCATCGTCTTCGTCGGCTGGTTCATGGGCCGTGACGAAGTGCGCAGCCAGCTCAACATGAGCGACTCGGCCTTCTCGCTGTGGAGCTTCGTGGCGCGCTATATCGCCCCGATCGGTGTGGTCGTGGTGTTCGCGTCCAGCCTGTAGGTCTCGTGAGATCTCGAGAGATATAGAGAGATCTCGTGAAACACTTGCCATGACATGCCTCAGGCCTGTCATGGCAGGCAATGCGAAAGGCCCGCCATCCGGCGGGCCTTTCCTGTTTCTGAGCCTGGAGAATCTCAACCCGGTCGCGCGCTTGCCTGGCAGGCGTCATGGCTGGGTAGCGCTGCGTTGCGTGGCCGTTGTCTGTCATTCGTTTGACGTAGAAGATTCATCCTTTTCGAGAGGAAAAGTCGCCATCAGGCGTGAGCCTGGTTTCAGGTATTGAGAGGCGCATGGCGGCGGATACGCACTGAAATGGTGCATCAAGGATGATGGCGGCACGCGATAGAGGAGAAATGTGACAAACAAAAGAAGAGCGGTGGGGCGGAAAATGAGGTGAGAAAAAACGAATATTTCGGGATTGATGAGCAGGACACCGGGCATGACAGCGAAGAAGGCACTTCAGTCAGGGGTGATGATGCTGAAATTGCGCGAGAGGGGGGTACGACCATGCTCGAAAGAGATGGTGGAGGGTGCCGCATGGAGCCCGAACCCTGGCGGATCAGAGCGTGAAAACATCACTGATCGGCGGGGAGCGTATCGCCTCCCCGCCTGGAATCAGTGGGTGTCGATATCGCTTTCAGTATCCATTTCCAGCACTTCGATGTCGCTTAAATCCTCGCTTAGGCGCTTGATTTCGTTGTGCAATTCTATTCCACGACGGGCGCGGAGATGGCGGACTGCGCTTTGTTTCTTGCGGGCCTGATGTTCGTCGGCACCGAGAGTCATGAAAATATCGAGAAGCTCTTTCTTGAGCGTATCTACCTGCTCTGAATTACGCATGATTCGACCTCCATGGCATCCAAAGGATGTGGGCTTTCACTGGCGCCACACCGTTTTACTATAGCTCACTTGACAAAATTGTGACTATAGCCTGCCTGTGCAGGCGACACCCCTGGGGGGATGACGTAAGCTCAGGCATGCCCATGAAGTCTGCAAGGAGTGTGCCGTGAGCCATGCCATCTTCGACGACCTGAGGAGCCGGATGGAGAATTTCCGCCGCTCTGAACAAAAGGTCGCACGCTATGTCCTTCGCCATCCGGAGGAAGTGATTCACATGCGGATCGTCGATCTGGCCAGCGAGTCATCGGTCAGTGAGCCGACGGTCGTGCGTTTCTGTCGGGCAATGGGCTTTGCCGGCTTTCAGGATTTCAAGCTGCAGCTAGCGCAACGCCTCGCCACCGGCACCCAGTTCGCCCAGTTCTCCATGAATGACTCCGACAGCGTGGCCGAGTTCTCGCACTCGCTGTTCGATTCCACCATCGGCACCCTGCTGTCGGTGCGTGACCGCCTGGACGCCGAAGCCGTCGCGCGCGCCATCCACTCGCTGGCCTCCGCCAGCCGGGTCGAGTTCTACGGCTATGGTGCCTCGGGCGCCGTGGCTCACGATGCCCAGCACAAGTTCTTCCGCCTGCAGATCTCCACCGCCGCCTACACCGACCCGCACATGCAGAACATGTCAGCGGTGACGCTGGGGCCGCGCGACGTGGTGGTGGCCATCTCCCAGACCGGCCGCACCAAGGCGCTGATCGCCAGCGTGCGTCTGGCGCGGGACGCCGGCGCGACCGTCATCGGGCTGTGCCCGAGTGGCTCGCCACTGGCGGATGAAGTCACGCTGCCGCTGCACATCGATGTGCACGAAGACACCGAGATCTACACCCCGATGAGCTCGCGTATCGCGCACCTGGTGATCGTCGATACGCTGGCGGTCGGTGTCGCCAAGGCGCGCGGACCCAAGCTCAAGGAGCAGCTGGAGGCGGTCAAGAAGAGCCTCGCCACCCTGCGCATCGACGACCACGACTTCGATACCCACTGAGCACCGCCCGGGCATCATCTGTCTTGAAGGCAAGTGCAAGGTACGTATGTGCAAGGAAGGCCGGCGCGGGGAAGAGCAGGGCAGGCCGCTGTGATAAGGTGGATGCCTGAACAGGGGCAGCGAATCTCACGCTGCTCCGCTCCTCGACTCCTCTGCCCTGTGGTGAGCCCTGCATGTCCGAATCGCCCCTCCTCGATCACCTCAACACGCATCAGCGTGAGGCCGTGTCCGCGCCGCCGGGCAACATGCTGGTACTGGCGGGGGCCGGTTCCGGCAAGACCCGCGTGCTGGTTCACCGCATCGCCTGGTTGATGGACCAATATCAGTTCTCGCCCTACGCCATCCTGTCGGTGACCTTCACCAACAAGGCCTCGCGGGAGATGCGCACGCGTCTCGAGGCGCTCAATGGCAGCAGCCTGCGCCATATGTGGGTCGGCACCTTCCACTCCATCAGTCACCGTCTGCTGCGCACCCACTGGCAGGAGGCGCGCCTGCCCGAGCACTTCCAGATCATCGACAGCGATGACCAGCTGCGCATGGTCAAGCGGCTGCTCAAGGAGCACAACGTCGATGACGAGCGCTGGCCGCCCAAGCAGGTCCAGTACTTCATCGCCGGCTGCAAGGAGGAAGGTCTGCGCGCCCATCAGGTGCAGACCCATGGCGATGCCTACATGGGCAAGATGGTCGAGATGTATGAGCTCTATCAGCTCGCCTGTGAACGCGGCGGCCTGGTCGATTTCGGTGAGCTGCTGCTGCGCTCGCTGGAGCTGCTGCGCGATACGCCGCACCTGCTGGCGCATTACCGCGAGCGCTTCGCCCACCTGCTGGTCGACGAGTTCCAGGATACCAACACCCTGCAGTACGCCTGGCTGAAGCTGCTGGCCGGTGATCGCGAGTGCATGACCGTGGTCGGCGATGATGACCAGTCCATCTACGGCTGGCGTGGCGCGCGGGTCGAGAACATCCAGCGCTTCACCGAGGAGTTCGCCAACACCCGCGTGGTGCGTCTGGAACAGAACTACCGCTCCTCCAGCGCCATTCTGGAGGCCGCCAACGCCCTGATCAGCCACAACGGCGGGCGCATGGGCAAGGAGCTGTGGACCGACAGCGGCCGCGGCGAGCGCATTCGTGTCTATGCCGGCTTCAATGACATCGACGAGTCGCGCTACATCGCCGACACCATCCGTGAACTGGTCAATGAGCATGGCTACAGCCGCGACGAGATCGCGATCCTGTATCGCTCCAACGCCCAGTCACGCGTGCTGGAGGAGACGCTGATCCGCCAGGGCATGCCGTATCGCATCTATGGCGGCCAGCGCTTCTACGAGCGTCTCGAGATCAAGAACGCGCTCGCCTATCTGCGCCTGATGAACAACCGCGAGGACGATGCCGCCCTGGAGCGCGTGATCAACGTGCCGGCGCGTGGCATCGGCATGCGCACCGTCGAGCAGCTGCGCGAGCGCGCACGCTACGGCAACCTGACCATGTGGCAGGCGATGAGCGATGCGGTCTCCGATGGCGCCCTCAAGGGACGCGCCGCCACCGCCGTGCGAGCCTTCGCTGACATCATCGATGGCCTCGACAACGACACCGCCGGCATGGCGCTGCATGAGCTGGTCGAGCACGTCATCCACGTCTCCGGCCTGCGTGAGCATCACGCCGCCGAGAAGGGCGAGAAGGGCCAGGCGCGCCTCGAGAACCTCTCGGAGCTGGTCAACGCCTGCCGTGCCTTCAGTCAGGGCGAGCGCATGGACCCGGAAGCCCCCAGCGAAGGGGCCGAGGCGCTGGAGCCCTTCCTCGCCGAAGCCGCGCTGGATGCCGGCGATCACGAAGCCGCCGAAGGCGAGGAATGCGTGCAGATGATGACGCTGCACTCCGCCAAGGGGCTCGAATTCCCGGTGGTATTCGTCGCCGGGGTCGAGGAGGGGCTGTTCCCGCACAAGATGTCGCTGGAAGAGCCGGGGCGTCTCGAGGAAGAGCGTCGCCTGTGCTACGTCGGTGTCACCCGCGCCATGCAGCGCCTCTACCTGACCTACGCCGAGCTGCGTCGCATGCACGGCAAGGAGACCTTCCAGCGGCCGTCGCGCTTCCTGCGTGAGCTGCCGGAAGAGCTGATGGAAGAGGTGCGTCTGCGTGGCCAGGTCTCGCGTCCGGTCTCGACCCAGCGCGCCACGCCGAATCGCCGTCCTTCCGGTCCGCGTCAGGAGAGTGTCGAGGCCAATGGCGACATGCCGGCACTCTCGCTCGGCAGCCTGGTGCGGCATCCGCTGTTCGGGGAAGGCGTGGTCATCAATGCCGAAGGCCAGGGCGAGCGTGCGCGCGTGCAGATCAGCTTCGAGGGCGAAGGCGACAAGTGGCTGGTGCTGGGCTTTGCCAAGCTGGAAGTGCTGAGCTGATCCTGCATTGATGGCAGACGCAGCCATGAGGCGCTGACAGCAGGCGCTGGCAAGAGGTGTAGCGCGGGGCAGGGGGCGCGGTATTCGTTCGCCATTACGGCCTTGGTGCAGTTGTGGGCCATCCATGGGTCGCGGCATAGTGGCAGACATGCTGTCTTGATGCCGCGTCATGCATTGCCCACAACTCGAACAAGGAAAGTCCCATGCAACGCCGCCGTTTTCTCTCTGCTCTGGGGGCCGGTGCTGCCGGTCTCGCCGCCGCGCCTTTCGTGTCCACCGCCAATGCCGCCGAGGGCGAGACCATCCACTGGAAGATGGTCACCTCCTGGCCGAAGAACTTCCCGGCACTGGGCACCGGTGCCAATGAATTCGCCAGCCTGATCGGCCAGCTCTCCGGTGGTCGCCTGCAGGTCAAGGTCTATGGTGCCGGCGAGATGGTACCGGCGCTGGAAGTCTTCGATGCCGTGTCCTCCGGTACCGCCCAGATGGGCCACTCGGCCTCCTACTACTGGAAGGGCAAGGTGCCCGCGGCCCAGTTCTTCACTGCGGTGCCATTCGGCATGAACACCACCGAGACCAACGCCTGGCTGTATCACGGCGATGGCATGAAGCTGTGGGACGAGATCTACTCACGCCACAACCTCAAGCCGCTGGCGGTGGGCAACACCGGCACCCAGATGGCCGGCTGGTTCAACAAGGAAGTGAACAGTCTCGAGGACATGAAGGGCCTGAAGATCCGCCTGCCGGGGCTGGCGGGCGAAGTGATGAATCGCATCGGCGCCAGCGCGGTCAATCTGCCGGGCAGCGAGATCTTCACCGCGATGGAAACCGGCGTGATCGATGCCACCGACTGGGTCGGCCCCTACAATGATCTGGCCTTCGGCCTGCATCAGGTGGCCAAGTATTACTACTCGCCGGCCTGGAACGAGCCTTCCGCCATCCTCGAAGGCACCGTCAATCTCGAGGCTTGGCAGGCATTGCCGGAAGACCTGCAGCAGGTGGTGATCCAGGCGGCCAGAATCGCCAATCACGCCATGGTGGATGAATTCGCGCTGCGCAACGCCACCGCGCTGACCTCGCTGGTCGAGGAGCACGGTGTAGAGCTGCGTGAATTCCCCCAGGACGTCTATGCAGCGCTGTTCGATGCCTCCAACGAGGTGCTGGACGAGTTCATCGCCAAGGATGAGGACGCCAGGCGCGTCTATGAGTCCTACCGCGCCTTCCAGCAGCAGGTCGCCCCCTGGTCGCGTATCGGTGAGCAGGCCTATCTGGATGCGCGTGGTCGGGTGCTCGGCGAAGCCTGAGCGAGTCTCTTTCGGACTGCCTGCCGCACTGTCTGCCTGACTGCCTGACTGCGTGACTGATTGTTGACGAAAAAGCCGCCCTCGAGGGCGGCTTTTTCTTGGCGTGTGGCTGACAGGAAGAGAGGCGAGGCGCCAGGCTCAGTCCTGCTCAGGATCAGTCCTGCTCCTCGATGATGGCGGTGCTGGCCTGCTCCGGTACGGCACGGATGCGGCCATTGTCATCGAGTGCCACCATCACGTAGCAGGCTTCGGTCACCTTGGTCAGTGCGTGTTGATTGCGCTCCTGCGGCGGGCGGATCCAGACCTCGACGGAGAGCCTGATCGAACTGCGCCCGACCTCGGCCACCTGAGTGAAGATATTGACCACCGAGCCGATACGCACCGGCGACAGGAAATCGAGGCCTTCGACGGCCACGGTGGCAGTGCGACCGTGGGCGACGCGCCCGGCGGCCAGCTCGCAGGCCTCGTCCATGCGGTGCATCAGCCAGCCGCCGCTGATGTCGCCATAGAGATTGGTGTCCTGGCGTTGGGCGATCAATTTGAGCGTCAGTGTGCCGTTCGGCGTCGGGATATCATCCAGAGCTTGCATGTCATGACTCGCTATCTTGTTGTTATAAAATGGTCATTTCATTTCTGCACCCTTGCGTCTGAAAAGGTGCGTCTTTTGGCGCAGGGCGCTGCCTTGTACAGGGGGCCTTATACAGGGCACTTCGGCAATCGCCGAAGAAAGTCACCGGGTGCCATCGATAGCATCAGCGCGACGCAGACCATGGCGGATGAGCCGCAGCGGCTTCATCATCTCCTGTATCCTACTCCGGCGGACAAAGCACTGTCCTCACTGACAAGGGACTGTCAGGAGATTTTTTGCGCTGCAGCATGGAGTATCGTTACTCAACGCAGCAATGACGGATACTCGCTGTCTTTCGCCATGCTGCATGGGCCGCCTTGTTCCACCGTCGCCTGCCCGTCACCACGGGCGTGGCAAGCAGCGGCCAGCTCCGTGTCGCATCGTCATCTTGTTCATTCTCTGGTGGGAAGTCGCCATGTCAGTTTCCGTCGGGTCGCTTGTCCGTTCAGGCTTTCGCGCCGTGTTCGCGTCGCGTCGCGGGTCATCCGCGTCCTCCTCACGCATGCCCTCCTCATGCGCGCCCCGCCTGCGCTCAGGGCTGCCGTCGTTGCGGCTGATGTCGCTTGCCTGCCTGCTGGGGCTCTCGACGCTCTCGGCTCCGGCACTGGCCGACAAGGTGCCCGAATATCGCCCGGTGTCCGGGGTGGTGGGCAACCTGACGGCGGTGGGCTCGGATACCCTGTCGGTGCTGGTGACGCGCTGGGCTGCCCAGCTGCGCCGCTATCATCCGGGGGTGCGCGTGCAGCTGCAGGCCGCGGGCTCCTCGACGGCACCGCCGGCATTGATCGCCGGCACCACCCGCATCGGGCTGATGTCGCGTCCGATGAGCGATCAGGAGCGTCAGGACTTCACGCGTGAATTCGGCTATCCGCCGTTGGGGGTGCCCGTGGCGCTGGATGCGATGGGCATCATCGTGCATCGCAGCAATCCGCTGGAGGAGATCAGCATCGCGCAGCTGGATGCCATCTTCTCCGCCACGCACAACTGTGGTGGCCAGGCGGCCAATCGCTGGGGCCAGCTCGGGCTGAGTGATGAGTGGAATGACCGCCAGATCACGCGCTTCGGGCGCAGTGCCACCTCGGGCACCTACGGCGCCTTCCGCCGTATCGCGCTGTGCGATGGCGACTTCCGCCTCGATGTCAGCGAACAGCCGGGCTCGGCCTCCATCATCGGTGCGGTGGGCTCCTCGCCCAATGGCATCGGCTATGCCAGCTTCAGCACCTCTTCGCCGCTGGTGAAGCAGCTGTCCGTCAGCCGTGAGGCGGGTGGCCACGCCGTCTTCCCGAGCCGGGCCAGCATTCGCGATGGCCGCTATCCGCTGACCCGCGCGCTGTATATCTACGTCAATCGCGTGCCTGACGAGCCGCTCCCGGCGCTGGAGCAGGCCTTCCTGTCATTGATCATGTCGCGTCAGGGCCAGCAGGCCATCCTGCGCGATGGCTATGTGCCACTGCCGGAAAAGCAGCTGCTGCACTGGCGTCAGCAATTGGGGCTGGAGGATGTGGATGCCCTTTGATTCGCCTTTGTCATCTCTCTGTCATCACTTGGACATAATCTCGGTGCCATACCCGCTTCATGCGTCTGCGGAGTCGACACTCCAGGGCGCGAATCCTTTCGTGGTGATATTTCATGTCGGCAGTTGATGCCTCCCGAATGCAGCGTCGTCGTCTGCGGCATGACCGTCTTGCCAGTCTGTGGCTGACAGCGGCCGGGCTGGGCGTGATGGTCATCGTCGTCGTGATGCTGGCCTATCTGGTCAGCGTGTCGTGGCCGCTGCTCAAGCCCGCCAGCGTCACGTCGCTTCCTCAGCAGGCGCTCGAACAGCAAGCGAGCGACCAGCAGATGCCTGCCGCTCAGACCGACCTTGACTGGCTGGCCGATCCTGACTGGCTGAGCGCCTTGCCTGACATGCCGCTTGCCGCGCGTGACGGGCTGCCTCCCGTGCTGGCCAGTGATGATTCGACGGCGGATTCGCGCACCTCGCCGCTGGCAGGTGTCTGGCTCGCGGATGATCGCCTGCAGGTGGTTCAGCAGTCCGCCGCT
Organism: Cobetia sp. SIMBA_158; assembly: GCF_046566945.1. NCBI lineage: Bacteria > Pseudomonadati > Pseudomonadota > Gammaproteobacteria > Oceanospirillales > Halomonadaceae > Cobetia > Cobetia sp. SIMBA_158. The sequence continues at coordinate 259,698 of NZ_JAWJYL010000005.1, forward strand.
GGCGTTCGCCTGCGCGGCAGTGCCATCGAGGTTCCCGCAGGGCTTGAGCGCCGCCAGGCAAGCCTGGTGCTCAGCCGTGACCAGCTGTGGCTGCGCATTCCGTACGAGGAGGGCGATGGCCTGTGGCTGGCGCGTCTGGCCTTGTCATCTCCACACGCCTCCGCAGGCGCGCTGGAGGACGATGCAGCAAGCCAGACTCCGCTCTCCGAGTGGCAGCAGCAGTGGTTGCCGGGCACGGCCAGGCTGTCTTCGCAGCAGGGGCGTCTGCTGGTCACCGCTGACCGCGATGGCTTCACCCAGTGGCAACTGAGCGAGGCCTCCACCGGAACCAAGCCGCTGGCGCGCAAGCTGGCACATCACGCTGTGAGCTCTTCTGCCTCCGCGTCATCGCCGGCGATCACCGCGATCAGCGTCCTGCGTGGCGGTAGAAGCCTGATCGTCGGAGACGCCGCAGGTGGCCTGACCCATTACCTGTTGCCGGCGCACGCGCAGCCGCTGGTCAAGGCCGGCGTCTTTGACAGTGGCCTGTCGGCGCCGGTGGTGACGATGGCGGCCGCCCATCACAGCCTCGGCTTTGCCGCGTTGGACGCCAACGGCCGCCTTGGCCTCTATCTGGCCACCAGCGAGCGTCGCCGTCAGGTGCTGGACTGGCTGGATGCCTCTCGGGTCGCGGCAGGCGTGGCGCTGGAATTTGACAGTGATGACCGCCGCTTGCTGGCGTCGGCGGCCCGGGAAGCAAGGCTGCCCGGGCAGCTCGCTCAGGACGCGCCGCTGGGGGCGCTCGGCAAGGCCTATGCCGGGCTTGCGATACACGATCCTCATCAGGCCGTCGGGCTCGACGCCATCTTCGGCAAGGTCTGGTATGAGGGGCGCGCAGCGCCGGAGTGGATCTGGCAGCTGGAGAGCACCGGTACCCACGAACCCCGTCTGTCGCTGGTGCCCATCATGTGGGGCACGCTCAAGGCGGCGCTGGTGGGGCTGCTGTTTGCCGTGCCGTTGGGGCTCGGCTGTGCCATCCATGTCGCCTGCTTCATGGCGCCGCGCCAGCGTTCCCGCATCAAGCCGCTGCTGGAGATGATGGAGGCACTGCCGACCGTGGTGATCGGCTTCATCGCCGCCCTGGTGGTCGCGCCCTTCGTCGAGCGTGAGCTGATGGCGGTGTTGCTGGGGCTGGTCCTGATTCCGCTGGGCACCATGGTGGCCGGCTTCCTGTGGACCCTGTCGCCGCGCATATGGCGCAATCTGCTGCCGGAAAACATGGCGGCCTTCGGGCTGTTGCCGCTGCTGTTCGTGCTGCTGTGGCTGGATGTGACCATCGCCGGCCAGGTCGAGCAGTGGTGGTTCGACGGCGACCTCCGTCAGTGGCTGTTCAGCCACTACGGCATCGATTACGCCCAGCGCAACACCCTGGTGACCGGCATGGCGCTGGGGCTGGCGGTGATGCCGACCCTGTTCACGCTCAGCGAGGACGCCCTCTCGTCGGTGCCGCGCGGTCTGGCCGCCGGCTCCGCGGCGCTTGGCGCGACGCCATGGCAGAGTCTGCGCCGCGTCATCCTGCCTGCCGCCGCCGTCGGGCTGTTCTCGGCGATGATGATCGGCATGGGGCGCGCCGTCGGTGAGACGATGATCGTGCTGATGGTGGCCGGCAATACGCCGCTGGTGGATGCCAGCCTGTTCGAGGGCCTGCGCTCACTGGCCGCGACCCTGGCCATCGAGCTGCCGGAGGCCGAGGTCGGCAGCAGCCACTACCGCTTGTTGTTCCTCGCTGCCCTGGCATTGTTCGTCTTCACCTTCGTGGTCAACACGCTGGCGGAAGTGCTGCGACAGCGCTTCACGCCGCCCAATCAGGGGAGCTGGGGATGAGTCACCCTGACACCAATCGCGCCAGCTCCTCATTGCTGCGCCCGCGCGAGCCGCTGGTCGGGCGCCTGCAGCGCTACTGGCGCGACGGCGGCCCGTGGGGCTGGCTGAATGCCATGGCGGTCAGTGTCTCGCTGGTGCTGGTGCTGGGCCTGCTCAGCCTGCTGGTGGTGGGCTCCTTCAGTCATTTCTGGCCCTCACGGCTGGTCGAGGTGGAGCTGACGGCACAGCCGGGCCAGAGTCCCACGGCCCTGACTACCACGCGCGGTGAGCCGGCGGCCGACAATCGCCATCTGCTCGGCGAGCTGATGCACGAGGAGGTGCGCCGTGTCGCCTCGGGTGAGGGGGATGACGCTCGCCAGCAATGGTGGTTGCTGCAGACATCCTCACGTGACGGGGCCGCGGCCAGCTGGCAGTGGCTGCCGGAGACGCTGCTCGACAGGATGACCTTCCCCAGCCAGGCGCTGATGCTTGAAATGCGCGATGGCCGCACTCTCTACGGCATGCCACGGGCGCTGAGTGACCCGATGACGGGGGAGATGGACCACACGCCCGATGTCGGCGACGGGCCTGCACGGCCCTTGTCCGAGGACGCCGAGCCACTGTTTTCCCGCCTGAAGATGATCGAGAGCGAGCGCCGTCAGCTGCAGGCGCTACGCCTGGACAGTGAAGTCTTGAGCAGTCGCTATCAGGCGTTGCAGCAGTCGCTCGAATCCCGGCGCAGCGCCACTGCTGACGGTGCAGCGGCGCAGACTCATGAGGATGCTGAGCTCGAGCAGGAGATGCAGGAGGAGTTGGAAGAGGTGCGCAGCGCCTTCATCGAGCGTGAAGGTCAGCTGAGTGCCCTGCGTGATGCCCTGGCGGGCGGTCAGTTGCTGCTGGGCGGCAATGGCGGCTACGAAGGCCGCATCGCGCTCGATGATATCCGCAATGCCTGGCGGCCCAATGCGATGGGCTTCAGCGGCCGGCTGATGATGACGTTCAAGCGTTTCCGCGACTTCGTGGCCGGCGCGCCTACCGAGGGCTTCGGTGGCGTCTGGCCCGCCATCTTCGGCACCGTACTGATGGTGGTGCTGATGTCGATCATGGTGATGCCCTTCGGCGTGATGGCGGCGCTCTATCTGCACGAGGTGGCCCATCAGGGGCGCCTGACGCGCCTGACGCGCATCGCGCTGCGCAACCTGGCCGGGGTGCCCTCCATCGTCTACGGCGTGTTCGGTCTCGGCTTCTTCGTCTATGGGCTGGGCGCCGGAATTGACGAGCTGTTCTATTCCGAGCGGCTGCCGACGCCGACCTTCGGGACCGGCGGCATTCTGTGGGCCTCGCTGACGCTGGCCCTGCTGACCTTGCCGGTGGTGATCGTCGCCACGGAAGAGGGGCTGGCGCGCGTGCCGCGTCGTCTGCGCGAAGGCGCGCTGGCGCTGGGGGCGACACGTCTGGAAACGCTCAAGCGCGTGGTGATTCCGGCGGCCTCGCCGGCGCTGATGACGGGGCTGATTCTGGCCGTGGCGCGTGCGGCGGGTGAAGTCGCGCCGCTGATGCTGGTCGGAGTGGTCAAGCTGGCCCCGGACCTGCCGCTGGATGACAGCTTCCCGTGGCTGCATCTGGACCGCAAATTCATGCATCTGGGGCATCAGGTCTATGATCTGGCCTTCCAGAGCAGCGATGCCTTCAGCAGTCGGCCGCTGGTCTACGCGACCGCGCTGGTGCTGGTGGTCGTGATTCTATGCCTCAATCTGAGTGCCATTCGCCTGCGTCACATGCTGGCACAACGTTACAAGGGAGCCACCGAATGAGGCGTGACTCTGAACAGCCCAAGCCCCAGTTGTTTCTTCAGGAGACGCCTGCGCGGCCGGCTGAGGACATCTGCCTGGAAACCCGCCACCTGAGCCTCGATTATCAGGCACGTGTCGGCAAGGAGAACCAGACGCGACGCGCACTGGAGGATGTCAGCCTGCAGATCGCACGCAAGCGCGTGACGGCCTTCATCGGCCCTTCCGGCTGCGGCAAGTCGAGTCTGTTGCGTACCTTCAATCGCATGACCGATCTCGACGAACAGTCACGTCTTTCCGGCAAGGTACTGCTCGAGGGCGAGGACATTCATGCGCGCGGCGTGGACGTGCCGATGCTGCGCCGCCGGATAGGCATGGTCTTCCAGACGCCAAATCCCTTTCCGATGTCGGTCTACGAGAACGTGGCCTTCGGGCTGCGGCTGGTCGGCGAGAATGACAAGCGCCACCTCGATGACAAGGTCGAATCCTGCCTGCGCTCCGCGGCGCTGTGGGAAGAAGTGAAGGACCGCCTGCACGACAGCGCGCTGGGGCTCTCGGGTGGCCAGCAACAGCGGCTGGTGATCGCGCGGACACTGGCGGTCGAGCCGGAGGTGCTGCTGCTGGATGAACCGGCCTCGGCGCTGGACCCCATCTCGACCCTCAAGATCGAGGAGCTGATCCGATCGCTGCGCTCGCGCCTGACGCTGATCATCGTCACGCATAACATGCAGCAGGCCGCGCGGGTGTCAGACGATACCGCCTTCCTGCATGAGGGCCGCCTGGTGGAATTCGCCCCGACCGATCAGCTGTTCACCAACCCGCGGCGCCGCCAGACGGAAGACTACATCACGGGGCGTTTCGGTTAGCGCTCTCATGCGCGAACGTGCAGCCAGGTAGCCTTTTCGCCCTGATATTGCTGACGATGGCGGCCAGATACCGCCTTTGCGCCATGGGTGAAACATAACTGCAATCAAGTGTCGGCATGCTGAGGGGGAGCCCGCTGTGTCAGTCAGTAGTGGGCCATACTTGTCACGTCATTCATGTCACGCCCCCTGACTCGGTGGGCGACTTTCCGGGAGAGGGAAATGGATATCACCAGCGATTCGCACGGCAAGCATATCTCAGAGCAGTTCAATCACGAGCTGGATGCACTGAAGACACACCTGCTGGCCATGGGCGGACTGGTAGAGAAGCAGCTGCAGGATGCCGTCACGGCATTGCTGGAAGGCGACAGTGAAACCGCCACGCGGGTGCGCGACAACGACAAGGCTGTCAACGACATGCAGCTCAAGATCGATGACGAGTGCACCCGGGTGCTGGCCCGCCGTCAGCCGGCGGCCTCCGACCTGCGCCTGGTGCTGGCCGTCATCCGCGCCACCTCCGATCTCGAACGTATCGGTGATGAATCGAGCAAGATCGCACGCAATGCCATCTCGCTGGTCGAGAATGGCCAGAGCCCGCGCGGCATGGTCGAGGTGCGTCATCTCAGCCAGCACGTGCGCAGCATGGTGCGTGACTCCCTGACGGCCTTCGCGCGCTTCGATACCGACCTTGCCCTCAAGGTGCTGCGTGAAGATGCCTCGGTGGATCTGGAATATCAGAGCGCGATGCGCTCGCTGATGACCTTCATGATGGAAGACGCGCGCCAGATCACGCCGGTGCTCAACGTGATGTGGATTCTGCGTGCGCTGGAGCGCATCGGTGACCACGCCGACAACCTGGCCGAGTACGTCATCTTCCTGGTCAAGGGCGTGGACGTGCGTCACACCGATACCCATGACCTGAAGCCGCAGGACCTGGACAAGAAGTGAGCTGACGCGCTTCTCTGCCCCTGTGTCGCCTCTTTCGCCCCGCACCTGCCCACCGGCAGGCCGCGGGGCGATTGCGTCGTGGGAGCGCGAGCGATGTCAGGCGGCCGACAGCTGCGCCGCGCAGGCGGGAGTGCTAGGGTGTGGCTCCGGTCAGCCCGCTGGCTGGCCGGTTCTTTTGAGATGACGAGGACGTCGCATGATTGATGCCGTATCGGCGCTGGTCCGCGGGACCCGCATGGTCTATACCCCCGGGCTGCGCCGCTTCGTATTCGTACCGCTGGCGATCAACCTGGTGCTCTACAGCATCACGCTGTGGGTATTGTTCAACCAGTTCGGTGGCTGGATCGATTACTGGATGCTCAAGGTACCGGCGTGGCTGGACTGGCTCAGCTGGTTGATCTGGCCGGTGCTGGTGGTGAGTCTGTTGCTGGTGGTGTTCTTCACCTTCAGCCTGGTGACCAACCTGATCGCCGCGCCCTTCTACGGCATTCTGGCCGAGAAGGTCGAGCACCGTCTGGATGGCACCCTGATCGATGATGATCGCGGCCTGATGAAGATCGGCGTCGACTCGCTGGGGCGTGAAATGGCCAAGCTGGGCTACTTCATCCCGCGCATGATCGCGCTGTTCATCATCGGCTTCATCCCGGGCCTGAACCTGCTCTCGCCGCTGTTGTGGGGGCTGTTCTCGGCCTGGAGCATGTCGATCCAGTACCTCGACTACCCGATGGACAACCATCAGGTCAGCTTCGGTGACATGAAGCAGCGCCTCAAGGCGCGCTGGTGGCCCTCACTGACCTTCGGCGCCGCGGTGTTCGTCATGACGCTGGTGCCGCTGGCCAATCTGCTGTTCATCCCGGGCGCCGTCGCCGGGGCGGTACTGATGTGGCAGAGCCACTACCGTCAGTTGCCGGCGCCGCGTCGTTGAGACAGCCTGTCGCAGAGCTGGCTTGTCGCTGAACTGACTCGTCGCTAGGTTGGCACGTCGCTGAAATAGCCGCAGTGTCGTCTGATTGACCAAACGAAACGCCCCGCAGTCGCCTCCTTTCGAGGTGGCTGCGGGGCGTTCTGCGTTGGGCTGGCGTCCGGGTCAGATCATCACGGAATCAGCCCATCACTGGGCTAGCGCACTGCTGGCCTGGGGAGCGCTTGCCTGACAGGCGCGCTCGTCGGGGAAGTGACAGCGGAAGCGCGCACCCTCGCCGGGGTGGCTGTCGATCTCCAGATGGCCCTGATGGCGAATCAGCACATGCTTGACGATGGCAAGCCCGAGGCCGGTGCCTCCCGTGGCGGTGCTGCGGCCCTTGTCGATGCGGTAGAAGCGCTCGGTCAGGCGCGGCAGGTGCACCGGGTCGATGCCATCCCCGTCATCTTCCACCTCGACCAGCAGGCCCTGGTCATCCGCCTTCCAGCGCAGGGTGATATGGCAGTCTTCGGGGGTGTAGCGCACCGCATTGAAGACCAGATTCGAGATCGCGCTGCGCAGTTCCTGCTCCTCACCGCGCAGTGACAGGCTGGCATCGGCTTCGATGGAGAAGGTGTGGCGCCCCTGGGACAGGCCTTCGGCGTCGTCGCGGATATGGCCGAGCAGGGCGCTCATGTCGATGCAGCGACCATTGTCGGACAGCTCGTCGGTTTCCAGGCGTGACAGGGTCAGCAGGTCCTCGACCAGGTGCTGCATGCGGTCGGTCTGGCTCTGCATCTGGCCCAGTCCACGCTGCCAGCGCGGTGGCAGGTCATCGGCGTAATCGGAGTAGGTCTCGAGATAGCCGGCCAGTACCGTCAGCGGCGTGCGCAGCTCATGGGAGACATTGGCCACGAAGTCGCGGCGCATCTCTTCCAGACGATAGAGGCGGGTGACGTCACGCAGCATGACCAGACGCTCGTTGTCACCGAACAGGGTGATGGAGATCTGCAGCGTCAGGTTGTCAGACAGCGGCGACTGGAGCGTCAGCGGCTCGCGGTAGGCCAGCCGATTGAAGTAGTCGATGAAGACGGGGTCACGCAGATAGTTGGTGATGTGCTGGCCGCGGTCGTGGCTGGCCTTGAGGCCGACCAGCTGCTCGGCAGCGCTGTTCCACCATTCCATGTCACCGTGGTTGTCCAGCATCACCAGGCCGTCGCGCATGGCCTCGGAGGATTCCTGGATACGGTTGAGGATGCTGCGCAGTCGCTCCTGAGCCTGACGCTGGCCCTTCTGGTAGCGGTAGAGACGATCGAGCAGGTCTCCCCAGACGCCATCGCCGGGCGGCGGCTCTTCATGGGGATTGGTGATCAGCCAGGTGTAGAGGCTCTTCAAGTGCTTGAGATGGACGAACAGATACAGCGAAAGACCCAGCGCCAGGCCCCAGCCCAGATGGCCCAGCAGGCCACCGATCAGGCCGAAGCCACCGGCAAGGTAGCCGAGGCGCCATAGCTCGTTGGTCCAATAGCGCATGAATCCCTCAGGCCTGAGCGCTGAAGCGGTAACCGGTGCCGCGGACGGTCTGGATCAGATGCTGATGGCCTGTGCCCAGCGCCTTGCGCAGGCGACGGATGTGCACGTCCACGGTGCGCTCCTCGACATAGACGTTGCCGCCCCATACCTGATCGAGCAGCTGACTGCGCGTGTAGGCACGCTCCTGATGCGTCATGAAGAACTGCAGCAGGCGATATTCGGTCGGGCCGACATCCAGCGAGTTGCCATGGGCGGTGACGCGGTGGCTGGCCGGGTCGAGCATCAGGCCCTCGACTTCCACCGCCTCCTCGACCCCCTTGGGAGTGGTGCGACGCAGCACGGCCTTGAGACGGGCGACCAGCTCGCGCGGCGAGAAGGGCTTGGTGATGTAGTCGTCGGCACCGGCTTCCAGGCCTTGAATCTTGTTGTCTTCCTCGCCCTTGGCGGTCAACAGGATGATCGGCAGCTCCGAGGTGGTCTCGTCACGCTTGAGACGCCGCGCGAGCTCCAGGCCACTGGTACCCGGCATCATCCAGTCCAGCAACAGCAGATCGGGCTTTTCATCGACGACGATGGCGTGGGCGTCCTGGGCATTGTCTGCCTCCAGCACGCGGTAATCCGCCATTTCGAGGGCAACGGCGATCATCTCGCGAATCGAGGATTCATCGTCGACAATCAGTACGGTCTTGGAGCTCATCGCTAGATCCCATGCAGCAGTCGGCGCACGCGCCAGAATGACAAGTCGATGACGATTACAACCCGCTTATATGACAACGAGATGACAACTGCCAGCATGGCAGCTTGCACGCAAGCCTGCCAGCCACCTTGGAGGCGCGGCAGGCAGGCATGAACCGTGGGCTGGGGAGCAACAGAGGGCAGGGGTCGCTTTAAATTAAATAATACTAATGTTTATGCAGGCGTCAGCTCATCGGCCAGGTCGCCAGGGCGATACCGGCGAAGATCAGCAGACCCGTCCAATGATTGTTGAGGAAGGCCTGGAAGCAGGGCGCACGCTCACGCTCCCGGATCAGACGTTGCTGCCAGACGAAGGTGACGGCGGCGGCGGCCAGCCCCAGCCAGTAGAAGATGCCTAGCACCAGCTGCAGGCCGATGCCGATCAACACCGCCAGCATGCCCAGCTGCAACAGACCGATCATCAGCTTGTCGGCACGCCCGAACAGCACGGCGGTGGACTTGATGCCCACCTTGAGGTCGTCGTTGCGATCGACCATCGCATAGGCGGTGTCGTAGGCCACCGTCCACATCAGATTGGCAGCGAACAGCCACCAGCCGTAGGTCGGTACCTCCTCCAGCGTCGCGGCGAAGGCCATCGGAATCGCCCAGCCGAAGGCGGCGCCCAGCACCACCTGGGGCAGATGATGGAAGCGCTTCATGAACGGATAGCTGGCCGCCAGCAGCACGGCGACGATCGACAGCAGCACCGTGGTCAGGTTGGTGAAGCACACCAGCACGAAGGCGGCCGCGACCAGCCCCCCGAACAGCGTCAGCGCCTCGCGCTCCGAGATGCGACCCGAGGTCAGCGGCCGGTCTCGCGTGCGCTCGACATGCTTGTCCCAATGGCGGTCGGCGTAGTCGTTGATGACGCAGCCGGCGGCGCGCATCAGATAGACCCCGGCGATGAAGATCAGCAGGGTCGTGCGCTCGGGAATGCCATCTGCCGCCAGCCACAGTGCCCACAGGGTCGGCCACATCAGCAGCCAGGTGCCGATGGGGCGGTCCAGCCGTGTCAGGGCGAGGTAGTCGGCCAGTCTGGAAGGACGCGAAGCGGCGGAAGTGGATGACGCGGTCATCGGGGCTCCTGGGCGGGTGGTAGTGGGCAAGGGAAGAGAGGGAAACGAGGCCAGTCGGGCGCAAGGCTCAGGCCAGCTGCAGCGCGTGCTGGAAGGCCGGTGTGAAGCCCTCCTGCACCAGCACCTTGAAGCGACCATGCGAGAACATCGAGCGGCGCATCCACAGGCTGGTGGTGCGGGCCAGCGGCCTGGGGCTCGAAAGCACCAGCGGGGCACGGCTGACATCGATGGCGCTGCGGGTCAGGTCGGGCTGGCGAAACAGCCAATGGCCCAGCGAGCGCTCACCCAGCGTCGAGAGGCGATGACCGTGGGTCAGGTCCAGCGCCGCCAGCGAGCGTGCGATCACCCATGGCGTATCGCCATGACAGAGCGCCACTTCGCGCCGCCAGACATGCCGGCGTGAGCCGATGCCCAGCAGGCGTGCCTCATCCAGCCGCGCGGGGCCGGTGTCCTGCAGCAGCAGGCGCACGCGCAGGCCCTGGATTGGCTGGCCATCGCGTTCATCCTGCTGCTGCATGGCGCTGGCAAGACGCTGGGTCAGCGAGTCCGTCGAGGAGAGCCACGCCCACCAGCCGGCCGGCATGACACCTTGCAGCGTGGCAGCCGGCTGCCAATGGCGGCGCACCGCCGCCGAAGCAGCGGGTGCGGCGCGCATGTGCGAAGGCCAGCGAGGCGCAGGCTGGCATAGAGTCTCGGTTGACGAATGAGGCGCCTCACAGGTGGAGGTCTGTGGCGTGAGCGCTGCGCGATGAGGCTCGCCTGCTGGGCATCGGACCACGGTGAATTCCCTGTCAGGATGACGAAATGGCGAGTCTAGCATGGCCGGGCGGCAAGGCCTCCCGCTCAGGCATGCCTGCACTGCTGGCGGGCTGGTATGCTGGGCGCATTCATCGGCGTTCATGACGGACGCTGCTGGCGCTCTTTCATCAGCGCTTCCCTCGGATCGATCTCAGGAGATGGTGCCATGCGCGACCCTCGCACCCTTGTCATCATTGGTACCGGCATGGCGGGCATTGGTCTGGCGCGCGCGCTGCGTGCGCGTGACAAGGACAGCCGGCTGATCCTCATCAGCCAGGACAGCGGCCACGATTACGCCAAGCCCATGCTGTCCACCGCCTTCGCCAAGAAGATGTCGGCCACCGATCTGTCGCGTCAGGCGCCGGTGGCGCTGGTGGACGAGCTGAATGCCGAGCTGCGTACCCATCAACGCGTCACTGCCATCGACGGTGATGCCCGCCAGCTATGGCTGGGCGAGGAGTGTCTGGCCTATGACGAGCTGGTGCTGGCACTCGGCGCCGCGCCGCGTCGTCCCTTCCCCGTCGCCGCGGAAGTGGCCTCACGCGTGCAGAGCATCAATGATCTCGACGACTATGCGGCCTTCTGCGCGACGCTGGCGAAGGCCCGCGAGCGTGGGGAAGACGGGCACGTGGTGATTGTCGGTGCCGGACTGGTCGGCTGTGAATACGCCAATGATCTGACGGCCGCCGGCCACCGCGTCACGCTGGTCGCGCCGGAGGAAACTCCGCTGGATGGGCTGCTGCCGCAAGCACTGGGGCAGCGTCTGGGCGCGGCGCTGGATGGGCTCGGTGTGACGCGTCGCCAGGGCGAGATGGTCGAGACCATCGCCGCCAGCTCGGGCGAGGAGGCCGAGCGTCAGGCCGCGCCGGTCGAGGTGCGCCTGCAGAGCGGTCGTCGCCTGACGGGCTCCGTGGTTCTGCTGGCCACCGGGCTGGCGCCGCGCATTCGTCTGGCGCAGGCCGCGGGCCTGAGCGCCGGCGGCGACGGCATCCGTGTCGACCGCCACCTGGCCACCTCCCAGCCGCATATCTGGGCGCTGGGCGATTGCGCCAGCGTCGAGGGCGTCAATGCCATGTATGTCCAGCCGCTGCAGATGGCCGCGCGCACCCTGGCGGCCAACCTGTGTGGTGAGCCGAGCGTACTCGACTGGAAGGCGTGGCCGGTGCTGGTCAAGACACCGGTCTTGCCGGTGGTGGCCTATCCGCCGCGTTCGGCCGTGGCGCGCTGGGAAATCACCGGTGAAGGCGATGACCTCGAAGCGCGTGCACTGGATATGAACGAACGCTTGATTGGATATGCGTTGACAGGCGCCGCCGTTCGCAGGAAAGTCGAGCTAGCGCGGCAGGCGCCGCCGTTGCTAGGCTAGGCGATGCCATGATCGATGGTCGTAAATCCCTTGCTGCCAGCGCGGTCAGGCACGATAGTGAATGCTCCGTCAGACATGCTGCTCAGCGAGCGTCGTCTGACAGGTTGCTGCCATCGACAGGTTTGATACGGCAAAGCTTGCCGGGAGCGGATTGCGTCGCCGCCATACGCCACCGCTAGCAAGTGCAAGAACAACAATGGAAACGGCGGCTTGGCCGCCCGTGCAGAATGCCAAACCAGGAGGGCTTTTCATGCGCAAGCCAGAACTCGCTGCGGCCATCGCCGAGCGTGCGGATCTATCCAAGGACAAGGCCAGTCAGGTACTGAACGTGATTCTCGACGAGATCACTCATACCGTGGCCAAAGGCAATGACGTCTCACTGATCGGTTTCGGGTCATTCACCGTGCGCCAGCGTGCGGCGCGTACCGGCAAGAATCCTCAGACAGGCAAGCCGCTGACCATTCCGGCCAGCAAGACCGTTGCCTTCAAACCCGGCAAGTCGTTGAAGGATGCAGTGACCAAGTAACCTCGGCTCGTGCTTCAGCGCAGACCCGGGGTGGCTGTCGCCATGGCTTTCAATCGTCGTCATCAAAAGCCCTGTCGGCTGTCATGCTGATGCCACCGGTTCCGCCCTGCGGGGCCGGTGGCATTTTCATATGGCCTGCGTGACCGACGCTTCGCGATTCAAGGAATGACACCATGAAGCTCAAGATATTGCTGTGGGTGCTGGGTCTGCTGCTCAAGCGGGCCTTCAAGCGCGACCCCGAATTTCGTGCCGAGCTGGAAAAGCGTCCGCTGGACTGGGGTGTCGCGACCGAAGACATGAGCATCGCGCGTCACTACCGCATGTCCCACGCGGGCGTCAGCACGGGCAGTGGCCTGCCGGTGGATACCGAGCTTGAGCTGCGCTTCGCCGATAGCGACAGTGCGGTGGCCTTTCTGCTCAAGCCCTCGCCGCGTGCCTTCCTGCAAGGCCTGATGGACCAGCGCGTGCGTCTGGTCGGCGATTCGGCCCAGCTCAACCGCTTGCAGTCATTGCTCAAGCGCATTCGCTGAATGATCCTGTGCCGTGCCTGCATGAACGAAAGACGCCCCGCTGAGAGAATCAGCGGGGCGTTCTTTTGTCACGAGCAGTTGTCACGAGCAGTTGTCGCGAGCAGTTGTCGCGAGCCTTTCTTGCGAGCCTTTACTTGCGAGGGGCTGTTCGAGAAGACCCTCTCAACGCCCTCGAGGCGTCACAGCAACTGCTTGAGGCCCGGGATGCCTTCGAGCACCTGGTCGACCACGCCATCGCCGGCTTCTTCGCGCGCATAGCTCAGCGTCTCATCGGCCACGCCGCGCGCCTGGTCCATGTTCAGGTCCAGCCCCATCAGCTTCTGGCCCAGTTCCAGCGCACCGCCACCGCTGCCGCCGGTGAAGGCGCTGACGGCGCCCATCAGGCCGCCCATGAGGCCACCGCCACCGGACTCGGCGGCTTCCTCGCCTGCGCTGCCGATCAGGCCTTCCGCCCCCGGAATGGCGCCCAGCAGTGAAGCGGCCGGGCCATCCGGCCCCTGCTCACGCACGAACTTGAGAACCATGCCGACCGCCTGCTCGGCGATTTCCGGTGACAGCCCGAGGGAGCCAGTGACGCGTTCGATTAGAGGATGCATCGGTATTCTCCATGAAAGCCAATGAGGTCAGGAGTCTTCAGAGTGGCACGTCGCGGCGATTCGACATTCGACGCGCCCGCCAACGCTTGCATGCGCCATGGCTCTCGGACACGGCAGAACGGGGTGTTATGCTAGCGATATAAATCTAAAGTCTAATGCGCTGCCCGGCGCCCTGGTCACGGAACACTTCATGACACGCTCTCTCCTGGACTCCCTCATGCACTCCCTGCGTCGTCTGTGGACGCTGGATGCCTTCAGCTATTCGCTACGCATGTTGATCGCGCTGGGTGGCGTGATGGCGGTGGGGTTCTGGCTCGACGAGATGGCGGTGGTGATTCCGCTGTTTCTGGGCGTGATCGCCTCGGGGCTGGCGGAAACCGATGATCACTGGCGCGGCCGACTGCGCGCGCTGGGCATGACGCTGGCCTGCTTCAGCATCGCCGCCGTCTCGGTGGAGCTGTTGTTCGGCATGCCGCTGCCCTTCGTGATCGGGCTGGCGCTGGCCACCTTCGCGATGCCGATGCTGGGCGCCATCGATGCCCGCTACGGCGCCATCGCGCGCGCCTCGTTGATTCTGGCTGTCTACACCATGATCAGCCTCGAGCAGCAGCATGGAGATGGTCAGATCGCGGTGCTGGAGCGCAGCCTGCCCGAATGGCTGCGGGAGCCGGGGTTGGGCATCAATCTGGTTCAGCCGTTGCTGCTGGTGGTGGGCGCGACCTGGTATGGCCTGCTCTCGGTCGTGTGGTGCGCGTTGTTCTCGCGCCAGCCGCTCAAGCACAGCATGGCGACGCTCTATCGTGAGCTGGGGCGCTACCTGATTCTCAAGGCGCAGCTGTTCGAGCCGCTGCGCAATGTCGACCAGTCTGCCCGGCGTCTGGCGCTGGCCGAGCAGAACGGTCGCGTGGTGGTGGCGCTCAACCAGACCAAGGAGATGGTCTTCCGGCGTCTCGCCGGGCGGCGCGATACCACCAAGCTCGACCGCTACCTGCGCCTCTACTTCATCGCCCAGGACCTCCACGAGCGCGCCAGCTCCAGTCATTATCCCTACGGCCAGCTCACCGACGCCTTCTTCCATCACGACATCCTGTTCCGCTGTCAGCGCCTGCTGGAGCAGCAGGGGCGCGCCTGTCGCGGGCTCGGCAAGGCGCTGTTGATGCGCCAGCTCTTCGATGCCAGTGACAGCCAGCAGGCGCTGGAAGACCTCAATGCCTCGCTCGTCTATCTCAAGCAACAGCAGCGGCCCGAGTGGCACCATCTGATGCAGGCGCTGGAGGCACTGGCCAGCAACCTGCGCCTGATCGAAGGCCAGATCGCGCGCCTGAATGATCTCGAAGCCGTCAGCAATGAAAGCGACAACAGCCTGCTGGACCGCTCGCCCCACGGCACGCGCGACATGTTCGAGCGTATCCGCAGCCACCTGACGCCGCGCTCGCCGATCTTCCGCCATGCGCTGCGCCTGACCGCGACGCTGGTGGCCGGCTATGGCGTGCTGCTGGCGGTACACCCGACCCAGGGCTACTGGATACTGCTGACCGGGCTGTTCGTGTGTCGTCCCAGCTACGGTGATACGCGCCGCACGCTGGCGCAGCGAATTCTGGGCACGCTGATCGGTCTGGTCGCCGGCTGGGCGCTGATCAGTCTGTTCCCGGCGCCCACGATCCAGGCCGGGATCGCCGTGGTCGCGGGGGTGCTGTTCTTCGCCACCCGTGGCTCGCGCTATACCCTGGCCACCGCCGCCATCACGCTGATGGTGCTGGCGTGCTTCAACCAGGTCGGCGATGGCTTCGATCTCATCTGGCCGCGGCTGTTCGATACGCTGGTCGGTGGCCTGCTGGCCGGGCTGTCGGTGGTGTTGATCCTGCCGGACTGGCAGGGCCGCAAGCTCTACCGTCAGGCCGGCGTCAGCCTCAAGACCAGCGGCCGCTATCTGGGCGAGGTGCTATCCCAGTACCGCCATGGCAAGCGCGATGATCTGGCCTACCGTCTGGCGCGGCGCAATGCCCACAACGCCGACGCGGCCTTCTCCAATCTGCTGGCCACCGCGCGCAAGGAGCCCGGCCACTTCCGTCGCGATGTCGAGCCGGGCTTCGGCTTCCTGCTCCACGCGCATACCGTGCTCGGCTATCTCTCGGCACTGGCAGCGCATCGTGGCGAACTGGAATCGACCGCCTCGGCCAGCAGTGGCATCGAGACGCTGCTGCGCCATGGCGAGCGCCTGAGTCAGCAGCTGACGGCGTTGGGAGAGCAATTGGAGGCGGGCGGTGAGATCGCCGTCACGCTGGACAGCGAAGATGAGATCGCGGCACTGGAAGCCGAGGTCGAGCAGGTCGAATCCACCACTGGACGCCTGGCGCTGTCACAGCTGATTCTGGTGCTGCGGCTGTTGCAGCCACTGGAAAGCGCCGGCACCCAGCTGATCAAGGCCAGCCGCGCCAGCTGACCTGTCCTGACTGACCGGTACTGAAAGACAAGTGCTGTAAGACAAGTACTGTCTGAGCGACTGGCGCGGCGGGTCGGGTGATCGAGTGCCTGGATGAACAGAGAAGCAGCGGGCAGCGCGCTCAGACGGCGCCGTATTGCCCGGCCGCCTCGCCCAGCCAGCGGCGAATCAAGGGCTCCGCGGCCTGCGGGGCCTCGCTGAGGATGGCATCGGCCAGTGTGGTGGTCGGGGCGATCAGGTCACTGTCACGCTCGAGATCGGCGATCTTCATCCCCGCCAGCCCCGTCTGACGCGTGCCCAGCACTTCGCCGGGCCCGCGTAGCTCCAGGTCCTTCTCGGCGATCTTGAAGCCGTCGGTGGTCTCGCGCATCACCGCCAGGCGCTGCTTGGAGTGCTGCGACAGCGGCGGATGATAGAGCAGCACACAGAAGCTCTCGGTGCTGCCACGCCCGACACGGCCACGCAGCTGGTGCAGCTGCGACAGGCCGAGACGCTCGGGATTGTCGATCACCATCAGGCTGGCATTCGGCACATCGACCCCGACCTCGATCACCGTGGTCGCCACCAGCAGGTCATGCTCGCCATCCTTGAACGCCGCCATCACCTCGGCCTTTTCGGCTGCCTTCATGCGGCCATGGACCAGGCCGATGGACAGCTCCGGCAGCGCCTCGGTCAGCTCGTCACGCGTCACCTCGGCGGCCTGGCAGGTCATCACCTCGGATTCCTCGATCAGCGTACACACCCAATAGGCCTGGCGGCCCTCGGAGCAGGCGGCGCGGATGCGCTCGACCACCTCGGGGCGGCGCGGGTCGGCCACCGCGACGGTCTGCACCGGGGTGCGTCCCGGCGGCAGCTCGTCGATCACCGACAGATCGAGGTCGGCGTAGGCGCTCATCGCCAGGGTGCGCGGAATCGGCGTCGCGGTCATGATCAGCTGGTGCGGTGTCAGGCCACCGGCTTCCCCCTTCGCCCGCAAGGCGAGGCGCTGATGCACGCCGAAGCGGTGCTGCTCATCGACGATCGCCAGCCCCAGGCGCTGGAAGGTCACATCGGCCTGAAACAGCGCATGCGTGCCGACTACCATGCGGGCCCGGCCATCGGCGATGGCGGCCTTGGCATCCAGCCGCGCCTTGCCCTTGAGCTTGCCGGCCAGCCACGCCACCTCGATGCCCAACGGCTCCAGCCATTCGCGGAAGTTGCGATAGTGCTGCTCGGCGAGAATCTCGGTAGGCGCCATCAAGGCCGCCTGACAGCCGCCGCCGATCGCGATCAGCGCCGCCAGTGCGGCGACCACCGTCTTGCCCGACCCCACATCGCCCTGCACCAGGCGCAGCATCGGCACTTCGCGCGCCAGGTCGCGGCGCACATCTTCCAGCACGCGATGCTGGGCGCCGGTCAGCGAGAAGGGCAGCTGGGCGAGAAAGCGCGTGCTGAGGCCGCCACTGGCGCTCAGCGAGGGCGCGCCATCCTGCTGGATACGCGCGCGCACCTGACGCAGGCTCAGCTGGTGGGCGAGCAATTCTTCCTGGGCGAGGCGGCGCTGACTCGGGTGCACGCCGTCGCTCATCTGGTCGACGGGCGCATCCGGCGGTGGCTCGTGCAGAAAGCGCAGGCACTCGATCACGCCGGGCAGGCGAAAGCGCGTGCGCAGCGCCTCGGGGATCAGGTCCGGTAGCTCATGGGGCGTCTCCTCGAGCTGCTTGAGCGCCTGGGCGATCAGGGCACGCAGGCGCGCCTGATTGAGACCTTCGGTAGCCGGATATATGGGCGTGAGGTGGTCTTCCACCGGCGCGGCCCCCTGGCTGAGCAGGCGGTATTCCGGATGGTAGATCTCGAGACCGGTGGCCCCGGCGCGTGCCTCGCCGAAGCAGCGCACGCTGTGGCCACGCTGGAATTGCTGCTGCTGGGCAGGGGAGAAGTGGAAGAAGCGCAGACTGAGGATGCCGCTGCCATCGCGCAGGCGTACCAGCAGGCTGCGGCGACGGCCCTTGACGATGTCACAGGCCGTCACCTCGCCTTCGACCACCGCTTCCATGCCGCTCTTGAGCGTGCCGATGGGCGTGACGCGGGTCCGGTCCTGATAGCGCAGTGGCAGATGGAACAGCAGGTCTGCGACGCGCTCCAGTCCGAGGCGCGACAGCTTCTCGCTCAGCGCGGGGCCGACGCCGCTCAGGCTGTCCAGCGGTTGGGCCAGCGCGCCGGTGGCAAAGACACCGGCGCTGGCGGGCCCGGCAGATGAGGCTTCCGTGCCCGCCCTGCTCATGCCGGTTCGTGGCTCTGGGAAGCGGAGCCCTGCATGCCGTTCTCATTGCTCTGGCGCGCACGATTGGAGCACTCGGCGATCGCCTGGCTGATCACGTCGATCGCCTTGGGGCGCGGGAAGCTGGCCCGCCATGCCAGCGCCACGCTGCGGCTGGGCGCCGGGTCCTTGAAGGGACGCGTCTCGAGCACGCCGCTCTCGTAATGACCGGTACCGGTCGCCGAGTAGGGCAGCACGGTGATACCGAGACCGGAGGCGACCATGTGGCGAATGGTTTCCAGCGACCCGCCTTCGGCGATCAGCGTATTCTCGGGGTTGTTGATCTGATTGCCGATGGCCGGGCAGGCCTCGAGAATCTGATCACGGAAGCAGTGGCCCTCGCCGAGCATCAGCAGACGCTCGTTGATCAACTGCTCCTTGGCGATGCTGTCCTGCTCGAGCAGGGGGTGGCCGGCCGGCAGCAGGACTTCGAAGGGCTCTTCGTAGAGGATCTTGGTCAGCACGTCGGTCTCGGTGAACGGCAGTGCGACGATGATCACGTCCAGCTCGCCATTGCGCAGCTTGCGACGCAGGTCGCCGGTCATGCCTTCCTCGATGTAGAGCGGCATCTTCGGCGCACGCCGCGTCAGTTCCGGCACCAGGTGCGGGAAAAGATACGGTCCAATGGTATAGATGGCGCCGATGCGCAACGGGCTGGAGAGCTGATCCTTGCCGGAATTGGCCAGTTCCTTGATCACGCTGGACTGCTCCAGCACGCGCTGAGCCTGCTGAACGATCTTCTCGCCGAGCGGTGTGACCTGTACGGTGGACTTGGAACGCTCGAACAGTGCGACTCCCAGCTCTTCCTCAAGCTTCTTGACGGCCACCGACAGGGTGGGCTGCGAGACGAAGCAGCGCTCTGCGGCGCGTCCGAAATGACGCTCCTGGGCCAAGGTTACGATGTAGCGGAGTTCTGTTAGAGTCATGATTCCTGCCCGGAACTGGCATCCTGGGATGCGGTGGGTACCGATTCGTTTTACCAAGGAGCACGGCAAAGGTGAAGAAGACGAGTCTCATCCTCGGTTGTGGCGACGTTGGCAGCGCGCTGGCGCGCGAACTGCTCAAGGCCGGTCAGCACGTAATTGGTGTCAGGCGTGATGTGTCCAAGCTCGCGGATCTCGGCATCGAGACGCTGGCGTTGGACATCACTGCCGAAGGTGCACTGGCCAGCTTGCCAGATGCCGACACGGTGGTACATGTGCTGAGCGCCGACCGTTTCGACGAAGAGGCCTATCGCGCCGCTTACGTCGATGGCATTCGGGCGCTGGTGGCGGAGCTCGAGTCGCGCGCCAAACCGCCGACCCGCGTGCTGTTCGTGTCCTCGACCTCCGTCTACGCCCAGAAGGATGGCGAGGAAGTCGACGAGCAGTCGCCCACCGATGCCACCAGCTTCTCGGGCCAGTTGATGCGCGAAGGCGAGCAGGCACTGCTCGATTCCTCGCTCAACGGCACCGTGGTGCGCTTTTCCGGCATCTACGGGCCGGGCCGCGACATGCTGATCCGCCAGGCGCGTGATGGTCGCATCGCCGCCAGCAACCCGCCACTCTACTCTAACCGCATCCACCGTGACGACTGCGCGGGCGTGCTGGCGCACCTGATCGCGCTTAGCCTCGAGGGCAAGCCGGTCGAGCCGATCTATCTGGCCACCGACTGCGATGGCGCACCGCTGCACGAAGTGATGGCCTGGTTGGCGCGTCAGCTCAAGGTCGAGTCCACCGAGGTGATCCAGTCACCGCTGCGGCGGCGTTCCAGCAAGCGCTGCGGCAATGCCCTGTTGCTCGAGAGCGGCTACACCTTCCGTTACCCGACCTTCCGCGAAGGCTATGCCGAGGTGCTCAAGGAGCACGGCGTGACGGTGCCGAGGAGCGAATTGTCGGGCCGCTGATCACCGCCGCTTCCACTTATCCACATGCGGTTGCGCGCCGAGCCGTCTGACCGGGTGTGGATAAGTTGCTCGCCGAGACTGGCTGACGAGCGGCCAGTTCTTGAGCGACGCAGTGCCCAGATGAAGCGCCAACTGACAGTGCCCGCCCCGGAATCCCGGGGCGGGCACTGTCGTCTCTGCGTCAGCCACTCCTCGCGGATGACCTGCCATCGTCAGTGAGCGGGTGCTCAGTCACCGATGACCATCACGCCTTCTGCTTCGAAGGCCACGCCCTTGGGCAGCGCCTTGACGCCGACCGCGGCACGCGCCGGGAAGGGCGCGGTGAAGAACTCTTCCATCACCGCGTTGACGCGCGCGAAGTCGTCCAGATCGGTCAGGTAGAGGTTGAGCTTGACGATGTCGCCCAGGCTGCCGGCGGCTTCTTCGCACACGGCATTCAGGTTGGTGAAGACCTGACGCGCCTGCGCCTCGATACCACCTTCGACGACTTCCATCGTCTGCGGGTCCAGCGGAATCTGGCCGGACAGATAGACGGTGTTGCCCGCCTTGATCGCCTGGGAATACGGACCGATGGCAGCAGGGGCCTTGTCGGTGTTGATGATCGCGCGATTGCTCATGACATGCTCCTTGTGACTGCGCTCAAGCCTTGCCGGTTGCGAGTGTTGTGCGGTGGCGGCCTTCAGCAGCGGGTTACGATTGTGGTTATAGGGTCTCGCCGTCCACGGCGAGTTCGGTCGCGGTCAAGGTCCTGCACTGCAGTCGGCCTTGGCCGCGACACGGGTGTTCAGAAGAACGTGTCCGATGGCCGCTCTGCGGCAGCCTTGAAAACAAAAACCGCGCCGCCCGCCAGTGGCGGACGACGCGGCCAGTACGGTAGATCAGCTGAGGACGCGGGTGATTCGCTCCACGTGCAACAGGTTGCGCATGCGCTTGATGATGCGCGCCAGATGAATGCGATCACGCACGGCCAGCGTCAGATTGACGATGGCCAGATGGGCGTCGCGTTCCTCGATGCCGATGCGTTCGATATTGGCTTCGGCATCGGTGACCAGTTCGGCCAGCTCGGCGATCAGGCCGCGCTGGGTCTGTGCCTCGATACGCAGCGCCACCGTGAAGTCGCCTTCGACCTGATCGGCCCAGGTCAGCGGGAAGACGCGTTCCGGATCGCTGGCCAGTTCGGTGATGTTGCTGCATTCCTGGCGATGGACCACCAGGCCCTTGCCGGCCGACAGATGGCCCATGATCGGCTCGCCGGGCAGCGGGTGACAGCAGCGCGCGTAGCTGGTGACCATGCTGTTGCCACCGCTGACCTGCATCGGGCTGTTGCCGCTGTTCTCCGCCTGGACGTTGCCGTCCTTGGCCGAGAACTTGGGCTGCTGGGCCGTGGTGCTAGTCGTGTCGCTCAGAAGGCTCTGGGCCACGCTGTAGGCGGCGCGGGTGCCGAGCCCGATGGACTCGAGCAGATCATCACGCCCGCCTTCCAGCTCCAGCTCCGCGGCCAGCGTATCGAGACGCCTGGGCGGCAGTTGCTCGAGGGAAGAGTCCAGCCCGGAGAGCGCCTTGTTGAGCAGACGCTGGCCCAGGGTCACGGATTCGCTGCGCTGTTGATGCTTGAGGTAATGGCGCACGGCAGAACGCGCCTTGGCCGTGGTGACGAAGTTGAGCCACGCCAGATTGGGCTTGGCGCCCGGCGCGGTGATGACTTCGACGGTCTGGCCACTCTCCAGCGGCGAGGATAGTGGCGCCAGATGACGATCGATGCGGCAGGCGATACAGCTGTTGCCGACATCGGTGTGCACCGCATAGGCAAAATCGACCGCCGTCGCGCCGCGCGGCAATTCCATGATGTCGCCCTTGGGGGTAAACACGTAGGTATCGTCGGGGAAGAGGTCGTTCTTGACGTGCTCGATGAACTCGAGGGAGTTGCCGGCATGGCGCTGCATCTCGAGCAGACCCCGCACCCATTCGCGGGCACGCGCATGGCTGCCGGCGCCGATGGGACGGTCGGTCTGGCCGGCCTTGTACAGCCAGTGCGCCGCGATGCCGTTGTTGGCCATCGCTTCCATCTCGCGGGTACGGATCTGTACCTCGATGGGCATGCCGTTCATGCCGAACAGCGTGGTGTGCAGACTCTGGTAGCCGTTGGCCTTGGGGATCGCGATGTAATCCTTGAAGCGACCCGGCACCGGCTTGTAGAGATTGTGCACCACGCCGAGGATGCGATAGCAGCTGTCCACGTCATCGGTGATGATGCGGAAGCCGAACACGTCCATCAATTCATTGAAGGGCTTCTGCTGGTCACGCATCTTGCGATAGATGGACAGCAGATGCTTCTGACGACCGATCACCGAGCCGGGCAGCTGATCGCGCTCCAGCGCGTTCTGCAGACTGGCCTGGATCTCGCGCATCAGGGTACGACGATTGCCACGCGCGGCGGTGACGGCACGCTTGATGCGTTCGGAACGCATCGGGTGCAGCGCCTGGAAGGAGAGGTCTTCCAGTTCGACGCGGATGGTGTTGATACCGAGACGGTTGGCGACGCGGGCGTAGATCTCGAGCGTCTCACGGGCGATGCGACGCTTCTTCTCGGGGCGCAGGGCGCCGAGGGTACGCATGTTGTGGAGACGGTCGGCCAGCTTGACGATGATGACGCGGATGTCCTGGGACATCGCCAGCACCATCTTCTGGAAGTTCTCGGCCTGGGCGACGGCCTTGTCCTCGAAGGTGATCTGGGTCAGCTTCGAGACGCCATCCACCAGCAGGGCGACGGGTTCGCCGAACTGGCCTGCCAGTGCCTCGAAGGTCACGCTGGTGTCTTCGATGACATCGTGCAGCATGGCGGCCATCAGGCTCTGATGGTCCATGTGCATATTGGCGAGAATGTTCGCCACCGCCAGCGGGTGGGTCACATAGGGCTCACCGGAACGCCGGCGCTGGCCGTCGTGGGCCTGCTCGGCGTAATAGAAGGCGCGCCTAACCTGACGGATCTCTTCCTCGGGAAGATAACCGCCCAGGCGGTCTGCCAGGTCATCGATCGTGAACATTCAGCGGCCTTGGCTCAGAGTGATTCCGGGCCCGCACCCCGTGCTCCGGCCGCGAGGGCGGGAGTGGCAGAGGTGCGGAAGCACACATGCAGTCGGCAGGTTGAGCGTGGGCTCAGTCTTCGATCTGCGGCATTACCGGCTTGCGCTGGATCGGAGCTTCGACCGGCTCATTCAGGATGTCACGACCGACCAGACCCGCCGCCACTTCGCGCAGGGCGAGGACGGTGGGCTTGTCGTTTTCCCACGGCAGTTGGGCGTTGCGGCTGCCGCGTGACAGCTGACGGGCACGACGAGTGGAGATCATCACCAGCTGGAAGCGGTTGTCGACGTTCTCGAGGCAATCTTCTACGGTTACGCGAGCCATGGCGGTGCACCTATCAATAGCGGGATATTCGGGGTTCGCTGTCGGCGTGTAATCAGCGCAGAGTGCCGCGACCGCTAGGGGTCACTTACCCTGATCATCTGACAGTATCTCGCACACGACGCAAGCACAATGCCGCTGAGCCGGCCCGCCAGGGGCGAGACGGCTCAGCGGCCAATGATTCTGAAAGGGAATCGAGTCTACTCGACGCCGTTGTTACATGACAAGTCAGGCGCGATCAACTCCTTCGCCTGACGCGTCTGTCGGCGGCGTACGCGACCACAGCGCGCATGATCAGGACGAAAGCCGGCAAGTCCTGCCCGACTGTCAGGCTGTCCGGACTGCTGTCAGAACGGCCGGCCGCGCGGCTGACTGAGCGTCTGAGCGAGCAGCGGGATTCCCGCTGCCGTCATCAGTCGGCCAGCAGGGAATCGAGCAGTGCCGCGTGGCGATGCTGCACGCGCGGCAGACGCGCACGCTGGGCATTGACGAGTCCGCACAGCTCGTCGAGGGCCTGCTCGAAGTCATCATTGATGACGATCAGGTCGTATTCGTCGTAGTGGGACATCTCGCTGACCGCATCGCGCATGCGACGCGCGATCACGTCCTCGCCATCGGTACCGCGGCCGGACAGACGCTCGAGCAGCGCTTCACGCGACGGCGGCAGGATGAAGATGGAGACGGCCTCCGGCACCTGGGCGCGCACTTGCTGGGCGCCTTGCCAATCGATCTCGAGGATGACGTCCTCGCCCTTGCTCAGGCGAGCTTCGACCGCCGGACGCGAGGTGCCATAGAAGTTGTCGAAGACCTGGGCGTGCTCGAAGAAGTCGCCCTGCTCGATCATGGTCTTGAAGTGATCGACATCCACGAAGTGGTAGTTGACGGCATCCTGCTCGCCCGGGCGCTGGCCGCGGGTGGTGTGCGAGACGGACACGCCGATACCGTCCATGCGCTCCAGCAGTGCCTTGACCAGGGTGGTCTTGCCGGCGCCGGACGGCGCGGAAATGATGTAGAGCGTGCCACGTGCGTTGCTGGCCGCCGAGGAAGATGCTGAAGAAGTCGAAGACATGGAAGTGATCCGCTTGCTGTCGCTGAATCGCGGCATTATCGCATAATCCACCCCGCTTCCGCTGCACGCGCGCATGACAGTCCCGTGATGCAATGTTGCAGCTCGGGCATCACAGTTGTCGTCGCGAAGTGGCTGGGTTGGCGTGGCGTTATCTGCAACAATGGTCGTATATTTCAGTTATCACTCAAGCGTCGGCCAGTTCTCGCGTCAGCAAGTTCTCGCGTCAGCAAGTTCTCGCGCCGGCCTGGGGTCTTGAAGGGACACACGGTTGCCGCCGCCTCGCCACGCTGGCCTGAGCTTACGCACTCCCGTGATTCCCCTCGCGTCTTGTCAGACGAGGTTCGTGAACCGTGCTTCGCAAGCCGCGTACATAAGTCGATAGAGCAGCGCCAGACGTGCCGCAGGCCTCCGCCAGAGAGGCCGCGCACGAGCGCATCACCCGTTACCTGTCCCGCGCGCCATTCATTCCCGCCTTCCGGCTGATGATGAATGGCGCGCGGTCTTTTGCCCTGCGTAGCGCCAGCCATGCGCGGGCAATGTCAGCCGTGGCCTGCCCCTGACAGCGGCGCCACGGCTGAGTACGGCCACGGGTGATACCCCCTTTTCAAGTTTCAGGAGACCTGGACATGTCTGCCTCCCCCGTTGCGCGCCATCCGCGCATCGCTGAACTGGCGCTGGCGCTCGGTGCCTTTGCCATCGGCACTACCGAATTCGTGATCATGGGCCTGATGCCCAACATCGCGGCGGACTTCAATGTGACCTCGCAGCAGGTCGGCTACGCCATCAGTGCCTATGCGATGGGCGTGGTGGTCGGTGCGCCCCTGATCTCGGCGCTGGGCGCACGCCTGCCGCGTCGCGGGCTGCTGATCGGCCTGATGCTGCTGTTCGCGGTCAGCAACGTGGCCAGCCTGCTGGCACCGTCGCTGACCAGCTTTGCCGCGCTGCGCTTCATCGCCGGCCTGCCGCACGGGGTCTATCTGGGCGTCGCGGCCCTGGTGGCGGCGGATGCTGCCCCCGCCGGCGAGCGCGGGCGGGCCGTCGGTCGCGTGATGCTGGGCCTGACGGTGGCGATTCTGATCGGGGCGCCAGCGGCGACCTGGTTCGGCAGCCTGTTCGGTTGGCATTCCGCCTTCCTCGTCGTCGGCCTGCTGGCGCTGGCCACGGCGATGTTGGTGCGCGGCTTCGTGCCCTATCAGGCCGGCAATCAGGACGCGACCCCGCTCACCGAGCTGGCAGCGCTGATCAAGCCGCGGGTGCTCTATACCCTCGGCATCGCCTGCATCGGTTTCGGCGGCATGTTCAGTGTCTACAGCTATGCGGTGGAGACGCTCAATGTCCAGGCCGGGCTGTCCCAGAACCTGGTGCCGATGGTGCTGGCCGTCTTCGGGGTGGGGACCATCATCGGCAACCTGATCGGTAGCCGTGCCGCGGACATCGACCTGATGCGCACCATTCCTGCCGTGCTGATCTGGAGCGCGCTGGTGCAGGGCGGCTTCTACTTCGCCGCCGATGGCGTCTGGAGCGGCATCCTGTTCGTCGGGCTGGTCGGTACCGGCATCGGCCTGGCACCGGCGCTGCAGATGCGCCTGATGGATGTGGCGGAAGACGCCCAGACCATGGCGGCGACGCTCAATCATGCGGCCTTCAACATCGCCAATGCGCTGGGCGCCTGGTGTGGCGGCATGGCCTTCGCCTATGGCCCGTCGCATTCCTCCATCGGCCTGGTCGGGGTGGCGATGGCCATCGCGGGCTTGATCGTCTTCCTGCTCGGTCAGCGTCATGAGCGCCGCGAGCTGCAGACGGCTTCTGCCTGATGTGGGCCTGAAGCGAGATTGTGAGCGCGGGGCAAGCCCCCCCGTGAGCACAAGCCGAAACGCAAAACGCCGCCCTTCGGGGCGGCGTCTTGCGTTTCCGTGGCGGAATGTCTGTGGAGCGGCGCCGGCAAGTCAGCGATAGGGCATCGTCAGCGCTGCTGACGCGCGCGTGTCGGCGACATGCCGAAGTAATCACGGAAGCAGTGGCTGAAGTGGGTGGTGCTGACGAAGCCACAGGCCACGGTGACCTCGGTGATGCTGGCACTGCCCTGTGTCAGCAGCTGGCGTGCCCGGGTCAGGCGCAGCTCCAGATAGTAGCGCGAGGGCGTGGTATCCAGATGGCGGGTGAACAGGCGCTCGATCTGGCGGCGTGACAGCGTCACGCAGTGCGAGATCTCGCTCATGCTCAAAGGCTCCTCGAGGTTGTTGCTCATCAGCTCGAGGATGGTGCGCAGGGCCTCCGGGTGCTGGCTGTCCGGCGCGGGCAGCGTCTGGTCCGGATGCCAGGGGCTGGGCGTCGCGGGGCGCTCGCAGGCGAGGATTTCCTCGACACTGCGCGCCAGGTCATCGCCGTGACGCTGGCGCATGGCTTCCAGCATCATGTTCAACGCGCTGCCGGCATTGGTGCAGCTGAAGCGTGCCGCTTCCACCACCAGCGGGGCACGCGACAGCTCCAGCTGGGGGAATGACTCGCTGAACAGCGCCGCATTCTCGGGATGGATGGTGCAGCGATGGCCCGCCATCACGCCGGCGGCTGCCAGAAAGTAGCTGCCATTCCACAGGCTGCCGAGGCGACAGCTCTGGTGGTCGGCTCGCCGCAAGACCTCGCTCAGCAAGGGAATCTCGTCCAGCTGCACCCGGTAGCCGCCGCACACGATGATCATGTCGATCTGTGCCTGCCCCAGCGACTCGAGCCCGGCGCTGGCCATGATGTCGATGCCCAGATCACTGCGTACGCTGCCCGCCGTCACCCCGAAGGTGTGAATGCGATAGAAGGGGATATCGCGGAGCAGATTGGCCGTGACCAGCACATCGAGGGCGCTGGTGAAGGCGGGCATCGAGAAGTGCTCCAGTAAAATGAAGGCGACATTGAGCGGTGCGCTCTGGGCACAGGTCACATCCTTGAGCAGATGCTGGTTGCGACGCTTCATCGCGGGGGTGAAGTCGCGGCGACGGGGCGAGGTCATGGCTTGCGTTCGTTGCAGGGGCCGCGAGCGGCAGTGGATCGAAGGCGACCGGCAGGCTGGCCACCGTGAGACTCCATCCTCGCAGCTGCGCGCTCCCGCGGCGAGCCTCTCGCTGGCAGTTACGGGGTGGCAGGCATGTAATGAGGCTGTTGGCTTGATGATACGTCGCGTTACATGGGTGTAAAAACAATCACTTGTGTCATATTCGGCGCTTTCTCGCCTGTTAGACTGCCCCGTCACTCAGATCATGCCCCGAGGCTGACTAATGACGGATACCACCCGGACTGCCTTGTCCGGCTCCGCAACCCAAGCAGCTCCCCTTTCCGATCACGCCGCATCTCTTGCTGATCACACCACATCCTCTCCCGATCAAGCAGCAGCACTTCCTGATTCCGAGCTCACAGCGCTCAACAGCTCCCGCAGTCTGGACTGGCCGGTCTTCCTCCTCAGTGGAGGCGTGATGGCGCTGTTCGTCGCCGCCGCGCTCATCGACCTGGACGGCGTGTCGGCCCTGATCAATCACGCCTTCGATTTCTCGACCACCTACTTCGGTGCCTATTGGCAGGGCTTGATGATCGTGACCTTCCTCGTCGCCGTCGGCATGACCTTCGGGCGCACGGGGCGCGTGGTCTTGGGCGGGCTGGCGACGCCTGACATCTCCACGCCGCGCTGGATGGCGACCATTCTGTGCACCCTGCTGGCCGGTGGTGGCGTGTTCTGGGCCGCCGCAGAGCCCATCGCGCACTTCGCCTCGCCTCCGCCCGTCTTCGGGCCGGAGGCACCGGTCGGCAATCTCGATGCGGCCTACAATGCGCTGGCGCAGAGTTTCATGCACTGGGGCTTTCTCGGCTGGGCGGTGCTGGGCAGTCTGACGGGCGTCGTCTTCATGCACCTGCACTATGAGAAGGGCTTGCCGCTCAAGCCGCGCACCTTGCTCTATCCGCTGCTCGGAGAACGCGTGATGCGTGGGCCGATCGGCGCGCTGGTCGATGCCTGCTGCGTACTGGCCGTCATCGCGGGCACCGTGGGGCCGGTCGGGTTCCTCGGCATCCAGGTCAGTTATGGTCTCAATGCGATGTTCGGCATTCCCGATACCTACGCGACGCAACTGGTACTGCTGGCCATCCTGACCCTCGTCTACACCCTGTCCGCCGTCAGTGGCGTGATGCGTGGCATCCAGTTCCTGAGCAGTGCCAACGTGCTGATCGGCGGCGCGATGCTGTTCTTCATCGTGCTCTTCGGGCCGACCGAATTCCTGCTCAAGGCCTTCCCGCTGGGCATGGTCGACTACCTGGACAATATCGTGCCGATGGCGGTCTTCCGCGGCGATAGCGGCTGGCTGGATAGCTGGACGTTGTTCTTCTGGGGCTGGTTCATCGGCTTCGGTCCGCTGATGGCGATGCTGGTCGCGCGTATCTCTCGGGGGCGCACCCTGCGTCAGATGGTGCTGTTGATCACCATCCTGTCGCCGCTCGCGACCTGTGTCTGGTTCACCATTCTCGGCGGCAGCGGCCTGGCCTTCGAGCTGGAAAACCCCGGCAGCGTCTCGGGCCCGTTCAGCGGCTTCAATCTGTCGGCGGCCTTGATCGCCATCACCCAGCAGCTGCCGTTCGGCTTCATCATGTCGGTGCTGTTCCTGATTCTGTCGGCGCTGTTCGTGGCCACGACCGGGGATTCGATGACCTACGCCATCTCGATGGTGATGAGTGGGCACGACAATCCGCCACGCAGCGTGCGTGTGTTCTGGAGCCTGATCATGGGTGTCGTGGCGGCGATCCTGATCTCGATGGGCAATGGCGGCATCAATGCGCTGCAATCCTTCATCGTGGTGACCGCGGTGCCTGTCTCGCTGGTGCTGTTGCCCAGTCTGTGGAATGCCCCACGTATCGCGCGGCAGATGGCGCGTGAGCAAGGGCTGTAACTGGCTGATGTGAAAAAGGCCGCCCACTCGGGCGGCCTTTTCATGTCGTCATGCACGGATCAGTCTGGCATGGCCCGAAGATGGCAGCCGAGGGAGGTCATGAGTTGTTATCACCGATGCCCGGATGTAAAACGGCTGTAGGCTTGGTGATACGTCGCGTTACATAGGTGTAAAAACAACGGCTTGTGTCATAGTTCAGCGTTTTACGGCTGATACACTGCACCGTCACTCAGATCATGCCCAGAGGCTGACTAATGACGGATTCTTCCCGGACTGTTTCGTCCGGCTCCGCCACACCGGTAAATCCCCCCGCTGAACCCGCACACACCCCGCAAGGTATCGACTGGCCCGTCTTCATCATCAGTGGTGGCGTATTGGCAGTGTTTGCCATCGCCGCATTGGTGGATCTCGACGCTGTCTCCGCGCTCATCCAGAGTGCCTTCGGTGTCTCGACCCAATACTTCGGTGCCTACTGGCAAGCGCTGATGCTGGCGACCTTCGTCATCGCCATCGTGCTGACCATCGGCCGTACCGGACGGGTGCGTATGGGCGGGCTGGCGGCGCCGGATATCTCGACGCTGCGCTGGATGGCCATCATCCTGTGCACGTTGCTGGCGGGCGGTGGTGTCTTCTGGGCAGCGGCAGAGCCGATCGCTCACTTCACCTCGCCGCCGCCGGTGTTCGGCGCGGACGCCCCGACAGGCAATGCCGATGCCGCCTACAACGCGCTGGCGCAGAGCTTCATGCACTGGGGCTTTCTGGCCTGGGCGATGCTCGGCAGCCTGACCGGCATCATCTTCATGTACCTGCACTACGAGAAGGGCCTGCCGCTCAAGCCGCGCACGCTGCTCTATCCGCTGTTCGGCGACCGCGTCATGCGTGGCCCCATCGGTGCGCTGGTCGATGCCTGCTGCGTGCTGGCAGTGGTGGCCGGTACCGTCGGCCCCATCGGCTTTCTCGGTCTGCAGGTCAGCTATGGCCTCAATGCGCTGTTCGGCATTCCCGACACCTACGCAACCCAGCTCACGCTGCTGCTCGTGCTGACGGTCATCTACACCCTGTCCGCCGTCAGCGGCGTGACCCGTGGCATCCAGTTCCTGAGCAGCACCAACGTCCTGCTCGGCGGCGCGCTGCTGCTGTTCATCCTGATCATGGGCCCGACCGGCTTCCTGCTCGAAGCCTTCCCGCAGGGCCTGGTGCGCTACGTCGGTGACTTCGTCGCCATGTCCTCCTTCCGGGGTGACGATGGCTGGCTGAATGGCTGGACGCTGTTCTTCTGGGGCTGGTTCATCGGCTATGGTCCGCTGATGGCGATGTTCGTCGCGCGTATCTCGCGTGGCCGCACCCTGCGTCAGATGGTGCTGCTGATCGCGGTCATCTCGCCGCTGGTCACCTGCCTGTGGTTCACCATCATCGGTGGCAGCGGCCTGGCCTTCGAGCTTAGCAACCCGGGCAGCGTCTCCGGCCCGTTCACCGGCTTCAATCTGCCGGCAGCGCTGATCGCCATCACCCAGCAGCTGCCGTTCGGCTTCACCATCTCGGTGCTGTTCCTGGTGCTGACCACGCTGTTCGTCGCCACCACCGGTGACTCGATGACCTATGCGGTCTCGATGGTGATGAGCGGTCACGACAATCCGCCGCGTGGCGTGCGCGTGTTCTGGAGCCTGATGATGGGCGTGGTCGCGGCGCTGCTGATCTCGATGGGCGATGGCGGCATCAACGCGCTGCAATCCTTCATCGTCGTCACCGCCGTGCCGGTGTCGCTGATTCTGCTGCCCAGCCTGTGGAACGCTCCGCTGATTGCCCGCCGCATGGCGCGCGAGCAGGGCGTCTGATCGGCCCGCGCGCTCGAAAGCAATGCGCGTCTCGCACCATCAAAAACGCCGCCCCGAGGGGCGGCGTTTTCGTGTCTGGCAATCAGTCGTCAGTCATCAGACGCTGACGTTCAGCGTCACATCGATGTTGCCACGCGTCGCGTTGGAGTACGGGCACACCTGGTGCGCCTTCTCGACCAGCGCGTCCGCCTCGGCCTTGTCCATGCCCGGCAGGCTGATATCCAACGCCACCTCGATACCGAAACCGGCCGGAGTCTGGCCGATGCCCACCTTGCCGGTGATCTCCAGGCCTTCCGGCAGTGTCACGCCGTCAGTGCTGGCCACGTGCTTCATGGCACCGATGAAGCAGGCAGAATAACCAGCCGCGAACAGTTGCTCCGGGTTGGTGCCTTCACCGCCACCACCGCCCAGCTCCTTCGGCGTGCTCAGGGTGACATCCAGCGCCCCATCGGAAGAACGCGACTTGCCTTCACGCCCCCCAGTGGTAGTGGCTTCTGCACGGTACAGCACTTGTTCGATAGACATGCCTGACTCCTTGAGCGGAAAAGCCCTCAGTTGAGGGATGCAGACAAGATGGCGCCTGTCGGGCAGAGTTTCAATTGATGAGAGGCGGGCGCCAGACATTCACAGCAGGTGCGCGCGATAGCTCTGCGGGTTGAGCGTCAATTGCGGGTAGAGGTCACCCCTCAAGCAGTACATGTTGGGTTGGGTTAAGAAGCTAAAGATACGGAAAAGGTGGTAGTGCTCAGGATTGGCCTGCGAGCACTTGAGTTCATTTGGCGTGATGAAAAAAGCGCACTCTTTGGCAAATGCCGTCGTCTTCACCTCGATCCAACGCTCTCGTCCATCCGCATCAAAGGACAGGACGTCATAGCCCAAGCCATCGCCCAGGGTTTCCGCCACATGCTCGACCTTCTCGGCCAGCGATGTCAGGCCTTCTTTTCTAAGGCGCATCTTCTCAAAGGCCACCACAAAGCGTTCGCCAGCACTCCCCAGTGCATGGTTGCGGGCTTCTCGCGCCAGGTAATCGCGCTTAACCGGTGTGGGCGGCGCGTAACGCTGTTTGGCTTCCTGCACGCTGGACTGAGGCGTCTTGGATTCCGGTGGTGTGACAATGATGGAAGTATCTTTTGGGGCCGGTGCATCAATGACCGGTCGGTCTGCTGCATTGCGTGCTGCCTGATCGAATAGCTCAGTACTCAGTAGGTGGCGCTCAACAACATCGACCAGCATGCCCTGATAATTACTCATCGGCTTGTAGCCGTTGATATAGGGGCAGTCGGCATCGCGCAGCACGGCACTAATATTTTGGTGCTTAAATTCGATAGAAGCCTTTGAGCGATTATTTAATTTCTTGGCAAGCTCACGATTGTGGTCCGTTTTCACGTAATGCTGGCCGCAAAGTTCTGCAACCAGCATCTTCTTGTACGTTTCGACAATCGCTGTGACTTCTTCACCACTCCATGGTTCGGGTCTGCTCATCCGGCTAACTCCTTTGGCGGGATATCACTCAATATTCTGAATCTGCTCGCGCATCTGTTCGATCAGTACCTTGAGCTCGACGGCGCAGCGGGTGGTGTCGGCAACGACGGACTTGGAGGAGAGGGTGTTGGCTTCGCGGTTGAGTTCCTGCATTAGGAAGTCGAGGCGGCGGCCGATGGGGCCTTTCTGGGTGAGCTGACGACGGACTTCGCCGACGTGGGTGTCGAGGCGGTCCAGCTCTTCGTCGACGTCGGCCTTCTGGGCCATCAGGGTCAGTTCGGCTTCCAAGCGTTGCGGGTCGAGGGTGGCGCGGACTTCTTCGAGGCGGGCGAGCAGGTTCTCGCGCTGACGGGCGAGGATGTCGGGCATCAGGCGGCGGACTTCGGCGACATGGGTGTCGACGCCATCGAGGCGTGCGCTGATCAGTTCGGCGAGGCGTTCGCCTTCGCGGGCGCGGCCTTCGATGTGTTCGTCCAGCGCGCGCTTGAACAGGCTGAGGGCATCGGCCTTGATGCGTTCTTGATCGGCGCCTTCGCGCACCAGCACACCGGGGTAGTCGAGCAGGGCGAGGCGTGAGGGCTGCGGGGCGTCCGGGCAGTGCTGGCCGACTTCGGCGAGCACGCGGCTGAGTTCGCCCAGGCGTCTGGCATCGACGGCGAGGCTGTCGGCACCGGCTTCGGCGTCAAAGCGCAGCGAGAGTTCGACCTTGCCGCGGTTGAGGCGCTTGCGCAGGCCTTCGCGGAAGGCGCTTTCGAGTTCGCGCAGGCTGTCGGGCAGGCGGAAGTGCGGTTCGAGATAGCGCTGGTTCACCGAACGCAGCTCCAGCGTCAGGGTGCCGTAGTCGGCTTCATGGGTTTGGCGGCTGAAGGCGGTCATGCTGTGGACCATGACGTGCTCCTTGTCGGTTGGCTGTCAGAAGAGAGGCGGTGCATGAGCGACCGCGCTGATAGCCTGAAGTGTACGCGTGCCGCTCTTGAGCGCCCAGTGATCAGGAGCCGGTCTGGCCCGCGCGGCGCGAAGGTCGTCGCCCGTGGCTGCGGCGTGTAGACTCTGGCCTCCCGAATACTGCAACAAGGAATCCCCATGAGCGAAGCCAACGTGACCCGTCCCAGTGGCCGTACCCCGGAGCAGCCGCGCGAGATCCGCCTGACCCGTGAGTTCACTCGTCACGCCGAGGGTTCGGTGCTGGTGGAGTTCGGGGAGACCCGCGTGCTGTGCACCGCCTCTGTCGTGGCGGGCGTGCCGCGCTGGCTGCGTGGTTCCGGCAAGGGCTGGCTGACCGCCGAGTACGGCATGCTGCCGCGTGCGACCCATACCCGTAATGATCGTGAAGCGGCGCGTGGCAAGCAGGGTGGCCGCACGGTGGAGATCCAGCGTCTGATCGGCCGTGCGCTGCGCGCCGCGGTAGATCTCAAGAAGCTGGGCGAATACACCATCACCATCGATTGCGATGTGCTGCAGGCCGATGGCGGCACGCGTACCGCGGCGATCACCGGTGGCTGTGTGGCACTGGTCGATGCGCTGCAGGGCCTGCAGCGTGAGCGCAAGATCAAGACTGACCCGCTGGTGAGTCTGGTCAGCGCCGTTTCGGTCGGCATCTACAAGGGTGTGCCGGTCACCGACCTCGACTACCCGGAAGACAGCAAGGCCGATACTGACATGAATGTCGTGATGGCCGAAGGCAAGGGGCTGATCGAGGTGCAGGGCACTGCCGAAGGCGCGGCCTTCGATCGCGCCGAGCTCAATGCCCTGCTGGATCTCGCCGAGCGTACCGGTGAGCAGCTGTTCGCCGCGCAGCGCGCCGCACTCGGCATGCCGGCCGACGCCTGAGCCCTGCGACACGGCCGCTGTGTCATGAGTGCCATGTCATGAGTGCTGTGTCGAGAGTGTCATGTCATGAGCGCTGCGTCATGAGCGCTTGATGCCAGACAGAAACGCCCCCACCGCTTGCGCGATGGGGGCGTTTTCGTCAGTGCCCGAAGGCACATCATGCGACTGGCAGGGTGGCCCGAGGCCGAACGCTCAAGGGGTGACAGCGTGCATCACAGCTCGAGGTCGTACTCGACGATGACCGGTGCGAACTCGCTGAAGGTGGCATCGGTGTCGATCCAGGCGTCCTTGATGTGACGACGCAGGTTCGGGTCGATGACCTGATAGTCGAGGCGCCAGCCTTCCTGACGGGCGCGCGGCTGGTCACTGTCCAGCGCTGGCCACCAGGAGTACTGGTCGGCATCGCGATTGACTTCGCGGAAGGCGTCGATGAAGCCGATCGGGCCGAAGACCTGATCCATCCATGCGCGTTCTTCCGGCTTGAAGCCCGGCGTCATCTGATTGTCGGACCAGTTGGCGAGGTCGACAGTCTTGTGGGCCACATGCCAGGTGCCGCAGATCATGTAATCACGACGCTTGCGGCGCAGCTTGCTGAGGTATTCCTGATACTGCTCCATGAAGGCGCCCTTGGCAGCCGGATCACTTCCGTCAGGCATCAGGAAAGAGCAGATGCTGAAGCGGTCGTAATCGGCCTGCAGGTAGCGGCCTTCGTTATCGCACTGCTCGAAGCCCAGTCCATACATGATGGCCTTGGGAATCTGGCGGCAATAGAGGCCAACCCCTGAGAAGCCGTCTTTTTCGGCGTCCAGGAAGTAGCCTTCGTACCCTTCCGGGTAGAGGATGCTGTCGTCGAGCTCGAAGCTCTTGGCCTTGAGGTTCTGGATGCAGACGACGTCGGCGTCCTGACTGGCAAGCCAGTCGAGGAAGCCGCGGCTGACCGCTTCTCGAATACCATTGACGTTAACTGTAGCGATTTTCATACGTGGTCCCTGGTTCGTCGCGCCTGTATGATACCCGAGCTTTAGACGATTTGGTAAATGGCTAACGAATTCAAAGGTGATATCGGATGCAGGACTACCAGCGGGAGTTCATTGAGTTTGCCATCGAGCAGGACGTGCTGCGGTTTGGCGAGTTTACGCTCAAGTCCGGGCGGGTGAGCCCCTACTTCTTCAATGCTGGTCTATTCCGCTCCGGACAGGCCCTGGCGCGTCTGGGACGCTTCTATGCGCGTGCCATCGTCGAATCAGGCCTGGAGGCCGATGTGCTGTTCGGCCCGGCGTACAAGGGTATCCCGCTGGGTGCAGTGACGGCCGTGGCGCTGGCTGATCATCATGATCGTGACATGCCGTTCACCTTCAATCGCAAGGAAGCCAAGACCCACGGTGAAGGGGGCTCGTTGGTCGGCGCGCCCCTCGAAGGCCGCGTGATGATCATCGACGATGTCATCACCGCCGGCACCGCCATCGGCGAAGTGATGGAGATCATCCACGCCGAGAGTGCCAAGGCGGCGGGCGTCGTGATCGCACTGGACCGTCAGGAGCGCGCTCCCGATGGCCAGGGAGGCCTGAAGGCGAACAGCGCCATTCAGGAAGTGGAGGCACGTTTCTCCATGCCTGTGGTCAGTATCGTGACGCTCGACCAGGTGCTCGAATATCTGGAACAATACGCACAGCAGGAACTGTCTGGGCATGCGGTCGCGATTCGCGACTACCGTGCGCAATACGGTCTCCAGGGCGCCTGAGAGCGTTCATGACCCGCGCAGCATTACCTTCCCAGTCACGTACAGAGGTGCATACATGACAGCTCACCGTAACATTCTCGGCCTTTCGGCAGCCATCCTCGCTGCCAGTCTGTCCGCCCCGGCCATGGCCGGCAACGCTGACCTCAACCTGAATACTGAAGCCGTTCAGGGCGAAATCAATGGCGAGATCGGCAATGGCGTCCAGCTCGGCGGCGGTATCCTGTCCAGCGATGACCACGACGACGTCACGGCTGGTCACGTCCAGCTGCTGGGCACCGAGCGCACCAGTGAATACGACGTGGGCCTCGGCGCACGCTGGAGTCAGTACGACACCGACCACGGTGACGGCGGCGGTCTGGGCCTCGGCGGCTACGGCTACTACTACCTGCCGGGCGCACCGCGCGTCTCGCTGGGTGGCTATGGCTACGTGACCCCGGACGTCGCGACCAGCAACGACCTCGAGCACAGCTACGAATACGGCCTGCGCGCACGGTATCAGGTCATCGACAACGTCGAAGGCTATGTCGGCTACCGCAAGGTGAAGGCTGATTTCGAGAACCGTGACGAACGCACGCTGGATTCCGGCCCGCTGGTCGGCATGCGTCTGCAGTTCTGAGGCGGGTTCTCGGCAACGCGTGCTCCGCGTGAGTCACGCATTGCGGTAAGATGGCGGGCCCTTCGGGGCCCGCTTTGCGTTGTCATGGCCAGGTGAGAATCGCCGGCCAGCTCCCTGTTTTCGCCTTCTGCCGCGAGTCTGCTCATGCTCGATATCGTGCTCTATCAGCCCGAGATTCCGCCCAATACCGGCAATATCATCCGGCTGTGTGCCAACACCGGTTACCGCCTGCATCTGATCGAGCCGTTGGGGTTCGAGCTGGATGACAAGCGCCTGCGCCGTGCCGGTCTCGATTATCATGAGTGGGCACGTGTGCAGCGCCATGCCAGCCTCGATGACTTCGTGGCGAGCGTGACACCTTCGCGGGTCTTCGCGCTCTCGACGCGTGGTCGCACCGCGCCGCATGAGGCCAGCTTCCAGGCCGGTGATGCGCTGGTATTCGGCCCCGAGACACGCGGTCTGCCACAGGCGATGCTCGACAGCCTGCCCCGCGAGCAGGTGTTGCGCCTGCCGATGCTGGCCGACAGCCGCAGCATGAACCTGTCGAATGCCGTCGCCGTGGTTGTCTACGAAAGCTGGCGTCAGCTGGATTTTTCCGGTGCCGTACAGCTCGATTGATCAAACGCATCGTGTTTGAGATGACCTACTTCCCCTCGCCCAGCAGGACACCGTGATGACCGAGATCCGTGATCGCCTCGCCAAGCTCAACCCCCGCCAGCAGGAAGCCGTGCGCGCCATCGATGGCCCCTGTCTGGTACTGGCCGGTGCCGGATCAGGCAAGACCAGCGTGATCACGACCAAGATCGCCTATCTGGTGCAGGAATGCGGCATGAAGGCACGCAACATCGCCGCCGTGACCTTCACCAACAAGGCGGCGCGCGAGATGAAGGAGCGTGTCGGCAAGATGCTCAAGGGTCGCGAGGGCCACGGGCTGATCGTCTCGACCTTCCACACCCTCGGTCTGACCATCATCCGCGGCGAGCTGAAGACACTGGGCTACAAGCCAGGCTTCTCGCTGTTCGACACCGATGACGCCAAGGTGTTGATCAAGGAGCTGATGCACAAGGAAGCCGACACCGACGCCGAGCAGATCAACGCGGTGCAGAGTCAGATTTCCACTTGGAAGAATGACCTGATCCTGCCCGGGGCGGCGCTGTCGCATGCCGAGGACGAAGACGCCCAGTACGCCGCGGTGATCTACGAGGCCTACAACCGGCACCTCAAGGCCTACAACGCGGTCGACTTCGATGACCTGATCCTGCTGCCGGTGGTGCTGTTCCGTGATCACCCCGAGGTGCTGGCGCGCTGGCAGCGGCGCATCCACTACATGCTGGTCGATGAGTATCAGGACACCAACATCAGCCAGTACCTGCTGGTGAAGATGCTGATGCAGGAGCGCCAGACCTTCACGGTGGTGGGCGACGATGACCAGTCGATCTACGCCTGGCGCGGCGCGCGCCCGGAGAACCTCGTCACCCTCGGTGAGGACTTCCCGCGCCTGAACCTGATAAAGCTGGAGCAGAACTATCGCTCCACCGGCATCATCCTGCGCGCGGCGAACACCCTGATCGCCAACAATCCCCACGTCTACGACAAGACGCTGTGGTCGCAGATGGGCGATGGCGACCCGATCCGCATCATCATGAATCGCAACGAAGAGGCCGAGGCCGAGCGCGTGGCGGGCGAGATTCTCACGCGGCGTATCAAGGAAGGCGCCGAATGGCGTGACTTCGCGGTGCTCTATCGTGGCAACTTCCAGGCGCGCCTGCTGGAGCTCAAGCTGCAGCACTACCAGATTCCCTACAAGCTCTCCGGCGGCACCTCCTTCTTCGGACGCAACGAGATCAAGGACGCGATGGCCTACCTGCGTCTGCTGATCAATCCGGCGGACGACAACGCCTTCCTGCGCATCGTCAACGTGCCGCGGCGGGAAGTCGGGCCGGGCACGCTGGAGAAGCTGGCCAACTACGCCACCGGGCGTGGCGTGTCGCTCTACGCCGCCTGCAGCGAGATGGGCCTGCGCGAGCAGCTGAGCGAGCGTGCGCTGGACCGCCTCGGCCGCTTCACCCATACGCTGGACCGCGTGCGCCGCGAGATGGACGCCGGCCAGTCGATCAGCGCGATCCGCGAGTTGTTCCGCGAGGTGGATTACGAAGGCTGGCTGTATCAGAACGCCAGTGCGCCCAAGATCGCCGAGCGGCGCATGGCCAACGTCTGGATCCTGGTCGATCAGCTCGAGAAGTCGATCAGCGGCAATCCACAGGAAGAGGTGGAGGAGCTGGAGGGCAGCGAGGCGATGATCGGCGATACCGAGACTGGCGATGTCGCGGCGGCCATCTCACGCCTGGTGCTGCGCGACATTCTCGAGCAGCAGGCCGAGGAAGATGACTCCGACCGCGTGCAGCTGCTGACGCTGCATGCCTCCAAGGGCCTGGAGTTTCCGCATGTCTACGTGCTGGGGCTGGAGGAAGACCTGCTGCCGCACCGCAACTCCATCGAGATGGAGACAGTGGAGGAGGAGCGCCGCCTCGCCTACGTGGGTATCACTCGTGCCCGCCGTACGTTGGTGCTGACGCTGGCGCGCCAGCGCAAGACCTACGGCGAGATGATGGACTGCGTGCCGAGCCGCTTCCTGGATGAGCTGCCGCCGGAAGACCTCGAGTGGGAAGGGCGGGCCGACAAGCCGCAGGATCAGGAGAAGAAAGTGGCCCGCGGGCGGGATGCCATCGCGGGCCTGCGTTCGCTGCTGGGCTGATGTTGATTGTCGGGTACTGTGCGCTGAGACTCAGCGCACGGAGTCGAGCAGGTAATCCACCGCGGCCTTCACTTCCTCATCGGAAAGCGCCGGGTTGCCGCCCTTGGCCGGCATGGCATTGAAGCCTTCGATGGCGTGGGTGTAGAGCGTCTCGTCGCCCTTGGAGAGGCGGCCCTCCCAGTCGCCGGCCTCGCCCAGGCGCGGGGCACCGGCAGCGCCAGTGGTGTGACAGGCCATGCAGATGCCACCGTAGACCTTCTCGCCGTCTATCGCGCTGGCGGCACTGGCTTGCCCACCAGCGCCGCTGTCCGCCGGCGGCGAGCTCGCTGCCGAGCCATCACCGGCGCAGGCATCGCCCTTCACGCATAGCTCGCCCACCGGCTTGAGTCGCTCGGCAATCGCCTCGCGGGAGTTGTCTGCGGCCTGTGCGGACGCGCTCACAAGCACGCTGAACAGCATCGCGCTCAACGAGAGTGACAGGGAAGAGCGCTTGAGGGGAAAAGCAGCTGGCCGGCGAGCTTGCATGGCGTGCACCTTTTGGGGCTGTGTATCGAGCCAGTATAGCGCTCGCCGGAGGCGCAGCAACCGCGTGGCTGGCGGGATATCTCGACATCGTAGAATCAAGACGTTACCATAAGCGCGCCTCGGTTCACTGCAACCCTGGCATGCGCGCCCATAGCTCAGCTGGATAGAGTACTGCCCTCCGAAGGCAGGGGTCGCAGGTTCAAATCCTGCTGGGCGCGCCAACGAATTCCTGTCACCGGCACCATTGCCGGTCGACACCCGAAAAGCCCTCGTACCTCACGGTGCGGGGGCTTTTTGCATTGCGGCGTGCGGCAGCGGCGCAGGCGACTTTCTTTGACGTCATCAAACGAGTGTTCTAAAACGGGATGAGCTACGCCGGCGCTTCTGCTCGCGCCGGTCGCTACCGCCTGGTACGCCATACTCGTGGCTGTCTGCCTTCGCTGCTGGCTTCGCCGGCCCTCACTGGATGTTCTCATGACGACTGCCGCCCCTGTTGATCCTGCTTCGCCTGAGTCTGTTGTCCCGTCTGCTGGCTCGTCTAATGAGATCAGCGAGGCTGCTACCCGGGAAATCACGCGTATGCAGGCGCTGCTGGAAGACCAGCGCGCCGCCTACGGTCTGTCGCCGATGCCCAGTGCCGACGAGCGCCAAGCCTGGCTGACTTCGCTGCGTGATGCGCTCAAGTCACACGAGGAGGCCCTGATCGCGGCGATCAGCGCCGATTTCGGTCACCGCAGCGCCCATGAGACGCGTCTGGCCGAACTGGTACCGAGCTACGAAGGCATTCGTCATGCACGCCGTCACCTGAAGGGCTGGATGAAGCCCTCGAAGCGCCATGTCAGCGCCGCCTTCCAGCCGGCCTCTGCGCGCGTCGTCTATCAGCCGCTGGGCGTGGTCGGCATCATCGCGCCCTGGAACTATCCCCTCTATCTGGCGATCGGCCCCTTGATCAGCGCCCTGAGTGCCGGCAATCGGGTGATGATCAAGATGAGCGAGTTCACCCCCGAGACCGCCGAGGCGCTGCGCGTGATGCTGCTCGATGCCTTCGATGAGGTGCAGGTGGCCGTGGTGATCGGTGAGGCCGATGTGGCGGCGGCCTTCTCGGCCTTGCCCTTCGACCACCTGTTGTTCACCGGCAGCACGGCGGTCGGCAAGCATGTGATGCGCGCCGCGGCGGACAACCTGACCCCCGTGACGCTGGAGCTGGGCGGCAAGTCGCCGGTGATCATGTCGCGTGAGCTGATGGCGGATGAGGCCCAGCGTCGTGAAGCGGCGGGGCGGCTGGCCTTCGGCAAGGGCATGAACGCCGGCCAGACCTGCGTCGCGCCGGACTATGTGCTGTGCAGTGAGGACCAGGTCCCGCTGCTGGTCACGGCGCTGGGCGAGGCCTTCCAGCGCTTCTATCCGCGCTTCTGCGAGACGCAGGACTATTCGCGCATCATCAATCAGCGTCAGTACCAGCGCTTGCGAGAGGTGCTCGAGGACGCCCTGGCAAAGGGCGCGACACTCAGGCCGCTGGTCGACAGCCCCGACTGGAATGACCCGGAGCTGGCCGAGAAGCGTCTGATGCCGCCGCTGGCGTTGCTTGATGTGACGGATGAGATGCGCGTGATGCAGGAGGAAATCTTCGGCCCGCTGCTGCCGATCGTCGGCCTGTCGGACCCGGGGGCAGTGGATGAGGCGGAGGGCGAGACGAGTGTGAAGGACACGTTGCTGGAGGCACCGGCGGATACGCTGTCCGTCGCGATGGCTTATGTGAACGCCCGGCCCCGGCCTCTGGCGCTGTATTACTTCGGCCACGACAAGCACGAACAGCAGCGGGTCACCGAAGGCACGCATGCGGGCGGAATGTGTCTGAACGACACCCTGCTGCATGTGGCGCAGGATGACATGCCGTTCGGCGGTATCGGGCCATCCGGGATGGGCCATTACCATGGCAAGGAAGGCTTCCAGGCGCTCAGCAAGGCCAAGGGAATCTTCGCCAAGGGGCGCATGAATGGCGCGCGACT
The DNA here is from genome assembly GCF_046566945.1 of Cobetia sp. SIMBA_158. Classification (NCBI taxonomy): domain Bacteria; kingdom Pseudomonadati; phylum Pseudomonadota; class Gammaproteobacteria; order Oceanospirillales; family Halomonadaceae; genus Cobetia; species Cobetia sp. SIMBA_158. Next base: position 302,018 of record NZ_JAWJYL010000005.1, read on the forward strand.
GATGTATCCGCCCTATGCCGATGGGCCGACTGCGCGCGCCATCCATGGTCTTATCCGCCGCCTGCTGATGCGCTAGGCGCTGTCAGCGGTGCAGGTCGCCAGCACTTTCCGGCTGGTAATGCAGCGCCTCGATACGCACCTCATGCAGGCTGCCATCCGGCAGCCGCCACTCGATGAGGCTGCCGACCTTGAGGCCGAGCAGGGCAGCCCCCAGTGGCGCCAGCACCGACAGGCCATCCTGCTGGCCGGGCAGCGCGTGCGGATAGACCAGCGTGCGCACCAGAGTCTGCTGGCGGGTCAGGTCCGTGAACTCTACGCGGCTGTTCATGCTGACGATATCGGCGGGCACCTCGTGAGGCTCGACGACCTCGCCGCGCTCCAGCTCATCCTCAAGCTGTTCTGCCACCTGACGGTCGGCGGCGGAAACGTGATCAATCAGGCGCTCGAGGCGCTCGGCGTCCAGACGATTGATGATGATCGAGGGAAGTGTGGCCATGAGACCTCCTGTCAGTCGTGGTGTCAGCCCCTTGCGAGCAAGGCCTTGCGGGACACCAAAAAAACAGCCCTCCGCCGGGAAGGGCGAAGGACTGTGTGCAGAAGTCATCATATAAACTTCGCTCGGCGATGGATAGCCCATTCAGGCAACTGAGGTCAGCGCGAGGGCAGACCCGCTCACTCCCGCGTCAGGCGCTGGAGCTGACGAACAGCCAGTCAGTGATCTCGTCGCGATTGAGCACGACCAGCTGCTGGGCGCGCGGAGACTCTTCCAGATGGTCCGGATTGATGCCCAGCTCGCGCAGGACGTACTGCACCAGAGCGCCGCGTGTCGGCAGGTGCAGCTCGCCATCCACCATGCCGTGGTCCTGCTCTATCAGGCCGCGCTCGGCGGGTGTCAGGCGCGGGTCGGCGCCCAGCTTCAAGGTGACGCGCGTCTCCCAGCCTTCATCGCACTCGCGCTGGCTGCCCTCGAGGGCTTCACCGAATAGCTCCGGCACCGCGCGGAATCGAGACAGCACGAAGTCACGAAAAGCCCGGTTCTTCTCGCAGAAGGCGCGCACATGCCAGCGGCCAGCGGCGTAGACCAGCGTATGCGGACACAGGATGCGCTCCTCCCCCTGGGGAGAGTTGAGAGAGGCATAGGTCACTTCGAGACGCGCGCCCTGACTGGCGGCTTCGATCAAGGCCCTGACCACCGGCGGACTGGCGCTGCGTGACGGCAGGCGCAGGGCCTCGGTGTTTGCCTGGCCTAGCCCTAACCCGGTGAAATGCGGATTCAGATTGTCGTGATTGCCCAGCAATTGCAGGTATTCATCGACCTCACCCCGCGTCAGCATGGGGCAGAAATTCGCCGACGGACGGTAGCCCTTGATGACGGGGTCATACTCGAGATTGTTCTCGGCGACCGTCTCGCGGTAGGTCTTCATGACGCGCGAGGCTTGTTGTCTGGCGATACCGAAGGCGTTGCCCAGATGGCGCGAAGTGACTCGCCCCTCCCACAAGGCGATGATCTCGATCAGGCGGTAACGCGCCAGCGTGTCCCATGGCAGGACTTCGAGGCGTTGCTTGATGCTCATTGCTGAATCCTTTCATACGGGTCTTCTGGAGCGTATTCGTGACGCATTGCACACACCGGGCTTGGCAATGGCGACACATGGCGAGTGCTCACGAGGATCGGTAAGAGGACCCTGCTCCGGGTGGCGTGTGGCGAACAAGTCTTCGTTAACTGCAGGATATGCATAAAGAAAGCTCCGGCAGAAGATACCTGCTCCGTTGCGTTGACCCTAGTGACTGCGCATCGACGTCTCGTTTTTGCGTCGTCCAAACGCGACGCATCATTAGAATTCGACGATTTATCCTCGCTCGGTGACGTGTGATTGCGCGCTATCAATAGATCAAGACATTACGTTGCGCAGGGGCGTTGGCCGCGTGTGGCATGCTCTGAATGAAGACGCTATATGCGCAACACGAATATGCCTCATATAACCCTCATTTAAGTGTTAGAGATGCCTCAGGCCAAGGTATCGCGCAAAGTTCCCTTATTCTGCGAGCCCTAATAGCGACGCACTTCCTGCAATGACATTCATAAGTATTAGAGAGATGGTCATGCTGCCCTTTGCGGCAACAGTGAAAAGTGCTCAAACGCAAAAGACCCGCCGAGTTGGCGGGTCTTTTGCGTTTGAGCACGATGCCCCCTGCCATCGGGCAGGGGGCAGGGGGCAGGGGGCAGGCTGGGCCAGCTTACTTGCTGGCGCGCTTGCGCTCGTTCTCTTTCAGGTACTTCTTGCGGATACGGATGTGCAGCGGAGTGACTTCCACCAGCTCATCGGAATCCAGGAACTCGATCGCCTGTTCCAGGGTGAAGCGAATCGGCGGCGTCAGCACGATGTTTTCATCGTTGCCGGTAGAACGCATGTTATCGAGCTTCTTGGCCTTGGTCGGGTTCACGACCAGGTCGTTGGCGCGGTTGTGGATACCGACCAGCATGCCTTCATAGACTTCGGTACCGTGACCGATGATCAGCTTGCCACGTTCCTGCAGGGTGTACAGGGCGTAGGACAGCGCCTTGCCCGGCACCATGGAGATCATGACGCCGTTGCGACGCTCGACGCCTGCGCCTTCCTTCAGATCACCGTAGTGATCGAAGCGGCTGGTCAGGATGCCGGTACCGGAGGTCAGGGTCAGGAACTGACCACGGAAGCCGATCAGACCGCGAGACGGGATGATGAAGTCCAGACGCACACGACCCTTGCCATCCGGGTTCATGTTGGTCAGCTCGCCCTTGCGGTAGCCCAGCTCTTCCATGATGGAGCCCTGGTGCTGCTCCTCACAGTCGATGATGACTTCTTCGTACGGCTCCTGCTTCTTGCCGTCGATTTCCTTGATGATCACTTCCGGACGGCCCACGGCCAGCTCGAAGCCTTCACGACGCATGGATTCGATCAGAACGGAGAGGTGAAGCTCACCACGACCGGAGACGACGAATTTCTCCGGAGTCTCGCCCTGTTCGACGCGCAGTGCGACGTTGTGGATCAGTTCCTGGTCCAGACGCTCACGGATGTTGCGGCTGGTGACGAACTTGCCGTCCTGACCGGCGAACGGAGAGTCATTGACCTGGAAGGTCATGGAGACGGTCGGCTCATCGACGGTCAGCGGCGGCAGCGCCTCGACAGTGGCGGTGTCGCAGATGGTGTCGGAGATCGCGAGGTTCTCGATACCGGTGATGCAGACGATGTCGCCGGCAGTCGCCTTGTCGGTCTGCACGCGGTCCAGACCCATGTGAGTCATGACCTGGCCGATCTTGCCCTTACGGACAGCGCCTTCCTTGGTGATGATGGAAACCTGCTGACCCGGGCTGACGGCGCCGCGCTTGATGCGACCCAGACCGATGACGCCGACGTAGCTGTTGTAGTCCAGTGCGGAGATCTGCATCTGGAACGGACCGTCCAGCTCGACCTTCGGCGGCTCGACGATGTCGACGATGGACTGGAACATCGGGTCCATGGTGTCTTTCAGGTCTTCCGGATCCATACCGGCAATGCCGTTGAGGGCAGAGCAGTAGATGATCGGGAAGTCGAGCTGCTCGTCAGTCGCGCCCAGGTTGTCGAACAGATCGAAGATCTGGTCAACGACCCAGTCAGGACGAGAGCCCGGACGGTCGATCTTGTTGACGACGACGATCGGCTTCAGGCCCTGGGCGAATGCCTTCTGGGTCACGAAGCGAGTCTGCGGCATCGGGCCATCGACGGCATCGACCAGCAGCAGCACGGAATCGACCATGGACATCACGCGCTCGACTTCGCCACCGAAGTCAGCGTGCCCAGGGGTATCCACGATGTTGATGTGGTAGTCATTCCACTGGATCGCGGTGTTCTTCGCGAGAATGGTGATGCCGCGCTCTTTTTCCTGGTCGTTGGAATCCATGATGCGTTCCTGACCCTCGGCCTTGCGGTCCAGGGTGCCAGACTGACTCAGGAGCTTGTCGACCAGGGTAGTTTTACCGTGGTCAACGTGGGCGATGATGGCTATGTTGCGAAGTTTCTCGATCACGACGGGAACCTGTGCGGAAAATGGGCGCTCGCGTACCGGGCGCTTGTGATTTGGGGCGCATTATAGGGGGCATGGCATGCCTCCTGCCAGCATCGTGCATTCACGAGGCGAGTCAGCGAGTGCCTTCAATTGGCCTGAAGTGCCCAAATGGTTGTCTCTCAAGTCTTTTCCGCGCCCTTGTCGCGGATGAAAAAAACTTGTGAGTCGAGGCAAACATGAGGATGAAAGAAAGAAATGACCGCGATGTGATGCTGACGTGATCATCGGATGTGAGCGGAGAAATTCCCGGGATTCAGCGTTTTGCACCAATGTGGAGCAATGGCGTTTTTTGGTGCACTCAAATGATGAATCTGCACTGCGCGGCAAGAATTTTTGCACCTTGTCGGCCCATCTTTGGTCGGGTTTTCGTGCTGCATGCATGAAGATGGTGATGTTTTTTTTCAGCATATTCATGAGCTTACTGAAATGAGCGATGTGGCGTGCGCCATTCTGGCACGCTCGCTGCATTGTTAGAGCATCCTGTCTGATGGCTGGCATAACGACGCCGACCATGAGAGAAAAGGCTTACAAAATAGAGCAATAACCCCAGACAACGCTGACACCAACTGTAACCAGAGCCGCCGGCTCCATCGGAGAATTACCATGGCTGAGAAGACACTTGCCCTGATTGAAGAACACGAAGTCAAGTGGGTTGATCTGCGCTTCACCGACACCAAGGGCAAGGAGCAGCACGTCTCCATCCCGGCGCGTACAGTGGATGAGGAATTCTTCGAGAACGGTCAGATGTTCGATGGTTCCTCCATCGAAGGTTGGAAGGGCATCAACGAATCCGACATGATCCTGATGCCGGACGACGGCACTGCCTTCCTCGACCCGTTCACCGAAGACACCACCCTGGTGCTGCGCTGTGACGTCATCGAGCCGGCCACCATGCAGGGCTATGAGCGTGACCCGCGTTCCGTCGCCAAGCGCGCCGAGGAATTCCTGAAGTCCACCGGTCTGGGCGACACCGCCTTCTTCGGTCCGGAGCCGGAATTCTTCATCTTCGACGAAGTGCACTGGAAGAACGAGATGAACGGTTCCATGTTCAAGATCTCTTCCGAAGAAGGTGCCTGGGCGACCGATTCCACGCCGGAAGGCGGCAACCTGGGTCACCGTCCGCGTCTGAAGGGCGGCTACTTCCCGGTCCCGCCGATCGACAGCTTCCACGATATCCGTGCTGCCATGTGCAACACCCTGGAAGCCATCGGTCAGGAAGTCGAAGTTCACCACCACGAAGTGGCGAACGCCGGCCAGAACGAGATCGGCGTCAAGTTCAACACCCTGGTCAAGAAGGCCGATGAGGTTCAGGAACTCAAGTACGTGATCCACAACGTGGCTCACGCCTACGGCAAGTCCGCGACCTTCATGCCCAAGCCGCTGGTCGGTGACAACGGTTCCGGCATGCACGTTCACCAGTCCTTCTGGAAGGATGGCGACAACCAGTTCGCCGGTGACGAGTACGCGGGTCTGTCCGAAATGGCCCTCTACTACATTGGCGGCATCATCAAGCACGCTCGTGCCCTGAACGCCTTCACCAATGCGTCCACCAACTCCTACAAGCGTCTGGTGCCGGGCTTCGAAGCGCCGGTCATGCTGGCCTACTCTGCCCGCAACCGTTCCGCTTCCATCCGTATCCCGTACACCGCCAGCCCGAAAGGCAAGCGTGTCGAGGCGCGTTTCCCGGATCCGACGGCCAACCCGTACCTGGCGTTCTCCGCGATGCTGATGGCCGGTATCGACGGTATCAAGAACAAGATCCACCCGGGCGACGCGATGGACAAGAACCTCTACGACCTGCCGGCCGAAGAAGCCAAGTCCATCCCGACCGTGGCCGAGAGCCTCGAACAGGCCCTGACCGCGCTGGACGGCGATCGTGAGTTCCTGACCCAGGGCGGCGTCTTCACCGACGACATGATCGATGCCTACCTCGAGCTGAAGGGCGAAGACATCCAGCGCCTGCGCATGGCGACTCACCCGCTCGAATTCGACATGTACTACAGCGTCTAAGTACTGCAACGCCTAAGTACAGCAGCGTCCAAGCGCTGCAGAGGTTGAGGCAGCCATTCGCTAGCCACGCCATCTGACGGAGTGCCTTCCCGGTGAAGGCAAGCCCCGGACGATGACGACAGCAGGGCCATACCGACAGGTGTGGCCCTGTTTTTCGTTGTGGCCCTGTTTTTCATCATGGCCCTGTTTCGTTCTATCTCTTTGCTCTGATCCTTTGCTCTGCCCCTGATCCTTTTCCCTGAGAACGGCCATGCTGCTGACAGATATGCAGGGCGCGGTGGTAGCCTTGCGTGACAGTCAATGCACACAGGCGTCTTGTCGAAGGCCCCAAATGCTGGCATCAACGCGGTAAGCTTTGTAACTTGTTAGCCTTGTCATCAGGCAGCAGGATCGCCTGTCGATAGACCCAACCCGCTGGAGCTGCCTGCGGCTTCTGGCCTCCCATGACTCTCTTCAGGAATCTTCGGATGTGGCCCTTCGTATCCTCCCTGCGCGTCGCGAACCCCGCGACTGACTCGCGTGCACTGCCTGCAGCGCGCCCCGAGCCACTGCAGTGCCTGCTGCTGGCAGCGACGCTGATGCTGTCGAGCCTGTCGTTCGATCTTCAGGCGGCCCAGGTCTATCGTCACGTCGATGCCAACGGCAACGTGGTCTTCAGTGATCAGCCTGCGGGCGGCAGCAAGGTGCAGCTGACGCCGCTCAGCGTGGTGCCGTCGACGGAATCCCTGCCGCCGCGGCGCAGCACGCCGTCGCGCGTGAGTTCTTCCTCATCCAGCGAGAGCACCCGCACCCGGGCGCCTGCGGTGGATGTGGCCTTCCGTGGCTATACCACCTTCACCATCCAGAGCCCGTCCAACGAGGAGACGCTGCAGACCGGGCAGGCGGGCAATCTGGCGGTGCGCCTGGGGATCGAGCCCAAGCTGCGCCCGGAAGACAAGGTGCGCGTGACCGTGGACGGTGCGCCGTCTCAATCCGCCATGCACAGCACCGTCTTCATGGTGCCGGCGCTGGAGCGTGGCAAGCATGTCATCCAGGCGGAGTTGCTGGATTCCACCGGCCGCGTGCGCCAGACCAGCGAGCCGAAGGTGGTCTATGTGCAGCGCGCCAGCGTCAATCTGCCTCGCAACCCCAACAACCCTGCCAATGCTGGCGGTGGCTAGCAGCGTCTGGGCGGCCTTTTTCTTCGCGCGTTTCTCCTTCGCTGACAGGCCGCCTTCGGGCGGCTTTTTCGTGTCTGGGACAGTCGATGTCGGGCCGCCTGGCGGTGAAGCGAGGCAACGCGAGTTCGAGCGCGATTTTTCGTCTGCACCATTTTGGTGCCAATATGAGGGGCCAGAAATGGTTGCACAGCATCGGACGCCGTGTTCTCGGTGCCTGCACCAGACTGGCGCGGTTATTGCAGAACAGGGAGACGTACTGCAGATGGCGAACAAACCCATGCATCAACGACTGCTCGAACACCTGAACACTGCCGTGGTGGTGCTGGACTCACAGCTGCAGATGGTCTGGATGAATCCCGCCGCGGAGACGCTGCTGGCGGTGAGTCTGGTGCGCGTGAAGGGCAGTACGCCCGACAACATGACCGGGCTGGATGACACCCTGATCAATGTGCTGCGCAAGGCGCTGGAGGAGCAGCACCCCTACACCCAGCGTGAGGCCGAGATCATCAACGCGGCCAATGAAGCGCTGACGGTGGATTTCACCGCGACGCCCATCAGCGCCAATGAACTGCTGGTCGAGATAGAACCGCGTGACCGCCTGATGCAGATCTCGCGCGAAGAAGCGCTGATCGCCCGCCAGGAGGCGGTCAAGGTGCTGACGCGTGGTCTCGCGCATGAGGTCAAGAATCCGCTCGGCGGCATTCGTGGCGCCGCCCAGCTGCTCGAACGTGACCTGCCCGAACCGCAGATGGTGGAGTTCACGCGCATCATCATCGAGGAGGTGGACCGCCTGCGTGATCTGGTCGATCGCATGCTCGGGCCGAACCGGCCGCCGCTGCAGGCGCCGGTCAATGTGCATGCGGTGACCGAGCGGGTGCGGGCCTTGCTGCAGGCGGAAGGCAGCGCCATCACCTTGAGCGCCGACTACGACCCGAGCCTGCCGGAGGTGATCGGCGACGAAGGTCAGCTGATCCAGGCGGTGCTCAACATCGCGCGCAATGCCACCCAGGCCCTCAATGAGCAGCCACAGCCCGATTCACCGCAGCCTGACGCCGCTCCCTACGAGATCACGCTGCGGACCCGCGCTCGCCGTCAGTTCACGCTGGGCCATGAGCGCCACCGGCTGGTCTGCGAGCTGGCGATCATCGACAACGGCCCCGGCATTCCGGAGAGCCTGCGCGAGACGCTGTTCTACCCGATGGTCTCGGGGCGCGCCGAAGGCTCAGGGCTCGGGCTGTCGATCGCCCAGGGCATCCTGCACCAGCATCAGGGGCTGATCGAGTGTGACTCGCGCCCCGGCCATACCGAATTCCGATTACTCATTCCGCTAGCCGGCACTTCTGGAGATCACACATGAGCGAGACTGCCCGCGTCTGTATCGTCGATGACGACCGTGCCATTCGCTGGGTGCTGGAGCGCGCTCTGGCACAACCCGACCTCGAGGTGGAAACCTTCGAGCGTGCCGATCAGGCCGAAGCCAGCATCATGCGTCAGTGCCCGGATGTCCTGATCACCGATATCCGCATGCCCGGAACCGATGGTCTCGACCTGATGGCGCGCGTGCGCGAGAAGTACCCGGACCTGCCCGTCATCGTGATGACGGCGCATTCCGACCTCGACAGCGCCGTGGCCTCCTATCAGGGCGGCGCCTTCGAATACCTGCCCAAGCCGTTCGATGTCGATGAAGCGCTGGCGCTGGTACGGCGCGCCGTGGCGCATGCCCGTGAATCCAAGGCGCCCGCCGCCGTGCCGGAAGGGCTGACCAAGGAAATCATCGGCGAAGCGCCGGCGATGCAGGAAGTCTTTCGCGCCATCGGCCGCCTGTCTCAGTCGCATATCACCGTCTTGATCAACGGCGAGTCCGGTACCGGCAAGGAGCGCGTGGCCCAGGCGCTGCATCAGCACTCGCCGCGCGCCGCCAAGCCGTTCATCGCACTCAACATGGCGGCGATTCCCAAGGACCTGATGGAATCGGAGCTGTTCGGCCATGAGAAGGGCGCCTTCACCGGCGCCACGGCGCTGCGCCGCGGGCGCTTCGAGCAGGCCGATGGCGGCACGCTGTTCCTCGATGAGATCGGTGACATGCCCGCCGAGACCCAGACTCGCCTGCTGCGCGTGCTGGCCGATGGCGAGTTCTATCGTGTCGGTGGCATCACGCCGGTCAAGGTCGACGTGCGCATCATCGCCGCGACGCACCAGCACCTGGAAAAGCTGGTCGAGGATGGGCGTTTCCGTGAGGATCTCTTCCACCGCCTCAACGTGATTCGCGTGCATCTGCCGCGCCTGTCGGAGCGCCGCGAAGACATTCCGCGTCTGATGAGCCACTTCCTGGGCGAGGCCGCGCGTGAGCTGTCGACCGAGCCCAAGGTGCTGACGGAGGCCGCGGAGAAACACCTGACGCGCTTCGACTGGCCGGGCAACGTGCGCCAGCTCGAGAACACCTGTCGCTGGCTGACGGTGATGGCCTCGGGGCGTGAAGTGATGATCGAGGACCTGCCGCCGGAGCTGCGCGATGCCAGCGGCACCGAGGCGGCCTCCGGCGATTGGCGTGGTGCCTTCCGCGAGTGGGCGGACCGCGCACTCGCCGCCGGCCACACCCATCTGCTGGAAGAGGCGGTGCCCGATTTCGAGCGCATCCTGATCGAGACGGCCCTCAAGCATACCGGTGGTCGCAAGGGCGAAGCCGCCGAGCTGCTGGGCTGGGGCCGCAACACCCTGACCCGCAAGCTCAAGGTGCTGTTGCCGGCGCTGGCCGAGGACTGAGGACAGCCTGAGCGGGTTTGAGGAAGGCCTGAGCGGGCTGGAGACAAGGAGAACAGGGTGCCACAATCCCTGTTCTCTTTTTTATGCGCGTCATTCACCTGTTATCTGCTCGCCGGCGCCAGTGCTTGGCGCCTGCCAAGGAGTTGCCTGATGTCATCGATGAGCTGGGAGCGACTGCTGGAACCGAGTCGCCTGCATGACGCACCGGGCACCGTATCGCGTGAGATGGGGCGGACTCCCTTCCACAAGGACCACGACCGCATCGTGTTCGCGGGCTCCTTCCGTCGCCTGGGGCGCAAGACCCAGGTCCACCCGCTGACCGACAACGACCACATCCACACGCGACTGACCCACTCGCTGGAGGTCGGCTGTGTCGGTCGCTCGCTGGGCATGATGGTCGGCGAGAAGCTCAAGGAGCAGTTGCCCGACTGGATCACGCCGTCGGATCTCGGCGTCATCGTCCAGACCGGCTGCCTGGGACATGACATCGGCAACCCGCCCTTCGGGCATGCCGGGGAGTACGCCATCCGCGACTGGTTCGCCGCCGAGGCCGCCAGTGATCACGGTCGGCTGGCCGGGCTGAGCGATGCCGAGCGCGAGGATCTGCTCACCTACGAAGGCAATGCCCAGGGCTTTCGCATCGTCACTCAGATCGAGTACAACCAGTTCCATGGCGGCATGCGCCTGACGGCGGCGACGCTGGGCACGCTGCTCAAGTACCCGTGGACGGTGGAGCACGCCACGGCGGGCGGCAAGTTCGGCTGCTATCAGAGCGAGCGCGTGCTGCTGGATCAGGTCGCCGAGCGCTGCGGGTTGCTGGCGCGGGCCGATGGCCGCTGGTGCCGTCACCCGCTGGCGTGGCTGGTCGAGGCCGCCGATGACATCTGTTATGCGCTGCTGGACCTGGAAGATGGCCTCGAGATGGGCATCCTGCAGTTCGAGGAAGTGTTCGAGATTCTCACCGGCATCAGCGGTGGCGAGCCGCGCGAATACCAGGAGATGGTCGCCCGCGGCACCTCCCAGCGTCGCAAGGTGGCGGCGTTGAGAGGCGCGGCGATGGAGCGTGCCGTCAATGATGTCGCCGAGGCTTTCGTGCAGCGCGAGACGGAACTGCTGGCCGGCACGCTCAGTGAAGACCTGCTCGACCTTTGCCACCCCGACCTCGGCTGGGGCGTGCGGGAAGCCAAGAATCTGGCGCGCCAGAAGATCTTCCGCAACGAGCGCAAGGCCAAGCTAGAGATCGGCGCCTACACCACGCTGGGTATCCTGCTCGAGGCCTTCATCGGCGCTGCGCATGAGCTGCATACCAAGGGGCGCTCCAGCTTCAAGCATCAACGTGTGCTGGCATTGATCGGCGAGAACACGCCGAGCAAGGACTGGGATCTCTACCGCAGCTATCGGCGCATGCTCGATTTCATTGGCGGCATGACGGATCACTTCGCGGTGGATCTCGCCCAGGAGATGGGCGGGCGCCTGCGCGGCGACTGAGCCCGAGGCGCCATCAGCCCGATCATCTCCAGTCTGATTACTCCCACCAGGGAACGGCAGCCGTGCCGTTCCCTGGTGGATGCCTGCTTTCCGGCCTGACATCTGCCGCTTTTCCTGCGTCTGACCCCTATGGGCCTTCTCTCCTGCTGCTATCCACCTCTGCGCTGCCTGTTCTGGGTCGTGCTGACTGTGCCTTTCCCGCTGATTTGCCTGTCGCTGCCAGCCCTGTCGTCGTGCTTCCTGCTCTTCTCTTGGCCTGAACGCCACGGCCTGCCAAGCGCTAATAAATGACTTGCTTGCGTTAAATTAACTTTACGTAGGCGCTTGGATCGTTGTACTAGGATTGTACGCAGTGGGGATGCGTGTATCGCAATCACTCATGATAAGCTGTTATCATGCATAGCAATAACGATAAGTGAGGCTTATATATGAGCAAGGAAACCCGAAAGGTATCCGCCAGGGCGGCGGGGGATCGGCCGGAAAAGCCCTTCGACATGATCGACAAGCCGACCTTCTTCGGCTCGATCTTCCTGCTGTTGGCAGTGACGCTGCCCCTGGTCATCTTCCCCGAGCAGGGCGCGATGTGGGTATCGGCGGCCAAGAACTTCGTCACCAGCAAGCTCGGCGTGCTCTATCTGCTGCTCGGCGTGGGGGCCGGCGGCTTCATGATCTACATCATCTTCAGCGATATCGGTCAGATAAAGCTCGGTGATGCCGAGGAGAAGCCCGAATTCTCCATCGTCTCATGGGCGGCGATGCTGTTCTGTGCCGGTATCGGGGCCTCCATCCTGTACTGGTCGATGATCGAGTGGGTCTACTACTATCAGTCGCCCCCGTTCCATGTGGAAGGCCAGACACCGGAGGCAGCGGAATGGGCCGCGGCCTACGGCATCTTCCACTGGGGCCCGCTGGCATGGGCGATCTACCTGATTCCCGCCGTGCCGATCGCCTACTTCTACTACGTGCGTCACCACAGCGTGCTGAAGATTTCCGAGGCGCTGATGCCGGTGCTGGGTGAAAAGCTGGCGCATGGCTGGCTGGGCAAGCTGATCGATATCAGCTTCATCTTCGGCATGCTGGGCGGCGGTGCGACCACCCTGGGTCTGGCGGCACCGATGATCAACGAGGGGGTGCACGAGCTGTTCGGGGTGCCTAAGTCGCTGACCACGCAGATCGTGGTGCTGCTGGTGTGTACCGCCCTGTTCGGCTACAGCGCCTACGTGGGCCTCAAGAAGGGCATCAAGCTGCTGTCAGACATCAACTTCTGGCTGGCGGTCGGCCTGTTGTTGTTCATCTTCATCGCGGGGCCGACCCTGTTCATGGCCAATACCGGCCTGGATGCGCTGGGCCGCGTGATGAGCAATCTGATCCACATGGCCACCTGGCTTGAACCGTTCGCCGAGTTCAAGGGCTTCGAGGACACGCACTTCCCGCAGGACTGGACCATCTTCTACTGGGCCTGGTGGCTGGTGTTCGCGCCCAGCGTGGGGCTGTTCATCGCGCGTATCTCGCGGGGCCGCACCATCCGCGCCATGGTCGCCGGTTCGATGTTCTTCGGCACCATGGGCTGCTTCCTGTTCTTCATGGTGATGGGTAACTACGGCCTCTACCTGCAGCTGTCCGGTGAGCTGGACGTGGTCACCATCCTCAATGACCAGAGCCCGACCGCAGCCATCTTCGCGATGCTGCACACGCTGCCGCTGGACTACGTGGTGATCTTCGCCTTCACGCTGCTGGCGCTGATCTTCACCGCGACCACCTTCGACTCCATCTCCTACATTCTGGCCGCTGTGGTCCAGAAGGAAGTCGATGAAGAGCCGATGCGCTGGAACCGCCTGTTCTGGGCCTTCGCCCTGTCGTTCATGCCCATCGTGCTGATGTTCATCGGCGGGCTGGAGACCCTGCAGACGGCCTCCATCATCGGGGGTGTGCCGCTATTGGCAGTGGCCTTGATGCTGTGCATCTCCATCGTGCGTGCCGCGCACTATGACCTGCGCTACCAGCCGGATTACACGGTCAAGGAAATCAACATCGAGGAATTCCCGGCAGATGACCCCTGGACGGAAGAGGGCTCATGGGATCTGCCGGAAGATGACATTCCCGCCGCCGGCAAGCCGGTGCAGGACCCGCCCAAGGATCATATCGAAGGCGACCCGCACAGCCGTCCCTCACGCCTTTGAGGAGATGAGCCGCCTGGCCGGTTGAACGGCCAGTACCAGACGACAAGACGCCGCCCATTGGGCGGCGTCTTGTCGTTCAGGGCAGGCAAGGGCGCAGCGCGTGGCACGCCCGCAAGATGTCAGCCGGTTTCCTCGAGTGTCGCGCGGCGCACCCGGCGCGACGTCAGTAGCGGTGGTGTCGGGTCGTTGTCGCTGCTGTCGAGCGCCAGATGTCGGAGGATGGCGGCACCGATGCGCCGCGAGCTGTCCGGGATGCCCTGATTGCCGAACAGGCGGTTGAACTCGAACACGAGCGGATGGCCATCGACCATCGCGATATCGAAGCCGGCATGATCGACACTCAATGCCTCGGCCAGGTGCAGGGCCAGGGCGATGGCGGGCGCCGGAATATTGTCGTAGGCCGTCTCGCCGCCCTGACTGACATTGGAGCGATAGCCGCCCAGCGGCGTGACGCGCCAGTAGGCGGTGATGACTTCGCCACCCACCACCACGATGCGCAGGTCGCGGTCGATCTCCAGGCGCGGCTGGGCATACAGCACCGGATGCTCCGCCGCATGTGCTTCCAGTTCGCTACGCGACTGGATCAGCTTCACGCCGACGCCCATCGAGCTTTTGACTTCCTTGACGATCAGCGGGTAGCCGAAGCGCGCTTCGATATCGTCGATTGCCTGACGGCTGGCGCCGCGAATCTCGGTCGGTGGCACATTGTCCGGGCAGATGGCCTGAAAGACGCGTGTCTGCTCGACCTTGTCGTGGCCGATCGCGTAGCTGGGCAGGCTGGGGAAGATGCGTTTGCCGAGGCCGTAGACCAGGGTGGTGATCTGCCAGTATTCGGGAAACAGCAGGATATCGGCGGCGCGGATCTCGTCGAGGTGATCCAGCATGCGCTCCGGCTTGATATAACGAACACCGGGAATGCCGAGGGTACGAAAAGCGTCGAAGGTGATGAGTTTCATGCGGGATATGTCGCCAAGAGCGCCATCATTGCGATAGCGCTATAAGGTTGCCAAGGCTGGACCGGCGCGTATTTAACGCCGGGCGGGGCGCCTTGGCAAGCCTTTGTCTGGCGCGGCCATGCTCCGAGGGGCCGGAGCATGGCGGAGGATCAGTTGGTGGCGAGGCGCTCGGCCTGAACGCGGTCGAGAATCGCCTCGTTGATGCGCTGCTTGAGGGCGTCATCCAGGCTCGGGCACCCCTCTTCGGGGGCCATGCAATGGGTGCTCAGCCACTCGGCCAGGCCCTCGCCATTGACGACCTCGGGGTCATTCTCGCGCTGGGTTCCCTCGCGCACGATCTGCCAGCCCGGCAGTGCCAGCAGCCCCTGCACCGGTACGTCGACACCGCATTCACGTTTCAGCCAGGCGGCCGTCCAGTCGCGTGCGGTACGTGTCTCGCGCAGTGGTTTGCGCTCGCGATAGCCCGGGAAGTACAGGCGACCATCCTTGAGCTTGACCTCATCCTTGAGTGCGCCCAGCGCATCCAGCGGCCGCGAGCGCGCCTTGGTGCGAATGGCGTAGGCGCCGGCGGGGGTGACCACCAGATGATCGATATGGAAGCCATCGGCCGGCACGTCGTGATAGACCATGCTGGTCAGCTGTTCCGGGCGGATCAGCTGGTCGAGTTCCTGACCGATGGACAGCTCGCAGGCCAGCCCCAGCTTGAGCTTGCGGATGCGCTGGAAGTGACGCGTCAGGCGCAGCGCGAACACCAGCACCAGCAGCGCACAGGCCAGACCGTAGGCGGCCCACTCAAGCCAGTTCTGCTCTTCGCCGAACACCATGCGCCCCATGCCGTAGACCAGCGGACTCAAGGTGATGAGCGGCCCGAGCGCCCCGTCGAGAAACAGCGCCTGGAAGGCCTCGTCGAGACGATCGCGCAGGCTCTGGCCCGGTTCACGCAGCTGGCGGCGGGTCAGCGGCGACTGGATGCGCCGCTCATGCAGGCCGCGCATGCCCAGCACCACCAGTGCGATGGCACCCAGAGGGGTAAGGAAGAAGACAGGTAACAGGTATTCCAGCCAATCCATTGGGGTGTCCTATCGGTGAGAGACGGGCCTACAGGTCAAGTCGAGCGTACTGGTCAAGTCGAACGTACTGGTCAAGTCGAACGTACTGATCGGGCCGGGCGCACGCGCCATCAGTGGCCCAGCGCACGCGGCAGCGGCGTGAGCGGGATCTCGACCTCGCCCTGTGAGGTGCTGGTGTCACCCAGCACCGGCACCGCGCTGTCATTGATCCAATACAGGCGACCCTCGCTGCGCACATCGGCTTGCAGCGCATAGCGATGGCCCTCCTCGATGGCATTGCGGTCGTACTGCAGGCTGACCGGGAAAGGCCCTTCACGCAGGCCGCCATAGCGGGTACTGGCAATCAGCCCGGCCTCGGCGTCGGCGCGGGAGACATCCACCAGGCGCACTTCCAGCATCGCATCCGGTGGTGCGGTGAAGGTCTGCTGTGGCACCACGCGTGCCTCCAGCTGCGTGAAGTCCGGGCCGGTCATGCAGCCACCCAGCCCGAGCGTGGCCAGCAGCAGGCCAGAGAGCGAGAGCGTGCGAGCCGAAGGCCGGCGTGGCGTGATGAAGTTCAGCATGGAAATCCCTTGTGCAGCGAGATGGAAGGCAAAGGTGCGTGCAGCAGGCGTTCAGCCACCGGCCAGCTTGACGGTATAGCCCATCCGCGTGAGTTCAGCCTTGAGCGTCTCGCGGTGATCGCCCTGGATCTCCACGATGCCATCCTTGAGGCTGCCGCCAGTGCCGCACCGCTGCTTGAGAGTCTTGGCCAGGGCCTTGAGTTCCTTCTCGGCGAGCGGAATCCCGCTCACGGTGGTCACGCCCTTGCCCTTGCGACCGCTGGTCTCGCGACGGATACGCACCACGCCATCGAGGCTTGCCAGGCGCTCACGCTCGGCGAGGTCGGCACATTCGCACTCGGCTTCGGCACGCCGACACTCAGGGCAGGTTGCGCCATGTTCGGTGGAATAGACAAGCCCGGACAGTTGATCCTTGAGCGAGGCCATGATGTCTCCTGCGATACGGTGATGAATGATCAATGCCAAACGGAATCTCGAAAGGATACCTGCGTGCGCGAGAGGCTGGCACCCTGAGGCGCATAAAAAAGGCGACCCCGAAGGGTCGCCTTTCTCTTCTTTCCCAGCCTGCTTGCGTGCGGGCAGGCTGGCAGGGAGACCTTGGCGGGTGCCGCCCGATCAGTTGATCTTCGGGTCCAGCTCGCCACGGTTGTAACGCTCGAACATCGCTTCGAGGTTGATCGGGTCGATCTTGCTGCCATGACCGGCGGCACCGAAGGCTTCGTAGCGGGCGATGCAGATGTCGCGCATCGCCTTCACGGATTCCTTCAGGTACTTGCGCGGGTCGAATTCAGACGGGTTCTGCGCCATGAAGCGACGGATGGAACCGGTAGAGGCCAGACGCAGATCGGTGTCGACGTTGATCTTGCGCACGCCGTGCTTGATGCCTTCGACGATCTCGTCGACCGGCACGCCGTAGGTTTCCGGAATCTTGCCGCCGTATTCGTTGATGATTTCCAGCCAGTCCTGCGGCACGGAGGAAGAGCCGTGCATCACCAGATGAGTCTCGGGGATGCGGGCGTGGATTTCCTTGATGCGCTGGATGGACAGGGTGTCACCCGTCGGCGGCTTGGTGAATTTGTAGGCGCCGTGGGAGGTACCGATGGCGATGGCCAGGGCATCGACGTGGGTCTTCTTGACGAAGTCGGCGGCTTCTTCCGGGTCGGTCAGCATCTGGTCGTGGTCCAGCTTGCCTTCGGCACCGATGCCGTCTTCTTCACCGGCCATGCCGGTTTCCAACGAGCCGAGGCAACCCAGTTCGCCTTCGACGGACACGCCACAGGCGTGGGCCATCTCGACGGTGCGACGGGTCACATCGACATTGTATTCGTAGCTGGTCGGGGTCTTGCCGTCTTCGCCCAGCGAGCCGTCCATCATCACCGAGCTGAAGCCCAGCTGGATGGAGCGCTGGCAGACTGCCGGCGAGGTGCCGTGATCCTGGTGCATGACCACCGGGATATGCGGGAATTCTTCCACCGCAGCCAGGATGAGGTGGCGAAGGAACGGCGCGCCCGCGTATTTGCGTGCGCCGGCGGAGGCCTGGACGATCACCGGAGAATCGGTGTGATCGGCGGCTTCCATGATGGCGCGCATCTGCTCGAGGTTGTTGACGTTGAACGCCGGGATGCCGTATCCGTACTCGGCTGCGTGGTCCAACATCTGGCGCATGCTGATCAATGCCATGACATCACCTGTCTTTTTGAGGAATCGAGTGGAGAAGCGTCGGGTGCCCCCCGTCAGCTGACGGGGAGCGACCTTGTGGCCGTGACTCTAAGCCTGCGCCAATGAGGACACAGGCGGGTTCAGCTTGCTGCGGCTTCCAATGCCGCAACGGCCGGCAGTACCTTGCCTTCCACGTATTCGAGGAAGGCGCCGCCACCGGTAGAAATGTAGGAGACGCGCGACTCGACGTCGTACTTGTCGATGGCCGCCAGGGTGTCGCCACCGCCGGCGATGGAGAAGGCGTCGCTCTCGGCGATGGCCATCGCCAGCTGTTCGGTGCCGTTGGCGAACTGTTCGATCTCGAACACGCCGACCGGGCCGTTCCACAGAATGGTGCCGGCGTCCTTGAGCAGTGCACCGAAGCGCGAGGCGGTCTCCGGACCGATATCCAGGATCATCTCGTCGTCCTGGACGTCGGCGACGGCGCGCACGACGGCTTCGGCCTTGTCGGAGAACTCGGTGGCGACGACGACGTCGGTCGGCAGCGGGATCTCGACCTTGTCCATCAGTGCGCGAGCGGTATCGAGCAGGTCAGCCTCGTAGAGGGACTTGCCGACGTTGTAACCGGCCGCCGCGATGAAGGTGTTGGCGATGCCGCCACCGACGATCAGCTGATGGCACTTGTCGGACAGCGCCTTGAGCACGTCCAGCTTGGTGGAGACCTTGGAGCCACCGACGATGGCGACCATCGGCGCACGCGGTGCGGCGAGTGCCTTCTCGAGGGCTTCCAGCTCGGCGGCCAGCAGCGGGCCGGCGCAGGCGTCCGGGGCGAAGCGTGCCACGCCATGGGTCGAGGCCTGGGCACGGTGCGCGGTGCCGAAGGCATCCATCACGTAGACATCGCACAGCGCGGCGTAGGCGCGGGACAGGGATTCCTCGTCCTTCTTCTCGCCCTTGTTGAAGCGCACGTTCTCCAGCAGCACGACCTCGCCTTCGGCGACATCCGGTGCCGTGTCGAGGTAGTCGTTGATCAGGCGCACCGGGCTGCCCAGTAGCTCGCCCAGATGTGCCGCGACCGGTGCCAGCGAGAACTGGTCTTCCGGCTCACCCTCGGTGGGGCGGCCCAGATGACTCATCAGCATCACGCGTGCGCCGGCGTCGCGTGCCGCCTTGATGGTCGGCAGGCTGGCACGGATGCGCGCGTCGCTGGTCACCTGACCGTCGCGGATCGGCACGTTGAGATCTTCGCGGATCAGCACACGCTTTCCGGACAGGTCGAGGGCGGTCATCGTTTGCACGTTCATGACGGGTTCCTTGGTCGTGAATCGGTGGAGAGAGCTTCCCTCGCCAGAGGCGTTGTCATCTCGCAGGCGTGCCAATGGGTGGCGACGTCCAGCATGCGATTGGCAAAGCCCCATTCGTTGTCGAACCAGCACAGCATCTTGATCAGCCGGCCGCCGGCAACACGGGTCTGGGTCGCATCCACGATACCCGAGCGCGGATCGTGGTTGAAGTCGATGGAGGCCGTCGGCTCCTCGCTCAATCCCATCAGGCCCTGCAGTCGTTGGGCGCAGGCCTCGCGCAGCAGGTCATTGACCTCAGCGGCGCTCACGTCACGCTTCACCTCGATGGACATGTCCATGCAGGACACGTTGATGGTCGGCACGCGCAGGTGCAGACATTCGAAGCGTCCTTCCAGGTGCGGCATCAGGCGGTTGATGCCCTTGGCCAGGCCGGTGTCCACCGGCACGATCGAACTCATCGCCGAGCGCGTCAGGCGCAGGTCCGTCTGGTGGTAGGCGTCGATCACCGGCTGGTCGTTCATCGCCGAGTGCACCGTGGTGGTGACGCCGCGCTCCAGTCCGAAGGCCTCTTCCAGCACCGTCAGAATCGGAATCAGGCAATTGGTGGTGCACGACGCCGCCGAGACGATGCGCATGCCGCTGCCTGCCTGTCCCGCCTCGGCGGGGGCCAGCGCCGACTGGTTGATGCCGCACACGATGGTGGCATCGACATCGGCGTCGGTATCGCCGGGCTGGGAGAACAGCAGCCGTCCGGCGCCTGCCGCTAGATGACGCTCGGCGGTGGCGCGGTCCTTGAAGCTGCCGGAGCACTCCAGCACCAGGTCAATCCCCAATGCCCGCCAGGGCAGGCAATCTGGATTGGCCTCGGACAGGATGCTGATCGCATGGCCGTTGACGACCAGCTGGCCGTCGCGCTGTTCCACCGTGCCGGGGAAGCGGCCGTGGGTGGTGTCGTAGCGGGTCAGATAGGTGATGGTGTCCAGGTCTGACAGCTCGTTGATCGCGACCACTTCCAGCGGCAGTGCCTCACTGCGTGCTTCACGTTCTACCAGCGCTCTCAGCACACACTGACCGATGCGTCCGTAGCCATTGATGGCCACTCGCAAGGGAGCGTTTCCCTGGCGTCGGGACGCCTTGTCTCCCTGGGGAGCATCGGCGGTGGGCAGAGGCGGCTGGTGGTTCAAGGATGTCGTGTTCCGAGTGTTTTTCAGGGGGTCCATGGTAGCGCATCGCTTTGCTGGGCGGAGGGAGCGAAAGGCGCGCAAGCGCCTGATTTCTGGTTTTTTTCGTCTAAGGACACGTAGTCACACTACCCAACTGGAGGGGTTGTGTAGTCGCCGTCTGCGCTGTCTGTCGCGGGCATGATCGCCGGAGAATGACCGCTCATGCAGGATGAATCGTGTCATCAAGACGCGACTCGTGTGAGCCACGTCGACTACAGGCGACAGCCGGTGACGCTTGAGGGCTCCTCGAGTGTCGCACAGACGAAAACGCCGCCGCTCCCAGCGGGAGGCGGCGGCGTCGATCTGCATCCCACTCCGTCATCGACAGGGTGGGTCAGGCGGTGATCAGCCCAGCAGCTTGTTGGCGCGTTCGACCACGTTCTCGACCGTGAAACCGAAGTGCTTGAACAGGTCGCCAGCCGGCGCGGATTCCCCGAAGGTCTCCATGCCGATGATGTCGCCGTTCAGGCCGACATACTTGAACCAGTAGTCACGATGACCGGCTTCGATCGCCACGCGCGCGGTGACGGAAGACGGCAGCACGGATTCGCGGTATTCCGCGTCCTGCGCATCGAACAGGTCGGTGGCCGGCATGGACACGACACGCACGGCGCGACCGGCGGCTTCCAGCTCGGCAGCGGCATCCATCGCCAGGCCGACTTCGGAGCCGGTGGCGATCAGGATCACTTCCGGCTGGCCGTTGGCGGCGTCCTTCAGCACGTAACCGCCACGGCTGATGTTGGCCAGCTGGGCCTTGTCGCGGTTCTGGTGCGGCAGGTTCTGACGCGACAGGATCAGCGCGGTCGGGCCGGAGTGACGCTTGATGGCCGCATCCCACGCTGCCGCTGTCTCCACGGCATCCGCCGGACGCCAGGTGGACAGGTTCGGCGTGGTGCGCAGGCTGGTCAGCTGTTCGATCGGCTGGTGCGTCGGGCCATCTTCGCCCAGACCGATGGAGTCGTGGGTGAAGACGTAGACGGCCTGCTGACCCATCAGGGCGGCCATGCGAACGGCGTTGCGCATGTATTCCATGAAGATCAGGAAGGTCGCGCCGTACGGGATGAAGCCGCCGTGCAGACCGGCGCCGTTCATGATCGCGCCCATGCCGAACTCACGCACACCGTAGTGCAGGTAGTTGCCGCTGAAGTCTTCGCGGGTGATCGCCTGGGCGCCCTTCCAGAAGGTCAGGTTGGACGGAGCCAGGTCGGCACTGCCGCCGAGCAGTTCCGGCAGCTGCGGGCCGAGCTGGTTCAGGCACTCGAAGGAGGCCTTGCGCGAGGCCGGGCTGTCGCCGGCGGCCTGAGCATCCTCGATCATCTTCTCGCTGGTCAGGGCGTGCGGCAGCTTGCCTTCCAGACGACGGGTGAACTCGGCGGCCAGTTCCGGGTGTGCGTCGGCGTAACGGGCGAAGCGTGCATCCCAGTCGCTCTCGAGCTTGGCGCCGCGCTCGCTGGCGTCCCAGCCCTGATAGATGTCTTCCGGAACGTGGAAGGGCGCGTGGGTCCAGCCCAGCTTCTCGCGGGTGGCAGCGACTTCGTCATCACCCAGCGGCGCGCCGTGGCAGGACTCGGTGCCTTCCTTGTTCGGGGAGCCGAAGCCGATCACGGTCTTGCAGATGATCAGGCTCGGCTTGTCGTCGTGGCTCTTGGCCAGGGCGATGGCAGCGTTGATCTCTTCCGGCTTGTGGCCGTCGACGTTGGAGACGACGTGCCAGCCGTAGGACTCGAAACGCTTGGCGGTGTCATCGGTGAACCAGCCTTCGACTTCGCCATCGATGGAGATGCCGTTGTCGTCATACAGGGCGATCAGCTTGCCCAGACCCAGGGTGCCGGCCAGCGAGCCGACCTCGTGGGAGATGCCTTCCATCATGCAACCGTCACCCAGGAAGCACCAGGTGGTGTGGTCGACGACGGTGTGACCCGGACGGTTGAACTGCGCCGCCAGTGTCTTCTCGGCGATCGCCATGCCGACGGCATTGGCCAGACCCTGACCCAGCGGGCCGGTGGTGGTCTCGATGCCCGGCGCGTAGCCGTATTCCGGGTGACCGGCGGTCTTGGCGTGCAGCTGGCGGAAGTTC
Source organism: Cobetia sp. SIMBA_158 (assembly GCF_046566945.1). NCBI lineage: Bacteria > Pseudomonadati > Pseudomonadota > Gammaproteobacteria > Oceanospirillales > Halomonadaceae > Cobetia > Cobetia sp. SIMBA_158. The sequence goes on from NZ_JAWJYL010000005.1 coordinate 324,557, forward strand.
TGCAGGTCTTCAAGGCTCAGCTGATAACCCGAGAGGTGCAACAGGGAGTAGAGCAGCATGGAGCCATGGCCGTTGGACAGCACGAAGCGGTCACGATCGGCCCAGTTCGGGTTGGCCGGGTTGTGCTTGAGGTGGTCGTTCCAGAGCACTTCAGCGATGTCGGCCATGCCCATGGGGGCGCCGGGGTGGCCAGACTTGGCCTTCTGAACGGCGTCCATGGAAAGTGCACGGATGGCGTTGGCCAGGTCAAAACGGGAAGGCATGCAGTAGCTCCTCGCCTGCGGGCGTCAAGAGTGGGGCAATGAATCACGGCGTGCTGCGCCGGACGCTCAGTGCATCCCGAGAGCCAGGGCATGCTGCTGCCTGGGTCTCCTTCAGGACTGTGCGCCTGAAACAGTGCGCCGGAAAGGACAGTGCGTCGCGTGAACCTTGTACGCGCGGACTCGCGTCCGAGCGTGATCTCCGGGCGGGTATTGTCACCGAGATGACAGGGCGCGGCAAATCGCATCCGGGATGTGCGCTCGTCCAAAGGTGGCAACGGCTTATTACCCTGTGTGCAGCGCTTGTCGCAAAAAGGTCTCGATTGGACGGCCCCATGGGCCCCATTGCGCTAGGAACTCACATAAGTGGCGTGTAAACTCGCCCCCCCGAGGCTCAACCGCCCGTGTTGAGCTTCATCGTGCGCCGCAAGCGTGTTTCTACTCGGTCGTCAACGCAGTCTGCCGTCAGTGGCCGAATCATCCCCGCATCCGAAAAGAGGGTCGAGGACCAATGAGCGAATACTCACTCTTCACATCCGAGTCCGTGTCCGAAGGGCATCCGGACAAGATTGCCGACCAGATTTCCGACGCCGTGCTCGATGCCATCATCGCGCGCGACAAGCAGGCACGCGTGGCGTGCGAAACGCTCGTCAAGACAGGCGTTGCCATCGTGGCCGGTGAGATCTCCACCAGCGCGTGGGTGGATCTCGAGGAGCTGGTACGTCGTGTCATCACCGATATCGGCTATACCTCTTCCGACGTTGGCTTCGACGGCGAGACCTGTGGTGTCCTCAACCTGATCGGCAAGCAGAGCATCGATATCGCTCAGGGCGTCGATCGCACCAAGCCGGAAGATCAGGGCGCGGGCGACCAGGGCCTGATGTTCGGTTACGCCACCAACGAGACCGACTCCTTCATGCCGGCGCCGATCCACTACGCTCACCGTCTGGTGGAGCGTCAGGCGGAACTGCGCAAGAACGGCATGCTGCCGTGGCTGCGTCCGGATGCGAAGAGCCAGGTCACCTTCCGCTACGACGAAGCCGGCAAGCCGGTCGCCGTCGAAGCCGTCGTGCTGTCGACCCAGCATGACCCGGAAGTGTCCCAGGAAGACCTGCGCGCGATGGTCAAGCGCGAGATCATCGAGCAGGTGCTGCCGGCCGAGTGGCTGTCCGAGACCACCGAATACCACATCAACCCGACCGGCAACTTCGTCATCGGCGGCCCGGTGGGTGACTGTGGTCTGACGGGTCGCAAGATCATCGTCGACACCTACGGCGGCATGGCCCGTCACGGTGGTGGTGCCTTCTCCGGCAAGGACCCGTCCAAGGTCGACCGCAGCGCCGCCTATGCCGGTCGCTACGTGGCCAAGAACGTCGTTGCCAGTGGCCTGGCCGACAAGTGCGAGATCCAGGTCTCCTACGCCATCGGCGTCGCCGAGCCGACCTCCGTCTCGATCAACACCTTCGGCACCGGCAAGATCAGCGATGCCAAGATCGTCGAGCTGGTGCGCGAGCACTTCGACCTGCGTCCGTACGCCATCACCACCATGCTGGACCTGGCGCACCCGATGTATCAGCTGACCGCTGCCTACGGCCACTTCGGTCGTGAGCCGTTCGAGCACAGCTACAGCTGGACCGACGTGAGCGGCGAGCAGAAGACCGAAACCTTCACCGCCTTCCCGTGGGAAAAGACCGATCGTGCCGCTGGCCTCAAGGCTGCCGCTGGCCTGTAAATTCGCTAGCTCGACAGGCCTGGCAGGTGGCGGACGTCCCGCCCCTCGCTTTCGGCGCCATGACAAGAAAACCCGCCTCGGCGGGTTTTCTTGTCTCTGGCCCTCCTTCGGACAGCAACAGGAGAGATGCCCAGTGGCTGATCTACGCTATCTCAAGGGCTACGCCCCCGAGATCCAACAGCAGGCGAGTGAACTGCTGGCGTCGGGCAAGACGGCAGCCTTCTTTCTCGGCAAGTATCCCGAGCCTCATCAGCTGCAGGGTGCGCGGGCGCTGCATGACTACACCATGGCGCTGAAGAATCAGTATCTGCGCAGCTCGGCGCCGATCAGCAAGGTGATCTACGACGACCGGATTCACGTCATCGACAACGCCCTGGGTCTGCACACCTTCGTGTCGCGGGTGCAGGGCAACAAGCTCAAGGCCAAGAACGAGATCCGTATCTCGTCGCTGTTCCGGCGCCTGCCGGAGCCACTGCTCAACATGATCGTGGTGCATGAGCTGGCGCATCTGCGCGAGAAGGCCCACGACAAGGCGTTCTACCGGCTCTGCTGTCACATGCAGCCGGAGTATCATCAACGTGAGTTCGAGCTGCGTCTCTATCTCTGCCACCGTGAACGCCACGGCGATCTCTGGTAGCCGCGCTCCGTTCTGGTAGCCATGAGCCGCTCTGGGCAGCCACGATGCGTTCAGACAGCCACGCGGCCGCTCACGCGACAGAAGAACTGGAATGAATGACAAGGACGTCATGCCATCAGGGGTATCGGCGCCACTGCAAAGGACCGTTTTCGGATGCTCAATCTCGCTGCTCTGTTCATCACCATCACTGCCGTGTGCATGTGGTTCAATCATCGCGTTCTGCGCCTGCCGCCGACCATCGGCGTGATGGCCATCGGCCTGGTGCTGTCGCTGGGCGTGATCGGGCTCGATCACTTCGCGGTGACCACCGTCGTGGCCGATACCGCGGAAGACTGGCTGGGGCGCATCAATTTCAACAGCCTGCTGATGGACGGCATGCTGTCCTTCCTGCTGTTCGCCGGCGCGCTGCACGTGGACCTCTCGCGCCTCAAGGCCTACCGGCGCTCCATCGGCCTGCTGGCCACGCTGGGCGTGCTGATCTCGACGCTGGTGATCGGCTCCGCTGCCTGGTGGCTGTTCCAGTGGGCCGGTATCGAGGTGCCCTACCTGTATTGCCTGGTGTTCGGTGCGCTGATCTCGCCCACCGACCCGATCGCCGTGCTCGGCATCATGCGCAGTGCCGGCGCACCTGCCGACATGGAAATCCGCATCGTCGGCGAATCGCTGTTCAATGATGGCGTGGCGGTGGTGCTGTTCACCGCGCTGCTGAGCGCGGCGTCGGCCGGCAGCGGCGAGGTCGAACTTGGCCACATGGGGCTCTTGTTCCTCGAGGAAGCCGGCGGCGGCATTCTGCTCGGGCTGGCGCTGGGCGCGCTGGTCTACCAGCTGATGCGCAGCATCGACCAGTATCAGGTCGAGGTGATGCTGAGTCTGGCGTTGGTGCTGGGCGGCTATGCGCTGGCCTCGGCGCTGCATGTCTCCGGCCCCATCGCGATGGTGGTGGCGGGGCTGATCATCGGCAACATGGCGCGTGATGGCGCCATGTCCGACAACACCCGCCGCTATCTGGACGGCTTCTGGGAGCTGGTTGACGAGATCCTCAACGCGGTGCTGTTCGTGCTGATCGGCCTCGAACTGGTACTGATGCCGATCACGCTGACCTCGATCGGCATCGCGCTGGTGCTGGTGGCGGTGATTCTGCTCTCGCGTCTGGCGCTGATCGGTCTTCCGCTGAGCCTCTTGCGTCGCTGGTACACCTTCCGCCCCGGCACCACGCGCGTGCTCACCTGGGGCGGCCTGCGCGGCGGCATCTCGGTGGCGCTGGCGCTGGCGATTCCCGAAGGCGACTTCCGCGAGCCGCTGGTGGTCACCACCTACATCATCGTGCTGTTCTCGATCCTCGTGCAGGGGTTGAGCATCGGCAAGCTGGTGACGGCGGTGGTCGGCGATCGCAGCCACTCGGGAGAGTCGAACGACAAGCACTGAGTCAGAGCCTGCCAAAGCAAACGCCCCTTCACTGGCAGCAGTGAGGGGGCGTTTGCGTTTCGGTCGCGAGGCGCCAGCCAAGGGCAGCTCGCCTGCGGGTCAAAGGGCCGCGAGGCCTTGGGCAAAGACACCGCTGAGGGGTTTCACCTCACCCGCTTGCTTCGTGCGAGCGACAGCGGGCTGGCGCATCAGGGTCAGCAGCAGGTCGCGCCCCGCCAGCAGCGGGTCGACCACCGGCAGGCCGATCTCTGATGCGATGGCATCACGCAGCGGCTCCATCGCAGCGCAGCCCAGCACGATGCTGCCGGCACCGCTGGCTCTGGCGTGTTCACAGCGCTCCAGCAATGGCACGGGGGGAGTGCGCGCCTCGGACAGCGCGAGTACCGGTACGTCACAGGCCAGCAGCGCCTTGCACAGAGGGCGCATCGCATAGCGCTCCAGCAGCTGCTCGGACATCGGCAGCGTGCTGGTCATGCTGGTGACGATGGCAAAGGAGGGGGCCGCCAGCGTGGCCATGTGCATGGCGGCCTGGGCGATGCCGATCACCGGCACGGGGCTCAGTTCGCGTGCGGCCTCGAGGCCGGGGTCACCGAAGCAGGCCAGCAGATAGCCATCGGCGGGCGGAGTCTTCAGCAAGCCCTCACGATCACGGGCGATCAGCGCCAGCAGCGCGACCACCGCCATGGCTTCCTCGACGGCGGTCTCGATGCTGGGGGCGCCATGCTCGGCAGTCAGCACCTCGAGGTGGACGTCCCGGGCGAGCTGCCGTTGCAGCGAGTGCGCCATCTGCTGGCTCATCGCCTGGCTGGTGTTGGGATTGATGACCTTGAGACGCAACATGGCGGGCTCTCTCATGATGGTGGGCTCGTGATGGACTTTCGCGTGACGGGCTTTTTCGTGACGGGCTTTCTCGTGATGGGCTTTCTCGTGACGGCGCGCGCCGGATGCGAGGCTGTGCGAGCGGAGCACACAAAACACGAGCAGCATCCGTGCCAGTCCGGGGGTACCCGCTGTCGCAACGTTCGTTTCATTGGCGGCGCGCTTCAGTGGTGCATATGGCTAATACAGCGGAAGTTGATGGTGCCTGATGTCTCAGGGGTTGCCGCGCGCATGGCATTACTGGCAGGGGTGTTGCGCAGAGCGGGCCCTGGGGAAAACGCTTGGAGATTGAAAATCCGCAACAAGTGTTTCACTGGCACGCTTGTTGATAAGGGGAGGGTATGGCGAGGCATGACGCCTCGTGACTGGCCCATGGCCCACAAGCCCCTCTGGAGACAACAATGACACCCCAGACTCCCCCTGATCTGAGCAACGCGAGCAAGCGGCTCATCAATGAGGACCTCGCCCCCTGCGAGCAGAACTGGAACTGGTACAACATCTTCTCGTTCTGGATGTCCGATGTGCACAGCGTCGGTGGCTACGTCTTTGCCGCCAGTCTGTTCACCCTGGGGTTGGCCAGCTGGCAGATTCTGGTCTCGATGCTGGTCGGCATTCTGGTGGTGCAGGTGTTCGCCAATCTGATCTCGCGGCCCAGCCAGCAGACGGGGGTGCCCTTCCCGGTGGTCTGCCGTCAGTCCTTCGGCATCTATGGTGCCAACATTCCGGCGATCATCCGCGGGCTGATCGCGGTGGTGTGGTACGGCATCCAGACGTATCTGGCGGCGCATGCCTTGATGCTGGTGCTGCTGCGCTACGTGCCGTCGCTGGAAGGGCTGACCGAGACCCAGCTGTTCGGGCTCTCGCAGCTGGGCTGGTACTGCTTCCTGTTCATGTGGGTGCTGCAGGCGCTGGTGTTCTGGTGGGGCATGAATGCGGTGCGGCGCTTCATCGATTTCGCCGGGCCAGCCGTCTATGTGGTGATGTTCGCGCTGGCGGGCTGGATCGTCTGGCAGGCCGGCTGGGACAACATCAGCTTCACGCTGGGCAGCAAGACGCTCTCTGGCAGCGACGCCCTGTGGCAGATGGTGATCGCCGCGGCACTGGTGGCGGGCTACTTCGCGGGTCCGACGCTCAACTTCGGGGACTTCTCGCGCTACTGCGCTACCCCCGGTGATGTGAAACGTGGCAATTTCTGGGGCCTGCCGGTCAACTTCCTGCTGTTTGCCGTCATCACCGTGGTGGTGGTGTCCGGCACGCAGCCCATCTTCGGCGAGATGCTGCATGACCCGATGGAAACCGTCGCCCGCATCGATAATGGCGTCGCGGCAGCGCTGGGCATCCTGACCCTGGTGCTGGCGACCATCGGCATCAACATCGTGGCCAACTTCGTGTCCCCGGCGTTCGACTTCTCCAATGTGGCACCGTCCCGCATCAGCTGGCGCATGGGCGGCATGCTCGCCGCCGTCGGCTCCATCTTCATCACGCCGTGGAATCTGTTCAACAACCCGGAGATCATCCAGTACACCGTGGGCATCCTCGCCGCGGCCATCGGCCCGGTGTATGGCGTGATCCTGTTTGACCACTATCTGGTCAACAAGGGCGGCATCAACACCAAGGCGCTGTTTACCGACAGCGCGGAAGGCGAGTACTTCTTCGAGAAGGGCGTCAACGTCGCGGCGGTCAAGGCGCTGCTGGTCTCCTCGGCGGTGACGCTGATCATCAGCTTCCTGCCGCTGGGCGACATCACCCACTTCACGCTGTTCATCGGCGGGCTGATGGCGGCAGGGCTGTATGGCATCTTCTCGGGGTACTGGCTGGGAGATGCCGCCTCTGCACGCATCTATGTGCCGGCTGGGGTACGCCAGAAGATGTCATGACGCTCAGGCCATGACCTGGCCGTGACCTGGTATTGCCTTGGCTTTACCTTCAGCGCCCTGCTGTCGCCACCGAGATGGATGACGACAGCAGGGCGCTTTCGTTCGTGTTGCCGGCACATTCTTGTTGCCGACACCTCTTTGCCCTTGCTTCGCCTGGCCGGCCTGATGACGCAGCACATTGTTCTATCAGGCAGACGGTAATCTTGCGTTTACTGATCAACTCTTTATTCCAGTGAGGTGTGCTCTGCGCGCGGTGTAACATTGGTTGATGCTACCGAGTGTCGAGGATGGAACATGCCGCTTCATGAACATCTGATATTGCCGGGCAGGGACGGTTCGGATATCGAAGCGCAGCACTATCGCACGCGAATCAACAATACCTTCATCATGTTCGCCATGGCGTGCTTCGCCTGCTTCCTGCTGTTTGACTATTTCCAGGTGCCGTCTGCCTGGCAGGCGTTGTGGGTGGGGCGGCTGATCATCTTCCTCTGCTGCCTGCTATGCATCCTCCAGCTGCGCCGCGGCGATGCGTACGCGGATAGAATCCTGCTGGCCGGTGCGATACCCGCCAACCTGTTCTTCTGCTTCGGTGCCGCGCTGATTCCGGATGCGCTGACACTGACGTTGTGGAACCTGAGTTTCTCGACCTGCATGCTGATCGCCATGCCCGCCTGGCTGGTGTGGGGCTGGCGCTACCAGCTGGCCAGCAGCCTGCCGCTGATACTGTGTTATGTGCCCATCTATGTGTGGCTGAGTCCCTTGTCGTTGACGACATTGGCCGGCGCTGGCGGTGCCTACATCCTGGGAACCCTCTTCATTGCGCCGGCACTGGCGCACGCCCGAGCCTCGACCTTCCATCGCACCATCCGGCTGCAGCGCACGCTGGAGGCGCGCAATCTCGAATTGCACGACATGAATCAGCGGTTGCTCACCCAGCAGAACGAGCTGGAATATCGCGCCAATCATGATCTGCTGACGGGGCTGCCCAATCGCCGTTTCGGCTTTGATTTTCTCGAGCGGATGCTGGCCGAGAGCACGAGCACTCGGCAATGCATGTCGATCCTGTTCGTGGATGTCGATCGCCTGAAGCACGTCAACGACAGCTTCGGGCACGCCGAGGGGGATCGCCTGATCCAGCTGGTGGCCCGGAGTGTCGCCCAGGCGGCCGGTGAAGACGGGCTGGCATGCCGCCTGGGCGGCGATGAATTCCTGGTCGTGATGCCCGGTGCCTGTGATATGGCCAGCCAGCAGGCGACGACCCAGCTGATGCGCCATCTTCAGGAGCAACGCCTGGAGCAGCAAATTCCCTTCCCGGTCGAGGTCAGCATCGGGCGCGTCACCCACGACCCGGTATTGCAGGGCGATGTGGATGTCGATGATCTGATCCATATCGCGGATGACCGCATGTATCGTCAGAAGCGCGCTCGGCGGCGGACCATGGCGGGCGCCAACGACCCTCAGGCGTAAAAAAGCCCGCGATCTTCCCTTCTTTCATGCTGCAAGTGATTGATGGCAATGGCTGTCATCGCTTTTTCATGTCGCTGTTACGGGTATGTCATCGCCTCCCCTCAGTCTTGCTGGGCAACGACAGGGGCCATCTGGGCCTCGCCTGTCGATTCCGCCTGGCAACCCAGAGGTGACTGACATGACCGCTCCGCAATCGGCTCCCCGTGCTGAAATGCCGCCTGCTCCCGACGCTCTCGGTCAGGTTCGCACGCTGTTCATCTCCGATGTGCACCTGGGGACCCCGGACTGCCAGGCGGCGCTGCTTGCGAAGCTGCTGCGTCGTGTGCGCCCCGAACGCCTGTATCTGGTCGGCGATATCGTCGACCTGCTGGCGATGCGCAAGCGTGCGGTGCTCGACAAGGACCAGCAGGCGCTGGTGGCACGGGTGCTGCGTCTGGCGCGCAGTGGCTGCGAGGTCATCTACATTCCCGGCAATCATGATGCCGCCTTCCGTCGCCTGTGCGGCCTGAAGCTGCACAACGTGAGCATCGAGCGGCGCGCGATCCATACCACCGGCAGCGGTCGCCGCCTGCTGGTCTCCCACGGCGACGAATTCGACACCCATGTGCGCATCGCGCCGTGGCTGCTCAAGCTGGGCGATGGCATGCACGGCTTCATCCTGTCGCTCAATCGCTGGTGCAACCGCGCGCGTGGCATGTTCGGGCTGCCGTACTGGTCGCTGGCCAGCGCGCTCAAGCGTCGTAGCGGCACCGCCCAGCGCTATGTGGCCCAGTTCGAGGAAGCCGCCATGCGCCAGGCGCGTCTCGAAGGGCTGGATGGCTATGTCGGGGGGCATATCCACCAGGCGGGCTTCCGGGTCGAGGAAGGCGTGCTCTACTGCAACGACGGCGACTGGGTCGAGCACTGCACCGCGCTGGCGGAAGATGCCGAAGGCGCGCTGCACCTGATCGACTGGCAGGGTCAGATCCTCGAGACGGCGCCGCGCCATCTGATGCCGCGTCCGGCGCCGGCCGCGACGCCCGACGCCGTCACGCCCGAGATGGCTGGCGCCTGAGCCTCACCCCAGGCCGCTGATCGCCAGCATCCATGACAGATACAGCGGGATGATCAGCGGCGCCGCCAGGGTGGTCAGCATCACCGCGATCGCGCCCTTGGCCGGCTGGATATTCAGCTCGATGGCCAGCACGACCACATTGGCGGCCATCGGCACCACGCCCAGCAGCAGCAACACCTGCGCCAGCACCGGGTCGAGGGCGAACAGGCTGCCCAGCAGCATCACGCTGCCCAGACTCAGCAGTGGCCACATCACGAAGCGCAGGCCGGTTGCCGCCAGAATGAAGCGCGGGTCGATCTCGCGCAGGCTGACACCGCCCAGCGTCATGCCGATGATCATCATGCCCAGCACCGTGTAGCTGTACTTGAAGTAGTCGAGTCCCTCCATCACCGCCCCCGGTACCTCGAGCCCCAGCGTCCCCACCAGCAGGGCGGCCAGAAAGGCGTAGATCAGCGGCAGACGCACGATCTTGACCAGACTCTGGCGCATCGAGAACTGCCCGCGCGCACTGACGTAGAAGCCCAGCGTGAACTCATACAGCGTGATGCCGAGCAGGCAGAACAGGTACTGGGTCACGCCTTCCGGCGGCAGCAACAGCATCGCGACCGGCAGGCCGAAGTAGCCGGTATTGCCGGTGCCCGAGGAGAAGGCGAGCAGGGCGGCCTCCTGCGGCGGGAAGAACTTCGCGGCCAGCGGGCGCACCAGCAGGCAGATGCTGCTGGCCAGCGAGAACAGTCCCAGTGTCAGGCCCAGATCACTCAGCGATGGTTCGCCGAGCACCAGCCCGCGGAAGAAGGTCAGCGGCGCGATCACGTAGATCAGCAAGGTGGCGATGGGGCGCGGGTCGATCGCGAGGCGGCGTGCACAGAGGGCGCCGAGGGCGACGAAGGTGATCAGCATCCAGAGCGGTTGCTGCAGATCGATGTGGTCCATCACGGTTCCTTGTGAAGCGTCATTGTCCTTTTGGCTCATCATGCCGTGTGGCCCCTGTCAGCGTCATCCCATGAATGTCGCGCATTGCGTCTTTCCTTATTCGGCTGCGGATCGCGTGGTTGCGCGGCTGGTGAGGGGCAGGACTGAGGGACAGGACTAAGGGGCAGGACGCCACTGTCAGCAATGGTTATAAACACGCACTTTCTTATATGAATGGTATTGAAGTTGAGGCGAAAACCTTTCATTGGCCGGGGTCGGCGGCGGCGGTCAGAATGCTCGACATGCAGTACAGGGGCGGTGGCGTGACGCGCCGGACGTGTATTGCTGCACGCGCACCGCGAAGTGTGCGGCGATAACGACATCAATGCCGGACACGACGACCACGAGGGCCGCCCCATGAGTGCAAGCGAACATCCGTCAGGGATCAGCTTCGAATTCTTCCCGCCGAATACCGAGGCCGGGCGTGAAAAGCTCAAGGGGGTTAGCGATCAGCTGGCGGCGCTGGAGCCGGAGTTCTTCTCCGTCACCTATGGCGCGGGTGGCTCCACGCGTGAGCGCACCTTCAACACCGTGCAGTCGGTCAGCGCCAGCGGCATCTGCACTGCGCCGCACCTGTCGTGTGTCGGCAGCGACCGCGGCGAGCTGCGCGAGATCCTGGCGCAATACCGCGAGCAGGGCGTCAAGCGCCTGGTGGCGTTGCGCGGGGACCTGCCCTCCGGAATGGGCTCGCGCAGCGAGCTGCGTTACGCCAACGAGCTGGTCGAGTTCGTGCGCGAGGAGACCGGCGATCACTTCGAGATCGCGGTGGCGGCCTATCCGGAGTGCCATCCGCAGGCCGACAACTACCACAGCGATCTCGAGAACTTCGCGCGCAAGATGCAGGCCGGCGCCGATATCGCCATCACCCAGTACTTCTTCAATGCCGATGCCTACTTCCACTTCGTGGAGCGCGCGCGTGCCGCCGGTATTCAGCAGCCGATCATCCCGGGGATCATGCCGATCACCAACTACACCCGGCTGGCGCGTTTCTCCGATTCCTGCGGGGCGGACATCCCGCGCTGGCTCCGCCGGCAGCTCGAGAGCTATGGCGATGACAGCGAGAGCCTTCAGGCCTTCGGCACCGAGGTGATCTCGCGCATGAGTCAGCGTCTGCTGGATGGCGGCGCGCCGGGCCTGCACTTCTATACCCTCAATCAGGCCGAACCGTGTCTCAAGGTGCTGGAAAATCTGGGGATCTCTTCTCGTTGAGTCACGCGCGCCGGGCGTGCACGGCAAGTAATTGGAAGAGCGCCATTGAATGTGACGTCGCTCGCCCTGAGGTCTGACGGGTAGCCGCTAGTGACAGCGGCCCGCAAGCCACTCAAGGCGTCGGCAGTGACGCCGGCCTCAGTGATGGAGAGATTGCTCATGAATCACGAGACACAGCACACGGCATCCTTTACGACCTCGTCCAGAAAGCCCCTCAAGACCGCCGCGATGGTGGCGCTCGGCGCCTGGTTGTTCGGCGGTGTCGCCCAGGCCGCCACCGAGGTGGAAATGCATCGCGTCAGCAGTGATGGCGTCGGTGAGACCGTCGGCAGTGTCATGGCCGAGGATACCGATGATGGTCTGCTGCTGACGCCGAAGATCGAGGGGCTCGAGAGCGGCATCCACGGCTTCCACCTGCATGCCAATGCCAGCTGCGAACCGGCCGAGAAGGATGGCGAGACCGTCGCCGCCGCCGCGGCAGGTAGCCACTTCGATCCAGAAGAGACCGGCACCCACCAAGGCCCCTACGGTGATGGCCACCTCGGTGACCTTCCGGCGCTGAGCGTCGATGCCGATGGCAAGATCGCGCTGCCGGTGCTGGCACCGCGCCTCAAGGAAAGCGATCTCAGCGGCCATGCGCTGATGATCCACTCCGGCGGTGACAACTATACCGATACGCCCAAGCTGGGCGGTGGCGGCTCGCGCGTCGCCTGCGGTGTGGTCGACTGACCTGTGATAAATGATCTGTGATCAATTGATCATCCTGCCGAGATGACATGAAAAAGCCCCGCCAATTGGCGGGGCTTTTTCATGTCGCAGCGCTACAGCAGATGTCAGTGCAGCTTGCCGGGATCCAGAATGCGCACCGGCTGAACCTCATCGCTCGCCGGCGTCTCGCGAGGGTCGCTCACGCGCGTGGAAATCTCGGCGAGGGTCGGCGGTTCCTCGATGGCTTGCTGTTCGAAGAAGTCGCAGGACACGCAGTCACGGTAGCGGGTCTCGTTCTGCTCCCAGGTGCGCAGGCGGTCCATTGCTCCGCAGCGCGGGCAGACGGCACCGGCGATGAAGCGCTTGATGGTAGACATGGTGCCTCCAGTCAGGGTCAGGGTAGGTCTGGCAATCCCGCCTCGGGCGGATGATGCGCCATATGATACGCCCCCGACCGGTAAAGGTCAGGGGCGCATGGTTCGTGGCATACGATCCGCGGCGAAAGCTCAGCAGCTCGTGGTCAGGCTTGCGCCATCACGAGATGGGGCGAGATCAGGCCGCCTGGGCACCGATGCCGGAGTGACGCAGCAGGGCATCGACCTGCGGGTCACGGCCACGGAAGGCGCGGAACAGCTCGGCGGCGTCACGCGAGCCACCGCGTGCCAGTACCTCGTCACGGAAGCGCTGGCCGGTGGCGGTATCGAAGACCGCGCTTTCCTCGAAGGCGCTGAAGGCGTCTGCCGACAGCACTTCGGCCCACTTGTAGCTGTAGTAACCCGCGGCGTAACCGCCGGCGAAGATATGGCTGAAGCCATTCTGGAAGCGATTGAACTCGACCGCCGGCACCACGGCGACCTTGCTGCGCACCTCGTCGAGCAGTGCCTGGACATCGCTGGCCGACGGCTTGTCGAGCTCATGATGCAGGCGGAAGTCGAACAGCGAGAACTCCAGCTGGCGGACCATGGTCATCGCCGCCTGGAAATTGCGGGCTGCCTGCAGGCGCTCGAGCATGTCATCGGGCAGACGCTCGCCGGTGTCGACGTGACGTGCGATCAGATCCAGCCCTTCACGCTCGTAGCAGAAGTTCTCCATGAACTGGCTGGGCAGCTCGACGGCGTCCCAGGCCACGCCATTGATACCGGAGACTTCGGCGACTTCCTGACGGGTCAGCATGTGATGCAGGCCGTGACCGAACTCGTGGAACAGCGTGACCACTTCATCGTGGGTCAGCAGCGCCGAGCGATCGCCCACCGGGCGGGTGAAGTTGCAGGTCAGGTAGGCGACCGGCAACTGCAGGCTGCCATCCTCGCGGCGACGACGGACGCGGCACTCATCCATCCAGGCACCGCCTCGCTTGCCTTCACGTGCGTAGAGATCGAGATAGAAGCCGGCGATCGGGGTGTCATTCTCGATCACCTCGTAGTAGCTGACGTCCTCGTGCCAGACCGGCACCTCGCGCTGCTTGAAGGTGATGCCGTAGAGGCGGTTGACGACCTCGAACAGCCCGTCGATGGCCTGCGGCGCCGGGAAGTAGGGGCGCAGCTGCTCCTGATTGATCGCGTAGCGCGACTCGCGCAGCTTCTCGCTGGCATAGCCGACATCCCACGGTTGCAGGTCGTCGATGCCGAGGCTCTCGGTGGCGTAGGCCGCCAGCTCGTTGAACTCTTCACGCGCCTGCGGCACGGCGCGGGTGGCGAGGTCATCCAGGAAGGCGATGACCTGCGCCGGCGAGTCGGCCATCTTGGTCGCCAGCGACAGCGAGGCGTAGTCGTCGAAGCCGATCAGCGCGGCCAGCTCCTGACGCAGGGCCAGAATCTCCTCGATCACCGGACCATTGTCGAACTCACCGGCGTTGGGGCCCTTCTCCGAGGCGCGCGTGACGAAGGCGGTGTAGACCTCCTCGCGCAGCTCGCGGTTGTCGGCATAGCTGAGCACCGGGAAGAAGCTCGGGAAGTCCAGGGTGATGCGATAGCCTTCCAGGCCCTTGGCTTCGGCATTGGCCTTGAGCGCTTCAAGGCCGCTTTCCGGTACGCCCGCCAGTGCCTCTTCACCGACATCCTTGTGCCAGGCCTGGGTGGCATCCAGCACATGGTTGGAGAAGGTGTTGGAGAGCTCGGACAGGCGCGCCTGGATCTCGCCGTAACGCTGCTTCTTGTCTTGCGGCAGGTCGACACCGGCGAGGCGGAAGTCGCGCAGGCTGTTGGTGATCGCCTTCTGCTGGGCTTCATCGAGGCTTGCGAACTCATCGCTGTCCGCGAGGCGCTGATAGGCCGCGGCCAGGTCGCTGTTCTGACCCACCCAGGTGGAGTAGGCCGACAGCTTGGCGAGACAGGCCTGATAGGCTTCACGCAGCTTGGGCGAGTTCATGGTCGAGTTGAGGTGCGAGACCGGCGACCAGGCCTGGCTCAGGCGATCGCCCAGCGCTTCCAGCGGCGCGGCGAAGTTGTCCCAGCGCGTGTCATCGCGGGTGGCCTCGATCAGGCGTTCGATCTCCTGCTGGTTGTGCTCCAGCAGCTCGCTGATCGCGTCCTCGACATGCTCGGCCTTGAGGGTGTCGAAGGGGGGCAGGGTGTTGCGTTCCAGCAGGGGATTGATCGACATCATGTACCTCGCGTCATTCGGGTGGGCGGCAGCGGTGAGCGGTAAAGGAGAACTTGCGCATCGATTGCGCCGTGAAAACGGCGTCACCGCTGCCGCGGGGATACCTAGAATGTGAGGCCTCGGCGCGTGTTATTCAATCTATCGCCTCGATAGGCGGGCGTTGCCACGCGCATGTCGCATTGGCCGAGGCCGGTACGGCTGCTATCTTGCTGGCCTTGGCCCCTGAGTGGGGCCCGTATCCTTCCCCCGTACCGAGACCACGAGAGCAGACATGAGCGAAACCACCGAACGCTGGGGCAGTCGCCGAGCCTTCATTCTGGCCGTGACCGGCGCCGCCGTAGGGCTGGGCAATATCTGGCGCTTCCCCTACATGACCGGCGAGAACGGCGGTTCCGCGTTTCTGCTGCTGTATATCGGTTTCGTGCTGTTGCTGGGCCTGCCGGTGATGATGGCCGAGATCATGATCGGGCGCGCCGGACGTCGTGGGCCGATGCAGGCGCTGGCCCATCTGGCCGTCAGCGGTGGACGCACCCCGCACTGGCGCTGGCTGGGGCTGTTCGGCGCCATCACCATGTTCTTCATCCTGTCGTTCTATTCGGTGGTGTCGGGCTGGTCGATCGAGTATCTGGTCGATTCGCTGAAGGGTGACTTCAGCGGCATGAGCCCGCCGGAGATCGGCGCTTCCTTCGGTGCCTTCCTGGAAGACCCGGTCACGATGACCTTCAACCACACCGTCTTCATGCTGATGACGATGAGTGTGGTGGCCGCCGGCATCTCTTCCGGGCTCGAGCGCCTCAACAACCTGATGATGCCGCTGCTCTACGTGCTGTTGCTGGCGCTGGCCGGTTACAGCATCAGCACGCCCGGCTTCGGCCCCGCACTGAGCTGGCTGTTCATGCCCAACCCGAGCGCCATCACGCTGGATGTGATGCTCAATGCCATGGGGCATGCCTTCTTCACTCTGGCGGTCGGCGCCTGTGCCCTGATGGCCTACGGCGCCTACATGCCGGAGCGCCAGAGTCTGCCGACGGCCGCGATCGCCGTGGCGGCACTGGATATCGGTGTGGCGCTGCTGGCGGGTATCGCCATCTTCGCGGCGGTCTTCAGCCAGGGCATGGACCCGGCCTCCGGCCCTGGCCTGATGTTCGTCAGCCTGCCGATCGCCTTCGCCAATCTGCCGGGCGGTAGCGTGCTGCTGGCGCTGTTCTTCCTGCTGTTGCTGCTGGCAACCTGGACCAGCTCGATCAACATCGCCGAGCCCATCGTCGAGGTGCTGGAGGGCTGGGGGCTCAAGCGTCGCCACGCGGCACTGGCAGTCGGTGTCTCGGTGTGGGCGATGGGGCTGTTGTCGGTGCTGTCCTTCTCGAGCCTCAAGGACGTGCACGTGCTGGGCGGGATGAATGTCTTCGATGCGGTGACGACGATTCCGCCGGACTTCTTCCTGCCGATCGGCGGGCTGCTGATCGCCATCTTCGCGGCCTGGGTGATGCCGCAGAATCGTGCGCTGGCAGGCCTCGGCACCTCGCGTGGCTTCTTCCGTACCTGGCGCTGGGTGCTGCGCTGGATCTCGATTCCGCTGGTCGTCGTCGTGCTGGGCTGGAGCTTCTTCAAGTAAGCGCGCTTGCGCAATCGGTGCGTGAATCTGGCGTTGAGTCAGCGCACGGCGTGGCGCGATGCGTGGGGCATGGCGAGCCTGCAAGCGGGGCGTCGGGACGGGGTGTCGAAAACATCGCAACGCGAGTCAGGCCGTTGCGCTATTGGCATCCCGGTGTTTGGCGCAGTAGGCTGGTTGCCTAATTCAGGAGGTAAGGCATGAGCATTAGATCCTTCAAGGGCCTGACGCCGCGACTGGGCGAGCGGGTTTTCGTCGATCCGGCCAGTGTGGTGCTGGGTGATGTCGCCCTCGGGGATGACAGCTCAGTATGGCCGCTGGCGGTGATTCGCGGCGACATGCACCGTATCCGTATCGGTGCGCGTACCAGCGTGCAGGATGGCGCGGTACTGCATATCACCCACGCCAGTGACTTCAATCCGGGCGGCTACCCGCTGGAAATCGGCGATGACGTCACCATCGGTCACAAGGCCGTGTTGCATGGCTGCACCATTCACGACCGCGTGCTGGTCGGCATGGGCGCCATCGTGATGGACGGCGTGGTGGTGGAAGATGAAGTCATCATCGCGGCGGGTGCGCTGGTGCCGCCGGGCAAGCGCCTCGAGGGCGGGCATGTGTATGCCGGCAACCCGGCCAAGGCACTGCGCCCGATCAAGGACAGTGAGCGTGAGTTCTTCACCTATTCGGCGGTGAACTACGTCAAGCTGAAGGATCAGCATCTGGCCGAAGACTACGTCGACTGAATCTCCCTCGCACAGAGCGGCAGACGTAGCAATGATCACTCCCCCGTTGGCTCAGGCCGGCGGGGGAGTGCTCGTTTCAGGGCCGGATTTGCCGCAAGCCAGGGGCGGATTTTCCACAAGCCAGGATCGGTTTTTCCACGAGCTTAAGAAGGCAGATGTGGCAGTGGCGCGCACAAACCAGGACAAGCCATTGTTTTTCATGAAATGCTTGCGTCATAATCTGGACGTATATCCAGTGCCTGCGTGTGGCGTCTGGTCCAGTGACATCGTCGAGGGCTCGCGACCCGTATTTCATGGCCAATTTTCGTACCCATATCACCGTAGCGGCCTTTGCCGGCGGCATCGTCGCGGCGGCGGGCTGGCAGGGCGGCCTGTGGTCGTTGGCGGAGGGGGTTCCGCTGGCGAGCCTGACCACCTTCGGCGGTATCCTGCCGGATATCGACTCCGACAACTCGCGTGCCATCCGTATCCTGTTCACGCTGTTTGCGGTACTGGCGACCATGGCCTGCGTGCTGTTGCTGCAGGACCGTCTGCTGGCGGGGCCGCTGATGATGGCGGGCGGCGCCACCTATCTGGGCGTGCGCTATGTGGCCAGCGCCATCTTCAAGCGCTTCACCGTCCATCGCGGTATCTGGCACTCGCTGCTGGCGTCACTGCTGTGCTCGCTGGGCGTGACGGCCGCCAGCCTGCATGTGCTGGGCCAGAGTGAAGAGCAGGCCTGGTGGCAGGGCGCGGCCCTGTTGTTCGGCGCCATGATTCACCTGCTGCTCGATGAGATGTACAGCGTCGACATGGTCGGCGCACGCCTGAAACGCAGCTTCGGCACCGCCTTCAAGCTGTTCGATTATCGTGAGCCGGGCAACTCGCTGGCGATGGTGGCGGTGATCGCCGCCATGACGCCCTGGCTGCCACCATTGTCGGTGCTGGTGGACATCATGCATCTGCAGGGGCCGCTGTCCGTGTTCGGGGCGGGTCTGTCGCGGTTGATGGCCGGCGTCTGATGCCGTCTGGCTGAAGGCCGGCGCGAATCTCAGTTGCTGTTGTGATTGGTTGTGATGCATCAGGCACGATAGGGCTCGGCACTCAGGCCGTGCTTCTTGAGCTTGTCGTAGAGTGTCTTGCGCGGCAGTCCCAGTCGTTCGCAGGCCATCACCACCTGACCTTTGCTGGCCGCCAGGGCTTCGCGAATCAGCGCGGCCTCGAACGCCTCCATGCGCTGCGGCAGCGATTGCGCCTGCGTGGCTGCCTTCACGTTGTGCTCCAGTTCCCCCAGCTCGCCTGATTCCCCCGGTGCGCCTGAAGCATGCCGCTCGCCCGTGCCGGCGGTGATGTCTACTCTGTCCGCCTCTCTTGCGGCTTCCGTGCTGTTCACGGCCGGGCCACTCGTGTCCGCAGTGAGCGGTCGCCCTTCCGCCATGCTGTCGCCGATGTTGCCTTCCAGCCCGCCCAGCAGCACATGGCGTTCCGCACAGTTTCTCAGTTCACGCACGTTGCCCGGCCAGTCATGCGCCAGCAGTGCCTGCAGGGTGGTGGCATCCAGCGGCGGGACTTCCAGACTGGTGCGTTCACTGGCCAGAATCGCGAAGTGCCGAAACAGCTGCAGGATGTCCTCGGCATGCTCGCGCAGTGGCGGCAGATACAGCGTGACCACGTTCAGGCGGTAGTAGAGGTCTTCGCGAAACTCGCCGGCGCTGGCCGCTTCACGCAGATCCCGCTTGGTGGCGGCGATGACGCGGATGTCGATGGGGCGTGGCGTATTGCTGCCGAGCCGCTCGATGCTGCGCTCCTGCAGCACCCGCAACAGCTTGATCTGCAACGACATCGGCATCGATTCGATCTCATCGAGAAACAGGGTGCCGCCGTCGGCGTGTTCCAGCTTGCCGATGCGGCGCTCGCTGGCACCGGTGAAGGCACCTTTCTCATGGCCGAACAGTTCCGACTCGATCAATGTCTCCGGCATGCCGCCACAGTTGAGCGCCACGAAGGGCTTGCTGGCGCGGGCGCTGCGTTCGTGCAGACAGCGGGCGACACGGTCCTTGCCGGCGCCGGTCTCGCCATACAGCAGGGTGTCGGCATCGACCGCCGCCAGGCGTGATACCTGAGCATCCAGGCGCTGCATGATGTCACTGCTGCCCACCAGCCTGGGGCCGGCGCTGTTGCGCTGGGTATCCAGCTGTTCGCGCAGCGAGCGGTTCTCCAGCGCTAGCCGGCGGGCGGCCACCGCACGCCGCACGCCATCGAGCATGCGCTCGCGATCGAAGGGCTTCTCGATGAAATCCCAGGCACCGGCCTGCATGGCCGCGACGGCGGTATCGATGTCGCCATGCCCCGTCATCACGATCACCGGCAGCTCGTCATCCACGGCATGCGCCGCGTGCAGCAGGCTCAGGCCATCCATGCCCGGCATGCGAATGTCCGTGACCACCACACCCTCGAAGGGCGCTTCGGCGCGCAGGATCGCCAGTGCCTGCTCGGCACTGGCCAGCGGGCGAGTGCGGTAATCGGCCAGCATCAGACTCTGGCTCAGGCTGTCGCGCAGGTGCGGTTCGTCATCCACCACCAGCACCTGCATGTCGGTATTCGTGACGTCGCTCATGACGGCTCCTGTGAATGGTTGGCGGTGGGTGGCATCGGGGTTTGTGAGGGCATCGGGGTTTGTGAGGGCGACGGCTGATGTGAGGGCATCGCCAGTGAGTGCATCGAGAGTGCCGGCAGCGTCAGCCGGAACAGTGCGCCACCCAGCGGCGAGGGATACGCCTCGAGGGTGCCGCCGAGGTCGGCGACGATACGCGCGCTGATCGATAACCCCAGCCCGAGTCCCTGGCCGTCGGCACGCTGGGTATAGAAGGGTTCGAACACGCGTACCAGTTGCGATGGCTCGAGGCCGGGGCCGTTGTCGTGGACTTCCAGCACGATCTGATTGCCGGCGCTGCCCGCTTGCTCATGCAGGTTGAGCTGGATGCTGGGGGGCTCCGTGCGCTCGGGGGGCATGTCGGCAAGCGCATCCAGCGCATTGCCGAGCAGGTTGACCAACACCTGCTCCAGGCGTACCGGCTCGGCGCGCACCCGGTCAAGCTTTGGACTCGCTTCGCGAATGAGGGTCACGCCGAGTGCCTCGCAGCGTGCATGCAGCAGGCGCAGGGCGTAGTCGAGGCTGGTGGTGAGGTCGATGGCCTCCAGGCGATCACCGCTCTTGCGTGAGAACTGACGCAGCTGCGCGCTTATCTCGCCCATGCGCTGGGTCAGCTCGGTGATCTGGCGCAGATTGCTCTCGACCTGGGAGGTCTGGGCGCGGGCGAGGAAGGCGGTCGCGTTCTCGGCATAGGCGCGGATGGCGGCCAATGGCTGATTGAGCTCATGATTGATGCCGGCGGCCAGTTCCCCCAGCACCGCCAGCTTGGCGGTCTGGATCAATTCATCGCGCGTCTCGCGCAGCTCGCGTTCGGCGCGGGTGCGCTCCTCGACTTCGGCGCTCAGGCGCGTGTTGCTGGCGGCGAGGTCGCGGGTACGCTCGACCACACGTTGCTCGAAGGCATCGCGTGCCTGGGCGAGTTGTTCGGCCTGGGCACGGCGTTCGCTGACATCGAAGACCGTGACCAGCCAGCGCGGGCCATTGGGGCTGGGCAGCGGCGAGCAGGAAAGCTCCAGTGGCACCGCGACACCCTCGCGCAGGCCATGCACTTCCAGTGGGCCGACGGAGCGGGCCAGGGTCAGGCGGTCCAGCAGGTGGCGCTCGGCCGGCAGGAACAGCTCGCGCAGATCACGCCCTTCACGGGCGCTGGGCTGGCGGGATGAGTCTTCCGGTGAGGCATCGGCACTCAAGGGCGAGCCGAACAGCGCGATGGCCGTCGGATTGAGATACACCAGCCGGACCCGCTCATCGAGGATGCACAGGCCAGCCTGAGTGCGGTCGATGATGCCCCGCACCCGTTGCTGGCTGCTGGCGAGATTCTGGCGCTCGCGCTCGGCGAACAGGCGACGCTCACGCAGGATGCGCAGTCGCTGCCAGCCCAGCCCTGCCAGCAGACACAGCAAGGCATAACCACCGGCCGCGAGCCCGGCCGCTTGCCAGATACCGCTGCGCAGCGGTGCCAGTGGCTTGAGCACATGCAGGCGCCAGCCGATGTCCGGTAGTGGCTGGGACAGGCTCAACCAGGCGTGCTGCCAGAGATCCCCCGGTGTCAGCTGCAACAGCTCGATGGAGGTCGTGTCTCGGCGTGACTCAAAGGGCGAGCCCAGCAGCTCCGGTAGCGCCTCGCGGTGATGCAGGCGCAGCGGGCGCAGGCGCTGATTGGCATAGCGCTGGGTGTCGAGCAGCCGGTTGCGTGTCTCCTCGCTGAGTGGCTCCAGCGTGCGCAGTACCCGCTGCGCCTGGCTGGCGATGAAGATCACGCCATGCGGATCAGTGACCATGATGTCAGCATTCTGGTCGAGCCACGCCGCCTCCAGCGCCTCTATCTGCACCTTGACCACGGCCACGCCACGTCGTCCCTGCGGGCTGGTGACGGCAGCGCTGAAGAAGTAACCGCGCTCACCGGAGCTGGTGCCCAGCCCGTAGAAGCGCCCCTCGCCGCCATTGATGGCGTCTTGCCAGTAGGGGCGGAAGCGGTAGTTCTGACCGATGAAGGTGTTGGCGGAGCGCCAGTTGCTGGCGGCGATGGTCGTGCCGGTGTCATCGACCAGATAGAGGTCCGAGATGCCGGCCAGTTCACGCATGCGGTCCAGGCGCTGATTGAGTGCCACTTCCGCGCTGGGGTCTTCTGGGTGATCGAGAAAGTCGCGCAGCTGGTCATTCTCTGCCACCAGTCTGGGCAGATAGGCGTGGCGATTCAGCTGGCCGCGCAGGCTGGCGGCGGTCAGACGCAGTTCGTTGTCTGCCTCATGCCCCAGGCGCTCCAGACCCTGGCTGCGCGCCATCGAGACCGCCTGCCACACGCACAGCATCAGCCCCAGCGGTAGCACGACCGCCAGTACGAGACGCCACAGCTGGGGCAGGCGCGTGTCCTTCATCGGCAAGCCTTCATGTTCAGGCCCTCATCTCAAGCACTGCATATCCGGAACTCCATATTCAGCCAGAGCGTCATGACTGAGCGTCATGAGCCATCCGGCGCCGCCTGGGCACGGCGCAAGGCGCGCTGGGCACGAGTCTCGGCGCGTTCCAGTTCCAGCAGTGAATCCTCGACGAATACCAGATGCTCATGGGCGGCGTTGCGCGCATCTTCGGCGCGGCCTTCCATGATCGCCTCGAACAGGCTGCGGTGCTGCTGGATCAGGCGCGGGCGTGATTCCGGCTTCTCGAACAGGTGGCGCAGGTTGGCCACGATGCTCTTCTCCAGCAACTGGAACAGGCTGCGCATCGAGTGCAGCAGCACCACGTTGTGCGCGGCCTCGGCGATGGCGAGGTGGAAGGCGGCATCGGCACCGGCCTCGCGCTCCGGGTCACGTCCCTCGAAGCTCTTCTCCAGGTCCTCGAAGCGCTGGCGCAGCATTGCCTTGTCGGCAGGGGTGGAGCGCATGGCGGCGTAGTAGGCGCTGATGCCCTCCAGCGCATCGCGAAATTCCAGCAGGTCGAGATTGAACTCGCCGTGGCGACCCAGCAGCGCGCTGAGCGGGTCCGACCAGGCGCGCGCCAGCTCTTCAGAGACGTAGGTGCCGCCGCCCTGGCGTGAAGTCAGCAGTCCGCGCGCGGCCAGCTTCTGGATGGCCTCCCGCACGGAGGGGCGCGAGACCTCGAACTGCTCGGCCAGGGTGCGCTCCGGTGGCAGGCGCTCGCCGGGTTTCAGGCTGCCCTCGATGATCATGCTTTCGAGGCGCTCGGTAAGTACATCGGCGATACGGGGTTGGCGGACGGGGGCGTAACGCATGGAAGTGTCCTTGCGGCAAAGGTGAAAGGCGGCGCCGAACGCTGGAAAGCCAGAGCGCGGCATGCAAGAGAGGGGCGCTTGCGGCGCTGCCGATGATCAGTGTGGCCCGTGGGCATTCCACGCCACAGCCGACATTGGTCTTACCAATATGTGTGATAACCACGCCTCGCGTGGGAGATGAGTGCTATCAATAATTGGTAAGACCAATTTTACGCAATGAAGCTGCTTTGACCAATGTCTAGATACCTTGTACTACATGATGTTTGACCCCTTTCGAGGCGACGCCTAGATTATGCCGAAGCACAGTAGGTAAATTGGTATGACCAATTTATCGGAAGGCCTGACCCAAGGGTGCGCCAACCCCCGAGTCCTTCACTGCCGTGCCAGACAACAATCACAACAATTCGCCTGCGGAGTTTCCGTCATGTCCGAGCCACTGCTGGCCTTGCTGGCCTTCACCCCTATCCTGCTGGCGGGCATCCTGCTCGTCGGTCTGCAATGGCCCGCGCGTCGCGCCATGCCATTGGTCTTTCTCGTCACCGCTGCCATCGGCTATTTCGTATGGCAGATGTCGCTGACGCGCATTCTGGCCTCCACGCTGCAGGGGCTGATGGTGACCGTCTCGGTGCTGTGGATCATCTTCGGCGCCATCTTCCTGCTCAATACGCTCAAGCATTCCGGGGCGATCGCGGTGATCCGCGGCGCCTTCACCACCGTCAGTCCCGACCGTCGCGTACAGGCCATCATCATCGCCTGGCTGTTCGGCAGCTTCATCGAGGGGGCTTCCGGCTTTGGTACGCCTGCGGCCATCGCGGCGCCGTTGCTGGTCGCCATCGGCTTCCCGGCGCTGGGGGCGGTGATGGTGGGCATGATGATCCAGTCGACGCCGGTATCATTCGGGGCGGTGGGCACGCCGATCGTGATCGGCGTGAATGCGGGCCTCGACAAGGCCAATCTCGGTGAGCAGCTGCTGGCGAACCATTCCAGCTGGGAGGCCTTCATGCAGCTGATCACCTCGGAGGTCGCCATCGTGCATGGCATCGTCGGCCTGCTGATGCCGCTGTTCATGACCGTGATGATGACGCGCTTCTTCGGCGCGAAGAAAAGCTGGAGCGAGGGGCTGTCGATTGCGCCGTTCGCGCTGTTCGCCGGCCTGTGCTTCACGCTGCCCTACGTGGCGGCGGGTATCTTCCTCGGCCCGGAATTCCCGTCACTGATCGGCGCTCTGGTCGGCTTGATCCTCGTGGTGCCAGCGGCGCGTGCCGGATTTCTACTGCCGAAGGACAGCTGGGATTTTCCGCCCGAGGCCGAGTGGCCCAAGCATTGGCTGGGTGACCTGACGCTGGAGCGTGATGATGTCGAGGCCGCCGCGGCGGGCAGAAAGCCGCTGCCTCTGTGGCTGGCGTGGTTGCCCTATGGGCTGATCGCGCTGCTGCTGGTCGCCTCACGCGTATCGAGTGACTTCAAGGGCTGGCTGGTCAGCGTGCAATTCAGTGCCACTGACCTGCTGGGTGCCAGCGGTATCTCCGGCGCGATACAGCCGCTCTATCTGCCTGGCGGCATCATGGTCTTCGTGGCCCTGATCACGCTGCTGCTGCATCGCATGGCCTCTCGCCAGCTGGTGGCGGCGGCCAGCGAATCCTGGCGCACACTGGTCGGCGCCGGCTTCGTGCTGGTGTTCACCATTCCGATGGTGCGCATTCTGATCAACTCCGGCGTCAATCTGAACGACCTGGCGTCCATGCCGGTGGTGATGGCTGACGTGGTGGCTGACAGCCTCGGTCAGGCCTACCCGTTGTTCGCCTCGGGCATCGGCGCGCTGGGGGCCTTCATCGCCGGCTCCAATACGGTTTCCAACATGATGCTGTCCCAGTTCCAGTTCAATGTCGCCGCCCAGCTCGGGCTGTCGGGAGCGCTGATGGTAGCGCTGCAGGCGGTCGGGGCCGCGGCCGGCAACATGATCGCCATCCACAACGTCGTGGCGGCCTCGGCGACCGTCGGTCTGCTGGGGCGTGAGGGTCGTACCCTGCGCATGACGGCGATTCCGACCGCCTACTATCTATTGGCCTCCGGCGTGCTGGGCATGCTGGCGTTCCACCTGGTGGGTCTGAGTGATCCGCTGCTGCCGTAAGCGTGATCCGTGCTGACTGATACCCTGAAAGACATCCTGACTGAACTGATAAAGAGACTGGCCATGACCGCCGCTGCTGCCCCTGACTCCACTGCTCACCCTGCCATGGGCGGGCATGCCTCTCCCCAGGCGCGTGCTGCTGCCTATGACGCCCTGCGCGAGGCGTTGGCGCAGCACATTCCCGGTGAGCGCCTGATCCATGATCCGCTGCGTACCCTGGCCTACGGGACGGATGCCAGCTTCTATCGGCTGGTGCCGCAACTGGTGGTGCGGGTGCATGACGAGCAGGAGCTGGGGCATGTGTTGCGCGAATGCCGGGCGCGCAAGTTGCCGGTGACCTTCCGTGCGGCAGGGACGTCACTGTCCGGCCAGGCGCTGACGGATTCGGTGCTCATCCAGCTGGGTGGTGAGTGGCGAGGGGCGCAGGTGCTGGAGCAGGGCAGTCGCATCTGCCTGCAGCCGGGGGTGATCGGGGCGCGTGCCAATCAGCTGCTGGCACCCTTCGGGCGCAAGATCGGCCCGGACCCGGCTTCGATCAACAGCTGCATGATCGGCGGTATCGCGGCCAACAATGCGTCCGGCATGTGCTGCGGCACGGCACACAACAGTTATCGCACCGTCGAGGACCTGCGCGTCATTCTCGCCGATGGCACCTGCCTGGATACGGCCTCGCCGGAGAGCGTGCAGGCCTTTCGCGCCAGTCATGGTGGTCTGCTGGCGGAGCTGGAGCGCATGGCGGCCAGTGTGCGCACCGACCCTGAGCTGGCCGAGCGCATCCGCCACAAGTACCGGCTCAAGAACACCACCGGCTATAGCCTCAATGCGCTGGTCGACTATGCCGATGGTCTCGAGATCCTCAAGCATCTGATGATCGGTTCGGAAGGCACGCTGGGTTTCATCGCCTCCATTACCTATCGCACCGTGATCGAGGAGCCGCACAAGGCGGCGGCGCTGGTGTACTACCCGAACATCGATGCGGCCTGTCGCGCCACCATGCTGCTGAAGACGGCGCCGGTCGCGGCGGTGGAGCTGATGGACCGCGCGGCGCTGCGCTCTGTCGAGGACGCACCGGGCATGCCGGACGTGTTGCGCACCCTGCCGGAAGAGGCGGTCGCGCTGCTGGTGGATGTGCGGGGCGCGCATCATCAGGAGCTGGAGGCGCGCATGGCCGAGGTTGCCCGCGTGCTGGAAGGCATCGAGACCTGCGAGTCGTGGGCCTTCACCCAGGATGCGCAGCGTTATGCGCTGTACTGGAAGATCCGCAAGGGGCTGTTTCCGGCGGTCGGTGCAGTGCGTGACCTGGGGACCACCGTGATCATCGAGGATGTCGCCTTCCCCATCGAGCGGCTGGCGGAAGGCGTCGGTGCGCTGACGGAGGTCTTCCAGCGGCATGGTTACTCCCAGGCGATCCTGTTTGGCCATGCGCTGGAGGGCAATCTTCACTTCGTCTTCCCGCAGGGCTTCGAGCGCGAGGGCGAGGTGGCGCGCTATCAGGCGCTGATGGATGACGTCGCGCAGTTGGTGGGGCAGGAATATGGTGGCTCGCTCAAGGCCGAGCATGGCACCGGTCGCAACATGGCGCCTTATGTAGAGCTTGAGTGGGGCAAGGATGCCTATGCCCTGATGTGGCGTATCAAGGAGGCCTTCGATCCGGACAACCTGCTCAATCCGGAAGTGATCCTGACGCGCAACCCTCGCCTGCATCTGGAAAAACTCAAGCCATTGCCGGCGGCGGACCCGCTGGTGGACCGCTGCATCGAGTGCGGCTTCTGTGAATCGGTCTGCCCGTCGAAGAACCTGAGCCTGACGCCGCGCCAGCGCATCGTCATCCGTCGGGAGATCGCACGCCTGGCAGCGCTCGAGGCACCGGATGATGCACAGCGCGACCAGCTGGCAGTGCTCAGGAAGGAATACGCCTATCAGGGCATGGAGACCTGTGCGGGCGATGGCCTGTGTGCGACCCAGTGTCCGGTCGGTATCAATACCGGTGATCTGATCCGGGGGCTGCGTCATGAGGAGAACGCCGGTGCCGATCATCCAGGCAAGGTGAAGGTGGCGCATTGGGCCGGTGAGCACTTCACGCGGGTCACCAGCGGCATGCGTGGCGTGCTCAGGCTGGCGGATGGGCTGCATGGTGCCGTCGGCACGCGCAACATGCGTCGCCTGACCCAGACTGCTCGCAAGATGTCCGGCGACAGGGTGCAGCAATGGACTCCCAGCATGCCGGCCGCCGCTGCGCGTGATTATCTCAAGCATCTCGCGCAGCCACTGGGGCGCAGTGCAGCGCCCAATGGGCATGTCGTCTACTTCCCGTCCTGCGCCACGCGTGTCTTCGGGGTCGCTGCTGCTGATCGCGATCCGCGCAGTGTCACGGAAATGGCGCTGGCCTTGATGGACAAGGCAGGCTTCGAGGTCGTGCTGCCGAAAGGGGTGGAGGCGCTGTGCTGTGGCATGGCCTTCCAGTCCAAGGGGCAGTTCGAGGCGGGAGATGCCAAGGCCGCCGAGTTGGCAGCGGCGCTGGTGGAGGCGAGCGACGGCGGACGGCTGCCGATCTTCTGTGATACCAGTCCGTGCCTGGCACAGGCTCAGGCCTATGCGGGCGAGCATCTCGAGGTGTCGCTGACTCTGGTCGAGCCGGTGCAGCTGGTACTCGACTATCTATTGCCCTATCTCTCGATCACACCTCTCAATGAGAGAGTCGCGGTGCATGTCACCTGCTCCAGTGTCCGCATGGGGCTGGCGGAGCAGTTCGTGGCGCTGGCACGGCAGTGCGCCAGCGAAGTCGTCGTGCCGGAAGAGATCACCTGCTGCGGCTTCGCCGGCGACAAGGGCTTCAGTACACCGGAGCTCAATGCCTCGGCATTGAAGGGGCTGAAGGAGGTAGTGGCCGATTGCGACTACGGGGTTTCCAATTCGCGCACCTGCGAGATAGGGCTGAGTGAGCACTCCGGGCTCAGCTATCAATCGATTCTCGGTCTGGTCGATAGAGCATCGGCACCAAGGTGATGGGAGGTGTTCGAGATGCATGACACCCTGATGACAATCTCTTGAAAAAGCCCTTGCCCTCGCGGCGGTTCGTGCGTAAAGTACGCATCCGCTGCCGGGGACGCATGGCGTTGCCAGCGGTGAAAGAGGTTTGCAGGTGATTGTTTTACTTGATGTTTTTGAAGCCCGCTTCGGATTCATCGATTGACAATCCCGGGCGATTCGCTAGAATACGTCGCACTCCTTACGGAACAGGTGATCGAGCAACGCTCCTCACCGCTTGATGATGCTTAGAGGCAGTCGACTGACTCATCATCAAGTGCTTGACTTCTCAAGCGTTCCGAGTAGAATGTGCCTCCTCGCTTCACAGCGACGCTCTTTAAAAATTTGATCAGGTAATTCGTGTGAGCGCTTGCCGATGAGTGGTGACAAGGTCACCAAAT